>CAWDKH010000018.1:0-200137 GCA_963802905.1 uncultured Solirubrobacteraceae bacterium | reverse complement strand
ATTCCGAACGACTTCCACGACTGGGACATGCAGGTCTCGCCGATCTACGCCGAGAACGTAACGGTCAGCCGGTTGTCGTGGACTCGGGGAAGATGGGCTACGTCTACGTGATGAACGCCAACACGGGCAAGCTGCTGTGGAAGAAGCCGGTCGGCAAGCACAACGGGCATGACAACGATGCCGTGCTGGCGATGCAGCACAAGCTCCACCTGAAGCTGCCGTATCTCTACTACCCCGGCATCTACGGCGGCGTCGAGACGAACATGGCGCTCGCCGAAGGGGTCATCTACGTCCCGGTTACGAACTTGTTCGCGAAGTTCACGACCAAGACCCAAAACCTCGCGACGAATGGCCCGTTCGCGAAGGGCACCGGGGAGATGGTTGCGCTGAACCTGGCCACAGGGAAGGTGCTGTGGGACCGGAAGCTGCCGCATACGCCATACGGTGACGCCACCGTCACGAACGATCTCGTGTTCACGACGACCTTCGACGGCAAGGTGATCGCGTTGTCCCGAAGCACCGGCGCAATCGTCTGGCGAGAGCAGCTACCTGCCGGAACAAATTCATCGGTTTCGGTCAACGGCAACATGCTGATCACCGCCGCGAGCTTCCCCATGGGCAAGGGGCAGAAGCCGGAGATCGTCGCCTACTCCCTGAACGCTCCTGCGGGTGGTCCGAAGACGCAGACGGTGCCTTCCCCCGGCGCGAGCTCGAACCAGGCGCCGCCGGCGGCGACGGGCACCACGGTCCAGGTCAAGGGCGGCGAGTTCTCGCCTCTCCAGCAAGTCGCTCGCGAAGCCCGGCAAGGTGACCTTCGTCTTCAAGAACGTCGGCCACATCGCGCACGACTTCAAGATCAACGGCAAGGTCACGCCGCTGCTCCAGCCCGGGCAGACGGCGAAGCTCGTCGTCACGATCAAGAAGGGCATGTACCCCTACCTGTGCACCGTGCCCGGGCATGCCGAAAGCAGGCATGAAGGGCGTCCTGGCGGTGCGTTGACATGGACGAGCCCGTCTCGATAGTTCGTCGTCCGAGCCGCGCTTCGACCGGCGGACGCTCGTCGCCCTCGCAGGCGGGATCGCGGTGGCTGCGAGGGGAGGCGCGAGCCGGACGTGCACTCTCGTTCCCTAGCGCAACGGGCTCGTGGGAACTACCCGGACAGATCACAGCCTTCGCCGCTCGATGGCGTTCGTGTACATCCACGTCGTCTGGTTCGCCTGCTGGATCGGCCTCGGCGTCGAGAAGTACCCCATACGGCCTCCTGACGATGATCGTTTCGCTCGAGGCGATCTTCCTCCCGACCTTCGTGATGATCAGCCAGAACCGCGCCGACGTGAAAACGGCAGGTCATCGCCGACCAACAGTGGCAGACGGTGCAAGAGGAGGACCGGCAGAACGTGCAGCTGCTCGAGCTCTCCAAGCAGATTCTCGACCTGACGAAAGCCGTACACCCCTCTACCGCCGCCCGCTCGGACGGCTACGTACCGAAGACCGACGCCTGAATCCCCCGAAGACACGAGCAAACGGTCGCGCTCTACGAGAGCCTGGTCTAATTCGCCGCATGCAGTTCGACCGGCACACGCTCGTGCTGCTCGTGCGTCGGCCCGATGCACCGGAGCTCACGGACGAGGAGGCGGCC
Organism: uncultured Solirubrobacteraceae bacterium; assembly: GCA_963802905.1. Lineage (GTDB taxonomy): Bacteria > Actinomycetota > Thermoleophilia > Solirubrobacterales > Solirubrobacteraceae > DASQFQ01. The sequence goes on along the minus strand of CAWDKH010000018.1, from coordinate 198,497 downwards.
GAGCTCCAGGATCGGCATCTCGCCTTCCGAGCCGATCTGCGCGACCGCGGCTACCTCATCGGCGGAGGGCCGCTCGTCGACCAGGACGACGAGCGCCTGCGCGGCATCTCGATCATGATGTGCGACCCCGAGACGGCGCGCCGGCTCAGCAACGAGGACCCGGCGGTGCGGGCGGGCCGGCTCGCGGTCGAGGTGATGACCTGGATGGTTCCCGCGGGCAACGTCCGCTTCGAGAACGTGCCCGCGCCGCGGTCGATGGCCGAGGCGGCGGAGGACTGACGACCGCCTGTCCGGTCAACTGGGCGATCCTCCCGGTGTGCCGCTGAAGATCTCGATGACCACCCCGAGATCGCGGTCTTTTCGCAGGTACGCAACCCTGGCACCGGCGAACTCACCGTGCGACCCTACGACGTGCGCGAGGAGAACAGCGAGATACAGATCCAACTCTGAATCGGAGAGCGAAGTCGGCGTCACATCAGAAGGCCGCGCGGGAAGCCAACAACCAGGCCAGCCTTGTCCACACGCGATGTGCGCATGCGATCGGGCCTGCTGGCGAGAGCGCTGTACGCTGCCACGCATGATCCCTTGGATCATCATGGCGGTGGTCGCTGTACCGCTCGTTGTCATCGCCTTCATGGCCATGCGTCGCAAGACGGCTGCGGGTGAGCTTCTGGCAGATGACGACGCGCAAGCGCGAGCGGAGCAGGAGTTCGCGGAAGCCGAGGCCTACGAGGAGAGATGGCGGGAGGAAGACAAGGAAAGGTTCCACCAGGAACGCTTGCCCTAGTCGGCGCCGTGCTCGTCTGATCCGCCGACTCCCTGTCGTACCCCTCCGGGCTCGCTCGGCCTCCTAGAACAGCGCCATCGCGAGGAAGAAGAGGAGCACGGCCTCGTTGACGATCCAGGAGTTCGCGCTCATCCACTCCCTGATCTTCGGGAGCGTGCTCTCGGCCCGCTTTCCATGGCGAGGAGCACGATGAACGGCAGCCCCGCGATCAGAATGGTGAGGGCGACGAAGCCGAGCGTGTGCCACCACGGCTCGCCCTGGCGTGCAATGTAGGCCCCGACCGTGGCCGTGGCAATCAGGTCGGTCGGCATCAAGAGGTAGAGCAGGAACCCGATCGTCACGGCGAAGCGTGCATTGGCGCCTTGGAGCCGGCCCATCCATTTCGGCGGCTGGCTCTCGTTGCGCCTGACGAAGACCCAGATCAGGAGGAAGACCAGAAGGCCGATGATGACCCAATCGAGCCAGTCCTTCCCCTCCTTTTGTTTCCCGGCGATGCCGCTGCCGAGCAGGAAGAACACGGTCACCGAGATCGTCGTCGCGGTGGCGACTCCGCCGAGGAACGCGAGCGAGTTCCGCTTCGCGCCCTGGCTCGTCGCGAAGAAGGTCGCGGTGACGATCTGTGGGCCGGCGCTCATTACGACGGCCATCGGGAGAACCGTCCAAAATCCCTGCATCAGCTCAGCTCAGTGTGTGCCGTCGTAGGTCGCCGTGGTCGCCCGTCGAGGACTGCCTACTTTCAACCGGCGCAGGACGGCCCGCATCATCCTCACAGGGTGATTACGTCCGCTCCCGTCGGCCCGAGCCGCATCCAGGCTTCGCCTTGGGTGACCTATGTGGGAGCGCGTTCGTAGCTGACCCGACGGCGCAGATTGCCCTCGTCGGCGGGGTCGAACCAGATCGAGATCAGCACCGCGCCACGCGTCGCCGGGGACTCCACCAGCTCCGCGTACTCGAGCGCAGCGGCGTTGCCACGGTCCGCGATCGCCGCAAGAGCCTCGGCGTTCGCTGCGCGCTCGGCAGCGGCGTGGGCTTTTTCCCAGCAGCGAACCTCGGCGTGGAGCTCCTCGCCGTCTTCGCGCCGGATCCGGTAGTCCACCGCCCAGCCGTCCTGTGAGGGAGCCGTGAGGTCGTGCGTCTCGACCACTTCGGCCATGGCGCCACCGTACCCAAACGCGACGAGGCCGATTGCACGAGACATATCGGGGAGACGGTTACGAGAACACGCTCACGGCCCGTGCGATGACGAGCCCGAGGATGCCGAGCGAGACGAGCGCCTGCACCGCCATCGCGATCTTCGCCCAGGGGGCGAGCGGCATGGCGTCGGTCGGGCTGAAGGCGGTCGCGTTCGTGAAGCCTAGGTACAGGTAGTCGATGAACCGCGGCCGCCAGTCGGGGGACGCGATTCCCGGGCTCAGTTGCGGGGGGAATGCGAAGCCGTAATGGGTTGGAAGGTGGTGGGCGCGCGCTGCGGCGCCGCCGCCGTCGAGCTCCCAGTAGAGAAGGGCGAACGCGATGTTGTTCGACACCCAGACAATCGTTCCGGCCTCGAGCAGCTCGTTCGCCGAGTTCGTCACCGCGCCGCCGTGGATGAGGTCGTCGATCAGCTGCACGGTCGCCCACAGCGCGCCGAGCACGAGCACCGACACGAGCACGATCGAAAGCACCCGAAGCTCACGCGAGCGGCGATTGATCTTGCCCGGGTCGGCCGCGATCACGGCCACGAGCAGCACCCCTTCGATGAGCGGGAGCACCCACGGCGGGCCCAGGCGCAGCGTGCCAGGCAGAAGGATCGTCAGGACTATCGCCGCGAGCACTGCGCCGGCCATCGGCCAGCGCGCCTCGCCAACCACGTCATCTCCCGCGCGTTTGGGAGAGCCGGCGGCCGTCGACGTATCGTTCCCCCGATCGGACCCGGGCGTCACCTCGGGAGCATCCTAGAACTTACTCAAAGGGTTTCTGAGCGGGCTAGCCAGACGAGTTCGCGGCCCTGGACCCGCGTACCCCGAAGAGTTCCGTGCTGTCGGAACCGGCCCGCTGAAAAGTATTCGGTGAACTGCAAGCCCTCTGACGGACTCGAACCGTCGACCCCCTCCTTACCTTGGAGGTTCAGGGCGGCACTGGCGGGCACGGGCGGGCACTTGCGATCACGTTCTCCTGCAAATCGGCCCTTCCCGCTGCGTCACGAATGTACCCGCGCGTGCCCGCTCGTGCTCGAGTCTGATGTACCCGTCGGGTACCCGCGGTGCGTCGTCTGGTGCGAGATCGAGCAACGAGGCTGTACGCAGGTTGTCGTTCACAGTCCAGCCACGAGGATGTACTCGGCGTCCTCGCTGTCCCAGACGCTGTACTGTTTACGAATTCGGTGCTCGCGGCTGGCGCCGGGAGTCGACTGTTAGGTTCACGGCGTGGCGAACATTTTCCAGCCGGAGATGGGTCGAGCGTGCCGAAGCGCCGCTGATCGGGCGAACTGCTCGTGTCGGTGCGCAAGCCGGTGCAGAGCGGCTCGGCGCGACGCTCTACGAGATCGATCCGGGGAACAACGGCTCGCCTTCCACCTCCACCACGGCAACGAGGAGATGATCATCGTGGTCGCGGGGCAGCCGACGCTGCGGACACTCGACGGACTCCGCCAACTCGAGCCCGGCGACGTCGTCGCCTGCCCGGTCGGCCCGCGCGGCGCGCACCAGCTGCAGAACACCACCGACGAGCCGGTCAGGGCACTCTCGTCAGCACGATGGCCTACCCCGAGGTTGCCGAGCAGCTCGACAGCGACAAGGTGCTCGTGCATAGCGCCCCGCCGGGTACGGCGGACCGGCTCGCGCTCGCATTCCCGCGCGAGGCCCAGGTCGATCGCCTCGCCGGCGAGCTGCGGCCGACGTAGCGGCGCCAGCCTAAAATTTCCGCGGCCGAGCCCGGGGTGGTGAGCCCGCCACCGCGCTGCGCATGACGACCTCCAAGGGCGGGGGCGGCGAACCGATCGCGCGGGGCGGTCGTTGCGCTATGCAGCGACATCGCGGAGATAGTCGCGCCAATCGATCGTTACCAGCCACGTCTTATATAAGCTCACCGTGATATACTCCTCTTGTGCACGCGTTCGACGTCCTCGGCGATCCCGTCCGGCGGCGCATTCTCGAGCTGCTGGCGAGCGGCGAGCTCTCGTCGGGCGCGATCACCGAGGTCATCCGATCCGAGTTCGGGATCTCCCAACCCGCGGTGTCCCAGCACCTCCGGGTTTTGCGGGAAGCGGGTTCGCGACGGTGCGCCCCGATGGTCCCCGCGGTTTACGCCGTCGACCCGGAGCCGCTGCCGAGGTCGACGCCTGGCTCGCGCGCTTCCGCGCGTTCTGGACCCCGCACCTGAACGCGCTTGCCACCGAGATCGCCCGCGGTCGCCGTCAACGCCGGCTCCGCGCCACCCCCGACGAGAGGAGTAGCCGACGATCGACGTCGTCCATCAGATCAGTAGCGTCGACCGCCGGGTAGGCAGCCGGACGCTCGAGGCCGGCGAGGCTCGCACGATCACGGTCTCGCGCGTATACGACACGCCGCCCGACGATCTTTGGGACGCCTGCACCAACCCCGAGCGCATCTCCCGCTGGTTCCTCCCGATCTCCGGCGACCTGCGGCCGGGCGGCCGCTACGAGTTCCAGGGCAACGCGTCCGGGACGATCGAGCGCGGCGAGCCGCCCCACAGCGTTGACGTGACGTGGGAGTACGGCGGCCAAACCTCGTGGGTCGAGCTGCGCCTTACGCCCGAGCCCGACGGCGGCACGCGGTTAGCCCTCGAGCACATCGCCCACGTCGAGGACGAGCTGTGGGCCCAGTTCGGCCCGGGCGCCGTGGGCATCGGCTGGGACCAGGCCGTGCTCGGCTTGACCCTCTACCTGACCAGCCCCGCCGAGCTGCCCGAGCGCGAGGCCGTCGAGGCCTGGCAGACATCCGAGGAGGGCCGCCACTTCAGCAGCCTCTCCAGCGAGCGCTGGGCCGAGGCCAGCATCGCCGCAGGCACCGACGCCGCAGAGGCCGAGGAGGCAGCGGCGCGCGCGACGGACTTCTACAGCGGCCAGCCGGCCGCGTGATCAGGCACTAGCGTGCTGCGAGCGCGATGACTTCAGGGTTTCCGTCCGATTGGCGACCGGTCCTGCCTGTGTCCTCGGACGAGTTCGCAGCCGACGGGATTGTGCTGTGCACGCCCTCTCGTCGGGAGGCCGCGGCAAGCTCGGCGCTGTCGGGAAAAACCAACATCTCCGGCGGGCGCAGGGGCTCGACGCCGTTCAGGAGGTCATCGGCGAGCGGAGTAGAGGGGCAGGAGACCACGCGCCCCCCCCCGTCGCCGATCGCCTCGCCGAAGTTGAAGGCGCGGACGTCGCGCGCGACCCAGGTGTCCTTGGAGCCCTGGAAACGGACCACGGGGAATGCGAGTACGCGTCCCGCTCGCTCGACCTGTTGGGCAAGTTGCTTATTGCCGGCGAGATAAGCGACTGGAGCGCCCTCAGTGTCCCGGAAGTGCTCGCCTGCCAGGAGGCCAATCAAGGTCTTGCCGGTTCCTGTCGGCAGCTCGACGGCGGCGTCGCCTCCGACAGTGGCGTAGGCGGCCATCACTTCGCTCTGCCAGCCCCACAGCCCGCTGTGGAATGACACCCCCCCTGTCGGATGGCCCCGGACCTCGCGTACGCTCCGAGCTTGCGACCTGGCCTCGGCGTGACGCGGCTGGCCGCGCGGCAGCCGCTCGTCCTGCTGGAGACGACGGCGGTCGACTGAGCGCTGCGGGCTCGCCTACGCCGCCCAGCGGAAGCCGGCGGCCGCAGGGCGCGGCGCCAGCGGGCTGGGCGGCAGGCCGTCCGCCGGGTCGTCCTCGTTGTAGGCGCTCGGCGCCACGTCGTTGGGCGCGTCGGCGTGGAACAGCGCGGCGAGCAGCTCGATCTGCCCGCGGCCCACGCCGAGCTCGCCCATGCCGCCGCCGTACATCGGCCGCCGCTCGCGCGCGCAGCGCGCGTAGACCTCGAACAGGGCGCGCAGGCTGCCGATCCGCGACGGCTTGACGTTCACCACGCGCGCGGCCAGCGGCGTGGCGCCGATGTCCTCGGCGCTGCGGATCGGCGAGTCGTAGGACACGCGCTCGAGGTGATCGCCGAGCCGCTGCGCGATCTCGGGCAGGTCGTGCGGGTCCTCCAGATAGGCGTCCGGGAACGCGGCGAGCACGTGGTCGTACAGGGCACCGAGGGCTTCCGGATCCTCGACGTCGAAGCCGTAGTGGCCCTTGAAGTCGATCGTGTCCACGGCGCCGGTCGCCGCGACCTGGTCCACGAGCGCCGGCGCCCACGTCGCCTCCGCGTCGAGCTTGAAGCGCACGCCGGGGGAGCGGGCGAGCCGCCGGCGCAGAGGCTCGAACGACGGCTCCTTGCCGAGGCTGAGCGAGTTGACGAAGCGCACCGGCTGCGGCTCCAGCCCGAGCACGTCGTGCAGCGAGCGGCCGGCCTGGCGCAGCGCGAGGTCGAGCGCCGCCGACTCGAACGCCCAGTTGCGGAAGCGCAGCGCCCCCTCCCACTCCGGGGGCTCCGGCCACAGCTCGAGCGTGGCGAGGTGGTCGCAGAAGCCGGCCAGCGTCCACTCGCCCTCGAGCCCCAGCACGGGGCGGGTCTCGTGCAGCGCGGTGCCGTCCTCACGGAAGATCGAGACGTCCTCACCCAGGCCGTCGGTGCCTTCGCCGGCGAGCCGCACGTGGGTGGTGATGCGCTCGAACTCGTGGGAGAGGACGGCGTGCAGGCGCTCGTACTCGCACGCCTCGATCACGAACGGCAGCTCCGCGAGCCGCGGCCACAGCGACTCGCCGTTCATCGTCGCGTTCATGTCACTGCTTCAGGTCGGCCGTGGCCGTTGCGTACTGCGGCCGCCCGGTGGGCCGGTAGACCTGGATCGTTACCCCGCTGGGAGTGGCTCGCGAGTCGACCAGCTCGAGCGCCATGTCCGGGCCGGTGTCGGGGAACAGCCGCGTGCCCTGGCCGACGACCACGGGATAGGTGAGCAGGGTGATCTCGTCGACGAGGTGGTTGTCGAGCAGCCAGCGGACCAGGTTGCCGCTGCCGTGCACCTGCAGCTCGCCCCCCGGCTTGGCTTTCAGCTCGCCGATGGCGGCCGCGACGTCTCCGGAGAGGACGGTCGTGTCCGCCCATTGCGGGTCGGTGAGCGTGGTCGATGCCACGTACTTGGGCCTCGTGTTCAACGCCTCTGCGATCGGGTTGTCGCCCTGATCTTCCCCCCAGGAGCCGGTTCCCCAGGAGCCGGCAAAGATCTCGTAGGTCCGCCGGCCGAACAGGAACGCATCGGCGCGCTGGTAGACCTCGGCGAGGAACGTCTCGGCCTCGTTGTCGAACAGCGGCAAGGCCCATCCGCCGCGCTCGAATCCGCCCCTGCGGTCCTCATCCGGCCCGCCGAGTCCCTGCATCACTCCATCGACAGAGACGTTCGTGATGGTCGTCAGTCTCATGGTCGCGTGTCCCTTCTCGTTGGTTTGGTCGTCGTTCGTACGACCGGACCGCGGCACCGATCTCATCGGTCATGGCACGGTCCGTGCTGCAGCTCATGTGTGCGTTCCCTGAACAGGGCCGCACGTCGGCGATGTCGTACTCCTGCGGCACCGTGGCATCGCCGCGCTTTCCTCAGGGCCGCTGCTGCGGAAGGTCTCGCGGGCCGCCTGCGACTCCCAGCGCTCGAAGCCGTTGATACGGCCCCGGGTCGACCAGATCGGCGCAGATCGCGAAATCGCAGCACGGCCAGCTGCCCGGCGAGCCGTTCGGAGATGCTCACCCAGCCCGGAGGTAGGACTCGCGCTGCTGCGGCTCGACGGTGAATGTGTCCTGCAACGATGACCACGGGTGCGCTCCTGTTCCGTCGCCTTCGTGTCCAGCCCGCCCGGCTGTTTCGCTGGTGTAGCGGCCGGGGCAGGGGAAACTCATCGGTTGGGCAAGCGAACCCGCCGGCGAACACCAACAAATCGCGCAGAGTTGGCCGGTACCGTCATCGAGCGATGCTCAAGCCGGCAGCGCCCTCGTCTACAGCCATCAGCGGTAAAGGTTGCAGCCTGCACCTACCAATGAACGACTCTCACACGAGATAGATCGGTTTACGGGGTCCGGTCAGGGCGTGTCGCGGGCATGGCCGGGCCGTCGAGCAGTACGCGAGGCTGCATGCGCCCCCTTGATCGTGTTCGCCCGTGTAGACGAGCCGGGAGGCGAAGACTCTTCGGTCGGCGCTCATCCAGCCAGTCGGCGGGGGCCCCCGGCGGCGACCTCGGCTATGGCGAGCGCGAGCGAATGAGCTCGCGCTCGTGTCTTGCAGTTCGTTGACGACAAGCTCGTAGCTGTCCTCGATGAGCTCGAAGACCAGCTCGTCGAGCAGCGAGTCGTCGAGGGTGACGGTGATCCAGTGACGCTTGTTCAGGTGGTAACCGGGCTGGATGGCCGCGTGCTCGGCGCGGAGCGCGTCAGCCAGGGACGGCTCGCACTTGAGGCTCACGGTCAGTGGCCGCGTGTCGAGGACCGTCAAAGCGAGAACTTCCCGCCGACCTTGAAGACGAAGGTCTCGGGGCCGAACGGGAACTCCTCGACCGCCGACGGCCTCGCCAGGCACCACCGTCGCAGCGAATCGGCGGTCACGTCGTCCGAGGCTAGCTGCGGGAGCCGAGCCCATGCTGCTCGTGAACGGCGGTGAGGTTGAGCAGTGGTCTGCCGCTCGCGGAGCGCGCGGACGAGTCGGCCTGTGTCGGCGGTGTCGAGCACGACGGCCGAGGCCTGGCCGTCCCGGAAGGAGCCGAGCCCAACGAGGGCGGGCAGTCCGGTGGCGCTTACGTGCGGGTGGTGCTGGTGCGCGTAGACGACGAGCGCCGGCCTGAGTTTCGCGGCCATCGCGGCGAAGGAGCCTTTCGCCTGCGCGCCTTGCTCGAGCGTGCGCGGATCGTGGCAGAAGAGGACGTCGATCTCATCACCTTCGGCGAGTCGCGCGCAGGCGACCCGCTCGAGCGCAACGGCCCGGTACCAGCTGCGATCGACTCGAGGCGGCCGGAGGGGACGCGCGCCGCCGTAGGCTAGGCAGCGCAGGCGGCCAAGCCGGAAGCGTGTTCCGGCCGGAAGGTGGTGCAGGCGGTAGCCGAGCGGCACCGGCCCGGGCGCGGGAGTGCGGGCGCGGGCGTCGGCGAGCGCCTCCGCGTCGTCGTGGTTTCCGTCCACGAGCAGAAGCTCGAGGCCCGCGCGGCGGAGCAGGGCTCCGGCGGAGCGGAGGAAGCGGCGTCCTTCCGGGTCGCGCGGCAGGTAGTAGAGGTCGCCGAGGGAGACGAGCGCGTCGCAGCGTTCCACGACGGCGCGCTCGACCAGGCCGCGCAGGTGGCGTCGGTCGCAATGCAGGTCGCCGAGGACGAGCAATCGGCTCACTCGAGTCGAGGTTACCGCGCGTCGTCACTTGTGGGCCTCCACGGCCGGCGGCGAGGCAATCCCTCCGGAGGGCGAGCCGCGGCGACTTGGAGACTCGAACGTACGACGGCAACTGGACGTCGCTCCGCTGGTCATCTGGTGCGATGACACGAGGGAGTACTCCTCTCAAGTGTCCGCGACGGCCTCGGTCAGGTGCCGACGTAGGCCGCGAGGTGCTCGCCGGTGAGGGTGGAGCGGGCGGCGACGAGGTCGGCGGGTGTGCCCTCGAAGACGATCCGGCCGCCGTCGTGGCCGGCGCCGGGGCCGAGGTCGATGATCCAGTCGGCGTGCGCCATGACCGCCTGGTGGTGCTCGATGACGATGACCGACTTGCCGGAGTCGACGAGCCGGTCGAGCAGGCCGAGCAGCTGCTCGACGTCGGCGAGGTGGAGGCCGGTGGTCGGCTCGTCGAGGACGTAGACGTCGCCCTTCTCGGCCATCTGGGTGGCCAGCTTGAGCCGCTGCCGCTCGCCGCCGGACAGCGTGGTGAGCGGCTGGCCGAGGCTGAGGTAGCCGAGCCCGACGTCGGCGAGCCGGTCGAGGATCTTGTGCGCGGCCGGCGTGCGCGCCTCGCCGTCGCCGAAGAACTCCTCGGCCTCGGTCACCGACATCGCGAGCACCTCGGCTGATGTCCTTGCCGCCGAGCGTGTACTCCAGCACCGACGCCTGGAACCGCTTCCCCTCGCACTCCTCGCAGGTGGATTCGACGGTGGCCATGACGCCCAGGTCGGTGTAGATGACGCCGGCGCCGTTGCAGGTGGGGCAGGCGCCCTCGGAGTTGGCGCTGAACAGCGCCGGCTTCACGCCGTTGGCCTTCGCGAACGCCTTGCGGATCGGGTCGAGCAGCCCGGTGTACGTCGCCGGGTTGCTCCGTCGCGAGCCGCGGATCGCGCCCTGGTCGACCGACACCACGCCGTCGCGGCCCGAGACCGAGCCGTGGATCAGCGAGCTCTTGCCGGAGCCGGCCACGCCGGTCACGACGCACGAGCACGCCGAGCGGGATGTCGACGTCGACGTCCTGCAGGTTGTGGGTCGTCGCGCCGCGGACCTCCAGCGTGCCGGACGGCGTCCGCACCGATCTCCTTGAGGGAGGCCCGGTCGTCGAGGTGGCGGCCGGTGAGCGTGTCGCTGGCCCGCAGCCCCTCGACGGTGCCCTCGAACACCACCTCGCCACCGGCCGTGCCGGCGCCGGGGCCGAGGTCGACGACGTGGTCGGCGATCGCGATCGCCTCCGGCTTGTGCTCGACGACGAGCACCGTGTTGCCCTTGTCGCGCAGCTGCAGCAGCAGGTCGTTCATCCGCTGGATGTCGTGGGGGTGCAGGCCGATCGTGGGCTCGTCGAAGACGTAGGTGACGTCGGTGAGCGACGAGCCGAGGTGGCGGATCATCTTGGTGCGCTGCGCCTCTCCGCCGGACAGGGTGCCCGACGGCCGGTCGAGCGAGAGGTAGCCCAGCCCGATCTCCGCGAACGAGTCGAGGAGGTGTTGCAGCCCGGTGAGCAGCGGGGCCACCGACGGCTCGTCGAGGCCCCGGACCCAGTCGGCCAGGTCGCTGATCTGCATCGCGCAGACGTCGGCGATGTTCTTCCCCTCGATCTTCGACGACCGGGCCTCCTTGCTGAGCCGGGTGCCGTCGCACTCGGGACAGGTCGTGAACGTCACCGCCCGCTCCACGAAGGCGCGGATGTGCGGCTGCAGCGTGTCGACGTCCTTGGACAGCATCGACTTCTGGATCTTCGGGATCAGCCCCTCGTACGTCAGGTTGATCCCGTCGACCTTGATCTTGGTCGGCTCCTTGTAGAGCAGGTCGTGCAGTTCCTTCTTGGTGTACTTGCGGATCGGCTTGTCCGGGTCGAAGAAGCCGCAGCCGCGGAAGATGCGGCCGTACCAGCCGTCCATGCTGTAGCCGGGGATCGTGAGCGCGCCCTCGTTGAGCGACAAGCTGTCGTCGTACAGCGCGGACAGGTCGAAGTCGGTGACCGAGCCCATGCCCTCGCAGCGCGGACACATGCCGCCGAGTCGGGTGAAGGTCGCCTTCTCGGTCTTCGTCTCCTGGCGCCGCGCTCGACGGTGATCGCGCCGCTCGCCTGCACCGAGGGGACGTTGAACGAGTACGCGTTGGGCGAGCCGATGTGCGGCTTCCCGAGCCGGCTGAAGAGGATGCGCAGCATCGCGTTGGCGTCGGTGGCGGTGCCGACGGTGGAGCGGGGGTTGGCGCCCATCCGCTCCTGGTCGACGATGATCGCCGTCGTCAGGCCGTCGAGGACGTCGACCTCGGGCCGCGCCAGCGTCGGCATGAAGCCCTGCACGAAGGCGCTGTAGGTCTCGTTGATCATCCGCTGCGACTCCGCGGCGATCGTGTCGAACACCAGCGAGCTCTTGCCCGAGCCGGAGACGCCGGTGAACACCGTCAGCCGGCGCTTCGGGAGCTCGACGCTGACGTCCTTGAGGTTGTTCACGCGCGCGCCCTGCACGCGGATCAGGTCGTGGCTGTCGGCTGCGTGCGGCGCGGCGACCGCGTGTCCGTCCTCGTCGCCATCATCGGCTCAGCGCACCGCCTTCTTCACGAGCGCGGCGATCTTCTTCTCCTCGGCGGCGGTCAGCTCCGTCAGCGCCCAGGAGGTCGGCCACATGGCGCCCTGGTCGAGGTTCGCCTCGTCGCTGAAGCCGAACGTCGCGTACCTCGCCTTGAACTTCTCGGCGGGCTGGAAGAAGCAGACGACCTTGCCGTCCTTGGCGTACGCGGGCATCCCGTACCAGGTCTTCGGCGCGAGGTCCGGCGCGGCGGCCGTGACGATCGCGTGGAGCCGCTTGGCCATGGCGCGATCCGTCCCCTTCATCTCGGCGATCTTCGCGAGCAGGGCCTTCTCCGCCGTCCGGTCCTTTCGCCGCCTCCGCCTTCAGCTCCTTGGCGCGCTCCTTCATCGCGGCCCGTTCCTCGGCCGTGAATCCCCTCGGCTCGCGCTCGTGCGCTGGCGGACGTGCGGTCTTCTTCGCGGTTCTTCTCAGCCATCGCGAAGCACCTCCTTGCGTCGGATGCGTCTTCTTCGCTCACCTCGCGAGATCGCCGGACGGCTCAGCGCCAGCTCCTGGATGCGGATCAGGTTGCCCGCGGGATCGCGGAAGGCACAGTCGCGGACCCCGTACGGTTGGTCGGTCGGCTCCTGGACGACCTCGGCGTCGCCGGCCTGCAGCCGCTCGAAGGTGCCGTCGAGGTCCTTGGTGGCCAGGTTGATGCTGGCGTAGGTTCCCTTGGCCATCATCTCGGCGATGGTGCGGCGCTCGTCGTCGGTGATGCCGGGGGCGGCGGCCGGCGGGTACAGGACGATGGACGTGTCGGGCTGGTCGGCGGGGCCGACCGTGATCCAGTGCATCCCGCCGTATTCGACGTCGTTGCGGACCTCGAAGCCGAGGGTGTCGCGATAGAAGGCCAGGGAGGCGTCCGGGTCGTCGTGCGGGAGGAAGCTCGAGTGGATGGTGATGTCCATGGCGGTCATGCTAGCTGCGGCTCGGTGACCGGCGCTTCTCGATTCCTGATCGGTCTGGTCACCTGCTTCGCGACGCACGGCGGCATCCCCGCCATCGCGCCCGCCGCCTGGCGCCGGTAGGCGCTGGGCGGCACGCCGACCAGCTCGGTGAAGCGGGTGCTGAAGGTGCCCAGCGACGAGCAGCCGACCTCGAAGCAGACCTCGGTGACGCTGAGGTCGCCACGACGCAGCAGCGCCATCGCGCGCTCGATGCGCCGCGTCATCAGATAGCTGTACGGCGACTCGCCGTAGGCGAGCCGGAACTGGCGGCTGAGGTGCCCGGCCGACATGTGCGCGCCGCGGGCGAGCGCCTCGACGTCCAGCGGCTGCGCGTACTCCCGGTCGATCCGGTCGCGGACGCGGCGCAGCCGCGCGAGGTCGCGCAGGTGCTGCGCCGCGGCGGGTCTGCTGGTCACCTGCGAGATCGTGCCACGTCGCGCCGGAGTTGCCAAGCGCCGCTGGCGTTCCACCCCACGCCGTGTCCGCTCTGACCCGGTCTGCTCGGCGCCACCCGGTCGGCGGCGGCGTGCGTACCTGCGGTGTGGCCTCGCCCTCCTGAGCCGCCGCACCTAATGTCTTGTCGCGCCGCACAGGGGGGCTTGCGGCAAACCCCGGGTCGCGCCGCACAATCGCCAGCCAAGGCCAGAAACTACACACGACCCGATTCGACCCAGCCGCATTTCAGCGAGCGCGGCAAGCGAAATACGTTCGCACGGTCATCGGCCGACGAGGTAGCGAGTCGAGGACATTAGCGATCGCGTTGCCTTGCGAGGCAGCGCGGCGCGGAATCCATCCCCGAAACCCTGTCCCCAAGCCTGGCGGCTCAAGCAGGTCGGGTTCCCGAACCGCTTGGTCACGCCGTTCGCGTAGGCCGCGGTTGTCGTCCGAGAAACTGCCGACCCCCTCCTTGCCAAGGAGGTGCTCTCGTGTTACCAGATCAGACAACACAATCCGCCGTTTTGCGGGGATTTTAGAGCCCTCTGACGGACTCGAACCGTCGACCCCCTTCTTCCATGGGGGATTTCGTCTTCAGCGGAGGGTTCGAGGGGCCGGCTTCCCGCCTTGTTTTCCTGGATCTATGCGCCTTCGGGGCCCTTGTCGACCTCTTCCTCGAGATGCCCTGGGCGGCCCTGAGGAACCCGGTACCCGTCCCCAAGACCTGTCCCCAAACCGTTCGCTTGCTGGCGAACGCCCCGTGGTAGTTGCACCGTGACGCGGAGCCCGCCGGCGGCCCGGGGGGTGAGGGTGAGGGTTCCGTCGTGTGCTTGGGTGATGCTCTTGACGATTGCCAGGCCGAGGCCGACACCTGCGTGGTCGGTGCGTATGCGTTCGGTGCCGCGAAGAAACGGCTCGGCAAGCGTGGAAACCAGCTGTGGGGTGAGCTCCTCGCCGGTGTTCTCGACGGTGAGCACCGCACTCTTGGGGTGAGCGCTGGTCGTGACCCACACGGTGCCCTGTTCGGGCAGGTTGTGGACGATCGCGTTGTGCACGAGGTTCGTGCTCAGCTGCAGCAGGAGCGCGTGTGAGCCGATGGTGGGGGTCACGTCGCCGGAGGTCTCGATGGTGAGGCCGCGTTCTTCTGCGAGGGGGAGGAGCGTTTCGGTGGCTTCTTCCGCTATGAGGGACAGGTCGACGTGTTCTCGGGTGAAGGACCGTTGGTCGGCGCGGCTGAGCAGGAGCAGTGCTTCGGTGAGGTCGATCGCTCGGGTGTTGACGGCGTGGAGGCGGTCGACGAGCTCGCCGTTGTCGCGGTTCGGATCGTTGCGGGCGACGTCGAGAAGCGTCTGCGTGATCGCCAGCGGGGTGCGCAGTTCGTGGGAGGCGTTGGCTGCGAATCGCTGCTGTTCGGCGACGTGTGCTTCGAGCCGCGCGAGCATGGCGTCGAAGGCGTCGGCGAGTTCGCGGAACTCGTCCTGCGGCCTTCCAGCTCGATCCGGTGGGAGAGCGACCCGTTCGCGGCCATGCGTGTGGCGTCGGTGATGCGAGTCAGGGGGGCGAGCATGCGGCCGGCGAGCAGCCACCCTCCGAGGAGACCGAACACCAGCAGGAACGCCAGCACCATGCCCGCGGATCGCAGCGAAATTGCGCACGAGGTCGGAGTGGCTGCGCACCAGTGAAGATCACACGCAGGGGTGCACGCCAGCGCAGATCAGACGTACGCAGAAGACCACCCACGACGGCGAGCAGCACCGCGCCTGCGAGCATGAGGAAGCCGGCGTAGCTGAGGGTGAGTTTGAGGCGAACACTCAAACCAGGGGCTCTATCCACGCTCTTCTCCCTCACGCCCGGTGTCTGGTTGCGTGTCGATGCGGTAGCCGACGCCGGCCACGGTGGCGATGATCCAGGGTTCGCCGAGGCGTTTGCGCAGTCCCGAGACCGTGATGCGCACGGCGTTGGTGAACGGGTCTGCGTTCTCGTCCCACGCTCGCGCTAGGAGTTCTTCGGCGCTGACGACACCGCCTTCGGCGGCGACGAGGACTTCGAGCACGGCGAACTGCTTCCTGGTCAGCGCGACGTAGCGGCCGTCGCGGTAGACCTCGCGGCGGAACGGATCCAGCCGCAGGCCCGCGATCTCTCGCACGGGTGGCCTGTTGTGGGCGCGCCTGCGGTCGAGCGCTCTGAGACGGAGCACGAGCTCTCGGAGTTCGAACGGCTTCGTGAGGTAGTCGTCGGCGCCGAGCTCGAACCCGGTGGCCTTGTCGTCGAGACGGTCGGCAGCGGTGAGCATGAGGATCGGCATGCCGCTGCCGGAGGTGACGATGCGTTCGGCGATCTCGTCGCCGGAGGGTCCGGGGATGTCTCGGTCGAGGACGGCGATGTCGTAGGCGTTGACGCTCAGCAGCTCCAGAGCGGTGTCGCCGTCACCTGCGATGTCTGCGGCGATCGCCTCCAGGCGTAGGCCATCGCGGATGGCTTCCGCCATGTAGGGCTCGTCCTCGACGATCAACACCCGCATGCTCCGATGCTAGAGCCGGCGCATATCGTCGGCATATCGAAAACCCCGATACGTGCTGGCAACACCACGCTGCCTTGAATGGCGGCATGACCTACGCGAACCAGCACGAACAACGACCCGTCGGATTCGGATCCGCAGGATCCGTGTCGCCGGCCTGCTCGTCGTCATCGCGGCGATCGCCGCAGCCTCGGCTACCAGTTGCTGGCGTCCTCGTCCTCGACGGCCGCATCACCCGTCGACGTCCTTCGCGGTGAGCACCGCGGTGCGCTCGGCGAAGCGCTGCCCAGCACGGTGTGGCCGGCATATGGCCAAGCCGCGTTCGTCCAAATAGGACAGTCGCAGGTCCAAGCCGGCCCGAACCAGCACGCGGCTCCGATCGCCAGCGTCGCGAAGGTGATGACGGCCTATCTCGTGCTCCGTGACCACCCGCTACGGCTCGGCCAGGACGGCCCGACGATCACGCTCACCGACGCCGATGTCGCCGACACCGACCGCCGGCGCGGACAGCAGGAGTCGGTCGTGTCCATCGCCGCCGGAGAGCAATTGACCGAACTGCAGGCGCTGCAGGCACTGCTGCTGCCGTCGGCGAACAACATCGCCGCGGTTCTGGCGCGATGGGATGCCGGCTCGGTGGACCGGTTTGTTGCCCGGATGAATGCCACCGCACGGTCGCTGGGCATGACCCACACCCGCTACACCGACCCGAGCGGCTACGACGACGCAACCGTGTCGACCGCCGCCGACCAGGTGCGCATCGTCGATCGGGCCATGCGCCTGCCGGTGTTCGCGAGCATCGTCGCCACACCGAGCGCGACGCTGCCGGTCGCCGGCACCGTGCACAACACCAACACATTGCTCGGGCACAACGGGTTCGTCGGCGTCAAGACCGGCTCGACCGCCGCGGCCGGCGGCTGCTTCGCCTTCCGGGCCATCCGCTGGATCGACGGCAAGCGGACGACGATCACCGGCGTCGTGTTGGGCCAGCCCGGCCACGACCAGATCGCGGCGGGTCTCGCGGCCGCCGACGCCATGGTCGACCGCATCGCCGGTCATCGGGCTACGCCAGATCTACAGCAACGAACCCTGCCACCAGGAACTGCGCCCCGCTCGGCGAGAGCGCGACCTTTGCACGTCGCCGGGAGGGCCCGCCTGCTCGTGGTCCGTGCCTGCGCCGACCGAAGCGCCCGCCGTCTCCACGCCCGCTCCCATGCGCTCGAGCGGCGCGGCGAGCGCCGCACCGTCGTCGCACTGACACCTTCCTCAGCCGGTGATCTTGTCCTCGTCGCTCGTGGCTCGGACGTCAACCGCGCCGACTTCCCTGGTCTCGAGCCCGACCGTCACGATGCTCACCACGGCGGTGTACGACCTCGGCCTACGTGCCGCCAAGTGTCCCCGAAACCTGTCCCCAAGAGGAACCGATTCTTCTCGCCGGAAAAGGTGGTTTCCGATCTCCTGGATTCAAGCCAATTTCACCGCGACCACCGCTGTTCTCGCTTGTCACCCTCCTTGGCAAGGAGGAGCTCCCTCGTACCAGTCTAGGCAACAAAAAACTCGCATTTGCGGGTATTTCATAAGCCCTTTGACGGACTCGAACCGTCGACCCCTCCCTGACCATGGAACGACTCAGGCAACAGGTCGAACCGCCGGCGATGGTTTTCGCGTATGTCTGCGGGTTTCGAGGCGGTCCGATTCCGCGGGATGCGACCGGTTGCAACCACGGGGCTCCATAAAGGCTCCATCCTTCGTTGTCTGATCTGGCGACGTGGCGCCTTCAGAGAGCGATTTGCGAAGCGACGGTCACATTCCCGTTGGCCACCGCCGGTTACGCCCGCTCGGTTGCATGAAGGCCCCAAGCCACGCGAGTGCTCAGACCAGCCGATTCGGGCGTAAGCACGCTCGCCCAGGCGATGGTGGGCGAACGGCGAAACGCGAAACGCCTTCCACCGCCTCTCGCGGATGGCCTTGATCAGGGCGTAGAGCCGGGCACGAACTCGCGAACCTCCTGCGCACAGCGGCAGGCGACGGCGATCCTGCCAGCCCACTCCAGCGCCTCCTCGCGTGAGGGAACGTCGACAACCGAGAATCCGCCGATGTACGCCTTGCTCTCAGGGTATGGGCCGTCGGTGACCGTCCCGTCGGTGGCCACCACGCTCACCTCTTCGTGGGAATGCAGCCCGCCGCCGAACACCCAAACGCCGGCGTCCTTTGCCTCTTGCACCACCGCGTGCGCTGCCTCGGCCACGTCGGGGAGATCCTCCTCGGGAAACGTCATTGCGCCGTCATCGAACGAGATCAGATACCGCGTCATCTCACGACTCCTTTCTCGGCGGCCTGCTCCGGCCGCATCTCACCCTGCTACGGACAACGCGCAATGGAGACCGACAAACCACCGAGAACTCATCGGTCCGGCCAGATCCAGCCTCACTCGCCGACACTCCCTTCCTGCTCTGCGAGCAAAGCAGCGCCCATCCCCAAGCGACGACGAATGTGTAGTCGCGCTCGATCCGGCCGTCCGCGGCGGGACGAGGAAGTTGAGCCCGACTCCGAACGCCTCGCCGTCCTTGGCCGACCGCCTCCCAGTGGAACTTGACTACGTCGCCGAGCCGCTCGGCGTCGTCGCGCCCCCGGAGCCCCTCGGAGCGGACCCAGTGCTCGTACGCGCTCGCCGCCAGAGCCTCTATCTCCTCGTATCCCTGTGCGTCCGCATCACCCGTCGGCCATAGCAGCGCGCCTAGGGCCGCCCGATCACGCAAACCGCGGGAACCGGGCGCAGGTCCTTGACCAGTACTTGGTTCACGGAGAACTCGGCCAGCCGGATCCTCTCGCTCAGCTGGTCCGCCAGCTCGCGAGCTCGGCCGGGCTGGGTGTGGCGAGCGTCCCAGAAGAGATAGACCGCTCCATCGGGGGCGAGATGCCGCCGGACGATCCCCAGCGCCTCCTTCGGCTGACGCCAGAAGGGCGCGACGTTGAAGGCGAAGACCTTGTCGAATCGCTCGTCCCCGAAGTCCGCCTTCTCGAGCGTGGCCGTCTTCAGCACGGCCCTGCCTCCCGCGACGTGCTCGCGATTCCTACGCGCGGCCATCTCAATCATCTTCTTCGAGCGATCGATGGCGGTGATCCGTCCGCTGGTCAGCCGTTCGCAGACCAGCGATACGGCCACGCCGTGTCCGCAGCCGACCTCCAGCACGCGATCGGCTGGGTCGAGCGCCAGGGTGTCCACCGCCCACACGAACCGTTCCGAGGGCTTGCTCGCCATGCCCTACGCTCTGCCCTTTCCGTTTCCGAACACGGGCCGCATGTCGGCGATGTCGTACTCGGCCACCGACGCCAAGAGCATTGCCGCGCTTTGCTTGTTGCGGGGGGCCCTTCTGCGGAAGGCTTTGACGGCCGCGTGCGACTCCCAGGCGGTCTCAAAGAGGTTGACGCGGCCGGGGTCAATCAGGTCGGGCAGCGATGGCGGAGTCGAGGCAGCCAGCTCCCACGCGTGCCCGCTCGCACGAGGCTCACGGAGCTCGCGAGGTAGGACTCGCGTTGCGCCGGTTCGACCGTGACCTGTCCTGCGACGATGACCATGGTGGCGCCCTTCCCGAAGTCTTCGTGTGTCGCGTTGCCTCCTGAGGCTATGAGGTCGCGGCTCTGCGCAGACCTACAAACATGTGCTCCGTCTCGATGAGGGTCATAGTGAGATTGAGGGAGCCCAGGACATCTTTGCCTGCCTGTAGCGCTCATATGCGGCGCGGTTAGCGTGATGACGCTGGCTCTCCTGTGCTAGAGGCACGACACGTTATCTCGTGATCGACTCGGTGGCTTCTCGAGGGATGCGGTAGCGCGGTTGAAGACGCTCGACAGGCGCGACGCTGAGATCGCGCGGCGGCGCAGGTGAGGAGCCCGGAGGGCGACGAGCCCGTGCCGCCGCGCGGCGGCTCCTTCGAGCCCCGGGACTCGAACCGGCCTCCGCGGCGACGGGCGTGGCCGTCCGGATGGTCGCACCCATCCGTGGGTGCGTGAACGGGCGGCACAGGCCCGCGCCGGGCGCGCGCGACATCGACGAGCGGGCGACGCACCCGCTGCTGCTGCTCTGCCTCCGAGCGACAGCCGACCCATTCGGCCGGCAAAGGATGTCGCTCGTCGTCCACAGCAACCGCCGGCCGATAAACGGCGCGAGCATCGCCATTACTGGGGCATCGTCTGCGCGCTCGGCGTCGCGAAATACGTACTCGCGACCTGGCATTCGAAGCTCGGACGAAGCCAGACCCGTCGCGGGCGCGACAGGTTGCGGGATGCATCGGCAGGGCGCCCCGCGGTCGGCCGCCGCTGCGCGCGGGGTTTCGATCGGATCCGTGGGCGCTACCGCAGTTGGTCGCGGCGGCGTGTCAGATACGCGGTCTCGGCGGTGTTGCCCGCCAGGTCGATGGCTCTGTCGTAGGCCGCGCGCGACTGCTGGCTGCGGCCCAGCCGGCGCAGCAGGTCGGCGCGGGTGGCGTGATAGGCGTGATAGTCGGCCAACCTGTCCTCAAGACGGTCGACGTCCGCCAGGGCCACGTCCGGGCCGTCGAGCTCGGCGACGGCGATGGCGCGGTTGAGAGCGATGATCGGTGAAGGGTCGAGCCGGACGAGCTGGTCGTAGAGGGCGAGGACCTGCGACCAGTCGGTGTCGCGCATGTCGCGGGCGGAGGTGTGCACGGCGTTGATCGCGGCGAGGATCTGGTAGCGGCCCGGAGCCGTCCCGGCGGCGGCAGCGGCGAGGCGCTCGCGCACCAGCCGGTGGCCCTCGGCGATCAGCGCCGCGTCCCAGGCCGCACGGTCCTGCTCGTCGAGCGCGACCAGTTCGCCGCTGGCCGACACCCGGGCGGTGCGGCGGGCCTCGGTGAGGAGCATCAGCGCCAGCAGCCCGGTCACCTCACCGTCGTCCGGCAGGAGGGCACGGATCAGCCGCGTGAGCCGGATTGCCTCGGCGGTCAGGTCGTGACGTAGGGGATCGGTGTCGGGGCCGGTCGCCAGGTAGCCCTCGTTGAAGACGAGAAAGAGGACGGCGAGTACGCCGGAGACGCGTGCCGGGAGATCCTCGGCGGACGGCACGCGATAGGGGATGCGAGCCGCCTTGATCTTGGCCTTCGCGCGGGTGATCCGCTGCCCCATGGCACCCTCGGTCACCAGGAAGGCACGGGCGATCTCGGGCATGGTCAGACCGCCGATCATGCGCAGCGTCAGCGCCAGGCGGGCTTCCATCGCGAGCGCCGGGTGACAGCAGGTGAAGATCAGCCGGAGCCGGTCGTCGTCGATGGCGCCGAGAGGCTCGGGCGGGTCGTCGTCGTACACCATCCGAGCCTCCTTGTGCTTGTCGTCGCGCTTGTTCTCGCGCCGGATCCGGTCGATGGCCTTGCGGTTGGCGGTGGTGGTCAGCCAGGCGCCGGGGTTCGGCGGCACGCCGTCGGCCGGCCACCGCTCGACGGCGGTCGCGAACGCCTCGGCCGCCGCCTCCTCGGCAATGTCGAGGTCACCGAAACGCCGGGTCAGCGAGGCGACCACCCGCGCCCACTCCTCGTGGTGGACCCGGGTGATCGCCTGCTGGACTTCGGCCACGTTCACTGGAACGGGCGCACCTCGATCTTGCGGTTGCAGGCCTTCGACCCTTCGGTGGCGAGCTTGAGCGCCACGTCGAGGTCGGGGGCCTCGATGATCCAGAAGCCGCCGAGATACTCCTTCGACTCGATGAAGGGCCCGTCGGTGAGCAGCGCCTCCTCGCCCCGGTTGTCGATGACGGTGGCCGTGTTGGGCGAGGCGAGGCCGCCGGCGAAGACCCAGTGGCCCTCGGCCTGGAGCCGGTCATTGAACACGTCGATCGCAGCGTCCTCTTCCGGGGTGGCGAGGCCGGCCTGGTCTTGGATAACGGAAAACAGGTACTGCATCTGAAGATCGTCTCCTGTGGTTTCGAGACAGCTTGGTAGGCCGGTCAGGGACGTCAAGCCGTTGCGTACTGCGGGCGCCCGGCCGGCCGGAAGACCTGGATCGTCACGCCCTTCGAGTCGACTCGCGACTCGACCATGTCGAGCGCAAGGTCCGGGCCGGCGTCCGGGAACAACCGCGCGCCCTGGCCGAGAACCACGGGAACGACAATCAGCGTCATCTCGTCGACCAGATCGTTCTCCAGCAGCCACCGGGTCAGGGCGCCACTGCCGTGCACCTGGAGCTCACGCCCCGGCTTGGCCTTCAGGTCCGCGATGGCGGTCGCAAGGTCGTCGGACAGGACGGTGGTGCCCGGCCACGCCGGATCGGCGAGGGTGGTCGATGCCACGTACTTGGGCCGGGTGTCCAATGCCTCCCAGACGGGCTCCCAGCCAGGGACATCCTCGATCGTCCAGGACCCCCACGAGCCGGCGAACAGCTCGTAGGTCCGCCGGCCGAGCAGGAACGCGTCGGCGCGCTGGTAGGCCTGGTTGATGAACGTCGTGGTGTCCTTGTCGCCCTTCCCGCGGGCCCATCCGCCGCGCTCGAATCCGTTCCTGCGGTCATCCGACGCGGCGCCGTTTCCCTGCATCACTCCATCGATGGTGACCTGAGTCATGGTCGTCAGCTTCATGATCGTGGCTCCTTTTGCCGTGGCGCCGCCCCTTGTGGGCGGCCTCATCCCTACGACGAACGCCACAGCCCCGATCCGACACCGACTCCCAGTCCGGGTCTCGCCACTCCTCCCCCCAATCGGGTGAGGCGTTGCCCCGGGGCGGCATTTACGGTTGCGAGCCATGGCCTCAACGGTCGATCCTGTCCCGCGCGCGAAGCGGACCGTCGAGCCCGACGAGCACTTCGTGCAGCTCCCGACGCGACTCTGGAAGCTGCTGCTGGCTGGGGGCGTCGTCACCTGGCTCATCGCCGCGGCCGTCACCGAGGTCACGAACGACAACATCCTCGTGCCGACGGTGATCATCGTCGGCAGCTTCCTGATCCCGGTCACGATGGCCGCGTTCGCGCTCTCGCGCCGCCGCGGCGGCTACCTGACGATCGCGGAGGTCGTGCTCGGCTTCCTCCTCGCCGGGACGCTGTCCGTCGTCGGGACCGCGCTCCTGGAGACCTACCTCCTTCCTGCGGCGAGCGGCACGTTCATCGCCGTCGGCTGGATCGAGGAGCTCGGCAAGGGCGCGGTGCTGCTGCTCGTCGCGCACCAGGTGCATTACCGCGAGCCGCGCGACGGAATGGTGCTCGGCGCCGTCGTGGGAGCAGGCTTCGCGGCGTTCGAGAGCGCCGGCTACGCGTTGCAGACGCTGCTCGACAACCTGCACCAGCAGACGGTCATCGCGGTCGTCGAGCTCGAGGCGTCTCGCGCCGTCCTCGCGCCGTTCGGCCACATCACATGGACGGCTCTGATCGGCGGCGCCCTGTTCGCCAGCTCGAGCGGCGGCAGCTTCCACCTGTCGCGCAGGCTCGTCCTGACGATCCTCGGCGTCGTCACGCTGCACGCACTGTGGGACCAGTCCTCGGGATGGGCCGTGATGCTCACGAAGGGTCTCGTGGCGAACGAAGGCTGGACTCTCGTGTGGCCGAATGCGGAGTTGTGGGAGATCGCCCCGACCGGCTCCGACCTGATCTGGTTCAACGCGTTCTGCTGCCTGCTGCTCGGCATCTTGGGCTTGATCGGCGCGGCATGGGTCGTCCACGACTGGCGCCACTACGCCCGCCAGGACGCGGCGGCGACCGCGCGGCGGCGCATCTGACCCGAGCCCGCAGAACCTCCCACTCGGCGCGCCGAAACTGTCACAAGCTGTCGCGCGCCCCGGCGAAGGGCGCAACGACTCCCCGCGACGGGAACGCGCGCCGAGACCTCGTGGTATGAGCGGAACCAAGTCAATTTGCAAGACGATCTGCCGGGGCGCGCTCTTCCTCGGCCTGCTGGTCGGCTCGACCCACGTCGACGTCGCAGCCGCCTACTTTCAGTCCGGCGGCACATCCACCCGCGACGCCCAGGTGACCAAGCCCCTGATCGTCAACCAGACGGCGGACCTCGCAGCCGTCAGCCCCGGCGTCCCCGCTCAGACGCTCAGCGGCACGTTCGACAACCTCAACGGCCACGCCGTCCATGTCTCGACCATCCGCGTCGCGATCGCCAAGGTCATCAAGGCTCCCGGCGCCGCCGCCGGCACCTGCGACGCATCCGACTTCACGCTCAAGCACCGCACGATCGCCGTCGCCGCCGACGTCCCCAGCGGACGCCAGACGGGCAGCTGGACCGGAGGCACCGTCGCCTTCAACAACAAGCCCGGCATCGACCAGAACGCCTGTCAGGGCGCGACGGTCAAGCTCCGCTACACGACCTCGTAGGTCGGATCACCCGCGCAGGGTGATGCGCTTCCTCCCTGGCTGCGCCAGGGTTGGCGTTCGAGTCGAGAACGTCGTCGAGGAGGCACCGAGTTGGCCGACGCCAAGCAGCCGAACATCCTGGTCATCTGGGGCGATGACATCGGCATCACGAACCTGAGCGCCTACAGCGACGGGCTGATGGGCTACCGGACGCCGAACATCGACCGGATCGCCGACGAGGGGATGCGCTTCACCGACTCCTACGGCGAGCAGAGCTGCACCGCCGGGCGCGTCGTCGTTCATCACCGGCCAGAGCGTGTACCGGACCGGGCTGAGCAAGGTCGGCATGCCCGGCGCCGACGTCGGCCTGCAGGCCGAGGACGTCACGATCGCGGAGCTGCTCAAGCCGCTGGGCTACGCGACGGGGCAGTTCGGCAAGAACCACCTGGGCGACCTCAACAAGTTCCTGCCGACCGTCCACGGCTTCGACGAGTTCTTCGGCAACCTCTACCACCTCAACGCCGAAGAGGAGCCGGAGACGCCGAACTGGCCGCCGGCGGAGGACTTCCCCCGCTTCAACGAGCGCTTCCGCCCGCGCGGCGTCCTGCACTCATGGGCGACCGACGAGGACGACGACACTGAGGATGGGCGCTTCGGGCGCGTCGGGCGCCAGCGGATCGAGGACACGGGCCCGCTGACGAAGAAGCGGATGGAGACGATCGACGACGAGGTGCTCGAGCACGCGCTCGACTGGATCGACCGCCAGGCCGCGGCGGACACGCCGTTCTTCTGCTGGTTCAACACCACCCACATGCACTTCCGCACGCACCCGAAGCCGGAGAGCGTCGGGCAGGCGGGGCGCTGGCAGTCGCCCTACCACGACACGATGATCGACCACGACAAGGTCGTCGGCGCGCTGCTCGACAAGCTCGACGAGCTCGGCCTCGCCGAGGACACGATCGTCGTCTACAGCACCGACAACGGGCCGCACATGAACACCTGGCCCGACGGCGGCATGACGCCGTTCCGCAGCGAGAAGAACACCAACTGGGAGGGCGCGTTCCGCGTCCCCGAGATGGTCCGCTGGCCGAGCCGGATCCCCGCCGGAAGCGTGTCGAACGAGATCGTCCAGCACCACGACTGGCTGCCGACGTTCCTCGCCGCCGCCGGCGAGCCCGACATCGTCGAGAAGCTCAAGGCCGGCCACGCGATCGGCGACACCACCTACAAGGTCCACATCGACGGCTACGACCTGCTGCCCTACCTGACCGGCGAGGTCGACAAGTCGCCGCGCAAGGGGATGGTCTACTTCTCCGACGACGGCGACGTGCTCGCGCTGCGCTTCGACAACTGGAAGGTCGTCTTCATGGAGCAGCGAGTGCAGGGCACGCTCCAGATCTGGGCCGAGCCGTTCGTGTCGCTGCGCGTGCCCAAGCTCTTCAACCTGCGGACCGACCCGTACGAGCGCGCCGACGTCACGTCGAACACGTACTACGACTGGCTGGTCGACGAGCCCCTACATCGTGCTGGCCGCCACCACGCTCGTCGCGGAGTTCCTCGCGACCTTCGAGGAGTTCC
Source organism: uncultured Solirubrobacteraceae bacterium (assembly GCA_963802905.1). Taxonomy (GTDB): domain Bacteria; phylum Actinomycetota; class Thermoleophilia; order Solirubrobacterales; family Solirubrobacteraceae; genus DASQFQ01. Next base: position 172,894 of record CAWDKH010000018.1, on the reverse strand, counting down.
CGCCGCGCCAGAAGGCCGCGAGCTTCACGATCGACCAGGTGGTCGAGAAGCTCGAGAGCCGCACTGACCTCGGGCCAATGAGCCTCGCCTCCTGGAACGACGGGCCGGCCCGGACGGCGATCCTCGACTTCGTCGAGCGCGTCAGCGAGGAGGGCGGCGCGGACTACGTGCCGCCCGCCGAGCGCGTCGCCGTGCTCGACAACGACGGCACGCTGTGGTGCGAGAAGCCGACCTACATCCAGGCGCTGTTCGTCTTCGCGCGCCTGCGCGACGCGGCCGCGGCGCGACCCGAGCTGGCCGAGCAGCCCGTGGTCAAGGCGCTGCTCGCCGGCGACCTCGCGGGCGCGCAGCAGTACGGCATGGAGGCGATCGCCGGCGTGCTGCTCGAGCTCGACGCGGGGCGGACCACCGAGGAGTTCACGCGCGACGCCGAGGCCTGGCTCGCCGCGGCGAAGCATCCGCGCTTCGGCGTGCCGTTCCGGGAGCTGACGTACGCGCCGATGCTCGAGCTGATGGACCTGCTGCGCGCGCGCGAGTTCCGCGTGTTCATCGTCACGGGCGGCGGCGTCGAGTTCGTCCGCGCGGTCGGCGAGGAGCTCTACGGGGTCGCGCCCGACGACGTCGTCGGCTCCGCCGTGCAGGTCGAGCTTCGAGCGCCGCGACGGGCGCATCGTGCTCGTGCGCAAGGCGGCGATGCTCGGCTCGCCGAACGAGGGGCCGCCGAAGGCGATCAACATCCAGGCCCACATCGGCCGCCGGCCGATCTTCGCCGCCGGCAACAGCGCCGGCGACACGCGAGATGCTCGAGTACGCGCACACCGGCGAGCGCCCGTCGCTGTGCCTGGTCGTCGATCACGACGACGCCGAGCGCGAGTACGCGTACGCGGGCGCGTCGGTGACCAACCCGGACGCCGAGTCGATCGTCGACACCGCGAGCCGCCTAGGCTGGACGGTCGTGAGCATGCGCGACGACTGGAACCGCGTCTTCGCGGGATGACGGCGCGAGCAGCGAGGTCTGGATCCCGGCCGCCGAGTTCCGGATGGGCTCGGACGTCGCACTACGCCGAGGAGGCGCCGAGCCGCGTCGTCTCAGTCGACGGGTTCTGGATCGACCGCTTCCAGGTCACCAACCGCCGCTTCGCCGCCTTCGTGGCCGAGACGGGGTACGTCACCGTCGCCGAGCGCCCGCTCGACCCCGCGGACTTCCCCGGCGCGCCGGCGGAGAACCTCGTGCCGGGCTCGCTCGTGTTCACACGTACGCGCGGGCCGGTCGACCTGCGCCACATCAACCAGTGGTGGACGTGGACGCCGGGCGCCTGCTGGCGACGTCCCGAGGGACTCGGCTCGGCCGGGCGAGGGGAGCATCCGGTCGTCCACGTCGCCTACGAGGATGCCGCCGCCTACGCCGAGTGGGCCGGTGCCACGCTCCCCACCGAGGCGCAGTGGGAGCTCGCCGCCCGCGGCGGGCTCGACGGCGCCGCCTACGTCTGGGGCAACGAGCCCGAGCCGGCCGGCGCCCGGCTCGCCAACTACTGGCACGGCGACTTCCCGTGGCGGCCGGAGCCGGGTTACGGCACCACCGCGCCGGTCGGCTCGTTCGAGCCCAACGGCTTCGGCCTGTTCGACATGGCCGGCAACGTCTGGGAATGGACGGCCGACTGGTACGGCGGGAGCGAGGCCGCGAGCCGCGACCCCGTCCCAGCCGCAGTTCGCGATCCCGCGCAGGGTCGTCAAAGGCGGCTCGTTCCTGTGCGCCGACAGCTACTGCCTGCGCTACCGCCCCGCCGCGCGCCGGCCGCAGATGATCGACACCGGCATGAGCCACGTCGGCTTCCGCTGCGCACGGCCAGCCGACCCCGACTGACCCCTCGGGTCAGGTGGCCAGCGCCTTGGCCTTCAGCTGCTCGAACTCCTGCTGGTTGATCGCGCCGCTGTCGAGCAGTGCCTTGGCCTTCTCGATCTCGCCGGCGGAGCCTGCGGCGACGTTGCGGACGTAGCTATCGAACTGCTCCTGCGAGGCGGCGGCGTCGCGGACGCGCCGTTCCGTGAGCCCTTGGCCGTGCGCGATCAGGTAGATCAGCGCGCCGAGGAACGGCAGCAGGATCAGGAAGAAGCACCAGGCGGCCTTGGCCCAGCCCGATAGATCCCGCCGGAACACGTCGCTGATGATCAGGATCAGCATCCAGATCCAAGCGACCCAGAAGAAGAACAGGATCATCGACCAGAACACGTCGAGGAAGGGGTAGTCGGCAGCAAAAATCATGCCGCCATTCTGTTGACGCCCGGGGTCGCTCCTCAAGGTGGTGTGCATCCGCGTCGAGCGGGATGCGTGCGCCTCTCATTCGCGCCCGCGCCGCGCCCGCAGCGTCTCCCAGTGCGAGCGGGCCTCGGCCGTGATCTCGCGCCACTGCGCCTGGACCTCGTCGTCGGCCGGCCGCTCGCCGCGGCGGATGCGGTCGAGCTCGTCCCCCACCTCGCGGCCGGCGGCCGCCGACCCGACCGCGACGAGCATCACGCAGAACAGCGCCGAGATCATCGCGAAGACGGCGCCGATCACCCCGTAGCGGGTGGCATAGGTGCTGAACAGGTGCGGGACGTAGACCTCCGCGCCGATCGAGTAGATCGACAGGAAGACGGCTCCGAGGGCGGCGAACGGCAGCAGGTGAGGGCGGTCGATCCGCCCGGCGCTCAGCACCCGGCCGCTCCAGTAGAGGAACGCCGCGGCCACCGGCAGCAGGATGAGCGTCGCGGTCACATCGAGGTCGCTCCTCCCGAGCAACCCGCGAACGAGCCCGCTGAGCGTGAGGTACAGAATCAGCCCGACGATCCACAGCAGCCCATTGGCGGAGTTGCGCACGCTCAGCGGCTTGAGCTCCCAGGTCTGCTCGAACAGCCGTTGGACCGCGCGGGTGAAGCTGAGGACCGCGATGAGCAGCAGAAAGATCCCGGTGATGCCGATGCTCGTGCTCGCGCCCGACGGCGGAGAGAAGACGTCCGTGACGGCCTCGGCGCCGCCGCCCGTCAGGTCGTAGCGGTCGATGATGCGGCCGGCCGTGTCCTTGCCGCCGAGCTGCGAGGCGATTGAGCTCGTCACGATCGCCAGCGGGATGATCGCCGTCAGCGCGCTCGAGGCGAGCGCGACCGCGCGGTCGAAGCCCGCCACCTTCTGGAATCGACTGACCACGCGGAGCACGAACCGCGGCCGCAGCCAGAACGTCAGCGTCCGCAGGACGCGCTCGCGCTCTGGCAGCCGCGTCCGCAGCGTCACAGCAGGGGCGAGATCGCCGCGAACGCCGCGGCCTCGAGCCGCGATCCGATCCCCGCTGCCGCCTGGCCCGGGGTGGAGATCGCCTCGGCCGGCGCCGAGAAGCGCTCGTCGAAGCTCGCCGCGAACTCGGGCGAGCGCACGCGCAGGTCGATCTCGAAGAACCGCTTGAGGCTCCACGCCTCGAGGTTGCAGGTGCCGGCCAGCACCTCCTCGCGGTCGCGGACGAACGCCTTCGCGTGCAGCATCGCCGGGTATCCGAGGATGCGCACGCCGGCGTCGAGCAGATCGCCGTGATGGAAGCGCTGGGCGGCTGCGCAGGCACGGTTGTTGGCGCGCGCGGGCACGAAGAGCCGGACGCGCACGCCGCGGTGCGCGGCGCCGATGATGCGCCGGATCATCGCCTTGTCGGCGACATACGGGTTGACCACGTCGAGCGTCTCGCGTGCACCGTCGAGCAGCTCGGTGATGGCCGTCGTGATCGGGCGGTAGGGACCGGGCGCGTTGTGCAGGACCGTCGCCGGCACCGTGCCCGGCTCGGTGTCCGGGAAGAGCGCCGGCAGCTGCTCCGGCGGGACGGCGCCGCCGAGCCAGCGGAAGCTGGCGACGAACACGAGCTGGAGCTGCGAGACGACCGGTCCGGTGACGCGCACGAACAGGTCGTGGAAGCGGCCGTCGGCGAAGTGGTCCTCGATCCCCGCGCCACCGACCCAGCCGACGCGGCCGTCGATGACGAACTGCTTGCGGTGGTCGATGCGCCCCAGCGCGCGCACGACCTGGACGTCGACCCCGCCAACGCGCAGCCGCTCATAGAAGCCGCCCGACTTGCCGGGGCGCGAGCCGACGCGGTCGACGACGACCCGGACCGCGACGCCCTCGGCCGCCTTGGCGAGCAGCGCGGCGGCGAACTGCTCGCCGACCTCGCCGGGGCGGAAGCCGTACTGATTGATGTGCACCGACGACGTGGCGGCGCGGATGTCGTCGAGGATGAGGGGGAAGAAGTTGCGCCCCTCCACGTGCAGGTCGACCGTGGCGGCGGTCGTCTCCTCGAACACGAGCGCGAGGTCGCCCAGCTCCACCGGCGCGCGCACCAGCGGCTCCGCGCGGGCCAGCAGCTCATTCATGCTCGGATCGTCCGTCCGGGCGCGGGATGCGGCAACCGTGCTCACACCCGGATCGGTCGGGTGCGCGCACCTTGCGACAAGGCGCTGCTCGCCGAACGCGAGGTCGCCAGGGCCGCCGCGAAGCTGATGAGGAGCACGACCTTTCTCACGGCGCGACTCTAGTTCGCCCGCGACCGCGCGTGGCTTTTCTCGATGACACCATGTCGGCGTGACCGCGCTGCTCCAGCACCGCCGGACCCGGATGGACGGGCGCGACCCGCACGAGTCTCACCGCACCGCCACGCCGCTCGAGCTGCTGTTCGACCTGACGTTCGTCGTCGCCTTCGGGATCGCGGCGGACGAGCTGGCGCACTACGTGATCGAGAAGCACTTCGAGGCCGGCCTGCTCGGCTTCGCGCTCGCGACCTTCGCGATCACGTGGGCGTGGATCAACTTCTCGTGGTTCGCCTCCGCCTACGACACCGACGACTGGGTCTACCGCCTGACGACGATGGTGCAGATGGTCGGCGTGATCGTGCTCGCCCTCGGCCTGCCGGCCATGTTCAAGTCGATCGACGAGGGCGCGACCGTCGACAACCGGGTGATGGTCGCCGGCTACGTCGTCATGCGCGTGGCGATGGTGTTCCAGTGGGCGCGCGCCGCCCGCCAGGACCCGCCGCGGCGCGAGGCGTGCCGGACGTACATCGTCGCGATCATCGTGGCCCAGGCGGGCTGGGTGGCGCTGCTCATCGCGAACACGTCGGTCGCCGTCACCTTCGTGTTCGTCGGCCTGCTGACACTCGTCGAGTTCGCGGGCCCGTGGATCGCGGAGACACGGAAGGGCGGGACGCCGTGGCACGCCCACCACATCGCCGAGCGCTACGGACTGCTGGTGATCATCGCCCTGGGCGAGGGGGTGATCGGCACGATCGCGTCGCTCACCGCGCTCGTCGGCCCGGAGGGGGCGGGCTGGTCCGTGAACGCCGCGCTCGTCGCGATCGCGGGGACGGCGCTCACGTTCGGCATGTGGTGGATCTACTTCGTCGTGCCCTCCGGACCGATCCTGCACGTCCACCGCGAGCGTTCGTTCCGCTGGGGGTACGGGCACATCCCGCTGATCGGCGCGGTCGTCGCGACCGGCGCCGGGCTGCACATCGCGGCGTATTACCTCGAGGAGGAGTCAGAGCTCGACGCATCCGCCACCGTGCTCTGCGTGGTGATCCCAGTGGCCGTCTACGTGCTCGCGGTCTTCGTGATCTACGCGCTGCTGACGCAGACGCTGGACCGCTTCCACCTGGTGCTGATCGCGTGCACCGTCGTGTTCCTCGCCGCACCGTTGGTGCTGGCCGCGGCCGGAGCGTCGATGGCCTGGTGCTTGATGGTGCTCGCGCTGAGCCCGTGGGTGACGGTGGTCGGCTACGAGCTCCGCGGGCACGAGCACAACGCGCGCGTGCTCGAGCGGCTGACGGCGCCAGAGCCGGCCGACGCGGCCTGACTACGGCTTGGCGCGACTCGCCAAGGCACCCGCCGCGAGGATGAGCAGGCCGCCGAGGACCCCGATGTAGCCGGCGGCGCGCGTGTCGCCCACCTCACCGATGGCGCGGGCTGCGGCGACGAGCAGCCCGAGGTAGTGCAGCGTGGCGACCGTGCCGACCGCGAGCAGCAGCCCACCCGCGAGCCGCGGCCTCGCGCCCAGCAGGACGAGCCCGGCGAGCGCGGCCGCGACGGCGACCGCCGGCTCGAAGAAGAACTCCGCGCTCTCGGTCTCGACCAGCTCGTCCCACAGCGAGCTGAAGCCGTCGTAGTCGACGAACAGCGCCACCCCGGCGAGCCCGACGCCGGCGAGCCCGAGCACGAGCGGGCCCGGGTTGAAGGTCGTCGCGCCGGATTCGGGCGGCGAGGCGCGTAGGCAGCCCACGCCGGCGGCGAGCGTCGCGCCCGCACCGAGCAGGACGATGACCGCGAGCAGCGTCGACAGCCCGTCGAGGCGGTTGCTCGTGAAGCGCAGCAGCGCCAGCGCCGCGACCACCGCGAGGGCGCCGAAGCCGAGCAGCCAGCCCGCGGCGAGCGAGGTGTCGATGCGAGCGGCGGCCAGCGACCGCGCGATGAGCCACGTCGCGACCGCCACGCCGACCGCCTCGATCGGCGACAGGACCGCGAACAGGTTCCAGCGGTCGAAGCCTTCGGCCAGCAGGACGACGAGGAGCGCGGCGACCGCCGAGAGCGCACCGGCACGCGCAAGGAGGACGGTCTGGCGGGGAACCCGCGGCCGCGCGGCGGGATCGGGGGCCGCCGGTCGCGGCGGCGGCGTGGCCGCGCGCGGCAACTCCGTCGGCGTCGCTTCGGGCGGGAGCGGAGGGGTCGGGGCCGCCGTGGAAGGGGCCGGCGCGGACGCGGCCGGCGTCGGCTCGGAAGGCGCCGGTGCAGCCGGAGCCGGCGCGGGCGGCGGGGCTGCCGGTGGCGGCGGGGCTGCCGCGGGCGGCTCCGGCGGTGGTGCGAGGTCTTCTGGCGTCGGGCCGGTCGGGGGCGGATGGTAGGTCTCGTACGCCGGCTCCTCGGGCGCCTCCGCGGCCGGCATCGGCTCGCCGGTGTCCGGCCCGGTCCCCTCCATGTCGATCCCGGGCGGCGTCGTCATCGGCTGGGAGGGCGGTGGCGTGTCCGGCCCGGGGACCGGTGGGTTGACGAGCACCGGCAACGGCGCCTCTCGCCGCCAGCGCGGCCCGAGCTCGCCGATCAGGATCTCCTCGAGCTCCTCCCAGGCGGCGGTCGCGGACGGCGGCCGGTCCTCCGGCTTCTTCGCCACCAGCCGCTCGATCCACGCCGAGATCGCCGGATCGACGTCCGCCACCTCAGCTGCCGGCGGGAGCGGCTCCGTGACGTGCCGGAGCATGATCGCCATCGGCTCCTCGGCGTCGACGAACGGCGGGCTGCCCGTGAACAGCTCGTAGGAGATGCAGCCGACCGAGTAGAGGTCGGTCCACGAGCCGATGTCCTTGGCCATCGCCTGCTCGGGCGACATGTACGGCGGGGTGCCGATCGTCGTGCCGGTCGCGGTGACGAACGCGCCCGTGTCCGCGGACAGCGTCGCCTTCGCGATCCCGAAGTCGGCGATCTTCACGCCGCCGGCCCCGGTGACCATCAGGTTCTCCGGCTTGAGGTCGCGGTGGACGATGCCGAGCTGCTCCGCCGCGGCGAGCCCGGCGAGCAGGCCCTCGAGGACGCCGCCGATCTGCGCCAGCGTCATCCGGCCGACGTGCGGCCGCAGCGAGCCGCGCTCGAGGTACTCCATCGCGATGTAGGGCATCCCCGCGTGCTCGAAGTAGTCGAACACGGTGATGACGTTCGGATGCACGAGCGAGCCCGCGAGCCGCGACTCGCGGACGAAGCGCTTCGCGAAGTCCGGATCCGCGGCATGGAAGGCCGCCAGCTCCTTGAGCGCGACGAGGCGGTCGAGGTCGACCTGGCGCGCCAGATACACGACCGCCATCCCGCCCCGACCGAGCTCGCGCAGGATTCCGTAGCGACCAACGGTCCTCACCAGCTCCGGCATGGCGCAACGGTACCGTTGGCGCGGTGAGGGTGCTCGTGACCGGCAGCGCGGGGCACCTTGGCGAGGCGCTCGTGCGGGTGCTGGGCGCCGAGGGCCATGACGTCGTGGGGCTCGACGTGCTGGCGTCGCCGCACACCGCCGTCGTCGGCTCGATCGCCGACCGCGCGCTCGTCCGCGACGCGGTGCGCGGCGCCGACGCTGTCCTCCACGCGGCGACGCTGCACAAGCCGCACGTCGGCTCGCACGACCGCCAGGCGTTCGTCGACACCAACGTCACCGGCACGCTCAACCTGCTCGAGGAGGCGGTGGCCGCGGGCGCCTCGCGGTTTGTCTTCACGAGCACCACGAGCGCGTTCGGGCGCGCGCTCACGCCGCCGCCCGGCGCGCCCGCCGCGTGGATCACCGAGGACGTCGCGCCCGTCCCGCGCAACATCTACGGCGCGACCAAGACCGCCGCCGAGGACCTCTGCGAGCTCGTCCACCGCGACCACGGCCTCCCGTGCCTGATCCTCCGCACCTCGCGCTTCTTCCCCGAGTCCGACGACCGCGACGACGTCCGCTCCGCCTACGACGACGCGAACCTCAAGGTCAACGAGCTGCTGTACCGCCGCGTCGACCTCGAGGACGTCGTCAGCGCACACCGAGCCGCGCTCGAGCGCGCGCCGGAGCTCGGCTTCGGCCGCTACATCGTCAGCGCCACGACGCCGTTCACGCGCGACGACCTCGCCGAGCTGCGCACCGACGCGCCCGCCGTCGTGCGCCGGCGCGTTCCGGAGGCCGAGGCGGTCTTCGCGGCCCGCGGCTGGCGCCTGCTCCCGAGCATCGAGCGCGTGTACGTCAACGCCAAGGCGCGCGAGGAGCTCGGCTGGTCACCCCGCCACGACTTCCGCGCCGCCCTCGAGCGCATCGCTGCCGGCGAGGACTACCGCAGCGAGCTCGCCGCGACGGTCGGCGCGAAGGGCTACCACGCCGTGCCGACCGGGCCCTACACCACCTAGCACGGCGCGCGCGACGGCGCCGCCGCCGCGGCCCTTCGCGCGGTACATCGCCTCATCCGCGGCCCGCAGCAGCTCGTCCGGCCCGCGCCCGTCGCCGCGGTCGAATGGCGCGAGCCCGATGCTCAGCGACACCTCGGCGCCCTCGGTCGTCGCGTGCAGCGCCGCCTCGACGTGCTCGAGCACCTCCGCAGCCACGCGATCAGCCTCGGCCACCGCGACCCGGCGCAGGATGATCCCGAACTCATCGCCGCCCAACCGCGCGGCGACGTCGCTCGTCCGCAGGCGGGCCTTGAGCGACTCGCCGACCTTCTGGATCACCGCGTCGCCGGCGGCGTGACCGAGCGTGTCGTTGACCTCCTTGAACTTGTCCAGGTCGATCAGCAGCACGGCGCCGCGCCCGCCGCGCTCCACCTCGCGCTCGAGCTCCTCCTGGAAGCGGCGGCGGTTGAACAGCCCGCTCAGGGTGTCGTGGTCGGCGAGGTGGCGCAGCATCTCCTCGCCGCGGCGCCGCGCGTCGATGTCCTGGAGCTGCGAGATGCGGTACAGCGGCTCGCCGTCCGCGCCGTGGACCAGCGAAGCGGTGAGGTCGACCCAGCGCACCTGCCCGGCGAGCCCGCGCAGGCGGAACTCGAGGCGCAGGGTCGGGATCTCCCCGCCCACCAGCCGCTCCAGCCCCTCGCTGACGAAGCCGGCGTCGTCGAGATGCGTGAGGTCCTGGAGCGAGCTCGTCCCGACGAGCTCCTCGTGCGCGAGACCCGTGAGGTCGACCAGCGCATCGTTGACCTCGAGGATGCGCCCGGCGTCCTCGCCGCGCACGCCGACGAGCGCCATGCCGGCGGGAGAGTCCTCGAACGCGCGCCGGAAGCGCTCCTCGGCCTGGCGCATGCCCTCCTCGGCCTCGACGCGGTCAGTGACGTCGCGCGCCGCCGCGTAGATCAGCTCCTGGGCGCGGTCGAAGGTCGACGACCACTCGATCCAGCGGGAGCCGCCGTCCTTGGTGCAGTAGCGGTTGAGCAGCGGCGCGGTCCGCTCGCCCTCCCGCAGCCGGGCTGCGGACTCCCTCGTGCGCTCTCGATCGTCGGGGTGCACGAACTCGACGAACGGCTTCGACCGGAGCTCCGCCTCCGTCCACCCGAGCGTCTCCGTCCACGGGCCGTGGAGCTCGACGAGGTAGCCGTCGAGGTTCGCGGTGCAGAAGAGGTCGCGCGTGAGCTCGAGATGGCGCGCGGCGGTGGCGGCGGCGTCGGCGGTGGCGCGCAGGCGGTCCGCCATCTGCCCCGTGAGCGCGCCGACGGCGACGAACGAGATCGCGCGCGTGAGGTAGGCGACGAAGCTGACGTCGGCGGGGTCGATCACCGACCAGATGACGTACAGCGACAACGCGGCGAGGCCCGCCAGCACCCCGGCCAGGCGGCCGAACTCGATCGCGAGCAGGATGATCGGGACGACGTAGAGGAACGTGACGCCGTCGCCCGGCTCGTCGCGGATGAACCGGAGCGCGAAGACGAGCGCGAACAGCGCGATGGCGACGAGCAGGACGCGGCGCCGGCGAGGGAGGTGAGCCGAGCCCGCCATCGGTCTGACAGATGATGCCAAGCGGGCTCGGACTCTCGCGTCAGCCGCTAGGCGGCGTAGCGCGCGGCCGAGCGCGCTCGGCGCTTCTCGGCCTCAGCCTCGCGGTTCTTCGGCGGGGCGTTGGTCTCGAGCGCGTCGAGCAGGCGCGCCGACACTTCGGCGACCTCCGCGACGGCGCGTTCGAACGCCTCGGTGTTCGCCTGGGACGGCTTCGTGAAGCCGCTGATCTTGCGGACGTACTGGAGAGCGGCAGCCTCGACCTCGTCGTGGGTGGCGGGGGGCTCGAAGTTGTGGAGCGGTCTGATGTTGCGGCACATAGGGTCCAGCGTAATGCCCATCGTCATCGCCCACCGCGGCGCCTCGGGCTACCGGCCCGAGCACACGCTCGCCGCGTACGAGCTCGGGGCGCGGCAGGGCGCGGACTACATCGAGCCCGACCTCGTGACCACGCGCGACGGGGAGCTCGTCTGCCGCCATGAGAACGAGATCTCCGGCACCACCGACGTCGCCGACCATCCCGAGTTCGCCGACCGCCGGACGACCAAGGAGATCGACGGCAAGGCCTACGACGGCTGGTTCACCGAGGACTTCACGCTCGCCGAGCTCAAGACGCTGCGGGCGCGCGAGCGGATCCCCGACGTGCGACCGGACAACACGGCGCACGACGGCGAGTACGAGGTGCCGACGTTCCGCGAGGTGCTCGACCTCGCCACTCGGCTCGGCGTCGGCATCTACCCGGAGACGAAGCACCCCGCCTACCACCGCTCGCTCGGCCTCGCGCTCGAGCCGCGGCTGATCGACGCACTGCAGGACGTCGCGATCCCGGTGTACGTGCAGTCCTTCGACCCCGACAGCCTGCGGGAGCTGCCCCGCCCGCGGGTGCAGTTGCTCGGCAAGGGCCCGATCGACGTCGCCGCGATCGCCGGCTACGCGCAGGCGCTCGGACCGGCCAAGCAGCTCGTCGACGCCGAGCTCGTCGCGGCCGCGCACGCGGCGGGGCTCGAGGTGCATCCGTACACGTTCCGCCGCGAGCCGCAGTTCCTGCTCGACGGAGACGCCGACCTCGACGCCGAGCTGCGCCGCTACTTCGCCATGGGGGTCGACGGGGTGTTCACGGACCATCCGGATCTTGCGGTGGCGGCGCGCTCGTAGCCACCCAGCAGCGGTGTGAGGGGCGGTTAGGACCTGTTGGGATTGACTGCGAACGGGGTCTGAAACTGCCGTTTCGCGTTCACAATCCCTTGACCTCATGGCGACGAACGCAGTTACTGATCCCGGGAGTACCTCGGTCTGGCGCGACGATCGCGTCGACCCCTTGTCCTGGCGCTGGCACGGCCCGGCCCTCGGGATCGCCGCGGCGATGGCGCTCGCAACCGCGATCGTCGCGCTCTCCGACGGCCTGTCGGTGCGCGACACCGACAAGATGCTCAGCGCGCGCGGCGCGGGCCTCATCGGCGCCGTCATCTTCTTCGTGATCCTCGACCTGCTGCCGCGCGCGATCAAGCGCGGAGGCCGGATCGACGTCGCGATCGTCACCGTCGCGCGGGAGCGCTGGAACCGCCGCCGGTTCGCGGCGGTCCTCCTCGGGCTCGTGTCGTTCTACGTCACGTACCTGTCGTACCGGAACCTCAAGGGCTTCCTGCCGTTCCTGACCGACCAGGACTACGACCCGGACCTGCTGTCGCTCGACCGCAGCTTCTTCTTCGGCCACGACCCCGGCCCGCTGCTCCACGACGTGCTCGGGACGGGCATCGCCGCGCAGGTGCTGTCGTCGGTCTACCTCTTCTTCCTCGCGTTCGTGCCGATCTCGCTCGGCGCGGCGCTGATCGCGTCCGCCAACCCGATCCCCGGGCTCTGGTACGTGACCGCGCTCGGCATCAACTGGACGCTGGGCATCGCCTCGTACCTGATCATCCCGTCGCTCGGGCCGATCTTCGTGGCGCCCGACCTCTACGCGACGCTGCCGGAGACCGGCACGTCCGCGCTCCAGCAAGCGCTGATCTACGAGCGCCACGAGGCGCTGGCCGGCGGCGGCGCGCAGAGCATTGCCGCGTTCGCGTCTCTGCACGTCTCCGTCGTGTTCACGGCGGCGTTGATCGCCCAGCTGCTGAAGGTCAACCGCGTCCTGCGCTACGCCCTGTGGACGTTCCTCGGCCTGACGATGGTCGCCACGTTGTACTTCGGCTGGCACTACGTGGTCGACGACCTCGCGGGTCTCCTGATCGGCGCGATCGCCGTCCCGATCGCCGGCGTGGCCACCGGCCACCTGCGCCTCGCGGTCCCGGAGCGCTGGCGCCCGGCGATCCCGAACGCGATCACGGTCGCCCGGATCGGCATGGTCCCGCTGATCGCGTGGCTGCTGATCGAGGGCAGCGGCGAGTCGACGTTCGCGGCCGTGCTGTTCGCGATCGCCTCGCTGTCGGACGCCTGCGACGGCTTCCTCGCCCGCCGCTGGAAGGTGGAGAGCGTGTTCGGGGCGCTGACCGACCCGTTCGCCGACAAGCTGCTGATCCTCGCCTCGCTGGGCGCGCTGGCTGTCGCCGGCACCGTGCCGTGGTGGATCTTCGCCGTGATCGGCGCACGCGAGCTGTGGGTGACCATCCTGCGCGCCCAGGCGAAGCGCCAGGGCGTGGTCGTGGCCGCCGGCCCGCTGGGCAAGCTCAAGATGGCCGTACAGGTGTGCTCGGTGCTCGCACTGATGGCGTTCGACATCACCGGCGTATCGCTCCAGCTCCTGCTGTTCGCGATGGCCGCCATCACGATCGCATCGGGCATCGAGGTTGCGCTGCGCGCGCGCCGCGAGACCGGACCGATCGCCGCCCCGGCGACCTAGCCTCCCCGGCGTTGGACATTTCGGCGCATCAAGGGCGTCCGATGCAGAGAATCGCGCGGCAGCGCGTATCATTTCGCGTTCACGCGTCGCCCATCCTCCCCCCGGATCGGAACCTCTCTTGCCCACGAATGGCTCGACCGAGAGTCGCAGTACGGGCCGTCTCTCCAAAGTTTGGCCCGCTGTCGCCGCCTCTGTAGCTGAGGCACGCACCGCAGTCACCGCGTTCGCACAATCCGCCGGCGCCACGGCCGACGCGCTCGCCGCGGTGTCGCTGGCGGTGTCCGAGGCGGTCACGAACGCCGTCCTGCACGCCTACCTGGACCGCGAGACGCCCGGCACCGTCGAGGTCCGCGCGGAGCGCGAGGCCGAGCAGGTCATCGTCGTGGTCGCCGACGAAGGGCGCGGGATGCTGCCGCGTACCGACAGCCCCGGGCTCGGGCTCGGCCTGCCGCTGATCGCGCAGATGACGCAGAGCCTCGAGGTCCACGACCGCGACGGCGGCGGCACCGAGATCCGCATGGCGTTCGCGCTCGACGCGACGGCCTAGGGGCTCCTAGCTCGTCCAATCGTCCAGGGCCCTTCCCTTGGGCTCATGGGATCCGCATACTGCTCCCAAGCGCCGCGGACGGTAGGGACACCGAACAAGCGGTCAGCAGTCGCAGCCATCGAGCTCTTCGCCACGAACGGCACGGACACGACAGGCAGCGCACGTCATTTCGAAGCGGGTGGCCCGGGGGGACCGCCCGCTTCGTCGTTAAGCGGCCATTCGCCTCTTGAGCATGAGGGGCGGGTGGCCGCTTGCCCTTTCGGGCATTTCGGAACGGAACCGTTGCGTTTCGCAATTCGGCCGTGTACCTTGGCCCAACTATGCGAAACGAAACCGTCTCGTTTCTCTCCTTCCCTCCCCAGGAGACCCCCATGCCCGAACGGACCGACACGCCCTATCCGCAGCGCTGGTGGATGCTCGTCGTCCTCTCGGCGTCGCTGCTCGTCATCGGGCTGGACAACACCATCCTCAACGTCGCCCTCCCCACGCTCGAGCGCGACCTCGGCGCATCCAGCTCCCAGCTGCAGTGGATCGTCGACGCGTACATGCTCGTCTTCGCCGGCCTGCTGCTGACCGCCGGCGCCCTCGGTGATCGTTTCGGCCGCAAACGCGGCCTCAGCATCGGACTCCTCATCTTCGGCCTCGGCTCCGGCCTCTCTGCGCTGGCCACCTCGCCCGAGATGCTGATCGCCACCCGGGCCCTCATGGGCGTCGGCGGCGCGTTCATCATGCCCTCGACGCTGTCGATCATCACCGCCGTCTTCCCCTCCAACGAACGTGGAAAGGCGATCGGCATCTGGGCCGGCGTCTCCGGGCTCGGCATCGCCATCGGTCCTGTCGCCGGCGGCTGGCTGATCGAGCACGCGAGCTGGAACGCGGTCTTCCTCGTCAACCTTCCGTTCGTCGTCGCCGCGCTCACCGCGGGCCGCTGGCTCATCCCGGAGTCGAAGGATCCCGCCGCCCCGCGGCTCGACCTGCCCGGCTTCGCGCTGTCGATCGCCGGCCTGACCACGCTCGTGTGGGCGATCATCGAGGCGCCGTCGCGCGGCTGGACGAGCCCCACCATCCTCGCCGCCTTCGGCATCGCCGCCGGCATCCTCGGCACGTTCATGGCCTGGGAGCTGCGCGCCTCGCAGCCCATGCTCGACATCCGCCTGTTCCGCAACCCGCGCTTCTCCGGCGCGAGCGCGGCGATCACGCTGGTGTTCTTCTCGATGTTCGGGACGATCTTCTTCCTGACCCAGTACCTCCAGGGCGTGCTCGACTACTCGGCGCTCGAGGCCGGCATCCGCGTCACCCCCGTCGCGGCCGGCCTGATCCTCGGCGGTCCGATCTCGGCGAAGCTCGCCGAGCGGTTCGGGACGAAGCGCGTCGTCGCCGGCGGTCTCGTGCTCGTCGCCGCCGGGCTGTCGATCGTCACGCAGTTCCACGTCGACTCGGGCTACGGCATCGTCGCCGCCCACCTGCTCGTGCTCGGCTTCGGCATGGGCATGGCGATGGCGCCCGCCACCGAGTCCGTGATGGGCTCGCTTCCGATCGAGAAGGCCAGCGTCGGCTCCGCCGTCAACGACATGACCCGCACGACGGGCGGCGCGCTCGGCGTCGCGATCCTCGGATCGCTCCTCGCCAGCCAGTACCGTGGCGACATGGACGAGGCCGTCAGCGGGCTCCCGCACGGTGCGGCCGAGAGCGCGAGCGACACGCTGAGCGGCGGCCTCGCCGTCGCCCACCGACTCGGCGACGCCGGGCTGGCCGACGCCGCCCAGACCGCGTTCGTGAGCGGCATGCACATCGCCGCGCTCGCCGCCGCCGCCGTGGCACTCGTCGGCGCCATCGTCGCCTACGCGGTGATCCCGGCGCGCGAGGCCCAGCCCGCATCCGAGCGCGCGGCCGGCCGTGTCGGGGAGCCCGTCCCCGCATGAGCGAGACCGCAGAGTCGCCCCGGCGCACGCCGGGGCGGCCACGCTCCGAGGCATCGCACCAGGCGATCATCAACGCCACCCTCGACCTGCTCGTCGAGGGTGGCTACGGCGCGCTGACGATGGAGGCCGTGCGGACGCGGTCCGGTGTCGGCAAGGCGACGATCTACCGCCGCTGGGCCTCCAAGGACGAGCTCGTGCGCGACGCGATCGTCTTCCTCCACGACGAGTTCGAGGCGCCGGACACCGGCAGCCTGCGCGGCGACTACTCAGCGCTCGCCCAGTTGGTCAGAGCGAGCGCGTCACGCGGCGGCACCACGCTGATGCCGCGCCTGCTCGGGGAGGCCGTCAACGATCCCGAGCTGTTCGCGATCTTCCGCGCCAACCTCGTCGAGCCCCGCCGCGCGGCACTGCGAACGGTGCTCGAGCGTGCGGTCGCCCGCGGCGAGATCCGAGAAGGACTCGACCTCGAGATGGTGCTCGACCTGTTCGCCGGGCCCGTCGTCTACCGGCTGCTGATCACCGGCGGCGACATGTCACAGATGTTCGCGGTCGAGGCGCAGATGGACGCGCTGATGAACGGTCTCGCGCCCTAGCGGCGCCGCGCGACCTCGTCCATCTGTGCGAACTCGACGTCGCCGAGCCCGCGCGCGTGCTCGATGAAGCGCTCGAGCATCGCCACGCGGTGGCCGCGGCCGATCACCTGCGGGTGCATGGCCACGACGAGCACGCCGCCGTCGACGTGCTCGTGCATGAAGTCGAGCTCGCCCTGCCAGATCTCGAGCACCTTGCTCGGCGCGGACAGGCCGACCCGGGAGGGCTCGAAGTTGAACTGGAAGTGCGGCCAGTCGTCGAGCTCGAAGCACATCGGGATCTCGATCAGGTCCGCCTCGCGCCCGCGCTGCAGCGGCTCCTGCTGGGAGACGCGGTCGCCGATCCGCGGGCGGTAAGGGCGGTAGTCGTCGGCCATCAGGCTCGAGTCGTAGAGGAAGCCGTGCTCCTCGAGGATCTTCAGCGTGCTCGCCGAGAGGTCGGCCGAGGGCGAGCGGTAGCCGACGGGCGTCACACCGAGCTGCTCGAACGCCTCGAGCGCGCGCTCGAAGTCGCCCCGCTCCTCGTCCGCCTGCTGGCCGCTGGGGTCGACGTGGGCGTAGGAGTGATGCGCGAGCTCGTGGCCCGCGTCGATGATCTGCTGCGAGGCCTCGGGGAACGACTCGAGCGTGTGGCCGGGCACGAAGAACGTCGCCGGCAGCTCATGGCGCTCGAGCATCTGCAACAGTCGCGGCACGCCGACGCGCGCGCCGTACTCGCCGCGCTGCAGCATGGCGGGGGTCACATGCTTGTAGCCGAACCAGACGGACATCGCGTCGAAGTCGAACGTCAGACACACCGTGGAGCGGGCCATGGCCGCTGACCGTACCGTCGTGCTGGTCAACGCGCGTGTCTGGCCGACCGGCGACCGCGTGGTCGTGCAGGGCGCGGTCATCGGCCCGGACGACACGCCGGGCGAGATCGTCGACCTCGGCGGCGCCACCGTGCTCCCGGGCCTGGTCGACGCGCACGTGCACTTCCCGAGCTGGGCGTTGGGGCTGCGCGAGCTGTCGCTGTTCGGCACCCAGTCGGTGGGCGAGGCGCTCGAGCGGATCGAGGCGGCGGAGAAGCCGGCGTCTGGCTGGCTGCGGGGGCGCGGGTGGCGCGAGGAGGATTGGCCGGACGAGGAGCGGCCGACGCTGGCGGCGTTGGACGCGGTGACGGGCGAGGTGCCGACGGCGCTGCGAGCGCACGATGGACACACGCTGTGGGTGAATTCCGCCGCGCTGGCCGCTGGGGGCCGCCCCGAGCACGAGGATGGCTTGCTGAGGGAACAGGAAGCCTGGGACTTCTTCGACACGTTCGCGGCAGCGTCGCCGGAGGAGACCCTTGACGCGGTGCGCGCGGGCATTCCCGTCGCGCACGCCGCCGGCGTGACCGGCGTGCACGACAAGGACGGCGCGCGGGGCGCGCCGGAGGCGTTCGCCGCGCTCGGAAACGCCGGGGAGTTGACGTTGCGGGTGTGGCAGTCGGTCCCGAACGCCGACGCCGACCGCGGCAGCTACGTGAAGGTGTTCATGGACGGCACGCTCGGCTCGCGTACCGCGCTGCTGCTCGGCGGCGGCGGGATGCGGCTGATGGGGCCGGACGGGCTCGCCGCCGTCGTCCGCGAGGCGGCCGCGGCCGGGATGCCGGTGGCGGTCCACGCGATCGGCGACCTCGCCAACCGCGAGGCGCTCGACGGATTCGAGGCGAGCGAGGACGTCTGGCGGCCGCTCGGGCTGCGCCACCGCGTCGAGCACGCGCAGTGCATTGACGCCGACGACATCGCCCGCTACGCGCGGCTCGGCGTCACCGCGTCGGTCCAGTACAGCCACGCCACGAGCGACCGCGAGCTCGCCGCGCGGCTGTGGGCGGACCGGCTCGACCGCGCCTACCCCTACCGCCAGCTGCTCGACGCCGGCGTCCGCGTGGCCGGCGGCTCGGACGCGCCCGTCGAAGCGCTCGACCCGCTGGCCGGCCTGCGCTCCGCCGCCGAATGCGGCGTCAGCCGTGACGAGGCGATCGCCAGCTTCACCGCCGCCCCGGCTTGGCTCGAGGGCGCCGAGGACCGCCGCGGGGCGCTCTCACCCGGCTACGACGCCGACCTGGTCGTGCTCGACGGCGACCGCGTCAGCGCGACGATGGTCGCCGGGCGCTGGGTCCACGGTCAGCCGCGCGCGTCGTAGGCGCCGCGCAGCCACCCCTCGAGCTCGTCGTCGACGTCCTCGACCGCCTCAAGCCCGACGCGGTGGGTGATGTTCCCCGAGCCAAATGAGCGCGCGTCGGCCAAGCGGCCCGAGAACGGCACGCCGGGCAAGCGCAAGCCGACGTCGACCCGCGTCTTGGTGCTCGGCTGGACGAGCGCGAACTGCTTCGGCCGCCCGAACGACACGTAGGTCCCGCGCGGGCCGACCTCGACGTCCGCGAAGGAGGCGATCACCTCGGCGACGCGGTCGTAGATCGGCCGCAGCGCGGCCTTCGGGCCGACGTACTGGCGATCGATCAGCTCCCCGCCGCCGGACAGGATCGCGGCGCCGTTCTTCTCCCACCAGAGCACGGCCGCGGCGTGGTTGGAGGCGAGGCCCTGCTCCTGCAGCCAGGCCTTGCGCTCGGCGTGCGAGCCGGTGGGAAGCCGAGCGATCCACTCCTCGACGGGCGGGCCCGGCAGCTCCCGGATCATCTCCTCGGGCTTCACGCCTCGAACGCCGCCGCCATCCCCTCCGCAGTCGCGCCCACCCGCTCGCGCAGGGCGCGGACGTCGGCGGCGAGCTCGGTCTGCTGCTGCGACTCGCTCGAGGCCGACACCGACACCAGCTGCGAACGCACGGTGTCGAGCTCGACCAGGATCCGCTCCATCTCGCCGAAGAAGCGCTCGAGCTGCTTCTCCATCCGCTTGAGGGTCGAGAGCTGCGTGGTCAGCGCCTCCTCGAGCTCCGGCTGGCCGCCGCCCGCCCGCACCTCCTGCAGGCGCGCCTCGACGCGCGCCGGCGGCGTGTCCTCCAGCGCCTCCCACAGCAGCTGCGCGCGCACAGCGGTCGAGTCCATCGCCGCGACGAAGCGATCGATCTCCTCGCTGACCTCCTCGAACGGCAGGTCGGCGCGGGAGATGGCGTCGCCGATGCGCAGCTCGCGCATCCGCGCCTCGCGCAGCAGCCGGCCGATCGCGGGCGCGAAGTCCTCGGGCTTGACCTTCACCCGCCCCTCCTCGAGCCGCTTGCGGTGCTCCCCGCGCTCGCGCTCGAGCACCTTGTTCGCCACGTCCTCGTCGAAGTAGGTGCGAGCCGCGCCCGCGAGGTACAGCACCGCGCCGATCGGCAGCGCGAAGGCGAAGACACCGAGCAGGATCCCGGCGATCAGCACGACTGCGAACAGCACGACGTTGAACGGGTCAAGCAGCGCGTTGGCGATCAGCGCGCGGTTGAAGCGTTCGCGGTCGTAGGGGGCAGGGGCAGGCACTAGAAGAACGAGGAGATGGAGCGATAGACGGACTCGATGTTCTCCGTCTTGCCCTCGTAATCCAAGCCCCCCGACGCCGCGGCGATGCGCTCGAGCTGCCCGCGGGCGCCCGACGCGCCCGAGGAGTAGGCGATCGTGAACACGCGCACGCGGTTGGCGGAGTCGCCCTGGGCCTCGAGGTGCTGGACGACGTCGTCGGCGCTCTGCTGCGAATCGGTGTCCTCGCCGTCGGTCAGCAGGACCACCGCGTTGATGCGGTCCGTGGCCTTCTGCGCGCGCACGGCGTCGAACGCCTCGACCGTCGCGTCGTAGAACGCCGTGCCGCCCTCGGCGATCAGGTCGCGCACCCGCGCGCGCAGCTCGTTGCCGGTCTTGGTCAGCGGCGCCGGGGCGACCAGCGGCTGCACCTTCTCGGAGAAGATCGTCAGCCCGACCGAGTCCTGCGGTTCGACGTTGCGGAAGAAGACGTCGAGCCCCGCCTTCGCCCGGTCGAGGCGCTGCTCCTCGTTCATCGAGCCCGAGGTGTCGAGCACGAGCAGGATGTTGGCGGGCTTGCGGTCGCGGCGCCAGGCCTTCTTGATCGCGGCCAGCACGCGCGGCTCGGGCAGCTGGAGCGTGCGCTCGGGCTGCTTCGGGTCCGCGCCGTTGGCGGTGGTGATCGGCGCCACCGGCGCGGTCTCCGGGTTGGCGGGGCGGAAGCCCGACTTCGCCGCCACCTCGGGGGTGATCTCGTCGGCCAGGAACTTCTGGAACGCGCTGGCTCCCTCCTTCTGCTGCGCGCTCACCCACGGCGCGTCGAGCGTGAAGAACGGTGAGTCGGAGTCGAACGTGCCCTCCTCGGGATAGATCGCGATCAGCTTGTCGCGGTCGCCGCGGGTGCGGTTGAAGTCGAGCAGCGTGACCTCCTCCATCGCCACCGCGCTCGCGTAGCCGGGCCCCTCCTTCTTGAGCTGGTCGGCGATGAACAGCGTCGTGTCGCCGTAGTGGACGATCGAGCGCTCGATGTCGCGCACCTTCCTGCGGGCCGCCTCGTTGGCGATGTCCTTCTCGACCAGCCCCTCCTTCTTGCCGAGCGCCGCGTAGTACTCGGCGACCACGAACGACAGCCCGGAGGTCGAGAAGTCCGGGGCGGTGTGGACGAGCTTGAAGTCGCCGAACTCCGGCCGCCCGAACTCCGCCCAGCCCTTGCCGGAGGTCGCGAGCCGCAGCACGTCCGCGTAGCCGAGCTTCTTCTTCGGATAGCCGAGCGCCCGCGCCATCGGCTCCCAGACTGCGATCACCAGCGGCGTGCGCACGATCGAGGGCGCCTCCTCGGCCGTGTAGGGCCGGTCGGCTTCGAAGTTCAGCAGCCGCCCCCAGAGCGAGGAGGCGGGTGACCACGCGATCGGCTTGAACTGGCCCTTGGCGATCCGCGTCTCGGCGTCGCCCGAGGAGGCGTTGATGCCCTCGACGAACACCGGCTTGCCGCCCACCTCGTGGCCCTCGCCGTTGAACTTCTTGATCAGCGGGAGCAGCAGCTTCTCCTTCTCCGGGGAGTAGGCGAAGCTGACCTTGACCGCGCCGGCGGGCGCCTTCGCGGCGGCCGTCGGCTTGGACGAGGACTCGTCCTTGTCGCCCTTCCCGCCGGCGAACCACGCGACCGCGCCGACCGCGATGGCCGCCACCACAGCCAGCAGGAGTTGACCGCGCTTCATGGGGTCAACGTAACCGACTCCGGCTGATTGCTTACGGAGCGGCCGCTCAGCCCATCGGCGCTCGTGGCAGCAATCCGCTAGCTGATGCTCACGCGGCCGCCGTCGCCGACAGCCAGGCGGCGGCGCCCGCGCAGCAGCTCGAGCAGCTCCGCGCCCACCAGCTCGCGGCGCCAGCCCTTGAGCGTGCGCACGTCCGGCTCCGGGTCCCCGCGCCGCGTCGAGACCACGATCGGCGTCAGGTCGGCGCGCGCGGCGATCAGCTCGTAGGCCAATCCAGCCTCCTGCGCGCGGGCGCGCACCAGCGACTCCGCGAGGGCCGTCGCCGGTCCGTCCACGGACTCCGTCTGCAACCGCTCGGACTCCTCGAGCCGGATCGGCGGGGCGTTGCGCCCGCGCTCGATCGTCTCGAGCAGGTCGGCGCTGCGGCGCCGGACGATGTCGGGATTGAGGCCGCGGATCTGGCCCAGCTCCCGCCGCCCGGCGGGCTGGCGCTTGGCGAGCTCCACCAGCGTCGGGTCGCGCACGATCGAGCCGACCGGGCGGTCCTCGCGCATCGCGGTGCGCTCGCGCCAGGCGGCGAGCTCCTTCGCGACCGCGCGCTCGCGCGGGTCCATGCCGCCGGAGCGCGGCAGCCGCCGCCACACCTCCTCGGGGTCGCGCTCGTCGCTGGCGTCGGCGATCACCCGGCACTCCTCCTTCGCCCACTCGAGCCGCCCGCTCGAGCGCAGCCGCTTCTGGAGCTCGTCCGCCAGGGGCAGCAGGTGCTCGACGTCCTCGCGCGCGTAGGAGAGCTGCTCCTGGGTCAGCGGCCGCGCGTCCCAGCGCGTGAAGCTGGCGGTCTTGGCGACGCGGATCCGCAGCACGTCATGCAGCAGGCCGGTGTAGCCGGCCTGGGCGGCGAAGCCGGCGAAGCCCGCGGCGATCTGCGTGTCGAACACGTTGGTGACGTCGGTGCGCCACTCGCGGCGCAGGATCGCGACGTCCTGGCGCCCCGCGTGGAGCACGACCTGCACCGCGTTGTCGGCGAGCAGCGCGGCCAGCGGCGCGGGGTCGAAGCCCTCCATCGGGTCGAGCACAGCGATCTCGCCGCCGATGCTCAGCTGCACCAGGCACAGCAGCGGCCGGTAGCGGCCCTCGGGCATGAACTCCGTGTCGATCCCGAAGCGCCCCTCACGCTGGGCGCGCTCGGCCAGCCGCTCGACGTCGTTCATCGGCCGGGCGAGGGGAACTGCTGTCGCATGAGGGCATCCCAGGCGCGGTCGGGCAGCACCGCGTGGTTGGCGATCAGGACCTTCGCCGAGGGCGTCACCGTGTAGCGGGCGCGCGGCCGCTTGGTGGAGAGGGCCTTGTCGATCACCTTGGCGACCGCCTCGGGCGGACCGCCGAGGCGCGCGATCGGGCCGCCGGACTCGTAGATCTCCTCGGTCCCGCTCGCGACGTGGGCGTTGAACTGCGCGTAGTCGCCCTCGCCTTCGCCCGCCTCGGACACCCCGGCAGCGGCGGTGGTGCCGAACTCCGTCCGGATCAGGCCCGGCTCGACGATGACCACGTCGATCCCGAAGCCCTTGACCTCGAAGCGCAGGGCGTCGGAGATCGCCTCCACCGCGTACTTCGTCGCGTGGTAGAAGCCGCCGCCCGGGAACACCAGCTTGCCGCCCATCGAGGAAAGGTTGACGATCCGGCCCGCCCGAGCGCGCCGCATCCCCGGCAGTACGAGCTGGCACAGGCGTACGAGCCCGAACACGTTGGTCTCGAACTGCGCGCGCACCTTCTCCATCGGGACCGTCTCGATCGCGCCCGACTGGCTGTAGCCGGCGTTGTTGACCAGCGCGCCGACCGACCCGTGCTCGCCCTCCACGGCCGCGACGGCCGCCTCCATCGAGGCCTCGTCGGTGACGTCGAGCGCGAGCGTGCGGCACCCGCGCGCCTCCAGGGCAGCGAGCGTCTCCGAGCTTGCGCGCGGTCGCGTACACGGTCCAGCCTGAGGCGGCGAGCCGCTCGGCGGTCGCGCGCCCGATGCCGCTGGAGCAACCGGTGACGAGGACGGCTCGGGAAGTCGAGTCGGTCATGGCGCGACCCTAGACGAACGTGCCCTAGCGACCGCCCCTGCGGCGCCGGTAGTGTCGCGACGTGAACGCACGACACCGGATTGCAGTGGTTCTTGGAGTGTTGGCCGGCATTGCCGGAGCCGCACCTGCCGCCGCCCAGGTCGGGCCGCCCGCGACCGGCGCCGCGGACAAGAACCCGAAGCTCGATTCCGCGTTCGTCGCGCTCGCCGCGCGCGACGGCGCCGCGGCCCGCAGCTTCGCCAAGCAGCGCGGGATCGACGTCGAGGCCGACGCCGCCCGCGTCAGCGTGCTCGCCCACGACGTCGCCGGCGCGCGCGCCGCGCTGCGCAGCGCGGGCGCCACCGCCGTGCGCTCCGCCGGCGGCCGCGTCCTGGAAGCGCGCGTCCCGACCGACGCCTTGCGCTCGCTCGCCGCGTCGAGCTCCGTCAAGTACGTCGCGCAGGTGCCCTCCGTCGAGGCGCTGGCCACCAACGGCGAAGGCCCGGCTGCGACCGGCGGCGACGCGTGGCACGCCGCGGGCGTCGACGGCACCGGGGTCAAGGTGGCGATCGTCGATCTCGGCTTCACCGGCCTCGCCGCCAGCCAGGCGCGCGGCGACATCCCGGACACGGCGATCGAGCACAACGAATGCGCCGCCGGCTTGAACGGCAACACCGACCACGGCACGGCAGTCGCCGAGATCGTTCACGAGATGGCGCCCGGCGCCCAGCTCTACCTGGCCTGCATCGACGGCACCGCGGCGCTCAACGCGGCGAAGAACTTCCTCGTCGCGCAGGACGTGTCGATCGCCAACTTCT
Source organism: uncultured Solirubrobacteraceae bacterium (assembly GCA_963802905.1). Classification (GTDB taxonomy): domain Bacteria; phylum Actinomycetota; class Thermoleophilia; order Solirubrobacterales; family Solirubrobacteraceae; genus DASQFQ01. Next base: position 148,515 of record CAWDKH010000018.1, on the reverse strand, counting down.
CCGTTGCCTTCTTCAACTCGGCGCGCGGCGACGGCAGCGGCGGGCCGGGCACGCCCGATGCGATCGTCGCGGACGCGGCGAGCGAGGGCATCCTGTGGGTCAACTCCGCCGGCAACGCGGCGCAGACCCACTACCAGGGGTCCTTCACCGACACGAACGCCGACAAGTTCCACGAGTTCGCGGCGGGTGATCAGGCGAACGAGGTCGTGATCGGAAGCGGCCAGACCGGCTGCGTCTTCATGCGATGGGACCAGTGGGGCAACTCGAATACCGACTTCGACATCTTCCTCACCAACCCGGCCAACACCGTCACGGTCGCCCAGGGCACGAACTCGCAGACCGGCACGCAGGCGCCGGTCGAGCAGGCCTGCTTCAACAACACGGGCGCCACCGCGACCTTCCACCTGTTCATCAATCGCTTCGCGGGGACCGGCACGCCGCGGATGGACCTCTTCACCAACAACGGCGTGTTCGCCACGCAGTACTCCATCCCGTCGAGCAGCATCCTCGACCCCGGTGCGTCGACGTCGGTGTTCACCGCCGGCGCGATCTGCTTCCAGAACGACAGCCTCGAGCCCTACTCCTCGCAGGGCCCGACGATCGACAACCGCACCAAGCCCGACATCGCGGGCCAGGACGCGGTGACCTCCGGCGTCTACGGGCCGTTCTCGACCTGCGGGAGCTCCGGCTTCACCGGCACCTCCGCCGCCTCGCCGCACACCGCGGGCGCGGCCGCGCTCGTCAAGCAGGTGAACCCGAGCCTCACCGCGGCGCAGCTGCGCAGCTTCCTCCGAGGCCGTGCCGGCGAGCTCGGCGCCGCGGGCCCGGACAACCTGTTCGGGGCGGGCAAGCTGCTGCTCGGCGCGCCCACCCTTCCGCCCGCCGTCACGACCGGCGCGGCGAGCGGCGTGACCAGCGGCGGCGCGACGCTGGCGGGCACGGTCAACCCGCGGGGCGCGCCGACGAGCTACCGGTTCCAGTTCGGCCCGACCGCCGCCTACGGCAGCCAGACCGCGGCCGTCGCCGCCGGCGCTGGCGCCTCGGCCCAGGCCGTCTCCGCCGTCGTCAGCGGGCTGAGCCCGTCGACGACCTACCACTACCGGATCGTGGCGAGCAACGACCTCGGGACGACCAACGGCGGCGACGCCACCTTCACCACGCCGGCGGCCGCGGCGATCATCACGCCCCCGCCGCCCGGACCGAGCGGCCAGCAGGGCGTCCTCGGCGCGACGGGCGCGGGCGGCTCGACCGGCGGCCCGGCCCCGGCCCGCCCCGCCGCCACCAAGCCCCTCGTGACGTGCAAGATCAAGGGCAAGAAGGTGACCTGCACGGTGAAGCTGGCGAAGGCGAAGCGCGCGACGGTGAAGCTCACGCGCGGCGGGAAGGTCGTCGCCCGCGCCGCCGGCCGACCAGGCCGCGGCGGCCGACTGACGGTGCGCACGCTGCGGCGCCCGGCGCACGGGCGCTACAAGCTGAGCGTCGCGGTCACCGACCGCAACGGCAAGGTGCACCGCCTGAGCTCCTCCATCATGCTCTAGCGCATGGCCGGCCAGCAGCACCTCGACCGCCTCTCAGCGGTCGACGCGGGCTTCCTCGCGCAGGAGAAGCCGAACACGCACATGCACATCGGCGGGCTCGCGATCTTCGAGGGCGAGCCGCCCGGGCTCGACGAGTTCCTCGCCCACATCGAGTCGCGCCTGCATCTTGTCCCCCGCTACCGCCAGAAGCTCGCGGTCCCGCCGCTCGAGACCGGCCGGCCGCTGTGGGTCGACGACCCGACGTTCAACCTCGCCTACCACGTCCGCCACACCGCCCTGCCCGAGCCCGGTGACGAAGCGGCGCTGCTGGCGCTCGCCGGGCGCGTGTTCTCCCAGCGCCTGGATCGCTCGAAGCCGCTGTGGGAGCTGTGGCTCGTCGAGGGCCTGAACGACGGCGGCTTCGCCCTGCTCTCGAAGACCCACCACGCGCTGGTCGACGGCGTGTCGGGCGTCGACCTCGCCAGCGTGCTGTTCGACCTCTCGCCCGACGGTTCGAGCGACGGCAGCGAGCCGTGGGTGCCCCAGCCCGAGCCGTCGAGCGCCGAGCTTGCCGCGCGCGGGCTGACCGGCGCCGTGCGCGCGGTCACCGAGGTCGCCAGCGGGGCGCTCGGCGCGGTCTCGAACCCTGGCGAGGCGCTCGGCAAGGCCCGCGAGGTCGCCACCGGCATCAGCGAGGTGGCGTGGACCGCGCTCAACGCGCCGCCCGACACGCCCTTCAACGTCGCACCCGGCCCGCATCGCCGGATCCAGGTCGTGCGCGCCGGGCTCGACGAGTTCAAGCTGATCAAGAACGCGTTCGGCACGACCGTGAACGACGTCGTGCTCGCGGTCGTCACCGGGGCGCTCGCCTACTTCCTGCAGTCGCGAGGGCGCCGCACCGACGGCGTGGAGCTGCGGGCCGCCGTTCCCGTCTCGGTCCGCTCCGAGGACCAGCGCGGCGCGCTCGGCAACCAGCTGACGCAGATGATGGCGCCGCTACCGGTGTTCCTCGACGACCCGGTCGCGCGGCTGGCCTACGTCAAGCAGGCGATGGACGGGCTGAAGGAGTCGCGCCAGGCGCTCGCCGCCTCGGCGATCGCCTCGCTGCAGGGCTTCGCGCCGCCGACCATCCACGCCCAGGCCTCGCGGCTGAACTTCTCCGGGCGCTTCTTCAACCTGCTCGTCACCAACGTCCCGGGCCCGCAGCTGCCGCTCTACGTGCTCGGGCGCAAGCTGAAGGAGATCTTCCCGATCCCGTTCCTGGCCGGGGAGCGCGCGCTGGCGATCGCGATCATCTCCTACGACGGCAAGGTCGGCTTCGGCCTGCTCGCCGACTACGACGCGCTGCCGGACCTCGACGTCGTGGCCGAGGGCATCGAGGCGTCGCTGGCGCAGCTCGAGGAGCTGGCGAAGAGCGCGTGAGCACCCCCCGACCGGGGGATTGCACGCGGTGCAGAGGTTCGCTCGTCGCCCCACGCCGGGGAGGCCTTCCGTATGTCCGAGACCCATCAGATCGCAGGAGCCCCTCGCGGCGAGCCACTCGCCGCCGGTCGCGTCGGCGCGCGGGTGCGCGTGCCGCTCAGCGGCCCTCCGAGCTCGCGCTGGTCGCGCGCGCTCGGCGGCCAGCTCGCCAACGAACTCAGCGGCCACACCGCCGTCGGGCATCTCCGCCTCGGCGAGCTGGTGCAGGGCAGCGACCTCGTCCTCGAGGGCGTGGAGGAGTGCGAGGCGACCGCGCTCGGCGAATGCCTGCAGCGGGCCGTCGCCGCGACCAACGCGGCGCTGGATCCCGAGCCCTCGCCGTCCACGAACATGCCGCAGACCGCGGCGGAGGCGATCGCCGTGCAGGTCGCCCCACCCCTGCGCTAGGAACGGCTAGCCCCACTGGCGGCGCCGTCGGCGCGGTGCAACGCTTGAGGGCGACATGGCCGCCCACCACGCCCTCCGCTTCGCGCGCCGGGCCGGCTCACCTCGAAGGTGGGCGATGTCCCTGGCAATGCTGGTTGCGGCGCCGTTCGTGGGCGGCGCGCTCGGCACGCTGCTGGTGATCGCCGCCGCCTTCGTCGTGCTCGACGTCTTGCTGCCCACGCCGCGCCGGCCGGAGGCGGAGGCCGAGGAGCGCTTCGCCCGCGCGGCGCGCGGTCGGCGGCGGCCCGGCCCGGGCCTCGAGCTCGTCGACGACGGCGCGGCGCCGCTGGCGTCAGCCCGGCGGCGCGAGCTCGGCGTCGAGCTGATCGCGATCGAGTCGATCACCGGCACGACCGAGGAGTCGAAGGCGCGGCTGTTCGACCGCGGCTTCCGCCCCGACCGCTCGTGCGGGCCGCGCTGGAAGTCGCTGTGGATGGCCGAGGCGCGCGGGCTCGAGCTGCCGCCCGTCTCGGTCTACCGGATCGGCGGCCGCCACATCCTGCGCGACGGCCACCACCGTGTCTCGGTCGCGCGCGACCACGGCCGCACCGAAGTCGAAGCGGACGTCGTCGAGTTGGACTAGCCCCCCGCTAGGCAGCAAGCTGCCTGGCTTGGCGTCTAACCCCCCGCTAGGCAGCAAGCTGCCTGGCTTGGCGCCTAGCGGATCAGCACCGGGGTGCCGACCGGCACCCGCGGATACAGGTCGATCACGTCCGCGACGCGCATGCGGATGCAGCCGTGCGAGGCGCGGCTGCCGATCGAGTACTCCTGCGACGTCCCGTGGATCCCGACGCCGTTGACGATCCCCATCCAGCGCGCCCGCAGCGGGTTCGCGGCGCTGCCGCCCGGCGTCGTGGTGCCGGCCAGCTCGCCCGCCCATGGCGAGTTGGGCGCCGTCCAGGCCGGGTTGACCTGCTTGTTGGTGATCGAGAAGCGGCCGGTCGGGGTCGGGTAGGCCGACTGGCCGACCGCGACGCCGTAGCTCTTGGAGAACTTCAGCCGCTTGAAGAGGCGGAGCTTGAAGTTGTTGCGGTCGATCGTGATGACCGTCGGGTACGCGCGCGCCAGCTTGTCGGCGGTGATCCTGGCCTTCAGGATCTTGCGCGCCGGGCGCACGATGCGCGACGACGCCGGATCCGGGTTGGCGAGCGTCTGCTCGATCATCGTGCGCACGGTCGTCGCGCTGAGGCTGCGGCCGGTCCGCGAGGACGTGCGGAAGATGTGGCGCAGCGTGATGCGGATCTCGGCGTTGCGCGGGGCCAGGTAGACGGCCTTCGCGACCCGGTCGGAGAGCTTCTGGACCACCTTCTGATCCCAGGTGATGGCGAGCGGCACGTTGGCGGCCGGCTGGCGGAGCGCGCGGCGTGCGGTCAGCGGGGCGTCGAACGCGAGCTTGGCCTTCTTGATCGTCAGCCGGTAGCGCCGCCCGGCGACCTGGATCGAGAGCGGGCGGCCGAGCGAGGCGTTGTAGCTCTGCTGGAGCTTGACCACGGCCTCTTGCACGGTGAGGCCGCCGACGTCGAGGTTGCCGGCCTTGGTGCCGGGTGCGATCCGCGGCTCCTGGGCGCCGGCGGGAGCCGCCAGAACGAGCAGGAGGGCGAGAGCTGAGAGGAGGACGGGAAGGCGCATGGGGCGCTCAGGGTAGCCGCTCAACCAGCGCCAGCCCGCGGTCTGGCGCGCTTTGCACGGCGCCGTGCAGGCTTGTCGAGGAAGCCGTCGAGCAGCGTCCACGTCGTCCCGGCCGCCGCGCGGCCGGTCAGCACGCCGAGGTGACCGCCCGGCGCGGTGGCGAGCTCGACGTCCGCGCGCGGGAGCAGCGCCTCGACGTGATGGCACGCCGCGACGGGCGCGATCCCGTCGCCGCGGCCGGCGATCGCCAGCACCGGCAGCCTTCACCACGCCGAGGTCGATCGTGCCGTCCTCGAGCGCGAGCTTGCCGTCGGCGAGGTCGTTGGTGCGGAAGAAGCGGTGATAGAGCTGGCCGAACGTGCGCCCCGGGTAGGCGTGCATGCGGTCCATGAACGCGTCGACCGCCTCGATCTGGGCCAGCAGCTCGCGGTCGTGGAGATTGGAGAGCACCGTCCACGGCTTCATCAGGTACTTGTCGAAGCCGGCCGCTTGGTAGCCGCGCTTGACGAGCGGCGCCGGCGCGCCGCCGAGCAGGCGGTAGAGCTGCGTGATGCCCCAGCCCTGCGTGATCGCCGCGATCGGCCGCAGCGGCGCGACGAGCGGGACCTTGGCGAAGTCGAACGGGCTCGCGATCAGCGCCACCGAGCTCACCGGCAGCGTGGGATCGTGCGCCAGCGCCAGCAGCGCGAGGATGCCGCCCAGGCACCAGCCGACCACCTGCACCGGCCGGCCGCCGGCGTCCTCGGACGCGGCGCGGATCGCCTTCGGCACCACCTCCTCGATCCAGTGCTCGAGGCCGAGCCCGCGGTCGGCGTACTCGATCTCGCCGTAGTCGACGAGGTAGGTCGGGCGGCCGCCCTGCAGCAGGTGCTGGGCGACCGAGCAGCCGCGCCGCAGGTCGAAGCAGATCGCGGGCGCGGCCAGCGGCGGGACGAGCAGCACCGGGGCGCGCTTGCGCGTGGTGCCCTCGAGCCGGTGGTAGCGGCGCACGGTCCGCTGCGGCCCCTCGTCGATCACCGTCGAGGGCATCCGGCGCAGGTCGGCGAGCCCGCCGCCGAGCGTGCCGTCGTAGAGGTTCGCCGCCGCCTCGGCCAACGCGGTCGGCGTGAGCGGGATCACGCGTGCACCGCCGCGGGGAACGGCAGCAGCAGCTCGAGCAGGCGGTCCGTGGCCTCGAGCACCCGCGTGTCGTAGCCCGCGACATCGAGGCGGTGTTCGAACAGCGGCTGCACAGCCGAAGGCTAAGCGGCGACGGGTTCTGCGGCGGCGGGCTCCGTGCCGTGGGCGACGAAGTCGCTCGGGCGCGTGAGCACGGCGGCGAGGATCGCGCCGATGAAGGCCAGGATGCCCGCGTAGAGCAGGATGTCGTTGAGCCCGTCGACGAACGACTGCTCGGCCAGCCTCGTCAGCGCCGCGTTGTGGAGCTGGCGGAAGCCGCCGAAGCTGACGAAGTCGGCCGCGTCGCTGCCGCTGACGCCGCGCGGCAGCCGCCCGTGCGCTCCCTCGATCAGGTTCTGCGCCACGATGTGCTGGAAGATCGCCCCGAGCCCGGCGATGCCGGTGGCGATGCCGACCTGCCGGAAGGTCGAGTTGATGCCGGACGCCATGCCCGCGCGCTGCGGCTCGACCACGCCGACCGCCGCTGTCGCGAGCGCCGGATTGACGAGACCGATGCCGGCGCCGGCGACCAGGAAGCCGGCCAGCAGCGCCGTCCAGTCGTCGCCGGGCTCGAGGCCGCGCATCAGCAGCAGCCCGATCCCCACGCACGCGAGCCCGCCGCCCATGAACCAGCGGATCCCGACGCGCTCGGCGAACTTGCCCGAGATCGGCGCGACGATGAACGAGAGCAGCGTCACGGGGAGGAAGCGGAGGCCGGACTCGAGCGGCGTGTAGCCGAGGATGTTCTGGATGTAGAGCGTCAAGTACAAGAACATCGAGAACATCGACGCCGACAGGACGAACGCGGCGATCGAGGCGCCGTCGAACGCGGGCTTGCGGAACAGCGTGAGGTCGAGCATCGGGTTCCGGCTGCGGAGCTCGACCAGCACGAAGGCGACGAAGAGCACGACCGCGGCGGCGAAGCAGATGACGATCAGCGAGCTGCCCCATCCCTCGGGATTGCCGCGGATGAGCCCGAAGATCAGCGCGAACAAGCCGCCGGAGAACGTGACGAGGCCCGGCCAGTCGATGCGCGCGCCGCTCGGGGCGTGGGACTCCTCCACCTGCTTGAGCGCAAGCGCGATCGCGAAGATCCCGATCGGGATGTTCACGAGGAAGATCGCCTCCCAGCCGATGCCGTCGGTCAGCACGCCGCCGACCAGCGGCCCAACCGCCACCGAGGCACCGGTGACCGCACCCCAGACGCCGAATGCGGTGCCGCGGTCGCGGCCCCCGTAGGCCGAGGCGAGCAGCGCCAGCGCGGTCGAGAACATGAACGCCCCGCCGATCCCCTGCAGCGCGCGCGAGAAGTTGAGCACGTTCGGCGTCCCCGCCAGCGCGCACAGCAGCGAGGCGACGGTGAAGATCCCGATCCCGATCACGAAGATCAGCCGGCGGCCGAGGATGTCGGCCAGCGAGCCGCCGGTCAGCAGCATCGCGGCGAGCGTCAGCGCGTAGGCGTCGATCACCCACTGCAGGTCGGCGAAGCTCGCGTGGAGATCGCGCTCGATCGCCGGCAGCGCCACGTTCACGATCGTGATGTCGAGCAACAGCATGAACGTGGCGATGCTCACCACGATGAGGGTCCACCACTTGCGATCCATGACTCCCACGGTACGAGACTCGGCCCTGAGTAGATTGCTTGGGATGTCGCCGCCGGTCGGAGAGTCGCTCGAACAGACGGACCAGCGCCAGCGCGAGCTGCCGCCGTCACTGTGGGACCGCCTGCGCACCGACCCGTTGCGAGCGCCCGAGCACATCGCGCTCGCGGCGTCCGAGCGGCACGCGCCGGCCGCCGCCGCGTGGGTCGAGGAGCGCAAGCGGATGTACGCGCACAGCCCGACCGAGCTCGCGCAGATGGCCAAGCGGCGCCACGCGTCGCTCGCCCGCTTCGGCGGCGCCGCGACCGGCGTCGGCGGCATCGTCACGATCCTGCCCGACCTCGCCGCCGCGGCCTGGATCCAGTCACGGCTCGTGTTCTTCATCGCCGCCGCCTACGGCTATGACCCCTACGACCCGATGCGCCCGGCCGAGCTGCTGGTCATCCGCGATCTCTACCCCGACCCGCAAACCGCCCGCCGCGCGCTCGACGGCGTCGGCACGACGGTCGCCGAGGCCTACGCGGGCTCGAAGCTCCAGCGCGAGGAGGCGCTCGCGGCCAGGCTGACGCGCTTCGTCGGCCGCCGCCTGACCCGCCGCATCGCGGGCCGGCTGATCCCGTTCGCGGCGATCGCCTTCAACGCCATCGGCAACGAGCGCGAGACGCGCGCGCTGGCCGACAAGGCGATCAAGTTCTACGGCGGTTGAGGGCGGGCGTCCGCGGTTAGCGGGCGAACTTCAACGGCGGCTGGGTAGGAGCCGGGTTCGGGCGGGATCGCCACGAGTGTCGTCTCGAGGTCGGTATGCGACCTCGAGGTGACATTCGTGGGCGCGGGGCGGTTTGGACCCGACCCCTACCCAGCCGCAGTTGACGTTCAGACCGGCACCTCGGCCCCATTGACCGCCGCCGACTCCGGCGACGCCAGCCACAGCACGACCTCCGCGATCCGCTCCGGCGGGACCAGCTTCCCCCACGAGGACTCCGGCATCGACTCGCGGTTCGCGGGCGTGTCGATCAGCGAGGGCACGAGCACGTTGCAGCGCGTGCCCTCCTTGGCGATCGCCTTTGCCAGCGCCGTGACGCCCGCCTTCGAGGCCGCGTAGCCCGCCGAGCCCGCGAACGGCGCGTGCGCGGTCGCCGAGGAGGTGCAGACGATGGCGCCGTCGTCCGCCAGCACGCGGGATCGCCGCGTGGCAGACGACGTAGGTGGTGCGCAGGTTCAGGCGCAGACTGGCCTCGAACGTCTCGACCGGCGTCTCGGCCACCGGCTCGCCCGCCGCGAAGCCGCCGGCGAGGTTGACGAGCGCGTGCAGCGGGGCTGCCGCCTCGATCGCCCGTCGCACCGCTTCCGGGTCGTTCAGGTCGACGTCCGCGCGGCGCGGAGCGGTGACGTTCCAGCCCGCTGTCAGGAACCGCTCGACCACCGCGACTCCCAGTCCACCGCCGCTTCCTGTGATGAATGCGTTCCGCTTCATCCGCCGATCGCGGCTCTAGCGTTCTCGTCGATGCTCGTCAACCAACTCACAGACGGACAGGATGTCGATCTTGTCCTGCTCGTGCGTGACCGCGAGGTCCGCACGAATCGTGAGGGCAACGAGTACCTCAAGCTCGGGCTCGGCGACCGGACGGGCTCCGTCTCGGCGCTGATCATGGATGGGGTGTCCGAGGTCCGCGGGATCTGCGAGGCGGGCGCCGCCATCCGCGTGCAGGGCAACTACAGCGTGCATGCGCGCTACGGCCCGCAGCTCGCGGTCCGCCGCCTGCGCGCCGCCGACCCGCACGAGGTCGACCTCGACGCGCTGTGCGACGGCCCTCCGCGCTCGGCCGCGCAGATGGAGACCGACCTGCGCGAGATCATCGGCACGATCCAGAACCCGCACCTGCGGGCGCTGCTCGACGCGATCTTCGGCCGCGGCACGCCGACGTGGGAGCTGTTCCGCGCCGCGCCCGCCGCCAAGCGCTACCACCAGGCCTACCGCCACGGCCTGCTCGAGCACAGCCTGTCGGTCGCCCAGTCGGTGTCGGCCATCTCCGCGAACTTCCCCGGCATCGACCGCGAGATCGCGGTGACCGGCGCGCTGCTGCACGACATCGGCAAGCTCGACGCCTACGCATCGACCGGCGTGGCCATCGACCTGACCGACCTCGGCAAGCTGCAGGGCGAGATCCCGCTCGGCTACTACCGGATCCGGCGCCTGATCGAGGACCTGCCGGAGTTCCCCGAGCAGCTCGCCGCCGCCGTGCTGCACATCATCCTCAGCCACCACGGCATGCTCGAGCACGGCTCGCCCGTGGTCCCGTGCACGCGCGAGGCCACGCTCGTCCACATGATCGACAACCTCGGGGGCCGGCTGGGATCGTTCGATCGGCTCGAGAAGGAGCTGCCGCAGGGCAGCCGCTGGTCAGCGTTCGACCGCGCGCTGGGCGGCGGCGCGTTCTTCGCGGACCGCCAAGCCGCGTAAAAGTGCGCAAATAGCCGCCAAACGGACGCTTGTCCGGGGGTGGTTATGTCACCGCCCGTCTACAGTCGGGGCCGTGGCGAAGGACACCGAGAAGCTGATCCGTCAGCTCTCGCTGATCTCCTATCTGATGGCGGAGCGGCGACCCGTCACCGCAACGGAGATCCGGCGAGACGTCGAGGGCTACTCGGATATGACCGAGGATGCGTTCGCGCGCCGCTTCTACGCCGACCGCGCTGAGCTCGACGCGCTCGGCATCCAGCTGCGCGTCGACAAGCCCGCCGAGGGCTTCTCCGAGCAGGAGAACTACTCGCTCGCGCCCGAGGCCTTCCACCTCCCCGCGATCGCGTTCACGGACGATGAGCACGCGGCGCTCCAGACCGCCCTCTCGCTGCTCGACGGCGAGTTCGCCTACGCCGAGCCGCTGCGGCTCGCGCTCCAGCAGATCACCTGGGGGCGGCCGAGCCCCTTCGACTCCGCCGCCCAGCGGTCGGTGGCGCTCGGCATGTCGGCCTCGGCCGGCGGCGCCGAGCTGTCGGCGCGGCTGGCGAAGATCGACACCGCGATCGCCCGGCGCAAGCGGATCGAGTTCGAGTACTTCACGATGCAGTCCGGCGAGGTGGCCGACCGGCGGGTCGACCCCTACCTGCTGCTGTTCCAGGGCCGCCAGTTCTACCTCGTGGGCCATTCGCACGAGCGCAATGCCGTGCGCGTGTTCCGGCTGTCGCGCATCCGCGGCAAGGTCGCCTACGCCACCAAGGCCGAGCACGACTTCCAGCGCCCGCCGGACTTCGACCCCCGCCAGTACGCGAGCCAGATCCCCTGGCAGCTCGGTGACACCCTCGGCACCGCGGAGGTCTGGGTGTCGGACCGCATCGCCTGGCACGTCGAGCGCAACTTCGGGCCCTACGGCGAGATGGTCGACGCCGAGGACTCCGGCCGCGTGTTCCGCACCGACTACGCCATCCCGCGGCTCCTGATCGCCTGGACGCTCGGCTACGGCGAGCACGCCCGCATCGCCGGCCCGCCCGAGCTCGCCGCCGAGGCGCGCGAGCGGCTCGACGCGATCGTCGAGCGCCACAGCGGCGAGCCGTTCACGAGCGTCGCCGAGGGCGTGCCGCCGCGGTCGGAGGATCCCGAGGCGCCCGAGGCACCGCCCCGCTCGCGCCAGGAGGCCGCGATCCGGCCCGAGCGCTTCGCTCGGCTGGTGACGCTCGCGTCCGTGTTGATCGCCGCCGGCCGCGCGGGTCGCCGCCCGCCGGTCAGCGAGGTCACCGAGCGGCTGCAGATCTCCGAGCAGGAGCTGCGCGAGGACATCTCGGTCCTCAACGTCGTCAACTTCGGCGGCGGCGCCTACGTGATCTACGCCGAGATCCAGGGCAACGAGATCGAGATCGACACCGAGCCCTACTCGGACACCTTCGACCGGCCCGCGCGGCTGCTGCCGATCGAGGCCAACGCGCTGATGGCGGCGATCGAGTTCCTCGGCACGCACCTCTCGCACCACCTCCAGACCGCGCACGACAAGATCAAGGCCGCGCTCGGCGAGATCGGCCGCGACGGGCTGCTGGTCGGCGGCACCGGCGCCGACGACTCCGACGTCGCACGCGACGTCAGCCGCGCGATCGACTCGCGCAACCTGATCGAGCTCGAGTACTGGCAGCCCGCCGAGGACCGGTTCTCGACGCGGACGGTCGAGCCCTACGCGCTGATGAACGGGCGCGAGGGCTGGTACATCGCGTCGTGGGACCCGTCGCGCGACGACACGCGGTCGTTCCGCCTCGACCGCGTGAAGCACGTCACCGTGCTCGACGAGCAGTACGAGCCGCGGGCGACCGTCGCCGAGATCGCCGTGGTCGAGGGCTGGCCGCGCACCGGCGAGGTCGAGGGCTCGCGCGTCGCCCACGTGTGGATCTCGCCAGAGCAGGCGCGCTGGGCACGCGAGGAGAAGACCGTGCTCGCCGAGCTGCCCGACGGCGCGGTGATCATCGAGTGGGCCTACAAGGGCGAGGACTACCTGGTCAAGGAGGTGCTCAAGGAGGCCGGCGACGCCGCCGTCCTCGAGCCCGCCGACGCGCGCGAAGCCGTGCTGAAGGCCGCCGAGCGCCTGCTCACCGCCGCCGCGTGAGCCGCCGCGACGCGATCAAGATGACCCCCGAGGAGGCGCAGGCCTTCCTCGCGGAGGAGATGACGCTGACCTGCGCCACCAACGGGCGCGACGGCTTCCCGCACCTGATGCCGCTGTGGTTCGTGCTCCGCGATGAGCGCATCTGGGCCTGGACCTACGCGAAGTCGCAGAAGACCAAGAACCTCGAGCGCGACCCGCGCGCGACGCTCCAGATCGAGACGGGGCTCGACTACGCCGAGCTGCGCGGCGTGATGTTCCGCTGCGACGTCGTCATCCACCGCGACCTCGACGTCGTGACCGGCATCGGGATGGACCTGGTCGACCGCTACGCCGGCCCGGGGCCCGAGTTCGACCCGATGCGCGACGGCTTCCGCCAGCAGGCACCCAAGCGCGTCGGCTTCGAGTTCGTCGAGCGCGACCGCGTGACCTGGGATCACCGGAAGCTCGCCGGGACTTACTAGGCTCCCGCCCGCCATGGAGAACCTCAAGGGCCTGATCCTCTCGGGCGGCAAGGGCACCCGCCTGCGCCCGATCACGTACACGTCGGCGAAGCAGCTCGTGCCGGTCGCCAACAAGCCGGTGCTGTTCTACGGCATCGAGGCGATGGCCGCGGCCGGCATCAAGGAGATCGGGATCATCATCGCGCCCGAGACCGGCGACGAGATCCGCGGGGCCGCCGGTGACGGCTCGCGGTTCGGCGTCGACATCACCTACATCGTCCAGGACGAGCCGCTCGGGCTCGCGCACGCGGTGCTGACCGCCGAGCCGTTCCTGGGCTCCGACTCGTTCGTCATGTACCTCGGCGACAACCTGCTCCAGGGCGGGATCGCCGACCTCGTGCGGGCGTTCCGGACCCATGAGCCGGAGGCGCTGATCCTGCTCACCCAGGTCCCCGACCCGGAGAACTACGGGGTCGCCGAGCTCGACGCCGACGGCGCGGTCGAGCGGCTGGTCGAGAAGCCCTCCGAGCCCGCGAGCGACCTCGCGCTGGTCGGCGTCTACATGTTCACGCCCGTGATCCATGAGGCGGCGAAGGCGATCGAGCCGAGCCCGCGCGGCGAGCTCGAGATCACCGACGCGATCCAGTGGCTCGTCGACGGCGGCAAGCGGGTGGAGTCGCACGTCGTGCGCGGCTGGTGGAAGGACACCGGGCGCCTCGACGACATGCTCGAGGCCAACCGCCTGATCCTGGAGACGGTCGAGCGGCGCGTGGAGGGCGAGCTCGTGGATTCGCAGGTCGATGGGCGCGTGGTGGTCGAGCCGGGCGCGAGGCTCGAGCGCGCGACCGTGCGCGGGCCCGCCGTCATCGGCTCCGGCGCCGTGCTGCGCGACGCCTACGTCGGCCCCTACACCGCGGTCGGCGCGGGCTGCGTGATCGAGAACGCCGAGGTCGAGCACTCGATCCTGCTCGAGGCATCGTCGGTGCGCGGCCTCGAGGGCCGCATGGAGTCGTCGCTGCTGGGCAAGAACGTCGCGATCTCGCGCGACGACCGCCAGCCGCGCGCCTACCGCTTCATGGTCGGCGACAACTCGGAGATCGGGATCCTCTAACGCGTCACCACTTGAGCCGCGGCGCTCAATGTGGGACATCCGTTGATCGATCGAGGATCCTCGCGTGATCGGGGGTAGAACTCCGGGTTCATGGCATTCCTCGCCGCCGCGGTCGACCGCGCTCGCCATCGCGGCGCCGACCGCGACGGACTCCCCCACCGCCGTCGCCGATGTGATCGAGCACGAGCGCGGGACGGTCACCGCCGCCTCCTTCCTCGCGCGCCCCGGCGGCGCCACGACCGCGGTCGGCGGCCCGGCGAGCGCCACCACGCAGCCGCTGGACGGCGACCAGCTGGCGTACCTCTCGACCGGCGACGCCACCGTCGGCTGGTCGGGCGCGCAGGCGGACAACCTCAGCCACGAGCTCACCACGACGTTCCGCGGCGGGCACGACGTCACCGTCATCTCGCTGCGCGTCGACGTCCCGGAGGAGGCGAACTGCCTGACGCTCGGCGCCAGCTTCTTCTCCGAGGACTTCGGGAGCTCCGTGACCGACGACCCGCGGTACTTCGACTCGTTCCTCGCCGAGCTCGATCCGACTGACCCCTGGTCCGCGGGCGGCGGCGACCCCTCGACGCTCAGCGCGCCGGCGAACTTCGCGAAGGTCGTGATGCCGGACGGGCCCAAGCCGGTCAGCGCGCTGGTGCACTCGCTCTCGTTCTCGACGCAGAACGCCTACGGGACCAGCTACGACGGAACGACGCAGTGGCACACGTTCAAGGTCCCGGTCACCCCCGGCCCGCACGTGCTGGTGCTCTCGACCTTCGACCGCGCGGACGCCGCGTACGACTCGACCACGCTCGTCGACAACCTGCGCCTCATCCGCCGCCGGCCGGAGACGTGCACGTTCCCGGGCCGCGACCAGTTCTCCTCCGGCGAGGACCTCGACGCGCCGGCGGTGACGATCGCGGAGTCGCAGGGGCGGCTGTCCGGCACCGCGGGGACGGGCTCCGACGACGCTGACACGGTCACGGTCCGCGTCGGCCCCGAGACCTTCACCGCCGCCGTGGCGGACGGGCGGTGGTCATTGACGCCGAGCGGCCTGGACGGCAGCTACACGGCCCGCGCGTCGCAGGTCGACGCGGCCGGCAACGAGGGCCGCAGCGGCACCGCGACCGTCACGGTCGTGGCACAGCCCGAGCCCGAGCCAACGCCCCCGCCGGAGCCCACCACGTCGCCCGAGCCGACCGCGACCCCTGCCCCGACGGCGACCGCCTCGCCGACGCCCGCCGGCGGGAGCGCCGCGGCGCCGTCGCCGTCCAGCGGCGGCACCCCGACGCCGATCGCCGCCACCCGCTGCAAGGTCCCGAAGCTGCGCGGCAAGACACGCAAGGCGGCCATCCGCGCCCTCCGCCGCGCGGGCTGCCGGCTCGGCGCCGTCAGCCGCAAGCGCGCGCACAAGGGCAAGCGCGGGCGGGCGATCGCGCAGATCGCCGAAGGCGGGCGCGCGCCGGCCCGCCGGGACGCGCGTGAAGCTGACCCTGCGGCGCTAGGAGCCCGTCAAAGAACAGGCGGTGCGTCCAGGGCGGGTGCATCCGGGCGTGCCGACTCCTTTGACGGGCTCCTAGGCCGCGACCGGCTCGCGCTTCGGCGCGGTCTTCTGCGCCTGGCGCTCGGGCGAGATCTCGACCACGTTCCAGGCCAGCTTCAGCCGCTTCATGGCGCGGATGACGACCGCGGACGGGTCGACCTCCCACCACTTGAGGCCATGCACCGCGGAGCGCGGGAAGGCGTGGTGGTTGTGGTGCCAGGACTCGCCGAACGACGGAAGCGCGAGCCAGAACACGTTGGTCGAGTGATCCTCGACGTCGAAGCGGCGGCGGCCGAAGAAGTGGCACACCGAGTTGATCGACCAGGTGACGTGGTGGAGCATGAAGATGCGCACGAAGCCGCCCCACACGAGGCCGGTGATCGCGCCCTTCAGGGTGCCGGTGAGGAGGTAGCCGAGGCCGGCCGGGAGCAGCAGCCCGACGAACACGATGCCGAGGAAGCCGCGGCTGAGGAAGCGCATGCCGCGGTCCTCGACGAGGTCACGGGCGTACTTCGCGCCCTCCGCGCGGCCGTGGGCGTCGAACAGCCAGCCCATGTGCGCGTACCAGAGCCCGTGCAGCGCGCCCAGGAATCCGTCGCCGCGGCCGACGTGCGGGGAGTGCGGGTCACCCTCCTCGTCGGTGTGGGCGTGGTGCTTGCGGTGGTCGGCGACCCAGGCGATGACCGGGCCCTGGACCGCCATCGACCCGAGCGTGGCGAACAGGTACTCGACCGGCTTGTAGGTCTGGAACGACCGGTGCGTGAGCAGGCGGTGGTAGCCGATGGTGATGCCGAGACCGGTGATCACGTACATGATCGCCAGCACGGCGAGGTCGGCCCAGCCGACGTACTCGTTCCACAGCAGGACGATCGCGGCGATGAACGCGAGAAACGGGACGATCGCCCCGACGAGGTTCGAGAGCTTGTGCGCACGGGTCATGGCTTGGATGGTTCCCGTTAATCCATCGCATCGTCTGTCACGCAACTGCGTATTTCTGCGCCCCGTTCTGTAGCCTCGTGACAAATGCCGGCGCCGACCCGTCCCTACGCGGCGATCCCCGCCGAGGCCGCGAACGTCCTGCGGCCCGTGCTGCCCTCGCTGGCCGAGGAGATCATCGCCGCGATCGCGCGTGAGGTACCGGACTATGCGCGGGCGATGGAGGGCGAGTTCGGCCAGGTCGTCGGCGGGGCGATCGAGAAGGCGCTCGGGCGCTTCGTCGACCTGATCGAGAATCCGGCCAGCGACGACCGGCACGGCCGCGCGACGTACGTCAACCTCGGCCGCGGTGAGATGCGCGCGGGCCGCAGCCTCGACGCCCTGCTCTCCGCCTACCGCCTCGGCTCCCGGCTCGCCTGGCGCCGCTTCGTGGAGGCGGGCGTGGCCGGCGGCCTCGACCCCGGCGCGATCTACGCGCTCGGCGAGGGCATCTTCGCCTACATCGACGAGCTGTCGGCGGAGTCGGCCGAGGGCTACGCCGAGGAGCAGTCGGCCGCCGCCGGCGAGCGCCAGCGCCTCCGGCGCCGGCTCGTGCGGCTGCTCGCCCAGGACCCGCCGGCCACCGAGGAGTCGATCCTCGCCGCGGCCGCCGCCGCGTCGTGGCCGCTGCCGCGGACCGTCGCCGCGCTGGTCACGCGCGACGAGGAGGAGTCCGGCGAGGCCCAGGCGGACGCGCTCGCGGCCCGGCTCGCCCGGCGCATCGGCGAGGAGGCGATCGGCGCCGGCATCGAGCGGCTGGCGGTCGTGCTCGTGCCCGACGCGGGCGCGCCTGCGCGCACGCGCCGCCTGACGTCCGCCGCTCGCGGCCGCCCGGCCGCCGTCGGCCCGGCGGTGCCGCTCGCGCTCGCGGGCCAGTCGGTGCGGCGCGCCACGGCGACCCACGCCCTGCTCGCCGCCGGCCGGCTCGGCGACCGCGAGTTCGCCCGCGCGGAGGAGCACCTGCCGGCGCTCGTGATCGCCGCCGATCCGACGCTCGGCGCCGAGCTCGCCGAGCAGCGCCTCGCGCCGCTGCAGACGCTCGCCGAGGGCCCGCGCGCGCGGCTCACCGAGACGCTCCGCGCCTGGCTCGACCGCCCCGGCCAGGTGCAGGCGGTCGCGGCCGAGCTCGGCGTCCACCCCCAGACCGTGCGCTACCGCGTCAAGCAGCTGCGCGAGCTGTTCGGCGACCGGCTCGAGGACCCCGAGGCGCGGTTCGAGCTCGGGCTGGCCTTGCGGGCTGGCTAGATGGTCGATTGCGCGGCCCGCGTGCCCGCAGGCGGGTGCGGGGGTCGTGGAATCGATCATCTAGGCTAGGCGCCGATGCGCCTTCTCGTCACGGGGGCAGCGGGCATGCTGGGCCGTGACGTCGTCGCCGCCGCTCAGAGCGCCGGGCACGACGTCGTCGCGCTCGCCCGCCGCGACCTCGACATCACCGATGCCGACGCCGTCCGCGCCGCGGTCGAGGCCGCGCGACCCGACGCGGTGATCAACTGCGCCGCCTGGACCGACGTCGACGGCGCCGAGGAGCACGAGGCCGACGCCACGCGGATCAACGGGGAGGGCGCCGGAAACCTGGCGGCCGCCGCGCCATTCCTCGTCCACGTGTCCTCCGACTACGTCTTCGACGGCACCGCCACCGCGCCCTACGTGGAGGCCGACCCGACCGGCCCGGCCAGCGCCTACGGGCGCTCCAAGCTCGCGGGCGAGCACGCCGTCACCGCGGCGCGGCGACCACGCGATCGTGCGCTCCGCCTGGCTGTTCGGCGCCCACGGCAAGAACTTCGTGGCCACCATGCTCAAGCTCGCCGAGGACCGCGACGAGGTCAACGTCGTCGCCGACCAGATCGGCTGCCCGACGTTCACCGGCCATCTCGGCCCCGCGCTCGTCGAGATCGCCGAGCGGCGCGTCGCCGGGATCCTCCACGTCGCGGGCGGCGGCCAGTGCTCGTGGCAGGAGCTCGCGCAGGCCACGTTCGACGAGGCCGGCACCGGCACCATCGCCCAGCCCGTGACGACCGCCGAGTTCCCGCGCCCCGCGCCGCGCCCGGCCTGGTCCGTCCTGCGCTCCACCCGGCCCGACGCGCCCGTGCTCCCGTACTGGCGCCACGGCCTCTCCAGCTACCTGCAATCGGGGGTCCTGCCATGAAGCTGCTCGTCTGCGGCGGAGCCGGCTTCATCGGCTCGAACTTCGTCCGCCAGCGCATCACCGAGCACGGCGACGAGGTCGTCGTGCTCGACAAGCTCACCTACGCCGGCCGCGAGGAGAACCTCGCCGACGTCCGCGACAGCCCGGGCTTCGCCTTCGTGCACGCGGGCATCGAGGACGCCGAGGCCGTCGCGGACGCGATGGAGGGCCGCGACGCCGTCGTCAACTTCGCCGCCGAGACGCACGTCGACCGCTCGATCGCCGAGCCCGACGCGTTCGTCACCACCCACGCCCAGGGCACCTACGTCCTGCTCGAGGCCGCCCGCGCGCGCAACCTGCGCTACGTCCAGGTCTCGACCGACGAGGTCTACGGCTCGATCGACAGCGGCTCGTTCACCGAGGAGTCGCCGCTCGCGCCCTCCTCGCCCTACTCCGCCACCAAGGCGGGCGCCGACCTGCTCGTGTGGAGCTACTTCCACACCTACGGGCTGCCGACGCTGATCGCGCGCGGCTCGAACAACTACGGGCCGTTCCAGTACCCCGAGAAGCTGATCCCGCTGATGGTCCTCAACGCGCTGCACGGCGACAAGCTGCCGGTCTACGGCGACGGCATGCAGATCCGCAACTGGATCTACGTGGAGGACTTCGCCCGCGCGATCGGCCACGTGCTCGAGCACGGCGAGCCCGGCAACGTCTACAACGCCGGCGGCCCCGACGAGTGCGCCAACCTCGAGGTCGTCCAGCGGATCGTCCAGCTCACCGGCTGCGGCGACGAGCTGATCGAGTACGTCACCGACCGCCCCGGCCACGACCGCCGCTACTCGCTCTCCTCGGAAAAGGTCCGCGAGCTCGGCTGGGAGCCGCGCATGCGCTTCGGCGACGGGCTCGCCCACACGGTCGCCTGGTACCGCGAGAACACCGACTGGTGGGAGCCGATCCGCTCCGGCGACTACCGCGCGTACTACGAGCGCCAGTACGGGCGCTCGCTGGGCTAGCTGGCGCTGGAGCCGAGGTCGTTCAGGCGCCAGTCGCCGTCCTCGCGCACGAGCGAGAACGTCGTCTCGGCGTCCGTCTTGCCGCCCTTGCGGGACTCGACCTTCGCCGTCGCGGTCGAGCCGTTGATGGTGACGTCGGTGACCTCGAGCTTGTAGTCGTCGGCGTCGCTGGCGAGCTTCTCCATCTCGGCGGTGCAGTCGTTGCCGCCGGAGGCCTTGAGCTTGTCGGCCAGCGCGCGCGACAGCACGTCGCTGCAGATGACCTCCGGCTTGCGGCCCTGCGCGTCCGACTGCAGGTCCGCGATCACCTGCGCGACGTCCTTCTCGGAGCCCTTGAAGCTGTTGACGGACGTCTCCTGCTGCGCACAGCCCGCGAGGGCGGTGACGAGCAGGATCGGGAGCAGCCGGAGGAGCGCGGACATGGGGCCGCCCGAAGGGTAGTCCCTCTACCATCGGGTGAGATGGGGGAGCAGGAGACAGCACCGCGTGGCCGCCACGCCCCGCCGCTCGAGGTCCGGCAGGATCGCCAGCGCGCGCGGCTGTTCGCGGCTGCCTCGTCCGTGTTCGCCCGCTCGGGCTTCGCTGACGCCACCGCAGAGGCGATCGCGCGCGAGGCCGGGATGTCGAAGGCGACGTTCTACGAGCACTTCGGCAACAAGGAGGAGTGCATCCTCGCGCTGTTCGACGCCGCGATCGACGTCGTGGTGGCGGGCATCGCGCAGGCCGCGCGCGACCACGGCGGAGACACGCCGGAGGGCCGCGTCGGCGCCTCGGTGCGCGCGTTTCTCGGGGTCATCGACGCCTTCCCCGACCAGGCGCAGACGCTGCTGGTCGAGATCATCGGCGCCGGCCCGCGCGCCGCGGAGCGCCGCGACGCCGCGCTCTCGCGCGTCGCCGACTACATCGACGAGGCCAACAAGGCCGACGCCGACGCGGGCGTCGCCGACCGCCTCGCCTCCCCGCACGACTCGTTCGCGATCGTCGGCGCCATCGTCGAGCTGGCCTCGCGCCAGCTGCGGACCAAGGAGCCCGCGGACATCCGCGAGCTCGAGCCCGTGATCGGGCGCCTCGTGCTGGGCCTCGTCGGGGCGGCACCGCCCCGCGCGAGCGCGGTGTGAGCTCGGCGCTCGACGCGCTCGAAGCCGAGATCACGGCCTGCCGAGCGTGCCCGCGGCTCGTCGAGTGGCGCGAGCTCGTCGCGCGCGAGAAGCGCGCGTCGTTCCGCGACTGGGACTACTGGGGGCGCCCGATCCCCGGCTTCGGCGATCCCGGCCGCACGCGTGCTGATCCTGGGGCTGGCGCCGGCCGCGCACGGCGCCAACCGCACCGGCCGGATCTTCACCGGCGACCGCTCGGGCGACTTCCTGTTCGCCGCGCTGCACCGCACCGGCTTCGCCAACCAGCCGACCTCCGAGCACCGCGACGACGGCCTGGCGCTGCGCGACTGCTGGATCACCGCGGCGGTCCGCTGCGCGCCGCCGGCCAACAAGCCGCTGCCGGAGGAGCGCGAGCGCTGCTCGGCGTGGCTGGAGCGCGAGCTCGAGCTCGTCGGCCCGCCGCGCGTCGTGGTCTGCCTCGGCGCGTTCGCGTGGGAGGCGGCGCTGCGGACGCCGGCGCTGTCCGAGCAGCCGCCGCCGCGGCCGCGGCCGAAGTTCGGCCATGGCGCCGAGCACGGCCGCCTGCTCGGCTGCTTCCACCCCAGCCAGCAGAACACGTTCACGGGGAAGCTGACTCCGGCGATGCTCGATGCGGTCCTGCTGCGCGCCCGCGAGCTCGCGTCGTGAAGCGCTACGCCGAGGTCCTGCGCGTCCCGCACGTCGCGACGCTCATCGCCGCCACGCTGATCGCGCGCTTCCCGATCGGGATCAACGCGCTCGCGCTGATCCTCTACCTACGCGACCAAACCGGCTCGTTCGCGATCGCCGGCGTGGTGGCGGGCGGGCTCGCCGCGGGCTCCGGGATCGGCGCGCCGGTCCAGGGCCGGCTCGTCGACCGCTTCGGCCAGCGGCGCGTGCTCGTCCCGCTCGCGCTCGTGCACGCCGCGGCGCTCGGCGGCGTCGTCGGGCTGGCCGAGCTGGGCGCGCCCGCGGTGGTGCTCACCGCCTGCTCGGTGCTGGCCGGCTTCGCGATCCCGCCGACCTCGTCGGTGCTGCGCTCGATGTGGCCGTCGCTGCTGCGCGGCCACGAGCGGCTGCTCCAACCCGCCTACGCGCTCGACTCGGTGCTGATCGAGCTGATCTTCATCCTCGGCCCGCTGCTGACCGCGGTGCTCGCCGCCGGCGTCTCGCCCGCGAGCGCGCTGATCGTCTCCGCGGCCAGCGTCATCACCGGCACGATCTGGTTCACCGCCCAGGCGCCCAGCCGCGCCTTCGAGCCCGACCGCGAGGCCTGCGCGAAGCCGCTTCGGCGCGCTCGCCTCGCCGGGCGTGCGCTCGCTGATCCTGACCTCGCTGCCGGCGGGGATCGGGATCGGGATGGTCGAGGTCGGGCTGCCGGCGTTCTCCGACGCCGAGGGCGCAGCCGAGCTCGCCGGGCTGCTGCTCGCGATCTGGTCGCTCGGCAGCGCGGCCGGCGGGCTGCTCTACGGCGCGCTCCCGAACCGCCCGCCGCTCGGCCGCGTGCACCTGGCGGTCAGCGCGCTGCTGCCGCTCGGGCTGCTGCCGCTGGCGGCCGCGCCCTCGGTGGCGGTCATGGGCCTGCTCGTCATCCCCGCCGGGATGTTCATCGCGCCGCTGCTGGCGACCCGCAACGAGCTGATCGGCTGGGTCGCCCCGCCCGGCGCGCGGACCGAGGCCTACACGTGGCCGGTGACCGCGTTCGTCGGCGGCATCGCGATCGGCTCCGGGCTGTCGGGCGTGATCGTCGAGGCGGCGAGCTGGCAGCTGGCGTTCGTCGTCGGCGCCGCGGCCGCCGCGTGCGGCACGCTGGTCGCGTTCACCCGCCGAGCAACCCTCGAGCCGCCTCAAGGGGGTCAGACCCCGTTGAGGGTGGTCGAGGGTTAGCCGACCACCTTCGCTCGCACCCAGCCGGTCTCGCCGGTGTCGGTGACGATCTGCCGCCAGCCGTCGCGCTTGCGGCCGGTCGCGCGCACCGGCTGGCCGAGGCGGACCGAGCCGACCGCCGCGCCGTTCGGGCGCTTGAACAGCTCGGCGCGGGTGACGACGACCTTCAGCGGCGTGCCGCTCGCCGCGGCCTGCGCCCTTGCCGGCCACGATCGAGCCCGACGGGTCCGGCGCCTTGCACAGCAGCGTGACCTGCCCGGTCTTGGCGCCCGTCCGCGGCTCGACGACCACGCGTGCGCTCCGGCTCACGCCGACCACGGTCCCCGGCGCGTACGACGCGCTCGCGCCGCGGGCGCCGATCAGATCCGCCACGCGCAGGCCGGGCGGGCAGGCGAGCGCGATCGTCGAGCCGCCGCCGGTGAGCGACACCGTGCGGCGCACGATCGCCGTGCCCTTCGGCAGCGCGCCGCCCTTGGCCACCGACCCGGAGGGCAGCGCGCGGCTCGTCGCCGACTGCGGCGCCGGGTCGCCGGCGGTGAACACCTGTACGCCGACGCCGACCGCGCCCGCGGTGATCGCCACGCCCGCGGCGGCGGTGGCGGCGCCCTTGACCATCGCGCCCTTGGCCGTCGCGGCGGCCGCCTTGCCGGTCAGCAGCCCGAAGGCGACCACCATCAGCGGCATCGGCATGAGGATCGCCGCCGCCTTGCGGGTGTCGCGCAGCCCGCCGCGGAACCGCCGGCATTCCGCGCACGACGCGAGGTGGCGATAGGTCGCGGCCGACGCGCGGCGACCGTCGTCGTGCGCCTCGAGCAGGTCCCGGCGCACCTCGTCGCAGTCGTGCGAGCGCGCCGCGCGCTGCTTGACGAGGTTCGTACGCGCGCGGTGCACGAGGTTCTTCGTCGCCTGCGGCGAGACGCCGAGCTCGACCGCCAGCGCGGCGTGCGAGACCCCGTCGACCTCGCGCCGCAGCAGCGCGTGGCGCTGCTGGGCGGGCAGCGTCGCCATGTCGCCGAGCAGGTCGCGGACCTTGCCGCGCCGCTCCAGCACCGCCTCCGGCTCGGTCGACTCGGGGGCGCGGAGAACTCCCCAGCCCTCAGCCTCCTCGAGATCGACCGAGTCGGTGCGGACGCGCGCGAGCTCGTCGAGAGCGGTGTTGCGCGTGAGCCGGTACAGCCACGGCCGCAGCTCGATGTGGCGGTCGTCGCGGCGCAGCGCGCGGCTCGCGCGCAGCATCGCCTCCTGCACGACGTCCTCGGCGTGCTCGGAGCTGCGCCCCAGGATCTTGCGCGCAAAGCGCTCGAGCTGCGCATGGTGGCGCTCGTGGATGCGCGCGAACGCCGCGTCGTCGCCGGCGCGGTAGGCGGCGACGAGTGCCTGGTCGTCCTTCACCGGCACAGGCTCCGGTAGGGGATCCAGCCGTGCAGGCCGGCGCGGGTCCGCACCAGCGCCCAGCGGCGGTTGGCGCTGCGGCGGATGTAGCGCAGCCGCTGCGGGCGGTAGAGGCGGCCGATCACGAAGCCCTCGGGCGAGTCGCGCAGGAGCGCCGAGCGGGCGCACAGACGGCGGGAGGAACTGGCATGGGCGGGAGGAGCGGAGGCCATGAGCAGGAGGAGCAGGAGCACGAGAGCCAGCGCTCGCATCAGCGGATGAGCCGCACCGTCCGGATCACCCTGCGGCGGTTCCCCTTGAGGTCGCTGATCCCGATCGACACCTGCGCGCGGCGCCCGGCGTCCGCGCGAACGCGGCGGCGCTCCTTGCGTGTGAAGCCGAAGTTGGTGACGTTCATCACCCCCGGCGTGTCGCGCGTCGCGAAGCCGAAGCCGATGCTGTGGCCGGCGATCCGCAGCGACGCGGTCACCTGCCCCGCTTCGCTCGAGCGCACCTTGATCGGCACCCGGTGATCGAGCAGCGCGCGCACCGAGATCCGCCGCGGCGCGGACACGCTGACCTTCGGCGCCGTGTGGTCGTCGGGCACGCTGCCGACCGAGGTGAAGGTCGTCAGCCGCCGCGCGAAGCCCTGGAAGCCGAGCGCGCGCGGCGGCGCGAAGCGCCCGGTCGCGCTGTCGATGGTGAGGAGGGCGGACTGCCGGTCGCGCTGGCGGTCGGTCAGCACCGCGACGACGTAGCCCCGGCCGTTCGAGCCGAGGCTGAACGCCACCGGCTCGCCGAGCCCGAACTCGGTCGGCGTCTCCAGCGGGCTCTCCGCCATCGTCGTCGTGCCGCGCGCGAGCTCGCGCAGGTAGACGGCCGGGTTGAGCTGCGCGCCGAACAGGGCGCCCTGGAGCGTGAGGTCGGCGGCGGGCCGGACCGGGGCGCTGTCGCGCGCACGGCGCAGGCCGGGACCGTCCGTGGTCGCGCCGGTCTGGAGGTCGACGACGAGGTCCTGCCCGACGTCGGAGAGCAGCCGCGCCTGGTCGGTGTTCGGCGCCGCGGCGAGCGAGAACCGCGAGCCCCGCAGGCCCTGGGGGAACGGGGGGCCGATCGCGGTGGCTCGCGCCGTCACGGGATCGAGCGCGTACAACCGCGCGCTCGAGCCGACCGCGACGACGCCGCGCTGGCCTTGGCCGAGCGCGACGATCCGCTCGCCGGGCGCCATGCCGGTCGGGCGCTTCGGCGTGGTCAGCGAGAGGGGTGTCTCGCTGGTGAAGCGCACGACGCTCCCGCGCTCGGTCACGCCGACGAAGCCCTCGGCGGCATGCGCCGACACGGGGAGGGCCAGGAGAGCCATGAGAGCGAGGAGGGAGATGCGCGGCATGGGCGACAAAACCGGCGGTCCGCAGGAAGGTTTCGCACCTTCTGAAGATCCGGGACCTCTGCGCTCCCGCGCGGTTGTCAGAGCCATGCGCAGAATCATCGCCGTCCTGGTTGCCGGTGTGTCGCTCGCGGCCGGGATCCCGGTGCTCGGCGGGGCATCGGACCGCCTCCCGGCGCCGACCGACCGGGCCTTCCGCGTGCCGGACGGGATGATCGAGCACACCGTGACGCTGCAGGTCGTCGCGGGCGGCCACGAGCCGCTACGGCGTGTGCGCTCCGAGCTGTGGCTGGCCCGCGACCGCGGTCACGAGCTCGTGACCGACGTCGACAACGGCCAGGTCATCGCCGAGACCACCGCCGGCGCCGGCGAGATCCGCACCTACGAGCCGGAGCGCGATCGCATCAGCGTCGAGGCGCATCGCGACCTGCCGTTCGCCTCGGCGGCGTACGAGGCGGCCGCGCAGCGCGAGGCGCTCAAGAGCGGGCGCACCCATCAGATCGACGAGCGGACGGTCCGCGGGCGCGACGCGATCGTCGCGCGCTCGAGCGCGGGGACGATCACCGTGTTCGACGCGCAGACCTCCGAGCTGTTCGAGCGCCGGACGGCGGTCGCCGGGACGATCCAGACCGAGACGCGCACGACCGAGCTGCTGCCGGCGGGCTCGCCGCGGGCCCGGCTGAGCATGCGACCGCACCCGGGCGCCAAGGTGGTCAGGACGAGGTAGCGGATCCGTACTCTGGGTGTATGCCGTTGTCCGCGTTCACCCCCCAGGTTCGAGACTGGTTCACGCGGGCGTTCGCGGAGCCGACGGCGGCGCAAGCGCAGGCGTGGCCCGCGATCTCGACGGGCGAGCACGCGCTGATCTCGGCGCCCACCGGCTCGGGTAAGACGCTGGCGGCGTTCCTGTGGGCGCTCGACCGGCTCGTGGCCGAGCCGACGCCGGCGGGCGAGGAGAAGCGCACGCGGCTGGTCTACGTCTCGCCGCTGAAGGCGCTGTCCTACGACGTCGAGAAGAACCTGCGCGCGCCGCTGCGCGGGATCGGCGGCGACATCACCGTCGCGATCCGCACCGGCGACACGCCGCAGAAGGAGCGGCGCGACATGGTCAGGCACCCGCCCGACGTGCTGATCACGACGCCCGAGTCGCTGTACCTGATGCTCACGAGCCAGGCGCGCAAGATCTTCGAGGGCACCGAGTGGGTGATCGTCGACGAGATCCACGCCGTCGCCCAGACCAAGCGCGGCGCGCACCTCGCGATCACGCTCGAGCGGCTCGCCGAGGTCGCCGACCGCGACGTCCAGCGGATCGGGCTGTCCGCGACGCAGAACCCGTTGGAGGAGGTCGGGCCGGTTCCTCGTCGGCCCGAAGCGCACGTGCACGGTGATCGACACCGGCGTGCGCAAGCCGCTCGACCTCAAGATCCACGTACCGGTCGAGTCGATGGTCGAGCCCGATCAGGGCACGGACGCGCCCGACCTCGACCCGTTCGCGGGCGGCGAGGCGACCCGCAAGTCGATCTGGCCCGCGATCTACCCGGAGATCCTCCAGCTGGTGCGCGAGCACCGCTCGACGATCGTGTTCGTCAACAACCGGCGGGGCGCCGAGCGGCTGGCGCTGCGGCTCAACGAGCTCGCGGAGGAGGAGATCGCGCGGGCGCACCACGGGTCGCTGGCGCGCGAGGAGCGGCTGGTGGTCGAGGACCAGCTGAAGGCGGGCGAGCTGCCGTGCCTGGTGGCGACGTCGTCGTTGGAGCTCGGCATCGACATGGGCGCGGTCGACCTCGTGCTGCAGGTCGAGTCGCCGAAGTCGGTCACCGCGGGGCTCCAGCGCATCGGCCGCGCCGGCCACAACGTCGGCGAGACCTCGAAGGGCCGCATCTTCCCGAAGTTCCGCGCCGACCTGCTCGAGTGCGCGGTCGTCGCCAAGCGGATGCGCGAGGGGCTGATCGAGACCACCGTCGTGCCGCGCAACCCGCTCGACGTGCTCGCGCAGCAGATCGTGGCGATGGCGGCCTCGACCGACGCGCTGACCGTCGACGACCTGCACGCGCTGGTGCTGCGCACGCACACCTACGCGGAGCTGTCGCGCGCGCAGCTCGAGAACGTGCTCGACATGCTCGACGGGCGCTACCCGTCGGAGGAGTTCGGCGAGCTGCGCCCGCGGATCGTGTGGGACCGCGTGACCGGCACGATCCGCGACCGCAAGGGCTCGCGGGCGCTGGCGATCACCAACGCGGGCACGATCCCCGACCGCGGCCTGTTCTCCGTGAACCTGCCCGACGGCCGCCGCGTCGGCGAGCTCGACGAGGAGATGGTCTACGAGGCGCGGCCGGGCCAGGTCTTCCTGCTCGGCGCGACGTCGTGGCGGATCGAGGAGATCACCCGCGACCGCGTCGTCGTGACGCCGGCGCCGGGCGTGCCGGGTGCGGTGCCGTTCTGGAAGGGCGACAGCGTCGGCCGGCCGCGCGAGCTCGGCGAGGCGATCGGCGCGTTCTCGCGCTGGGCGGTGGACCAGGACGTGGCGACGTTGGAGGCCGACTACGACCTCGACCCGCGCGCGGCCTCGAACCTGCTCGAGTTCCTGCGCGAGCAGGAGGAGGCGACCCGGGTCGTCCCGAGCGAGCGCACGATCGTGATCGAGCGCTTCCGGGACGAGATCGGCGACTGGCGCTTGTGTGTCCTCAGCCCGTACGGCGGGCGCGTGCACGCCGCATGGGGGCTCGCCTTGAGCGCCCGCATCCGCGACGAGTACGGCCTCGAGTCCGACGCCATCTGGTCGGACGACGGGATCATCGTCCACCTCCCCGACGCCGACGAGCCGCCGGGCGCGGAGCTCGTGCTGATCGATCCGGACGAGGTCGAGGACCGGGTGGTCGGCGAGCTCGGCGGGCAGCGCCCTGTTCGGCGCGCGCTTCCGCGAGAACGCGGGTCGCGCGCTGCTGATCCCGCGCGCCTACCCGGGCCGCCGCACCCCGCTGTGGCAGCAGCGGCTGAAGTCGCAGACGCTCCTCGAGGTCGCCAAGCGTTACGCGCAGTTCCCGATCGTGCTCGAGACCTACCGCGAGTGCCTGCGCGACGTGCTCGACCTGCCGGGCCTGACCGAGCTGCTGCGCAAGCTGCACGCGCGCGAGCTCAGCGTGGTCGAGGTGGAGACGCAGACGGCGTCCCCGTTCGCGTCGTCGCTGCTGTTCGACTACGTGGCGACCTACATGTACGAGGGCGACCAGCCGAACGCGGAGCGCCGTGCCGCGGCGCTCGCCCTCGACCGCGAGCTGCTGCGCGAGCTGCTCGGCCAGGAGGAGCTGCGCGAGCTGATCGACGAGGGCGCGCTGCAACAGGTCGAAGACGATCTGCAACGAGTCTCTGAGAGAACCCGCGCCGAATCCGTCGACGCGCTTCATGACGTGCTGCGACGGGTCGGCGAGCTGACGACGGATGAAGCCGCGCTGCGCGTGGCGCCGGAGGCCGTCAAGAGCGCGCGCCCCGGCGAGACCGAGGCCGCCGCTGCGGCGTCGTCGCCGCGCGAGCTCGCTGCCGCCTGGCTCTCTCAGCTCGAGGACGAGCGGCGGGCGATCGCGATCCGGATCGGCGGCGAGCGGCGCTGGGCCGCCGCCGAGGACGCCGGCCTGTTCCGCGACGCGCTCGGCGCGGTGCCGCCGTCCGGACTCCCCGAGGTGTTCACCGCCGACGTGCCCGACGCGATGGAGCGGCTCGTGCGCCGCTTCGCGCGCACGCACGGCCCGTTCGAGACCGACGTGCTGCGGGAGCGCTACGGCGTCGACTTCTCGCCGGTGCTGAAGGCGCTCGAGACCTCCGGGCGACCTCGTCCGCGGCGAGCTGCGGCCGGGCGGCACGCAGCGCGAGTGGTGCGACCCCGAGGTGCTGCGGCGGCTGCGGCGCGCCTCGCTGGCCGCGCTGCGCAAGGAGATCGAGCCGGCCGACCAGCGCGCGCTGGCGCGCTTCCTGCCGAACTGGCAGGGCGTCGACCGCCACCCGCCCGCGGGCGCGGGGCCCGACCGGCTGCGCGAGGCGCTGATCGGCCTGCAGGGGCTCGCGCTGCCCGCCGAGGTGTGGGAGCGCGACGTGCTGCCGCGGCGCGTCGGCGCCTACTCGCCGTCGTGGATGGACGGGCTGTGCGCGGCGGGCGAGATCGTGTGGATCGGGGCGGGGCCGCTGGGCCGCCGCTCCGGCCGCGTGGCGCTCTACTTCCGCGAGGACGTGCGGCTGCTCGGCCCGCCGCCGCTGCCGAAGGGCCCGCCCGAGGGCGCGGCACACGACGCGATCCGCGAGCGCCTGTCCGGCGGCGCGTGCTTCTTCACCGACCTGCTCGCCGACATCGGCGGGACCCCGAGCGAGGAGCTCCAGGGAGCGCTGTGGGACCTCGTGTGGGCGGGCGAGGTCACCAACGACGCCTACGCGCCGCTGCGCTCGCCGCGGCTGAGCGCGCCGTGGTCGCAGACCGCTCGCGCTGACCGCCGGCGGCGGTTCTCGTCGCGGCGGAGCGGCTCGCAGCCGCAGGTCCAGGGCCGCTGGTCGCTCGTCTCGTCGCTGTTCGCGGTGCCCGAGGACCCGACCGCACGGCGCCGCACGCAGGCCGAGCTGCTGCTCGAGCGCTACGGCATCGTCACCCGCGAGCAGGTGCTCGCCGAGGGGATCCCCGGCGGCTTCTCGTCCCTCTACGACCAGTTCGCCGCGCTGGAGACGGTCGGCGTCGCGCGGCGCGGCTACTTCATCGAGGGCCTGGGCGGCGCCCAGTTCGCGCTGCCGGGCGCGGTCGAGCGCCTGCGCGCGCAGCGCGACGACGACACCGCACCCCCGATCGTGCTCGCCGCCACCGACCCGGCGCAGCCCTACGGCGCGGTCCTGCGCTGGCCGCAGCGCGAGCGAAGCGGTGATGAGGCCTCTGGCCGAGGCAGTGGCCGCTCACCGGCGCGGCAGGCAGGCGCCTATGTCGTGCTGGCCGGCGCCGAGCCGGTGATCTACGTCGAGCGCGGCGGCAAGGGCCTGCAGATCCTCGTCGAGCCCAACGACCCCCGCCTCGGCGACGCCACCGCCGCGCTCGCCGACGCGGTCCATCGCGGCCGCATCAAGCGCCTCGCGCTCGAGCGCGTCGACGGCGAGCCCGTCGTCGGCTCCGAGTGGGAGGACGCCCTGCTCGAGCTCGGCTTCCGCGCCGGCCCGCGAAAGCTCACGCTGTCGGCGTGATCCCGGCCCTCGTTGCCCTGGCCCTCACGGCAGGAGGGGCATCTGCCTCCGCGCAAGACCCGGGCTACCTCTTCGCGCGCTCCCTGGCGCGCAGCGGGCCGCGCCCCGCGGGCTCTGCCGCCGAGCGGCGCGCGCACGCGCGGGTGGAGAAGCGGTTCCGGGCCGCCGGTCTGCGGATCGCCCACGACCGCTTCCGCGTGCCAGGGCACGGCCGCTCGCGCAACGTCGTCGGCATCTTCGACACGCCCGCCGACTGCCTCGTGGTGCTGATCGCGCACACCGACTCGGTCCCGCCGGCGCCCGGCGCGGACGACAACGCGTCCGGCGTCGGAACGCTCGTCGCGCTTGCGCCGCGACTCCGCACCGTCGGCCCTGCCTGCGACGTCTGGCTGATCGCCAGCGGCGCGGAGGAGCGGCCGTACACCGGGCAGGACGACCACCTAGGCGCCCGCGCCGCGGTGCCGCGGGTGAAGCAGCGCGCCGGCGACCTCCGCTTCGTCCTGAGCCTCGACGAAGTCGGGCGCGGGACGACGTTCCACCTCCGCTCCCCCGTGGCGAGCCCGCGCGCCGCCGTCGAGCGCCCGATCGTCCGCGCGGGCCGCGGCGCCGTCCGCTGGGTCGCGCGACTCCGGCACGCGGCAACTCCGACCATCGCGAGTTCGCGCTCGCCGGCCTGCCGGCGGCAAAGCTCGGCGTGCCCGACGACCCGCTGCGCCACACCGCGGCCGACACGCCGTCGCGGCTGCAGCCGCGCGCCTTCATCAAAGTGCGCGCGATCGTCGAGCGGCTCCTAGGCTGACTCTGTGCCCGAGGGCGACACGATCCACTACGCGGCGAACCGCATCCGGCCCGTGCTCGAGGGTCACGTGCCCGACGCGCTCGAGACGCTGCACCCGCGCTTCAGCCGCGACCGCTGGCCCGAGCGGCTCGCGGGTCAGGCGGTGCGCTCGGTCGACGCGCACGGCAAGCACCTCTTCCTGCGCTTCGAGGGCGGCCTGACGATCCACTCGCACCTGCGCATGACCGGCTCGTGGCGCGTGCTCGACGCCGACCGCCGCCCCTCCCGCGCGGCCTGGCTCGCCATTCGGCGCAACGACAAGACCGTCGTGCAGTTCAAGGGACCCGTGCTGGAGCTGATGACCGACTCGCGCACCCG
The DNA here is from genome assembly GCA_963802905.1 of uncultured Solirubrobacteraceae bacterium. Classification (GTDB taxonomy): domain Bacteria; phylum Actinomycetota; class Thermoleophilia; order Solirubrobacterales; family Solirubrobacteraceae; genus DASQFQ01. Next base: position 116,797 of record CAWDKH010000018.1, on the reverse strand, counting down.
CATCGACCAGCGGATCGCCGGCCTCGGGCCCGACATCCTCGCCCCCGAGTTCGACTACGAGCGCTTCCTCCGCCGCCTGCGCGAGGACGACCCCACGCGCCCGATCGGCGACGCCGTGCTCGAGCAGAAGACCGTCGCGGGCATCGGCAACCTGTGGAGGGCGGAGGCGTGCTGGGCCGCGCAGATCGACCCGTGGCGGCGGACCGGCGAGGTCTCCGACGAGGAGGCGGTCGCGATCGTCGACGCCGCCCGCCCGCCCATGCAGGCGTCCGCCCGCGGCGGGCACCAGCGCAACCAGCAGGTCTACAACCGCACCGGGCGCCCGTGCCCGCGCTGCGGCACGCCGATCGAGGCGCGCGGCCAATGGGACGACAACCGAACGACCTTCTGGTGCCCGGGATGTCAGCGCTGAGGCGCGTCGGCCACAAGGGCGCCGACCTGATCGCGCCCGGCAACACGCGCGAGTCGTTCGACGCCGCGCTGGAGGCCGGCGTCGACATGATCGAGTTCGACGTCCTCCCCGTCCGCTGGCCGGCCGAGGACGACACGCCGCTGATCCTCGCCCACGACTACGACCACTCGACCGAGCAAGCGATGACGCTCGACGAGGGGCTCGCCCACCTGTCAGCGGGCGGATTCGCCGACCTGGAGCTCGACGTCGACCTCAAGCTCCCCGGCTACGAGGAGCGGGTGGTGCAGGCGCTGCGCGAGCGCGACCTCGTCGAGCGCACGCTCATCTCGAGCCAGTACATGCGCAGCCTCGTGCGGATCCGCGAGATCGAGCCGCTCCTCCGACTCGGGTGGTCGGTCCCGCGCGCCCGCCGCGACTACACGAAGTCGGTCCTGTGGCTCCTCCCCGCGCTGTCGGCGCTGGCGTTCATGCGCCGCCGCCTGCCCGGCCTCGCCGCCGGCCACCTCGGCGAGGGCCGCGCCGACGCCGTGATGGCCCACCACCGCCTGGCGACGCCGAAGCTCGTGCAGGCGGTGCACGACGCGGGCGGCGAGCTCTACGTGTGGACGGTCGACGACGCTGAGCACATCCGCCGGCTCGAGGCGATGGGCGCCGACGCCGTCATCACGAACGACCCGCGGCTCTTCGCCTAGCTTCCAGCGCCCTCCGCTCCCCTTCGTTGGACGTGAGGGAGATTGCCTGCGCGTACGCGGCGTCCGCCGGCTCCCCTGCGCGCACGAGCAGCTCCGCTCGCGCCGCGTGCAGCGGCTGGTAGCGCGCCAACCGCTCGTCGCCCGCCACCGCGTCGAGGATCGCCAGCCCGGCCCGCGGCCCGTCCGCGAAGCCGACCGCGACCGCGCGGTTGACGGTCACGACCGGTGACGGCTCCAACCGCTCGAGCTCGGCGTACAGGCCCGCGATCTGCACCCAGTCGGTCGCCTCCCATGCGGGCGCGCCGGAGTGCAGCGCCGCGATCGCCGCCTGGATGACGTACGGCCCCGCCATCCCGCCGATCAGCGCCCGGCCCTCCGCGATCCGCTCCGCGTCCCACAGCGAGCGGTCCTGATCGGGCAGCGCCACCAGCTCGCCGTCGGACACCCGCGCCGCCCGCCGGGCGTCGGTGAGCAGCAGCAGCGCGAGCAGCCCGCGCGCCTCGCTCTCGTCCGGCATCAGCCGCACGAGCAGCCGCGCGAGCCGGATCGCCTCTTCGCACAGGTCCCCGCGCACCGCCTCCGAGCCGCGCGTGGCCACGTGACCCTCGGTGTAGATCAGGTAGACGACCCGCAGCACGCCCGCGAGCCGCTCCGGCAGCAGGTCGTCGGACGGCACCGTGAACGGGATCCGCGCAACGCTCACCTTGCGGCGCGCGCGGCCGAGCCGCCGCTCCATCGCGCTCTCGCTCGACAGGAACGCGCGCGCGATCTCCGGCACGGTCAAGCCGGCGACGCTGCGCAGCGTGAGCGCCATCCGCGCCTCGAACGCGAGCGCCGGATGGCAGCACGTGAACAGCATCCGCAGCTGGTCGTCGTCCAGCGACGACTCGTCGTACTCGAACTCGTGCGTCACGGCATCAGCCAGCTCGGGCGCGTACGCGGCGGCCACCCGGTCGTGGCGCAGGCGATCGAGCGCCTTGCGCCACGCCGTCGTCGTCAGCCACGCGCCGGGGCGGTCCGGTGCGCCGCGGCGGTCCCAGTCGACCGCCGCGGCGACGAACGCGTCCTGGACGACGTCCTCCGCCAGGGCGAGGTCGCCGTCGAGCCGGCGCGTGATGGTGGCCAGCACGGCGGCGCGCTCGTCGCGGTACGCCCGCTCGAGCGCGCCGGCCGCGGCGTTCACGCGAACGAGGCTCCCACCATCGGGCGGATGTCGACCGAGCCGTACTCGGCGGCCGGCGCCTTCGCAGCCACCGCGATCGCGGCGTCGAGATCGGCGACGTCGAGGATGTAGAAGGAGAAGAGGATCTCCTTCGTCTCGGCGAACGGGCCGTCGGTGACGGTGACCTCGCCGCCGGTCTTGCGCACCGTCGTCGCGGCGTCGACCTGCAGGCCGCTGGCCGCGAGGTACTGGCCGGACGAGCGCAGCTCCTCGTTGAGCGCGTGCCAGACCTTCATCTCGGCGTCGAACTCCGGGGTGCCCTCCTCGGGACCCTCGCCGGGGCGGTACGTGAACTGGAGCAGATACTGCATGGCGGTGACCTCCTGTAGGTGGGGGATCGTGTCATCGGGACGACGCGCGAGCTTCGCGCAACCGGACACCCCCGAAAGTTCTGGCGCGTTGCCGCTCTATCCGATCCGGCAGGTCGCGGCGCTGAAGTCCACGGGATCGGCGCCGATCGTCGAGCGGTGGCCGCCCTCGGTGACCCGCCGCGCGCGGCGCGTGGCGCGGCCTGCGCGCATCCAGCGGTAGGTGACGACGCCGCGCAGGATCTGCGTCCCCTCGCCGGCGACCTCGAAGCTCCAGCCCGACTCGCGCACCGCGCGCCCGCGGCCGATTCGCCGCCAGCCGGAGTCGGCGTCGCGGACCGCGCGCCAGCGGCCATCGGACAGGTCGCGGTACTGCACGCGGAAGCGCATCTGCAGGCGGCTCTTGCGCTTCCCGCCGGGCATCGAGGCGCGGATCCCGATCTCCTCCGGATGCGCATCGGTGTTGCAGACATTGACCGTCGCCCACAGGTCGGCGTCGGCGGCAGAGGCCGGCGCGGCGACGAGCGCGAACAGCAGGCAGAAGATGAGGGCGAAGCGGGCCATCGAAGGAACCAACACAGATCATCTGTGATGGATGCTCCGCTGCGTCGTAGTACGGACGTGACCAGCACCTTGACCCTCCCTCTCACCGCCGCACGGTCGCGCCAGGGCCTCGATTTCGACGCCCTGTATCGAGCCGCGCGCGATGACGTGTACGCCTACGTCGCGACGCTCCTCGGCGACCGCTCCGCGGCCGAGGACGTGACGGCGAGCGCGTTCGAGCGCGCCTACCGCCGCCAGCGCACCTACAAGTCCACGCGCGGCTCCGAGCGCGCGTGGCTGTTCGGCATCGCGCGCAACGCCGCGCTCGACGAGCTGCGCCGCCGCAAGCGCAGCGCCGCGCTCACCGCCGACCCGGAGGACGTCGAGGCCGCCGCGCCCGAGGACGCGGCCGACGCCGCGCTCCGCCGCGCGGTCGTGCGCACCGCGCTGGCGAGCTTGCCGCCGCGCGAGCGCGAGCTGATCGCCCTCAAGTTCCACGCCGGCCTCGACAACGCCGAGCTGGCCGCCGTCCTCGGCGTCTCCGTCTCCAACGCGGGCACGATGCTGCACCGCGCCGTCACGAAGCTGCGAAAGGCCCTCGATGAGCACGCCTGAGACCCTCACCCGCGAGCTGGCCGCGCTCGACGACGCGCTCGCCGGCCGCCCGGTCGATCCCGACCTGGCCGACCTGGCCGAGCTCGCCATCGTCGTGCGCGACGAGCGCCCCGTCCCGGACCCCGCCTTCGCCTCCTCGCTCGACGAGCGGGCGCGGCGGGGCTTCCCGCGTGCCGCGAAGCGCCGGATGCGGGCGTTCTCGTGGCCGAAGATCACCATGCCCGCGCTCGGCATCGCCGCGTCGGTGGTCCTCGTCGTCCTGATCGCCACGTCGATCCCCGGCGGCGATACGACCGACAGCGGTGGCTCCGGCGCGAGCAGCGGCGGCGGCGGCTCGATCGCCACCGAGGAAGCGCCGTCCTCCTCCTCCGGGTCAGGGAGCTCCAGCGACTCCGCGGCCAAGCAGGCCGCGCCGAATGCCGCCGGCGACTCCGCTCCCGCGACGATCGCCCCACTGCCGCCTGAGCCCGGCAACCCGAACGCCGACGGGCGCAACCGCCGCTACGTCGAGCGCTCGGCGCAGATCGTGATCGCGACGCCGCCGCGCGACATCGACCGCGCCGCCGCCAAGATCATCAAGGTGGCCGACGACCTCGGCGGCTTCGTTGTCTCGTCCCAGGTCTCCTCCGGCTCCAGCGGCGAGTTCGAGCTGCGCGTGCCCGAGCGGCGCCTGCAGCGCGCGCTGAGCCGGCTCTCCGCCGTCGGCAAGGTGCGCGAGCGCACCCAGGCCTCGCAGGACGTCACCGGCGCGGTCGTCTCCGTCGAGGGCCGGCTGAAGGATGCGCGGACCGAGCGCGCGAGCCTGCTGCGCCAGCTCGGCAAGGCGACGACCGTCAACCAGACCACGAGCATCCGCGAGCGGCTGCGCCTGGTCTCGGGCCAGATCGCCTCGGCCAAGCGCGACCTGCGCAGCGTCAAGCGGCGCGCGAGCTACTCGACGATCGCCGTCCAGCTGCTCGCCGACCGCCGCGCCGGCAGCAGCGCGAGCGACGATGACGACGAGTCCGGCTGGACGCCCGGCGACGCCCTCCGTGACGCCGGCCGCATCCTCGAGGTCAGCGCCGGCGTGCTGGTCGTCGCCGGAGCGCTCGCCCTGCCGGTCGGACTGGTCGCGCTGCTCGTGTGGTTGGCGATGCGACAGGCCGCCCAGCGGCGGCGTGAACGCGCGCTCGACGCTGTGTAGCCTGGCGGCGATGCCGCCGTCGTCGGAGGACACGGCCGAGCTCCTGACCCGGATCCCGGTGTTCGCGGAGCTCGGCGCCGACGACCTGGACCGCGTGGCCCAGGTCGCGGTTCCGCGCGCGTTCGACGGCCCGGAGGTGATCTTCCGCGAGGGCGACGACTCCGACACGTGTTACGTCGTGCGCTCCGGCCACGCACGGGCGATCCGCCAGCACTCCGACGGCCGCATGATCACGCTCGCGAGCTTCGGCCCGGGCGACATCTTCGGGGAGCTGGCGATGTTCGACGACGAGCGCCGCTCGGCCACCGTCGAGGCGCTCGACGAGCTGCAGACCGTCGCGATCCCCGGCTCCGCCATGCGGACCCTGCTGCGGCGCCACCCCGAGATCGCGGTCAAGCTCGTGATCGCGCTCGGGCGGCGGCTGCGGGCGGCGAACGAGCGGCTGACGCGGCAGTCGTTCCAGACCGTGCAGAGCCGCGTGGCCGCCGTGCTCGACCAGCTCGTCGAGCAAGCGCGGGCCGAGGGCGCGGGCGGGCCCCGCGACGTGCTGGTGACCGCCACGCAGGCCGACCTGGCGCAGCTCGCCGGCTCGTCGCGCGAGTCGGCCAGCCGCTTCCTCGCGGTGCTCGAGCGGGCCGGGGTGATCAGCCAGGGGCGCGGGCGGCTGACCGTCCACGATCCCGCGGCGCTGCGGGGCTATGTCTACTGAGCGCGAGCGGTCCTTCGGCGGCGTCGTCGTGCGCGGCGACGAGGTGCTCGTGATCACGCCCGCGGGACGGCCGCAGGTGGCGACGCTGCCGAAGGGCGGGCCGCAGCCGGGCGAGCGCCCGGAGGCGACGGCCGCGCGCGAGGTGCGCGAGGAGACGGGAGTCGAGGCGCGCATCGTCGGCCGCCTCGGCGAGGTCCGCTACCGCTACCGCCGCGACGGCCTCCGCGTGTTCAAGACCGTCGGCTTCTACCTCTGCGACTACGTCTCCGGCGACACGGCCGACCACGACCACGAGGTCGACGAGGCGCGCTGGATGCCGATCGAGCGGGCGCGCACGGAGCTGACCTATCCGGGCGAGCGGGAGATGATCGAGCGCGCCCTGTCGAAAGTCAGCGGGTCCATGTAGGGTGCCGGGCGCCGCATGCAGGTTCTCAACTTCTACTCGACGGTCTTCGCCGACCAGATGAAACGTGGCCGCAAGACGGCCACGATCCGTCTGGGCGACAAGACGTACAAGTACAAGAAGAACCAGCTCGTGCTGGTCACCGTCGGCTACCAGTACTCGCCGCGCGAGAAGCTCTTCCACGCGGTGATCGACAACGTCGAGGTCAAGCGCGTCAAGGACCTCTCGCCGCGCGACATCGAGCACGACAACCCCGAGTTCCGCCGCACGGAGGAGCTCATCCACTTCCTCGAGCAGATCTACGGCAAGACCGTCTCGCTCGAGGACACCGTCACCGTCGTCCGCTTCTCGCAGATCATCGAGAACCCGCCTGACTTCCAGGACCGGCTGCGCGGCGTGGGCGGGGCCCAGAACTAGGGGAACGGGCGCTCGCCCAGAGGGCGAGGTTCCCTTGCGGGTATTCGCCCAGAGGGCGAAACCCGCGGGGGGCGAAACCCGCTGGCCCCTAAGCAGCGGGCTGCGTCGGCTCGACCGGGTCTGGCCCGGGCGTGTCGAACACGTGCGAGCGCACCGGCACGGCAAGATGCGGCGGTGCCTCGTACAGGCTGCGCTGCGGCTTGCGCCGGGTCAGCGGCGCGCAGTAGATCGTGTTCGCCGACGTCGCCATGATCCCGACGACGCCGAGCGCGATCCACGCGCCCTGGCGGCGCTCGACGAGGCCCACGGTGTCGGGCACGTTGACGAGCTTGACGACGACGATGCCGAGCATGCCGAGCGTGGCGAGGCGGAGGATCTCGCGCGCCGGCTGCTCGACGGCGGGGATCAGGACGCCGATGGCGCTGATCACCGTGACCGCCACCAGCGCGGCGAGGATCGTGTCCGTGCTCGTGAAGGCATCCCACCCCGTCGTGCCCGACGCGGTGGTGAACTCACGGGCGAGGCGGGAGAAGAAATCCTCGACCGGCCCGTTGACGTCGCCGATCCGAACCTCTTCCGGCGTCTGCAGCGGAGACGGCGCGTACCACGCGCGGTTGAGCGCCGCGATCAGGCCAAACGCGGCGGCGAGGATGAAGAGGACGTTGGATCGGAAGCCGATGGTGCGCATGGGCCGGTGGCTCCTTATCGGCTCCACTGACCCCCGGCTCAATACCCTGAACGACTGGAAACGCCGATTTAGGGTCCAGACCCGAGTTTGGCACTCGGTTGTGAAGAGTGCCAAGAAACGCTTGACTGCGGCGTGGTTCTTCTAGAATGATCCTCGAGTTGGCACTCTCACCCCGAGAGTGCCAATAGACTTCCGGCAAGAACCCACTGAGTGGAGGTCACTCGTATGAAGCTCAAGCCTTTGGGCGATCGGCTGATCGTCAAGGCAGTCGAAGAGGAGGAGACGACGGCATCGGGCCTCGTGCTCCCCGACACGGCTAAGGAAAAGCCCCAGAAGGGCAAGGTCCTCGCTGTCGGCGACGGCAAGATCGACGACAACGGCCAGCGCCAGCCGCTGGACGTCGCCGAGGGCGATGAGGTCCTGTACTCGAAGTACGGCGGCACGGAGATCAAGGTCGACGGTGAGGACCTGCTGGTCCTGCGCGAGACCGACGTGCTCGCCAAGGTCCAGAGCTAGCTAGAGAGCGAGAGACACTAAGAAATGGCACACAAGGAGCTCAAGTACGACGTCGAGGCACGCAAGGCCCTCGAGGCCGGCGTCGACGCCGTCGCAAACGCGGTCAAGGTCACCCTTGGCCCCAGGGGACGCTACGTCGTCCTCGACAAGAAGTTCGGCGCACCGACCATCACGAACGACGGCGTGACCATCGCTCGTGAGATCGAGGTCGAGGACGTCTTCCAGAACCAGGGCGCCCAGCTCGTACGTGAGGTCGCCACGGCGACCAACGACGTCGCGGGCGACGGCACCACCACGGCCACCGTTCTTGCCCAGGCGATCGTTCGCCAGGGCCTCAAGAACGTCGCCGCCGGCGCCAACCCGCTGAGCCTGAAGCGTGGCATCGAGAAGGCCGTCGACCAGGTCGTCGCGCACATCGGTGAGCAGTCGAAGGAGATCTCCGGCAAGGACCAGATCGCCCGCGTGGCGACGATCTCCGCCGGCGACGACGACATCGGCGACGTCATTGCTGACGCCATCGAGAAGGTCGGCAAGGACGGCGTGGTCAACGTCGAGGAGGGCCAGACGTTCGGCATGGACCTCGAGTTCACCGAGGGCATGCAGTTCGACAAGGGCTACATCTCGCCCTACATGGTCACCGACCAGGAGCGCATGGAGGCGGTCCTCGAGGATCCCTTCGTCCTGATCGCCAACCAGAAGATCGGCTCGGTCCGGGACCTGCTCCCGATCCTCGAGCAGGTCATCCAGTCCGGCCGCCCGCTGCTGATCATCGCCGAGGACGTCGAGGGCGAGGCCCTCGCGACGCTCGTCGTGAACAAGCTGCGCGGCACGTTCACCGGTGTGGCCGTCAAGGCTCCCGGCTTCGGCGACCGCCGTAAGCGCATGCTCGAGGACATCGCGATCCTCACCGGCGCCGAGGTCATCACCGAGGAGATGGGCCTCAAGCTCGAGAACACGCAGGTCTCGCAGCTGGGCCGCGCCCGTCGCATCGTCGTGGCGAAGGACAACACCACGATCGTCGACGGCTCGGGTGAGGCGGACGCCATCAAGGGCCGCATCAACCAGATCAAGTCCGAGATCGAGAACACCGACTCCGACTTCGATCGCGAGAAGCTCCAGGAGCGCCTCGCGAAGCTCTCGGGCGGTGTCGCCGTCGTCAAGGTCGGCGCGGCCACCGAGACGGAGATGAAGGAGAAGAAGCACCGCGTCGAGGACGCGCTGCAGGCCACCCGCGCGGCCCTCGAGGAGGGCATCGTGCCGGGCGGCGGTGTCGCGCTGCTCGAGTCGATCAGTGCGGTCGACCTCGACACGTTCGACATCGAGGACGAGAAGACGGGCGCGAAGATCGTCGTCCGCGCGCTCGAGGAGCCGCTCCGCCAGATCGCGGAGAACGCCGGCTACGAGGGCTCGGTCGTCGTCAACGACGTCCGCAAGTCCCCCGCGGGCGAGGGCCTGAACGCCGCCACCGGCGAGATGGTCGACCTCGTCCAGGCCGGGGTCATCGACCCCGCCATGGTCACGCGCTCGGCGCTGCAGAACGCCGCGTCGATCGCGAAGAACATCCTCACCACCGAGGCGATCGTCGCCGAGGCGCCCGACAAGGGCGACGGCGGTGGCGGTGGCATGCCCGACATGGGCGGCATGGGCGGCATGATGTAAAGCAGCTTCGGCTGCAGCAGGACCCGAGGGCCCGGCATTTGCCGGGCCCTCGGCGTTTAATGCGGCCATGCCCGCCTACCTGATCGCCGACGTCCGCGAGTCCTGGGACGCCGAGGCGCTGGACGAGTACCGCCGCCGCAACACCGACGCCGTGGCCAGCCACGGCGGGCGCTTCGTCGTGCGGGGCGGCGAGCACGAGCTCGTCGAGGGCGAGTGGGACACCATCCGCCTCGTCGTCATCGAGTTCCCCGACATGGATGCCGCACGCGCGTTCTGGGCGTCCGACGAGTACGAGGCCATCAAGCCGATCCGCCGCAGCGCCTCGACCACGAACGTCATCCTCGTCGACGGGGTCTGACCCGCCGTGCGGGAGCCGGTCGTCCGCGAGCGGGTGAAGACCTCCGCCGGGCCGGAGGCCGCCTTCGTCTTCCCCGCGCGTCGCGGCCGGATCCGGCTCGCGCTGACGCCGGCGCGGATCGTCGCGACGAGCGCCATGGGCAAGGTCGAGTTGCCGTGGAAGGCGCTCGCGCGGGTCGAGATCGGCGCGCTGCCGGGCGGACGGCCAGGCGTCCCGGTCCTCGGCATCGTCGCGACCCAGTCCGGGGCCGCGGTGTGGACGCGCGGAGGCTGGCTGGGACGGCTCAACCGGCGCATGACGCCCTACGAGGTCTCCTTCAAGGCCGACGCCTTCGCCGGCGACGCGGAGACCATCCTGCGGGCGATCAAGCGCTACCAGGGCGACGCCCGCCGCCGCCGTTCGATCGGCGACGAGGGGGAGCTCACGCGGCTGCGCGAGGAGCTCGGCGAGCACCCATAGACTCCGAGGCCTTGCTGGTCGGACGTGACGAGGAGCGCGCTCGGCTCGGGCGCATGGTCGAGGCGGCGCGGGAGGGGCGCAGCGCGACCTTGCTCGTGCACGGCGAGGCCGGAATGGGCAAGACGACGCTGCTGCGCGACGTCGCCGACCACGCCCACGGGCTGCGCGTCCTGCGGGCGCGCGGGATCGAGTCGGAGTCCGAGCTGCCGTTCGCGGCGCTCTCCGAGCTGCTGTCGCCGCTGCTCGACCTCCGCAGCGAGATCCCGCCGGTCCAGGCGCAGGCGCTGGGCGGGGCGCTGGCGCTCGAGGCGGCGCCGGTCACCGATCGCTTCGCGGTCGCCGCAGCGGTGCTGAGCCTGCTCGCGGCGGCGGCCGAGCGCCAGCCCGTGCTGGCGGTCGCCGACGACCTGCAGTGGCTCGACGAGGCGTCGCGCGAGGCGCTGCTGTTCGCCGCCCGGCGGCTCGACGCCGAGGGCGTCGTGCTGCTGTTCGGGCTGCGGGACGGCGAGGGCGTGGAGGCGGGCGACCTCGGCCTCGACACGCTGCGCCTCGAAGGCCTCGACGAGGCGAGCGCGCGCCGCGTGCTCGCCGCCGAGACCGACGGCTTCGCGCCCGCCGTGATCGACCAGCTGCTCACTGCGTCGGCCGGCAACCCGCTGGCGCTGCGCGAGATCCCGCGCGGGCTGAGCGCCGAGCAGCGCGCGGGGCGCGACCTGGCGCTCGGCCCGCTGCGCCCCGGCGAGACGCTCGAGCGCGCTTTCCGGCGCCGCGTCGACGCGCTGCCGGAGCCGACGCGCGAGGGGCTGCTCGTCGCCGCCTGCGCCGAGACGATGCGCGCCGACGTGATCGCCGGCGCGCTCGCCAACGCCGGCCTGGCCGCTGACGCGCTCGAGCCGGCGGAGGCGGCCGGCCTGCTCGCGCTGCGCGGCCGCGAGGTCGAGTTCGACCACCCGCTGGTGCGTGCCGCCGTCTACCACGGCGCGAGCCCCTCGGAGCGCCGCGACACGCACCGCGCGCTCGCCGAGGCGTTCCCCGACCGCAGCGCCGAGCGCGCCTGGCACCAGGCCGCCGCCTGCTCGATGCCCGACGCCGGCGTCGCCCAGGCGCTGATGGACGCGGCCGGCGACGCCCGCGGGCGCGCCGCCTTCGCCGCCGCCGCGCGCGGGTTCGCGCGCGCCGGCGAGCTCTACCTCGACGACGACGAGCGCGCGCGGGCGCTGCTGGAGGCGGCCGGCGCCGCCACCATCGCCGGCGAGCTGCCGCGCGCGTTCGAGCTCGCCGAGCAGGGCGGCCGGCTCGCCGTCGACCCGCTGCTGCAGGCCGACCTGCGCGCGATGGCCGCGCGGACGCAGATGCGGCTCGGCGACCCGCTGCGCGCCGGCCAGGCGCTCGTGCGCGAGGCGGAGCGGATCGAGGGGCTCGACCGCGTCCGCGCCGGTGGCTTCCTGCTCGAGTCGGCGGTCACGCACATGATCGACGGGACGCTGCGGGGGATGGCCGCCACCGCGCAGCGGGTGCACACCGTCACCGCGGGCGAGGCGCCCGGCCTCGACTTCCTCGCCACGCTGCTGACCGCCGAGGCGCTGCTCGCGCTCGGTGAGACCGAGGAGGGCGACGCGCTGCTCGCCGCCTGCGAGCCCGTGCTGCTCGGCGACGAACCGGTGCTCGGCCCGCCCGAGGTGCTCGGGATGGCCGCCCACTCCTCGCTGTGGTCGGAGCAGTTCGGCCGCGCGGAGGCGATCTTCGACCGCCTGATCGGCTCGCTGCGCGACGTCGGGGCGGCGGGCGCGCTCGTCTACCCGTTGGCCGCGCGCTCGCACCTGGACTTCCGCCTCGGGCGCTGGCCGGCGGCGCTGGCGGGCGCCGACGAGTCGGTGACGCTGGGGCGCGAGACGCGCCAGGAGTCGCTGCTCGCGCACGCGCTGGGCGCGCTGGCGGAGATCGAGGCGGGGCTGGGCCGCGCCGACGACGCCCGCGGGCACGCGCAGCAGAGCGTCGCGCTGTGCCAGGCACAGGGCGCGCCGGCGACCGCGATCTACGGCTACCAGGCGCTCGGGCTGCTCGAGCTCGGGCTCGGCAACCTCGAAGCCGCGCGCGACCAGGGCCTCGCCGCCGAGCGCGCGTTCGGCGAGACGGAGGGCGACGAGCCCGGCGTCGCGCGCTACGCGCCCGACCTGCTCGAGGTCCTGTGGCGACTCGGCAGCCAGGACGAGGTGCCGCCGCGGCTCGCCGAGCTCGCCCGCCAGGCCGACCGCCCCCACCACACGTGGGCGCAGGCGATCGTCGAGCGCATCCGCGGCCTGATGGCGCCCGACGACGAGGTCGACGAGCACTTCGCCCGCGCGCTGGAGTTCCACGGCAAGACCCGCCAGCCGTTCGAGACCGCCCGCACCCAGCTCCTGCACGGCGAGCGCCTGCGCCGCGCCAAGCGCCGCGCCGACGCGCGCACCCCGCTCGGCCACGCGCTGCAGGTCTTCGAGCGCCTCGGCGCCGAGCCGTGGGCGGAGCGCGCCCGCTCCGAGCTGCGCGCCACCGGCGGCCCGACCGGCTCCGCCGCACCCGCGATCGCGACCGACGAGCTGACCGCCCAGGAGCTCCAGATCGCCTTGCAGGTGGCTCAGGGCCGCACGAACCGCGAGGTCGCCGCCGCGCTCTTCCTCAGCGCGAAGACGATCGAGTACCACCTCGGCTCGATCTACCGCAAGCTCGGGATCCGGCGGCGCGGCGAGCTCGCGGGGGCGCTGGCTTCGTAGCGAACGTCAACTGCTCTGGGTAGGGAAGCGGTTACGCCGGGCGGCGGCGGCATTTCGTTCCTTTCGATGACCCGGGAGCGAGTGGCGGACCTTCGGCCGCCGATACCGGCAGAACGTTCCCTCGACCCGATCGACGCGCGACAGGTCGAAACGCCGATCCCGCCCGAACCCCGCTCCTACCCAGCCGCCGTTGACGTTCGCCGGCTGAACCGCGAGCGCCTAGCCCCCGGCCGCCTCGGCCTTCCGCAGCCCCCGCACCGCCCACACGCAGAACACCGCGCCGAGCGCCGCTGCGATCCCGTAAGCGAGCAGGGCGTCGAAGGGCTGGCCCGAGATCAGGTCGCGCCCGCCCTCGACCAGCGCGGTGAACGGGTTGACCTTGGCCACCGACGAGACCCAGCCCGAGAGCAGCGCGAGCGGGACGTAGACCGGGGCGAAGAACAGGATCAGGAAGACCGGCATCTGCATCGCCGGCCCGGCCTGGATCGTGCGCAGGCGGAACGCCACGCCGAACGCGAACAGCGCCGCGACGAGGTTGACGAGCAGCGCCAGCACGATCAGCCCGAACAGGTTGACCGCACCGCCGTCGATCTGCATGCCGACGATCAGCGCCACGGCGAACAGCAGCACGCCGACGATCAGCGCGCGGACCAGGCCCGCGAGCAGGTAGCCGGCGAGGATGCCGAGACGGTTCGGCGCCGCCAGCATCAGCCGGCGCGCGAAGCCGCGCTCGAAGTCGGCGGCCACGGCGAAGCCGGTGAACACGCCGCCGAACGCCGCCGACTGCAGCAGGACGAACACGAACTGGAACGCCGTGTAGCCGGTCGGGAAGTCGAAGCCCGGGGCGTTGCTGACGTTCGAGAGCCCGCCCGCGAACGCGGTGAAGAAGAACAGCGGGAAGATGATCGACGGCAGCAGGAAGGCCGGGTTGTGCGTGAAGTTGTGGATCTGGCGCCAGGCGACGCCGCGGGCGACGGAGACGAAGCGCATCATGTCCGCACCAGCCGCGTCTGCAGGGCGCGCGAGGCGCCGAGGATCCCGACCGCGCAGAGCACGATCGCGACCGCGAAGCCGCGCTCCAGCGCGACCCGGTCCCAGCCCGTGATGACCACCGAGCGGATGCCCTCGAGCATGTACGAGACCGGGTTCCACGTCGCGATCGTGCGGAACCAGTCCTGCTCGATCAGCGGCCGCGGCAGCGCCTGCGAGGACAGGAAGAGGAACACGAAGAACACGGGGAAGAGGCCCTGGACCGCCTCGCCCGAGCCGGCGCGCAAACCGACCCACGCGCCCAGCGAGGCGAACGCGAGCGCGACCAGGAAGGCGAGCACGATGAGCACCAGCCCGCCGCCGACGCCGGCGTCGAGATGCAGCCCGGCAGCCAGCCCGACGACGAGGTAGACGAGCGAGGCCAGCGCCGCGACCGTCATCACGCCGGCGAGGTTGCCGAGCAGCAGCGCGGAGCGCTGCATCGGCGTCAGCGCCAGGCGCTTCAGGAACCCGGTCTCGACGTCGCGCGCCAGGCTCGACCCGGCGTTGATCGACGCGAAGAGCGCGCCCTGCATGAACGGGATCGCGATCGCGAAGTTGAGGTAGTTGTCGGTCGGGAAGCCCGGCAGCTTGGTCGCCGCGTCGAGCCCGCCGACGTTGACCGCCAGCAGGCACAGCGGGAACAGGATCGGCGGGATGAGCAGCGCCGGCTGGCGGAGCGTCTGGGTGATCGACCGCCGCGCCATCTCGCCGACCTGGGCGAGGAGGGTCAAGCGGGCACCGCTTCGGCCTCGGCGGTCTCCTCCTCGACCGTCATCTTGTGCCCGGTCTTGGCCAGGAAGACGTCGTCGAGCGACGGCGAGTGCAGCTGGAAGTGCTCGATCCCGACGTCCTCGGCGTCGAGCGCCCGCACCACGGGGGCGAGCTCGTCGGCGCCGCGCTCGAGCCGCACCGCGACCGTGCCGTGCGGCGAGTCGAGCAGCTCGCCGAAGCGCGAGAGCACGGTCGCCAGCCGGTCGCAGCCGGCGGCGTCGGCGGGGACGACCTCGAGGCTCGGGCGACCGACCTCGGCCTTCAGCGCGTCGGGCGTGTCCTCGGCGACGATCCGGCCCTGGTCGATGATCCCGACGCGGTCGGCGAGCGCGTCGGCCTCCTCCAGGTACTGCGTGGTCAGCATCACGGTCACGCCGTCGTCGCGCGCGAGCCGGCTGACCTCCTCCCAGAGGTCCGAGCGGCTCTGCGGGTCGAGGCCGGTGGTCGGCTCGTCGAGGAACAGGATCCGCGGCGAGTGCACGAGCGCAAGCGCGAGGTCGAGCCGGCGCTTCATACCGCCCGAGTAGCCGCCGACCTTGCGGTCGGCCGCGTCGGCGAGGCCGACGCGCTCGAGCAGCTCGGTGCCGCGGCGCACGCGCTCGCGCTTGGGCAGGCCGTGCAGCGTGGTCTGCAGCCGCAGGTGCTCGCGCCCGGTCAGCAGCGGGTCGAGCGCCGCCTCCTGGAGCGCGGCGCCGATCGACTCGCGCACGTGGGAGCCCTCGCGGACGATGTCGTAGCCCGCCACGCGCGCCGTGCCCGCGGTGGGCGGCAGCAGCGTGGTGAGCATCAGGACGGTGGTCGACTTGCCCGCGCCGTTGGGACCGAGGAAGCCGTAGATCTCGCCGGGCTCGACGCGGAAGTGGATCCCGTCCACCGCGCGCACGCCGCCCTTGAACTCGCGAACGAGGCCGTCGACCTCGATGCCGTTGTCTGCAGTCATGACGTGGCACCGTACCAAAATTAGTTGAGTACCGCAATCTTCTAGGTATGCTACATTTACATCATGTCAACGTCGACGGTGTCCGGCACCGCCGCACGCGAGGCGTGGGCGATGTTCTGGCGCATCTTCACGGCCGACAAGCCGCGCCGTATGTCGACGCTGAACGAGCTCGGGCTCGCGCCCATGCAGTCGATGGCGCTCATGCAGCTCCGCCCCGGCGAGCCGATGACGATGAGCGCGATGGCCCACGCGCTCATGTGCGACAACTCGAACGTCACCGGGATCGCCGACCGGCTCGAGGCGATGGGTCTGGTCGAGCGCCGCGCCGCCGAGCACGACCGCCGCGTCAAGACGCTCGTCATCACGGAGCTGGGCAAGCAGGTGCGCGGCGAGGTCGAGCGCCGCATGAGCGTCCCGCCGCCGCCGCTCGCCAACATGTCCGAAGAGGACGCCGCCGCGCTGCGCGACATCCTGGCGCGCGCGCTAGACGTCTGAGAGCGGGCGCTCGCCCGGCCCGACGTACTTCGCCGACGGCCGGATCAGCCGCTGCTCGCGCTTCTGCTCGAGGATGTGCGCCGACCAGCCGGCGGTGCGCGCGCAGGTGAACAGGCTCGTGAACAGCGAGCTCGGGACGTCGGCGTGGTCGAGCACGACGGCGGACCAGAACTCGACGTTGGTGGCGAGCACGCGGTCGGGCTTGCGCGCCTTCAGCTCGGCCAGCGCGGCGGCCTCGAGCGCCTCGGCGACCTCGTAGCGCTCGGAGCCGATCTCCTTCGACGTCCGCCGCAGCACGCGGGCGCGCGGGTCCTCGGCGCGGTAGACGCGGTGGCCGAAGCCCATCAGCCGCTGCCCGGCGTCGAGCGCGTCCTTGACCCACTTCTCGGCGTCGCCCGCCGCCTCGACCTCGTCGAGCATCTTCAGCACCCGCGCGGGCGCACCGCCGTGCAGCGGGCCCGAGAGCGCGCCGACCGCGCCGCTCAGCGCGGCCGCGACGTCGGCGCCGGTCGAGGCGATGACCCGCGCCGTGAACGTCGAGGCGTTCATCCCGTGCTCGGCGGCCGAGATCCAGTACGCGTCGATCGCCTTGACGTGGTCGGGGTCCGCCTCGCCGCGCCAGCGGATCAGGAAGCGCTCGGGGATCGAGCTCGCCTTGTCGACCTCCCGCTGCGGCACCGGCGGCCGGCCGACGCCGCGCGCGGACTGGGCGACGAACGAGAGCGCCATCACGGAGGCGCGGGCGAGGTCGTCGCGCGCCTGCTCGTCGGAGATGTCGATCAGCGACTGGAAGCCCCACTCCGGCCCCAGCAGCGCCAGCGCGGCCTGGACGTCGACGCGCGGGTCGCCCGAGCGGATCGCGAGCGGGTGCGGCGCGGCGGGCGGGAGGCCGGGCTGGAGCGTGCCGTCGACGAGCAGGCCCCAGACCTGCTCGAACGGCACCTGGCCGACGATCTCCTCGATGTCGACGCCGCGGTAGCGCAGCGCGCCGCCGTCGCGGTCGGGCTCGGCGATCTCGGTGGCGAAGGCGACGACGCCTTCGAGCCCGGACTGGACGTCGCTCATGCGGCCGGAACCTTGGCAGGTCGGCTCGCCGCACGGTGGCGGCGCGCCTTCTCGACGTTGCCGCACGCCTGCATCGAGCACCAGCGCCGGCGGCCGGCGGGCGAGCGGTCGTAGAAGCGCGCCGAGCACGTCTCCGAGCCGCAGATGCGAATACGCGCCCGCTGCTCCACGTCGCCGAGCATCCGCGCCGCGTCGAGCGCCACCAGGCCGAGCGCGCGCCGCGGCGAGTCGGCCGGCTCGCGCTCAGTGAGCACGGGCAGCCCGTCGTCGCCCAGCGCGAACGAGGGCCGTGCGGCGGCCAGCGCGAGCCACTCGTCGATCAGCCGCACTGCGCCGGGATCGGTCGGCTCGCCGGCGACCGCGGCGCGCACGCCGGCGTCGATCGCCTCGCGCAGCGCCTGCGCCTCGCGCATCAGCCCGCGCGGCGCCGCCATCGGCTCGGGCAGGAGATCGGCGGCGACGAGCCAGCCCGCCGCGTCGCGGTCGCTCGCGAGGCACTCGACGTTGCGCCGCCAGCGCTCGCGCCGCGTGTTCACGAGATCGAGCGCCGGGCGCCCGCCGAGCCAGTACCAATACGACGCGCCGCTCGTGAGCGGGCCGTTGGGGACTTCGGGAACCATAACCCGATCATACGGCTTCAACCGGTTACTTGCGAAAGGTTCGATGACCGGGAACGTGGGATTTTGACGGGGCGTCCGGGTGATCTAGGCTGGCGCCCGCGGATGAGCGACCTCATGGCTATGAGCGTCGGGGAACTCGCCGCCCACGTGCGGGGCGGTGAGCTGCGGGCGCGCGAGGTCGTAACCGCGACGCTCGAGCGGATCGAGGAGCGCAATCCCACGCTCAACGCGTTCGTCGAGGTCGACGCCGACGGCGCGCTGGCCGCCGCCGACGCGATCGAGCCGGGCGACGAGCGGCCGTTCGCCGGCGTCCCGATCGCGATCAAGGCCAACACGCCCGTCGCCGGGCTGCCGATGAACTTCGGCTCGAAGTTCCTCGGCGACCACCGGCCGGGTCATAGCGCGTACCTCGTGCGGCGGTTGCAGGAGGCTGGGTTCGTGATCGTCGGCGTCACCAACATGCCGGAGTTCGGGATCCTGCCGACGACCGAGCCGCGCCACACCGGCCCGACCCGCAACCCGTGGGACACCGACCGCACGCCGGGCGGCTCCTCCGGCGGCGCGGCGGCGGCCGTCGCGGGCGGGATGCTGCCGGTCGCGCACGGCAACGACGGCGGCGGCTCGCTGCGCATCCCCGCCTCCTGCTGCGGGCTCGTCGGGCTCAAGCCGAGCCGCGGGCGCATCTCGCGCGGGCCCGACCTCGGCGAGTCCTTCCTCGCCTCCGACGGCGTGCTGACCCGCACGGTGGCCGAGACCGCGCAGCTGCTCGACGTGCTCGCGGGCTACGAGGTCGGCGACGCCACGTGGGCGCCCCGCCCCGCCGAGCCCTACACGCTGTCCGCGCGCCGCGACCCAGGCCGTCTGAAGGTCGCGATGACGGCCGAGAACGCGCTCGATGCCGATGTCGACCCGGAGTGCATGCGCGGGATGCACGAGACGGCGGACCTGCTCGCGGCGCTCGGCCACGAGATCGAGGAGGCGTCGCCCGCGCTGCCGGGCAAGGACACGCTGCGGCTGTTCACCGGCGCGTTCGGGCCTGCGATCGCGCTCCAGATCACCTACGGCGAGCTGCTGGCCGGGCGACCGCCGGAGGACGACGAGATCGAGCCGCTGTCGCGGGCGCTCGCCGAGATCGCGAACGGCATGACCTCGATCGAGTACCTCGCCTGCATGGCCCAGCTGCAGGCCCTCGCACGCGGCATCGTCGCGTTCTTCGCCGAGTACGACGTGCTGCTCACGCCCGCCCTGGCCGAGCGGCCGCTGCTGATCGGCGAGTGCGACGGCCTCGGCGAGGACCCGATGGCCGACTTCGCCCGCTCCGGCCAGTTCACGCCGTTCACGGCGCTGTTCAACGTCACCGGGCAGCCGGCGATCTCGATCCCGGCCGGCTTCGGCGACGACGGGCTGCCGACCAACGCCCACCTCGTGGGCAAGCCGCTGGGCGAGGACACGCTGCTGCAGGTCGCCTCGCAGCTCGAGGCCGCGCGGCCGATCGCCACGCAGCGCCCCGAGCCGGCCGCTGATTAGGGGGGTCCGTCGAAGAACGAGCGCCGCGGTGGGCATCCGGGCGTGCCGACTTCTTCGACGGGCCCCTAGAGGCCGAGGACCGCGGCGAGCGCCCGCGGGTGGACGCCGAGCGCCTCGGCGTCATCCGTGCCGCGCGGCGTGCGCATCGTCACGCTGAGCATCTCCGCCTCCTCCCAGGTCGCCATCGCCGTCGGGCCGGCGAGCACTTCGTAGCCGCGCAGGAGCGGGCGCAGGATCCGCGCGGGGACCGGGACGAGCCGGCGCCGGCGGTGCGCGGCGCGCAGGGCGAGCTCGGCGATCTCGCGGTGCGACAGGACGTCAGGGCCCGCCAGCTCGTAGCGCCGGTGCTGCTCGTCGCCCGGCGGGTGGTCGAGCGCGGCGATCACGCAGTCGGCGACGTCGTCGGCCCAGATCGGCTGCGTCCGCGCCCGCCCCAGGCCCGCGAGCGGCACCGCCGGAAGCCACGCCAGGCGCTCGAGCCGCGCCAGCCGCCGGTCACCCGGCGTGTAGACGAGCGACGGCGCGAAGGTCGTCGTGCGCAGGTCGGCGGCGTCGACCGCCTGCTCGGCGATCGCCTTCGCCCGGTGCAGCCGGCTCTGGTGCGCGGGCGAGGCGCCGAGCGCCGAGAAGAAGACGAAATGGTCGACCCCGGCCTGCTCGGCAGCGCGCAGCAGCCGCCACGTGGCGAGGCCGGCGAGCTCCTCGATCGTGGCGTGCGGCTGGTCGCGCGGCGAGGCCGCGAGGTGGACCACGGTGCGCGTCCCGCGCAGCGCCTGGCGGTAGGCGCGGGGGTCGGTGAGGTCGCCGATCGTGATCTGCACGCGGACCCGCTCAGGCCCCAGCCGGCGCGGATCGCGGACGAGGCAGCGGACCGGCTCACCGCGCGCGGTGAGCCTCCGCAGGAGGGCCGAGCCGACGAGCCCGGTGGCACCGGTAAGGAGAAGCACGATGGCTATGATGCCGCGCAATGGCCTACGTCATCGCCGAGCCCTGCATCGGGACCAAGGACAACTCCTGCGTGGAGGTCTGCCCGGTCGACTGCATCCACCCGACGCCCGACGAGCCCGACTACGACAAGGTCGAGATGCTCTACATCGACCCCGAAGAGTGCATCGACTGCGATGCCTGCGTGGAGGCCTGCCCGGTCGACGCGTGCTTCGCCGAGGACCAGCTCCCCGAGGAATGGTCCAACTTCGCGGGCATCAACGCGCAGTACTACGCGGGCAAGTAGACCCTCTGGGTAATCTCGGGGCGTGGCCCCGACGCTGGCCTCGATCGACCTCGTCGTCCTCATCCTGACCACGCTCACCGTCGCGCTGGTCCCCACGCCGGTGCCGCGCGCCTGGGCATTCGCCGGCGTCGCGCTCCTGATCGTCCAGAGCTTCGCCGTCCATCAGATGGAGCTGCAGCCGTTCGAGCCCGGGGTGCCGCGCTCCGGCGCGATCGTGCACACGGTCGCCGAGGCGGTGGCGGTGCTCGCCGTCCCGGCGCTGACGGCGACGCTGCTGACCGTGATCTTCTTCTACTGCGCCCGCGCCTACGCCCGCGCCAAGCGCCGCCTCGAGGCGGCGCTGCGGGCTCAGGCCATCGGCAGCGACATGCCGACCGGCTGGGGCGCTGGGGGCGGCACTGGGTCCTGCATGACCGGCAGCTCGACCGGCGACAGCGCCACGAGCCCTCGGGCCGCCTGACGCACGCCCTGGGACGCGGGGTCGTCGGGGTCCGAGAAGACGAGCGGGGTACCCGCGTCGGACTGCTCGCGCAGGGCCATCGTCAGCGGCACGGTGCCCAGGAGCGGGACCTGGAGCTCCTCGGCCAGCCGGCCGCCGCCGCCCTCGCCGAAGATCGCGAAGCGCTCGCCGGACGGGGTCGTGAAGCCGGACATGTTCTCGATCACGCCCGCGATCTCGAGCTTGACCTTGTCGGCCATCTCGGCGGAGCGGCGCGCGACCTTCTGCGCCGCGTCCTGCGGGGTCGTGACGATCACGAACTTCGCCTGCGGCAGCAGCTGGGCGAGCGTCATCGAGACGTCGCCGGTGCCGGGCGGAAGGTCGATCAGGAGGTAGTCCAGCTCGCCCCACGCGACGTCCTCGAGGAACTGCGTGAGCGCCTTGTGGAGCATCGGGCCGCGCCACACGACGGCCTCGTCCTCCTTGACGAAGAAGCCGATCGACATGACCTTCAGGCCGTGGGCGTCCATCGGGATGATCTTGCGCTCGCCGTTGACGCGCGGCTTGTCGGCGCCGAGGCCGAGCATGCGCGGGATCGAGTAGCCCCAGACGTCGGCGTCGAGCACGCCGACGCGCTTGCCGTCGGCCGCCAGCGCGGCGCCGAGGTTGACGGTCAGCGAGGACTTGCCGACGCCGCCCTTGCCCGAGCCGATGCAGATGACGTTCTGCACGGCGGCGAGCGAGCCCTCGGGCAGGCCACCGGGGCGGCCGAGCTTGCGCTGGAGCGCGCCCTTCTCCTGGTCGGACAGCACGTCGAAGCCGACGTTGCAGTGGGTGATGCCCTCGACGCCGGTCACAGCCTTGACCACGGAGGTCTGGAAGTGGCTCTTGATCGGGCAGCCGGGGGTGGTCAGGGAGACGGTGACGTCGGCGACGCCGCCGTCCTTGATGGCGATCGACCGGACCATCTCGAGCTCGACGATGTCGCGCCGCAGCTCGGGGTCGATGACGGCCTTGAGCGCTTCGCGGATTTGGGACTCGGTCGGCATAGCTCCAAGGATAGAGACGGTGGTGTTAAAGACCGACGGGGCGCCCAATACTGCGACGCCCCGACGGTTGAGGGAGGAGAGGGTGCTTCTCTGCCAGACGAGATATGAGGTCTGGCAGCCTTACCCGAGCCCCGGCCCTCTCCTCGCGGCCGGTTCGGGGGAAGTCCGTTCCCCTACGCCAGCTGCTTCTGGACGTTGGTGATGACGCGCTCGCCCGCGGCGACGCCGGTCTGGATCGCGTCCTCGACGCGGCCCGACACGGTGGCGACCTGAGCGGTCACGACGTTGTTCCGACGGCCGGCCTCACGCGAGACAGCGTTCGTCTCACGCTCGAAGCGGCGCTCGCTGCGACGGATCAGGCGCTCGGCACGCGTGCGCGCCTTGCGGGTCTCCGTCGAGCCACGGCGCTCGAGGCGGCGCAGGGTGACCCCGCGGCGGCTCGTGAGCGTCTCGGCTGATGTCGGTGGCGACGCCGGTGACGCGGTCACGCGCCTCCAGCACAGCGCCGACGTAGATCAGTCCGGCGCGCTCGGCGACGTTGCGACCCTGCTTTGCCGTCGTCTTGGCAGCGGTGGCCTGAGCCTTGGCGGCCTCGCGCGTCTTGTTCTGCGCGGTGGTACGCGTGCGACGACCGGTGGTCTTCGACGGCGACTTGGCGGCCGTCGAGCGCGTGGTGCTGCGGGTGCGCGTGGTGCGCTTACGCGTGGCAGCAGCCTTCTTGGCGGCGGCGCTGCGCTTCGCAGCAGACGTGTTGTTGGTGGTGGTGGTGCCGGTGGTGGTGGCCATGTGAGGTGTAGCCCCTCTCGTTGCTTCTCTCAGTAACGATATTAGTTCTAAGTCCGTTAGGTTGAAGTGTACCCAGCGAACACACGTTTGTAAACCCCTGCCGGGACCTTGTTACACGGAGGTAACAAAAGCCCCGCTGAGAGCCAAGAAACGGTCGCGACTTCGTGACAATGCGAACACGTGTTCTTGCCTCGGAGACCCACCATAGCGGGCTCTCGCGAGGGTTCAAGGGCGATCTGGTGCGTTCGCGGCAGCGCCGATGGACGTCAACGGCGGCTGGGTTCGGCCGGGATCGGGAGGGTTGTCCTGCCCTGCCATCGCATACCGATGGCAAACCAGGACGACCGTCCTGTTCTCGGGTCGCCAGGCGGCCCCTAGGCAGGACAACCCCGCCGGTTTCCGCCGCGGCGGTTCAACCCTCGCTTCCCTACCCAGCCGCCTTTGACGTTCGCGCCGCAGCTACGCGGCGCGCGCGGGGCCCGTGCGGGCCACCCAGCCGTGCGGATCGTCGAGCTCGGCCAGCGTCGGCATCTGGGCCGGCTCCTCCCACACGCGGTTCAGCGCCGCGATGCCGCCGACCTCGGTGACGGCGTCGCAGAACTGCTTGCCGAGCTCGTACTGGCGCATCTTCATGTCCATCCCGATCAGCTTCTCGAAGATGCGGAACAGGCCGGAGCGGTCGCGGCGGCGGCGGTCCATCGCGCCGCGCAGCTGCGGGAGGTTCGGGAGGATCTCGGCGCCGACCGCGTCCATCACGTGCTCGGCGTAGCCCTCGAGGACGGCCATGAACGCCTGCATCGCGTCGAGCACCATGCGGCGCTCGGGCCCGACGATCAGCGTTGCGATGTCGCCCTCGCGCAGCTTGTCCATCAGGCCGCGCAGATCGGAGCTGTCGGGGACCTTGAGCAGCCGCCCCGGGTCGACGTCGAGCCCGCCGAGCAGCTCGCGCACCAGGCCGGCGAGGTGCGGCCGCAGCCACGGCACGCCGCCGAACTGCAGCGCGTGCGTGATCTCGTGCAGCGCGACCCAGCGCACCAGCTCCTCGCTCTCCGCCTCGAGGCTCACGGCCGCCTGGGCGAGGTTGGGCGAGACGTACAGCAGCCGCGCGGGCGTCTCCGGCTCGAGGATCGGGAACTCGTACTGGCCGAGCACGCGCTGGCCGAGGATGCCCGACACCGCCCCGACCTCGATGCCGAGCAGCGCGCCGCCGGCGGCGCCGACGGCGCCGGACAGCGGCCCCATGCCCGAGCCGAGCCGCGCCGCGACCGGGTCGAGCACGGTCTTCAGCGACGTCAGGTTGGCCTGGATCCAGAGCGGGCGGTCGAGCGGCTCGGGGTGCGGCAGCTCGGTGGCGACCAAGCCGGTGTATGCCGAGACCAGCCGCGCGGCCTCCTCGGTCGGGCCGGCGACGTGCTCGAACGCGGTCGACTCAGGCGCGGACTTGAGCCCGGCGATGCCCTCGGCGACGGTGGTGGCGAGCTTCCAATCGATCACGTAGGAGATGGTGGCACGCGGGCCAGCTCGGCCAGCGTGGCCGCCGTCCGCGCCGCCACGATCGGCGAGTGGGGCGGGATGTCGAGCGGCGCGCCCAGCGGGTCGTCGCACCACGGGAAGGCCACGAAGCCGCCCGCCTCGCGCACGATCAGCTGCGCCGCGGCGACGTCGACCGCGCGGCAGCGCTTGAGCGAGACCATGCCGTCGAGCCGCGCCGCGGCCACCTGGCAGACCGTCGAGGCCATCGTGCCGAGCGCCCGCAGGCGGTAACAGCTCTCGGCCAGCGCGTCGGCGGCGTCGCGCACCCAGCGCGGGTCGGCGGACTCGATGCCGAGCAGCTCGAGCCGCCCGTCGTGCCCGCGGCGCTCGCCGGCCGCCCGCGACAGCAGCGCCCGGTTCAGCCACGCGCCCTTGCCGAGCCGCGCGATCCACTCCTCCTGCGGCCCGAAGTCGTAGACGTAGCCGAAGAAGACGTCGGCCATCGTGTCGCCGTGGGCGACGGCGATCGAGATCGAGTGGTGCGGCAGCCCGCGCTTGGCGTTGACCGAGCCGTCGATCGGGTCGACCACCACGAGCGTGTCGGGATCGCCGAAGTCGACGGTCCCCCGCTCCTCGCTGACCGCGGTGAAGCGCAGCCCCTCGTCGTGCAGGCGCGAGAGCTCCACGAACACCGCGTCCTCGGCGGCGGCGTCGATCACCAGCGTGCGGTCGCCGCCCTCGCCGCGCGTCCCGACCTCGCGTACGCGCTGCTCGGTGGTGGGGCTGTCGGCGAGGATCCCGCGCAGCGCGTCGGTGGCACGCCGGCAGAGCTCCAGCCAGTCCGTGTCTTGCACGCGATTCGGTACCCCCACCGGGCCTATCCTACGGTGGTGTCGCTGACCCCCCGCCAGCTCGAGGCCGTCACGCACCCAGGCGGCCCGCT
This sequence comes from uncultured Solirubrobacteraceae bacterium, assembly GCA_963802905.1. GTDB lineage: Bacteria > Actinomycetota > Thermoleophilia > Solirubrobacterales > Solirubrobacteraceae > DASQFQ01. The sequence goes on along the minus strand of CAWDKH010000018.1, from coordinate 91,489 downwards.
GCTCGTCCTGGGGGGCGCCGGGACCGGCAAGACGACCGTGCTGTGCGAGCGCTTCGCCTGGCTGGTGGGCGAGCAGGGCTTCTCGCCCGAGTCGATCCTGGCGCTGACCGTCTCCCAAACCGCCGCCGACGCCCTGCGCGAGCGCCTCGAGTCCGGGCTCGACGGCGGCTTCGAGGAGATCACCGCCACCACCGTCCACGGCTTCTGCGCCCACGTCCTGCACGACGAGGCGCTCGAGGCGGGGCTCGACCCGTTCGCGACGCCGGTCACCCCCGCGGACCGCCTGGCGATGCTGCTCGAGCGCATCGACGAGCTGCCGCTCGCCCAGCACGACATCCGCGGCAACCCGAGCCAGCTGATCGGCTCGATCGTCGCGCGCATCGACCGCCTCAAGGACGAGCTCGTCTCGCACGAGGACTACGGCGCCTGGGCAGAGACGCTCGGCCCCGAGGCCGATCGCGAGCGCGAGTTCGCCGCCATCTACGCCGCCCACGATCGCTGGCTGCAGGAGTCGGGCACGCGCGACTTCGGCGACCTCGTGCTCGACGCCTTCCGCCTGCTGCGGACCCAGCCGCGCGTGCGCGCGCGGGTCACCGACCGCTTCCGCCATGTGCTCGTCGACGAGCTCCAGGACGCGAACTTCGCCCAGGGCCTGCTGCTCAAGCTGCTGGCCGGCGAGCACGGCCAGGTCAGCGCGGCCGGCGACGACGACCAGGCGATCCTCCGCCTGCGCGGCGCGGCCGCCAAGAACCTGCGCGACTTCGAGGCCGACTGGCCGCAGGCGACCGTCGTGCGGCTCGAGGAGAGCCACCGCTGCCCGGAGCGGATCCTCGTCGCGGCGCATGCGGTCGCCGCCCCCGTGCCGGACCGGATCGAGAAGGAGCTGCGCGGCGAGCCCGGCGGCGAGGTCGCGTTCTGGCAGTGCGGCAACGAGCGCGCCCAGGCCCAGACCGTCGCGGCCGAGATCGAGCGCTTGGTCGCGCGCGAGGACGTCGCGCCCGAGGACGTCTGCGTGCTCGTCCGCTCGGTCCGCAACGAGGGCCAGGCGGTGGCGGTGGCGCTCGAGGAGCGCGCGGTGCCGCACCGGCTCGCGGGCGCGGCGGCGTTCTTCCAGCGCGCCGAGGTCCGCGACCTGCTGGCGTGGCTGCGCCTGCTCGTCGACCCGGGCGACGCCGGCGCCGTCGTGCGCGCGCTCGCACGCCCGCCCGTGGAGCTCAGAGCGATCGACATCGCGCGCTGCACCCAGATCGCCCGCCGCCGCAAGCTCGACATGGTCGCCGCGCTCGGCGCCGCGCTCGAGTCGCCGCAGATCCCGCCGGAGGCGCGCGAGCGCATCCGCACGTTCTTCAAGCTCTACCGGGCCGCCTCCGCGGCGCTCGACTCCGCCCGCCCCGACCTCTACGTCCACCGCCTGATCGAGCGGCTCGGACTGCGCCGGCAGCTGCTGTTCGCCGCCTCGGTCGAGGTCGTCGAGCGGCTCGTCAACCTCGCCAAGTTCGCCGAGCTCGCCTCCGCCTACGTGCGCCGCGCCCCGCAGGCCACCGCGCGCGAGTTCGCCCGCTCGATCGCCGCGGTCGCCGAGGCCGGGCTGCGCGAGGAGGAGGCGGTGGCCGGCGACCGCCCGGTCGGCGTCCAGGTGATGGCGATGCACGCCGCCAAGGGGCTCGAGTTCGACCACGTCTACGTGCTCGGCCTGATGGGCGCGCGCATGCCGGGCCCGCGGCGGCGCACGCTCGAGCCGATCCCCGACGCGCTGCTCAAGGAGGCGCTGCCCGCCGACTCCAAGGGCGCCCACATCGCCGAGATGCGGCGGCTGCTGCACACCTCGATGACGCGCGCGCGGCGGCGGCTCGTGCTCGCCTATCCGGAGACCACCGACCGCGGCGCCGCGCAGGGCCCCTCCCCGTTCGCCGAGGAGGCGCGCGAGGCGGTCGGCGGCGAGTGGGAGGAGAAGCGCGAGGAGCTGTTCGGGCCCGCCGAGACGCTGCAGTCGACGTTCCGGCTGCTGCGCGACGAGCTGCTGACCACCGTCTCCCAGGTCGGCGGGCGGCTCGGCGAGCTGCGCTTCGACACCGACCTCGACGTCTCCCACGCCGTCGTGCGCTACCTCGAGCTGATCAAGCTCGCCGCGCTGCTCGAGCGCACCGGCCCCGGCGGCATGTCGGTGACCGACGCGCTGCCGGAGATCAACGCGGGGCTGCTGCAGGCGTCGACCGCCGAGCAGCGGGAGATCTTCGAGACCTCGGCGCTCGACGAGTACCTGCTCGACGCCGAGCGCGACGAGGGCCTGCGCGCGCGGGCGGTGGCGGCGCGCAGCGAGCCGTCGCTCGAGTCCTTCCTGCCCCGGCGCGGCGACGGGCTGATGCTGTCGGCGTCGGACATCGAGACGTACCGGACCTGCCCGCTGAAGTACAAGTTCGCGCGCGTGTTCCGGATCCCCAGCGAGCCGACGCTCAACCAGCGCTTCGGCATCCTCGTCCACCAGGTGCTCGAGCGCTTCCACGCCGGCGGGGTGGTGTCGCGCTCGCTGCCCGAGCTGCTCGGCCTGCTCGAGGCGGGCTGGCGGCGCGGCGGCTTCGGCGAGTCCGAGGAGGAGCGCCAGCTGCGCCAGAAGGCCACCAACTCGCTGATCCGCTACCACGAGCGCTTCCAGGGCGAGGAGGGCGAGCCGGTCTGGTTCGAGAAGGCCTTCCAGTTCAAGATGGGCCCGCACCTGCTGCGCGGGCGCGTGGACCGCGTCGACCGGCTGCCGGACGGCGGCTACGAGCTGATCGACTACAAGACCGGGCGCCCGAAGACCGCTGCGCAGCTGCGCGAGGACGTGCAGCTCTCGTTGTATGCCGTCGGCGCGCGCGAGGCGTGGTCGCTCGAGGCCGCCCACCAGGCCTACTACTACGTGCTCGACGACGAGAAGGTCCCGGTCGAGCGCGACGAGGCCGACCGCGACTGGATCACCGACACGGTGCTCGAGGTCGCCGACGGGATCCAGGGCCAGGGCTTCGAGCCGACGCCGTCCTACGCGGCGTGCTCGATGTGCGACTACCGGATCGCCTGCCCGGCCGCTGAACGGTGAGCATCGTCGTCCTCGCGGCCCTCGCGGTCGCCGCCGTGCTGCTCGTGCGCCTGCACCTCGCGCCGACCGGGCTGTCGCCCGCGCGCAACGCGGTCAGCGACTTCGGCACGACGGAGTGGCACGTCGCCTACCGCGAGCAGGTGATCGCGCTCGGCATCGCGGGGATCGCGCTCGCGATCGAGCTGCGCGCGGACACCGACGCCGACTCGCTCGGCTGGCTGTACGCGTACGGGGCGAGCCGGATCACGATCGCGGGCTTCATGACCGATCGCAACCCGCCGCCGTACACGCCCGAGGGCCGGATCCACTTGGCGCTGGCGGCGATCGCGTTCACCTCGATCGCGTTCGCCGCGACGAGCATCGACTGGGCCGGTGCGCCCGGCGTGCTCGGACCGCTGGGCACCGCGGTCGGGATCAGCGCGATCGCCACGCTGGTCACGGGGCTCGCCCCGGGGCTGGAGGGCGTGTTCGGGATCGCGGAGCGCGCGCTCTACGTCACCAGCATCCTGTGGATGGCGATCGCGGCCGCGTCGTTGCTCTAGAGGCCGCGCTCGAGGAGGTCGAACGCCTCGTCGACGAGCCGGCGGGGGTCGAGCTCGCCGTCGCTGGCGAGCCAGACGTCCCGGGCGGCGCGCGTGGCGCCCCAGGCAGCTCTCGCCGTCAAGCACGCGCCGATGTCGGTGGGCGCGCCGGGGCCGGCGATCGCGGCGGCGATGACGTCCTCGAACTCGGCGTCGAGCTGGCGGCTGCGCGCGTGCGCGGCGGGGATCGAGGCGACGAGGCCCGAGCGGGTCAGGTAGCGCGACGGGTTGACGACCAGGTGGTCGAGGCCCTCCTGCGCCCACCGTCTGACCACCCGCACGACAGGCTCCTCGGGCGCCCGGGTCGCGAACGCCTCGCGCAGGGCCTCGAGCAGGTCGTCGTGATCGCCGAACAGGACGTCCGCCTTGGTCGGGAAGTAGCGGAAGAAGGTCCGCGGCGCGACGTCGGCCACGGCCGCGATCTCCTCGCAGGTGGTCGGCCCGAAGCCGCGCTCGGCGAACAGCTGGAGAGCGACCGCCATCACGCGGGCCCTGGTGTCGGCCTTCTTGCGCTCCCGGAGCGACATGCAGGCATCGTATCGTCTCAAGTGACAGTTACACGCATTTGACAGTCACTGCCACTATGCGTACTTTGGAGGGTATGCCCTCTCCCCTCACTCCCCATCGCATCGCCCTCGCCACGGTGGTGTGGGGCGTCGTCTTCGCGATCGTCCACTTCTACTGGGCCGCCGACGAGCCGGACCTCGCCGCGGGCGCGTACATCGCCTTCATCGCCGTCCTCGGCCTGGGCGGCGCCGCCGTCGCCTACGGCTTCCTGTCCGGGCGCCGCAGCCGCCGCCTCCTCCTGCTCGCGCGCCTCGGCGCGGCCGCGCTGCTGCTCGGCGTCGTGGTCGGCATCGGCCGCTGGATCGCCGACGGCTCGCTCGACGGCGACGGCGCCACCGGCGTCGTGATCACGGCGTACTTCCTGCTCGGCGGCGTGCTCTACGCGCAACTCGCCCGCGCGCCGAATCACTCTCGGGAATAGTCCGCCGGGGGGCGTCGTCTTTGCCCCCGATGGCCACCGCGCGAGACCTTCGCCTTCTGGTCTCGGCGGTCGGGCTTTCATCGCTCGGCGACCGCGTCGCGCTCGTGCCGCTCGCGCTGTTGGTGGAACAGCGCGGCGGGACGGGCGTGGCGGTCGCCGCGCTGTTCGTCGCCATGTGGAGCCCGGCCGCCTTATTGGCGGGGCCTGCCGGGCTCCTGGCGGACACCTGGTCGCCGCGGCGGCTGCTGATCCTGAGCTCGCTCGCTGCGGCGGCGCTGTCCGGCGCGCTGGCGTTCGCCGACGGGCTGGCGCTGATCCTCGCGCTGGTCGCGCTGATGGGCTGCCTCAACGCCGTCGCGATGCCGGCGGAGTTCGCGCTGCTGCCGCAGCGTGGCGGGCGAGCGCGCGCTCGCGAGCGCCAACGGCCAGGTCGAGTTCGCGCGCTACGCGGGCTTCATCCTCGGCCCGGCTGCCGGCGGCGTGCTCGCCGCGACCGGCGGGACGACGTTCGCGCTGCTCGCCAACGCCGGGACGTTCCTCGTGCTCGCCGCGGTCTCCGCGGCGATGCGGATCGAGTGGGCGCCGCACGCCCACGCGGCGCGCGAGCGGATGCGCGACGGGATCGACTTCCTCGCCCGCGACCACGAGCTGGCGCCGGTGGTCGGGATCGTCTTCGTGTCGCTGCTGCTGATGACCGCGACGCCGGCGGCCGCGTTGTTCTTCGCCGACGACAACCTGCACATGGGCGGCGCCGGCTACGGGATCCTGATGGCCACGTGGGGCGCGGGCATGGCGCTCGGCGCGCTCGTGGTCGCCCCGCGCTTCCGGATCGGCTCGATGGCGTGCGTGGCGGTCGCCGCGGTCGCGGCGCAGGGCCTCGGGATCGCGGTGCCGGCGCTGTGGCCGATGGTGTGGCTGGCGATCGCCGGCTACCTGTTCGGCGGCATCTCGCACGGCACGAAGAACGTGCTCGCGCGAACGCTGATCCACCACCGCGCGCCCGAGCGGCTCCGCGGCCGCGCGTTCGCGGCGTTCAACGGGCTGCGCAACGGCGCCGAGCTCGTCGCGCTGACGCTGGGCGGGATCGCGATCAGCGCGCTCGGCGCGCGCTGGACGCTCGTCTACGCCGGCGGCGTGCCGGTGATCGCGGCGTGCGTCGGCCTCGTGTGGATGCGGGCGCGGGTGCGGCTGGCGATCGCGGCGGCCGCGGAGCCGGCGCCCGTGCCGGCCTGAAGGTCAACGGCGGCTGGGTAGGGCTGGGGTTCGGGGTGCCGATTTCGTTCCTTTCAACCGGTCGCCACGAGGCAGAGGAACGTTAGGTGCCCTGTGGAGCACGTTTCGTTCCCCTGACCCGCCGGAGCCGGTCGATATGAACGAAATCGTCGATGCCGCCGCGGCTAGAACCCCGCTTCCCTACCCAGCCGCCGTTGACGTTCGCCTAGGGCTGATCCGCGCCACGCTGGCGCAGGAACCGCTGAAACTCCCGCGCCAGCAGGTCTCCTGAGGGCAGGTCGCCGGGGTCGGGCGTGGCGTCCTCCTCGTCGGCGGCGCGCTCGAGGCGCTCGACGAAGGCCTGGACGTCGGGGTCCATCTCGACCGCGCGGGAGACCTGGCGCTCGTAGTCGCCCGCGCTCGACTCGAGCTCGGTCGCGTCGACGGTCACGCCGACGAGCGTCTCCAGCTTGCGCAGCAGCGCGAGCGCGCCCTTCGGGTTCGGCACGACCGCGACGTAGTGCGGCACCGCGGCCCACAGGGAGGCGGCGGGGAGGCCGGCGTCGGAGGCGGCGGCCTGCAGGACGCCGACGATCCCGGTCGGGCCCTCGTAGCGCGAGGCGCCGAGGCCGAGGCGCTGGACGAGCGACTCGTCCGAGGCGATGCCGGTGACCGACACCGGGCGCGAGTGCGGCACGTCGGCGAGCAGCGCGCCGAGCGAGGTGACCATCTGCACGCCGAGCGCCTCGGAGAGGTCGATGACCTGCTCGCAGAACGTGCGCCAGCGGATCGCGGGCTCGGGGCCGGAGAGCAGGATCAGATCGCGCGGCGCGCGCGGGATCCGGGCCTCGTAGACCTCGAACTCGGGCCAGTCGATGTGGCGCGTCAGCCCGTCGCGCAGGCGGACCGTCGGGCGCGTGGACTGGAAGTCGACGAACTCCTCGGGATCGATCGTGGCGAAGCGGGTGGCGTCGAGCGCGGTGCCGAGGAAGGAAAGCGCGGCAGTGGCGGACTCTCCGGCGTCGTTCCAGCCCTTGAACGCGCACACGAGAGCTGGGGCCCTGAGGCCATCCGGGCGGCGCTCCCATCGGAGGGGCTGCATCCCCGTCCACGGTAGCGGGTCACGTCCGGCGCGCTGGCCATCATCGGCGCGTGGCCGCTATCACGTCATTGCGGCCGGGCGACGAGATTGCCGGTGTCTACGCGTGCACGCGCAAGGACCGGCTGCTCGCGCGGACCGGCACGCCCTACCTCGCGCTCGAGCTGCGCGATCGCACTGGTGCGATGCCCGGGCGCGCGTTCAAGGACGCCGACGTGCTCGCCGGGCGCTTCGACCGCGGCGAGCTCGTGCGCGTGCGCGGGCGCGTGGAACGGTTCCGCGACGAGCTGCAGGTCGAGGTGCTCGAGATCGCGCGCGCCGACGAGGCCGATCCCGCCGAGTTCCTGCCCGTCGCCTACCGCAACGTCGACGAGCTCGACGGCTTCCTCGAGCATCTCGCGCGCGAGGTCCACGATCCCGCCTACGCGGCGCTGCTGGAGCAGCTGCTCGGCGACGACGCGCTGCGCGCCGAGTGGCGGCGCGCGCCGTGCTCGCGCAACGGGCACCACGCCTACCTCGGCGGGCTGCTCGAGCACACGGTCGCGGTGGCGACGCTGGCGCTCGAGGCGTGCGTGCTGCACCCGCGGCTGAACTCCGACCTGCTCGTGACCGCCGCGCTCGTGCACGACCTCGGCAAGACGCGCGAGTTCACCTACGGCGCCGAGATCGGGCTGTCGGAGGAGGGGCGGCTGCTGGGGCACGTCGTGCTCGGCCAGCGGCTGCTCGACCAGCGCTCCGCCGGCCTGGACGAGACGCGGCGGCTGGCGCTCGCGCACTGCGTGCTGTGCCATCACGGGCCGTCCGCCGCCCCGGGCGGGCGCTTCGGCTCGCCCGAGGCGCTCGCCTTGTACCGCCTCAATGCGCTGGATGCGAGTGTGAAGGGCGCGTTGGAGCACGGCCTGTCCCCCAACAACTAAGGTCGCCGCCATGTCCACCACTCAGTTTGCCCCGCAGCTGCGGCCTTTGAGCGTCGGCGAGGTGCTCGACGCAGCATTCAAGGTCGTTCGACAGAGCTTCGGCACGCTCGCCCTGTGCGTGCTCGTCGTGGCGTTGCCGTTGAACATCCTCGACACGCTGATCAGGGCGTCGACGAGCGACAACGCGTTCAACCTCGACGTCGCGACGAACGACGTCAGCACCGGCACAGCGGCGGCCGGCCAGCTGCTGGTGGCGCTCCTCAGCCTCGTGCTGACCACGATCGCGGCGGCCGCGTGCTTCCGCGCGGTGTCGTCCACCTACCTGGGCGAGAAGCCGACGGTGGGCGAGTCGCTGTCGTTCGCGGCGAGCCGGGTGGTGCCGCTGATCGTGCTCTCGATCCTCTACGTCGTCGGGCTGATCATCCCGTTCATCCTGCTGATCCTGCCCGGGATCTGGCTCTCGGTGGCCTGGTCGGTCAGCTACCCGGCGTTGATGGCGGAGGGCCTGGGGCCGGTGGCTGCGCTCGGGCGCTCGTTCAAGCTCGTGCGCGGACGCTGGTGGCCGACGTTCGGCGCGCTGCTCGTGATGTACCTGATCGTGCTGGTGATCAGCGGGATCCTGGGCGTGCTGCTGGGCGCGGCGTTCGTCGCATCGCTGGACAACGAGTTCGCCGCCGCCGTGCTGACGACGATCATCAACACCCTGTCGTCGCTGATCACGCTGCCGCTGTTCGCGGCGGTGCTGACGATCATCTACTACGACCTGCGCGTGCGGAACGAGGGCTTCGACATCCACCTGCTCGCTCGCGGCGTCGGGTCGAGCTCGACGAGCGCGGAGAGCGTGGCCGCCTCGAGCGGGCTCGGCGGCTACGAGGGCCAGCAGGGCGGCTACGCGCCACCGGCGCCGGGCGGAGGCTTCGCGCCGCCGCAGGCCCCGCCGTCGTCGACGCCGCCGCCCGGGTTTGGGTCGGCGCCGGAGCCGCCGCCTCAGGAGCAGCCACCTCAGTCGCCGCCGCCCGGCGGCCTCCAGAGCGGCGACCCGCTCGCGCCCAGCCCGCCGCCGGAGCGCCGCGAGGACGACGGAGGGACATCGAGCTGAGCCGGCGGTGGCGCCCGGGTGCCGTGGCGGCCCTGGTCGCCACGGTGCTGCTGAGCGCGCTGCCCGCACCGGTCGCGCTCGCCCAGGCGCAGCCGGACGCGTCCGCGTCGCGCGCGCAGGCGCGCGAGATCCTGCAGGAGCGGCGATTCCGGGGCAGCGAGGTGCCGCGCCCGTTCCGGGGCCTGCTGCGCTGGCTCGGTGATCGGCTGCAGCCGATCACGGACTTCATCGACGACATCGCCGTGGACATGCCCGGCGGGCGGCCGCTGTTCTTCGTCATCCTCGGCGTGCTCGTCCTGCTCCTAGCGGCGCTGCTCGCACGCGGGTCGATCCGCCGCCGCGGCGCCGCCGCGGCACGGGCCGCTCGCGCCCGCAGTCCTGAGCGAGACGACCCCGTGGCACTCGAGCGCGAGGCCGACCGCGCCGCCGCCGACGAGCGAGTGGGAGACCGCGGTCCGCCTGCGCTTCCGCGCCGGACTGCTGCGACTCGACGCGCGCGAGCTGATCGAGTACCGGCCGTCACTGACCACCGGCGAGGTCGCCGAGACGATCTTCTCCCCCACCTTCGACCGCATCGGCGCGGACTTCGACGAGATCGCCTACGGCGGTCGGTCAGCCCGCGAGTCGGACGAGGCGGCGAGCCGCGAGGGCTGGCAGCGCGTGCTGAGCGAGGCGCGATGAGCCGCATCCCGCTGCCCAAGAGCGCGGCCGCCCGAGCGGGGCTCGCCGTGCTCGCGATCCTCGTCGGGATCAACGTGATCGGAGCGCTGATCGACGCCGTCGCGCCGAGCCCGAGCGGCACGGCCTCGTCGTCGTTCGCGACGAAGCCGGAGGGCCTCGCCGCCTGGGCGGAGCTCGCCAAGCGCAACGGGATCCGCGTGCGCGCGCTGCGCGACTCGCCGGCCGACGCCACGCTGGGCGGCGAGGGCACGATCGCGGTGATGGACGCCGCGGCGCTGAGCCGCGACGAGGCGCGCGCGCTGCGGACGTTCGCCGAGGGCGGCGGCCGCGTGATCGCCGGCGGCGAGCCGGGCGGCTGGGTCGCCACGCTGCTCGACGCACCGCCGCCCGGGTGGGACGGCGACGGGCCGGAGACCGTGAAGGCCAAGGCGACCGAGCCGGAGACGACCGGCGTCGCGCGCGTGAAGACCTCCGGCGACGGCCGCTGGAGGGCGGACGGCGCGCTTGCCGGCGACGAGGGCTCGCTGCTGATCGTGCGCCGCGTCGGCAACGGGCGGATCGTGCTGCTGGCCGACACCTCGCCGCTCCAGAACCGGCTGCTCGACGAGGACGACAACGCCGCCTTCGCGCTCGCCCTCAGCGGCCGCGGCCCGCTCACCTTCGTCGAGAGCGTGCACGGCTACGGGCCGCAGCGCGGGCTCGCCGCGATCCCCGCCCGCTTCGGCTGGGCGCTGCTCGGCCTGCTGCTCGCCGCGCTCGTGTTCATGGTCGCGCGCGGCCGCCGCCTCGGGCCGCCCGAGCGCGAGCACCGCGACCTGCCACCGCCGCGCCGCGCCTACGTCGACGCGCTCGCCGCCACGATGGCGCGCGGAAAGGAGCGCGAGGCCGCGGTCGCCCCCGTCCGCGAAGAGGCGCGCCGCCGGCTCGCCCGCCGCGCGGGTCTGCGCGAGGATGCCCCCGACGAGGCATGGCTCGCGGCGGCGCGCGGCGCCGGGCTGGCCGAGGACGAGGCCCGCGCGCTGAGCGGTCGCGCGGAGGACGACGAGGCGGTGGTCGCGACCGGGCGGGCATTGGCGGCTTTGGCGGGACCCGACAGGAGGACTTCAGATGGAGGGACATGAAGCGAGCTCGCCGGGTGGCGACGTGATGCGCGAGCTCCACGACGCGGTCGCCGCCGAGGTGGCGAAGGTGGTCGTCGGTCAGCGCGAGACGGTGGCGACGCTGCTCGCCGCCTCCGCCCTCGGCGGTCACGTGCTGCTCGAGGGCCCGCCCGGCGTGGCGAAGACGCTGCTCGCCAACGCGGTCGCGCGGGCGCTCGGCGTCGAGTTCCGGCGCGTGCAGTTCACGCCCGACATGCTCCCCTCCGACCTCACCGGCAACGTCACGCTGCGCGGCGGGGAGCTGGCGTTCCGGCGCGGCCCAGTGTTCACCAACGTGCTGCTCGCCGACGAGGTCAACCGCACCCCGCCCAAGACCCAGGCCGCGCTGCTCGAGGCGATGCAGGAGCGGCAGGTGTCGGTCGAAGGCCGCCCGGAGCCGCTGCCCGACCCGTTCCTCGTCGTCGCGACGCAGAACCCGCTCGAGTACGAAGGCACCTACGCGCTGCCCGAGGCGCAGCTCGACCGCTTCCTCGTGAAGCTCAACGTCGGCTACCCGTCGGCAGACGAAGAGGTCGGGATGCTCGGGCTGGCGCGCCGCGGAGTCGGCGCCGGGGACCTCGACGCGGTCCGGCCGGTCGCGAGCGCGGACACGCTGCGCGAGGCACGGGCGGAAGTCGACGCCACGCGCGTCGAGCAGGAGGTCGCGCGCTACGTCGTCGACGTCGTCCGGCGCACCCGCGAGCTGCCGAGCGTCGAGCTCGGCGCCTCCCCGCGCGCCGCGGTCCACCTGCTCGGCGCCGCGCGGGCGGCCGCGCGGCTGGCGGGTCGCGACTACGTGACGCCCGACGACGTCTCGCGCATGGCGACCCCCGTCATGCGCCACCGCCTCGTGCTGACCCCGGAGGCGGAGCTCGAGCGCTACGGCCCCGACGACGCCGTGCGCACGGCGCTCGGGGACGTCCCGGTACCGCGGTGAGCCCGTCGCCGCGAGCGGCGGCGGTGCTGGCCGTCATCGCGCTGCTCACCGTGGCCCTCGGCCCGACCGTCGGCCTGCTCCTCGCGCTCGCCCTGGCGGCGGCCACGCTCGTAGACGCGCTCGCGGTCCGCGCGCGGCCGCGGATCGAGCGGCGGGTCCCGCCGATCCTCGCCCGCGGCGTCGCCACCCCGCTCATCGTCGACGCCGCCCCCGCGGGCGCCGGCTCGATCCGGGTGCGCCAGCCGATCCCGCCCGACCTCGCGCTCGAGCCGCGCGAGGCCGACGGGACGCTCGACGCGCGCCTCACGCCGCTGCGGCGCGGCCGCCATACGCTCGGCGCCGTGGCGGCGCGCACCGAGGGGCCGCTGAAGCTCGGCCGCTGGCATCACCGCGGCGAGCAGCCCGAGGAGGTGCTCGTCTACCCCGACCTGCCCGCCGCGCGCCGGCTCGCGCTCGCCGTCCGCCAGGGCCGCTTCCGCGACCAGGGCCGGCTGACACGCGGGCCGCTCGGCCTCGGCACCGACTTCGAGTCGATCCGCGACTACTCGCCCGACGACGACGTCCGCCAGATCAACTGGCGCGCCACCGACCGCACGGGCCGGCCGATGAGCAACCAGTTCCGCGTCGAGCAGGACCGCGAGGTCCAGCTCCTGATCGACGCCGGCCGGCTGATGTCCGCCCCGCTCACCGACCGCACCCGGCTCGACGCCGCCATCGACGCCGCGGTCAGCGTCGCGCTCGTCGCCGACGTCGTCGGCGACCGCTGCGGCGTCGTCGCCTTCGACGACCAGATCCGCCGCCGCCTGCCGCCGCGCCGCGCCGGCGGCGACGCCGTCGTGCGCGCGCTCTTCGACCTCGAGCCGCGCCCCGTCGACGCCGACTACGAGCTCGCCTTCCAGACCGTCGAGGGCGCCAAGCGCAGCCTGATCGTGATCTTCTGCGACCTGCTCGAGGAGGCGGCCGCGCGACCGCTGGTCGACGCGGTACCGGTGCTCGCGCGGCGTCACGTGGTGATCGTCGCGTCGGTCCGCGACCCCGACCTCGACGCCCAGCTCACGACCCCGCCCGCCACCGCCCGCGACGTCTACGGGCAGGCCGTCGCGCTCGACGTCCTCGCCGCCCGGGCCCGCGTCGCCCACGGGCTGGAGCGCGCCGGGGCGAGCGTGCTCGAGGCGCCCGCGAAGGCGCTACCCGCCGCCTGCGTGCGCGCCTACCTCCGCGCCAAGAGCCGCGCCCGGCTCTGAGCCGCCGCGCCAGATCACCAGGCTCCAGTACAGGACGCCGAGCCCGCCGCCGACCAGCAGCGCGCCGGTCAGCCCGAGGTCGCCGGTCACGAAGCCCTCGACCAGACCGGCCAGCACCAGCCACGGCATCGTCCCCAGCACGAGCTCCATCGCAGGCCGCGCCTCCCGCCGCAGCGACTCCCCGCGCGTCAGCGTCCCCGGGTCGACGAGCGCCCACCCGATGCGCAGCCCCGCCGTCGCCGCGACCGCGATGCACGACAGCTCGAGCACCCCGTGGGGCAGGATCAGCCGCAGCAGCTCGCCGCTCGAGCCGTTCTCGATCGTCAGCCCGACGATCGCGCCGATGAAGCCGCCGTTGAAGATCGTCACCGCCGCGGTGCCGAGCCCGGCGAAGATGCCGCCCGCGATCGCCAGGAACGTCACGCGGATGTTGTTGGTGAAGATCTGCGACGACAGCGCCGCCTGGTCGCCGCCGCTGAGCGAGCCCGGCCCGCCGCCCGGATCGGCCGCGCCCTGGAACTCCGTCGGCACGACGCCGATCGCCGCCGCCGGGTCGTCGATCGCCCACACGGCTGCCAGCACCAGCGGGCCGAACAGCATCAGCAGCGCCGCGCCCAGCGCCCACGGCCGCTCGCGCACCCGCCGCCAATACCCGTGCGAGAAGAACGCCCGCAGCGAGCGCCGCGGGCCGCCGTCGGAGTAGACGACCTGCCGCCCGTCGATCACGAGCCGCTCGAGCCGCCGCGTCACCGGGTCGTGCGGGAACGCGCGCCGCGCGAACGCGAGGTCGGCTGCCGCCGCGCGGTACAGCGCGCCGAGCCGCCGCAGCTGCACCGGCCCGAGCCGCTCCGGCTTCGTCCCGGCCTCGTCCAGCAGCGTTCGGAGACCCGTCCACCCGGCCTCGCGCTCGTCCACAAAACGGTCTAGCTTCACCGAGCGATGGAGTATGAGGATCGGATGCGCATCTCGACGCCGGAAGGCGTCGACGTCGAGCTGACGCTGGCCGGGATCGGCTCGCGCTTCATCGCCGCGCTCTTCGACTTCATCATCGAGTTCGCGATCATCCTGGCCGCCGGCTTCCTGCTCGGCGTCGTCGGTGGCGACGGCAGCGGCTGGGCGAACGCCGGCTTCGCGATCATCTTCTTCCTCGTCTTCTTCGGCTACGACGTGCTGTTCGAGGTCCGCGCGCGCGGCCGTACGCCCGGCAAGCGCTGGACCGGGCTGCGGGTCGTGCGCACCAGCGGCCAGCCGGTGACGTTCGTGCCGAGCTCCATTCGCAACGTCCTGCGGCTGGTCGACATGCTCCCCGCCCCGCCGCTCTACGCGGTCGGGATGGTCTCGATCTTCGTCACCGGCAAGAACCAGCGGCTCGGCGACCTCGCCGGGGGCACGCTGGTCGTGCGCGAGCGCGCGGCGAGCTTCACGGCGGCGGCCACCAACGGCGAGGCGGCCACCCGCGCCGCCGATGGCTGGGACGTCAGCGCGGTCTCGGCGCAGGACATCGGGACGGTGCGCCAGTTCCTCGAGCGGCGCGAGGGCCTCGCGGACGGGCCTCGCGGCGAGCTCGCCGAGGAGCTCGAGCGCCGCCTGCGCCCACGCGTGGCGGGCGCGCCGGAGGGCCTGCGGGCCGAGGAGTTCCTCGAGCGGCTGTCGGCCGCGAAGTCGTAGCTTGCGCCCCGCGCGGCGGTGGGAGAGAGTTGCCGTCGTGCGCACGGCTGCGCTGGGACTGATGGCCACGCTCGGCCTGGCGGCTTGCGGCGAGGACAGCCCGACCCCAGAGGCCGCGAGCCGCCCGGACGCCTCCCTCGTGCGCTCGCTGCCTGACCCATTCGACCCGGGCGCGCGCCAGCCGCCGGGGACCTACGTCGGGAAGGTCGGGCGGAAGGGCTGGACCTACGTCGGCGTGGTCCTCAGCGGTGACCGCGCGCTCGTCTACCTGTGCGACGGGCGGGCGAGCGAATGGCTGGGAGCGCGCGTGCGCGACAAGCGAGTGCTGGTGCGCAGCGCGCGCGGCACCCTCGTCGACGCGAAGGTCGGCGAGGGTGTCGTCCGCGGCTCGGTCCGCCCGCGCGGCCAGCCCGCCGGAGCGTTCTCGGCGCGGGCGCCGGGCGAGGGCGCCGGCGTGTTCAGCGGACCCGACCCGGCGGTGCCCGGCCGAGTGCGACGCTGGATCGTGCTCGAGGACGGCATCCGCGGCGTGTCCGACGGCACCTCCAACACGATCCAGGTCGGCGAGAGCAC
This sequence comes from uncultured Solirubrobacteraceae bacterium, assembly GCA_963802905.1. GTDB lineage: Bacteria > Actinomycetota > Thermoleophilia > Solirubrobacterales > Solirubrobacteraceae > DASQFQ01. The sequence goes on along the minus strand of CAWDKH010000018.1, from coordinate 76,278 downwards.
CGCCACCGCCACCCCGACGCGCACACCCGCTAGCGGCACGATCCAAGACGGCACCGCCAACACCATTCAAATCGGCGAGAGCACCGCCACCGCCACGCCAACCAGTACCGCCACGCGCCAACCGAGCGCCGGGACGGTCCAAGACGGCACGTCGAACACGATCCAGCTCGGCGAGAGCACCGCCACGGCCACCCCGACGAGAACGGCCACCCGAACTCCGAGCGCCGGCACGGTCCAAGACGGCACCTCCAACACGGTCCAGCTCGGTGAGACGCCAGTGAACGGGGTTGCCGCGGGCGGCGCCGCACCGCCCCCCGCGCCGGCGGTCACGACGTGCCCCAAGGACACGCGCTGCCCACCACCCGCGCCGCCGAAGGAGGAGCGCACTGGCGGCTCGGTGAGCGGCGGGAAGCTGCTGCCCTGCCCGGTCCTCGAGACGCTGATCAAGACCCTCCTCGCACCCGCGAAGACCGACCCGGTCGCGCGCCGTCAGCTCGTCGCGCTCACCACGCAGGCGAAGGCGAACGGGTGCTAGACGCCGTTGCGGCGCGTCACCTCCGCGTACCAGCGCGCGCTCTCCTTGGGCGTGCGCTCGAGCGTCTCGTAGTCGACGTGCACGAGGCCGAAGCGCTTCGTGTAGCCGTAGGCCCACTCGAAGTTGTCCATCAGCGTCCACACGAAGTAGCCGCGCAGGTCGACGCCGTCGGCGATCGCCTGCGCGGCGGCGCGGAAGTGCGCGTCGAGGTAGGCGATCCGGTCGGGATCCTCGACCCGCCCGTCGCCTGAGACCACGTCTGGGAACGCGGCGCCGTTCTCGGTCACGTAGAGCGGGACCGACGGGTAGTCGCGATGGACGCGCGTGAGAATGTCGTGGAGCCCGGAGGCGTCGATCTCCCAGCCCATCTCCGTGCGCGGAAGCCCGCGGCTGAGGAACTTGACGTCGCGCGCGCCGACCCAGGGCGACGGGCCGGCGCCGTTCGGCCCCACCTGCGCGAGCTGGCGGAAGTAGTAGTTGACGCCGAGCACGTCGAGCGGCTGGGCGATCACCTCGAGGTCGCCGTCCTGTACCGGCAGCGGCGGCACGTCGTCCGGGTAGCGGCCGAGCAGCACCGGGTCGAGGAACAGCCGGTTGGCGATCGCGTCGATCCGCCGCGCGGCGTCGACGTCGGCCGGGTCGTCGCTCGCCGGGTCGGTCGGCGTGAGGTTGAGCGTCAGCCCGTAGCTCGCCTCGGGGTCGGCCGTGCGCATCGCCCGCACCGCCAGCCCGTGCCCGAGCAGCAGGTGGTGGACCGCGCGCATCGCCGCCTCGTCGTCCTGGACGCCGGGCGCGTGGCGACCCTCGGCGTGCCCGGTCAGGGCCGAGCAGAACGGCTCGTTGAGCGTCGTCCAGATCCGCACCCGGTCCGACAGCCGCTCGTGGACGAGCGAGGCGTACTCGGCGAAGCGCTCCGCCGTGTCGCGCGCGGGCCAGCCGCCCTCGTCCTGCAGCGCCTGCGGCAGATCCCAGTGGTAGAGCGTGATCCACGGCTGCACGCCGCGCTCGAGCAGCCCGTCGACGAGCCGCGAGTAGAAGTCGACGCCCGCCTCGTTGAGCGCGCCGCGCCCGTCCGGCTGCAGCCGCGGCCAGGCGAGCGAGAAGCGGTAGAGATCGACGCCGAGGTCGCTGAGGATCTCGAGGTCCTCGGGCCAGCGGTGGTAGTGGTCGTCGGCGACGTCGCCGGTGTCGCCGTTCAGCGTCGCGCCGGGCGTGTGGGAGAACGTGTCCCAGATCGACGGCGCGCGCCCGCCCTCCTGCACCGCCCCCTCGATCTGGTAGCTCGCCGTCGCGACGCCCCATTGGAAGCCATCGGGGAACTTCATGCCTGCACCGCCTTGAGGTTGCCGTTTTCCGTGGGGAGGAGCTCGCCGTCGGGGAAGCTGAACAGCTCGAGCGGGACCGGCCCGTCGACGAACGTGATCAGCATGTCGTCGACGTCGAGCTCGCCGACGACGCCGTCCTGCGGAGGCTGCTCGACGGTGATCGCGAGGTGGGCGAGCACCGGCGGGTCGCCCGGCCCGGGCAGCGGTACCTCCTGCGCGGCGTGCGTCCGGTGGTAGCGCGGGGGCCCGGAGAGCAGCTCGAGCAGCGTGCCGTCGGGGTCGAGGAAGAACGCCAGCCGCACGTCGCCGGTCGCGTCCTGCGGCTCGATCGTGAACTCGACGCCGGCCTCCCGCAACCGCGCCGCCTCGGCGTCGACGTCGCCGACGTAGAACGCGAGGTGGCGGTTGCCGAGCTGGCGGTCGTCGTCGACCCAGCCGCTGTCACCGTTGCCCTCCACCAGCCGCACCCGCTCGTCGCGGAACCCGAGCAGCCCGCCGTAGAAGCGCTCCGCCGCCGCGACGTCGCGCACGCCGATCTCCACGCCCGCGATCACCGCGCCCGCACGCTCACGCCGTCGGCCGGCGCGCTCAGCTCCACCGTGCGCTCCTCGCCGGGCATCAGCTCCAGGTAGTTGTCGCTGAAGCGGATGCGCTCGTCGGGATGGGCGAGGTGCACGAAGTAGGCATAGGCGTCGGCGCGGAGGTGGACGCGCGAGTCCTCGAACGTGGCCTCGACGTGCGCCGGCTCACGCACGAGGTCCTTGATCGCCGCGAAGAAGTGACGGTTGGGAGGGAACGCGTCCGAGCGCACCGTCAGGTAGCGGTCGGGCGCGCCCTCGAACTCGAAGCGCCCCACGCAGCGGCTGGTGTGCGGATCGACCGAGAACGGGACCTGCTCCTCGGCGAGCACGTCGCCGCCGAAGCTGCCCAGCCGCACCCGCGCGACGCCGTCGGCGCGCACGCCGGAGTCGTTCGTCACCCACAGCTCGTTGCCGTCCTTGAACGAGCCGAGCACCGGCGCGAACGCGCGCTTGACCGCGTAGTAGCCCGCCTTGCCGAACCCGTGGTAGTCGAGCAGCGCCCAGCTCAGCACCGGCCAGCAGTCGTTGAGCTGCCACACCAGCGTGCCCGAGCAGTGCGGCGCGCGGCGGCGGAAGTGCTCGATGCCGAACTTCAGCGCCTCGGCCTGGGCGATCATCGAGAAGTCGACGAACTCGTCGAGGTCGGCGGCCACGCCGGTGACCGACTCGAGCAGCATGTCGATCTTGTTCTTCGGGTTGTCCTTCGTGTGGTGGTCCATCGCCGCGCTGTGGTGCGACAGCTGGTCGGCGGGGATCCAGCGCCGCAGCGTCTCGCGATCGGGCGCGGCGAGCACGCCGAACTCGGAGATGAAGCGCCCCTCGTCCTCGGCGTAGCGGGTGAAGGCGACCGACTCGGGCGTCGGCCCGTTCTCCACCGGGTCGCCGAAGCGCCGCCGCGACTGCCCGTGCCAGACCTCCCAGTTGTGGGCGTCGCCCTCCTCGCGCGCGTTGTGGTCGTTGCCGCCGAACGGCGAGCCCGGCCAGTACGGCGTCCGCGGGTCGAGCTCCGCGCACGCGCGCGGGAGGATCTCGTCGTAGAACAGCGCGCCCGGCACGCGGGCGCCGCCGCGGTCGGGGAACTGCATGTCGTGGATCCACTGGTTCTCGTTGTTGCCGCACCACAGCGCGAGACACGCATGCCCGCCCAGGCGAGCCACCTGCGCGCGCGCCTCGAGGTCGACCTCCTCGGCGATCGCCTCCTCGGGGTAGGTCGCGCAGGAGAACATGAAGTCCTGCCACACGAGCAGGCCGCGGCGGTCGCACTCGTCGTAGAAGACGTCGTGCTCGTAGATGCCGCCGCCCCAGACGCGCAGCATGTTCATGTTCGCGTCGACCGCGTCCTCGATCAGTCGCTCGTAGCGCGCCGACTCGAGCGCGCCGACGAACGAGTCGGCCGGGATCCAGTTCGCGCCGCGGGCGAAGATGCCGACGCCGTTGAGCACGAAGCGGAAGAAGCGCGTGCCCGGCTCGTCGGGGTCGGGCCGCTGGTCGAGCTCGAGCGTGCGCACGCCGACGCGGCGCTCGCGCACGTCGACGTCCTCGTCGCCGCTGCTCAGCGTCACGCGCAGGTCGTGCAGCGCCGGCTCGCCGAGGTCGTGCGTCCACCACAGCGGCGGGTCGTCGAGCGTGAGGTAGGCGGTCGCCGCGCCCATCGCGCAGCGTCACCGTCGCGCGGGCCGGCTCGCCGCCGCCGGGCGGGCGCAGCTCGATCGACGCCACGAGCCGGCCGTCGCCGCCGAACGCCTCGGCCTCGACGTCGACCGCCACGAGCGCCTCGCGCCCGATCGCGAGCGTCGAGAAGTTCACGCGCGTGAGCGTCGCGATCCGCTCGCGCCGCAGCTCGACCGGGCGCCAGATCCCGATCGTGGGCAGGCGCGGACCCCAGTCCCAGCCGAAGCCGTACTGCGCCTTGCGCATCCACACGCGCTCGGCGGGCGTGCTCGACCACTGCTCGGGGTCGCGCGCTTGCGCGTGCTGGAGCGGCGGGTCGAAGCGGATCGCGAGCGAGTTCTCGCCCCGCACGAGCTCGGTGACGTCGAACGAGGCCTCGCGGAACATGTTCGCGTGGCGCCCGAGCTCCTCGCCGTTGAGGAACACGGTGGCGTAGGTGTCGAGCCCGTGGAAGACGAGCCGCAGCCGCTCGCCGGGCGCCGGCCCGGGGTCGTCGAAGCTCGCGCGGTACCACCACTCGCGCTCCTCCATCCACGTGCAGTCGTTCTCGTTGCGGTCGTAGAACGGGTGCTCGATCCGGCCCGCCTCGACGAGCGCCGTGTGGACGTCGCCGGGGACGTCGACCGGGACCCAGTCGCCGGCCGCGTCGGCCGATCCCTCGCCGGGCGCGAAGTCGCACACCTCCGCCGTCGTGATGAGCGGCCGCACCCCTGCGAGCGGTCGCGGTGTCGTCGTTGCCACTACTTCACCCCTCCTGCCGTGAGCCCGCGCACGATCCACTTCTGTGCCGCCAGGAAGGCGATCACCACGGGCGCGCTGACGACGATCGCCGCCGCCATGAGCTGGTTCCAATAGACGTTGGTCTGCGACGAGTAGTTGCGCAGCCCGATCGCGAGCGTGCGCGTCTCGTCGGTGGTCAGGACGGAGGCGAACAGCACCTCGCCCCAGGCGGTGATGAACGCGTAGATCGCCACCGCCGCGATCCCCGGCACGCTGATCGGGATGAGGATGCGGAACAGCGCGCCGATCGGCGTCGCCCCCTCCGTCAGCGCCGCTTCCTCGAGCTCGCGCGGGATCGAGTTGAAGTACCCGACGAGCATCCAGATCGAGAACGGGAGGCTGAACGTCAGATACGTGATGATCAGCCCGATGTAGGTCCCGTAGAGCGTGATCCCGAACGAGCGCTCGATGTTCACGAAGATCACGAACAGCGGCAGCAGGAACAGGATCCCCGGGAACATCTGGGTCGACAGGACCGTCACGTTGAACACCCCGCGCCCGCGGAAGCGGTAGCGCGAGATCGAGTAGGCGGCGAAGATCGCCACCGTCACGGAGATGATCGTCGCGGACACCGCGACGATCAGGCTGTTCACGAAGTAGTGCGCCAGCGGGACCGTGCTCCAGATGTCGATGTAGGGCTGGAACGTCAGGTTCGACGGGATCCAGTGGAACTCCGACCGCACGTCGCCCAGCGGCTTCAGCGACGTGATGATGATCGTGTAGAGCGGGAAGACCGTGACGAACGTCAGGATCGCCAGGCCCACCGCGTGGGTGATCCGGCCGCGCAGGGAGCGGTCACGCAGCACGGCGCTCACCCCCCACGTGGAACACGCGCATGTAGGTCATCGTCACCACGAGCAGGAACAGCAGCAGCAGTACCGACATCGCCGAGCCGAGCCCGAAGTTCAGGTTCACGAACGAGTTCACGTAGATGTGCAGCGACAGCAGATCCGCCGACTCAGGCGGCGCCGGGCCGAAGAGCACGTACGCCGTGTTGAACTCGTTGAAGGTCCAGAGGAAGAGGATGATCAGCACGACGCTGGTCACCGGCCGCAGCAGCGGCAGCGTGATGTGGCGGAAGCGCTCGAACGGCGTGGCGCCGTCGACGGCCGCCGCCTCGTGCAGCTCGTCGGGGATGTTCTGCAGCCCGGCGAGCACCATCAGGAACGCGAACGGCCACAGCCGCCAGACCGTGGTCATGACGATCGCCCAGAACGCGTTCTTGCCGATCAGCCAGAACGGGAGCGGGTCGCCGACCACGTGGAGGTCGGAGAGCAGCGCGTTGAGCGCGCCGTTGTCGCGGTCGAGCATGAAGCTCCACGCGATCACCGCGACGTAGACCGGCATCGCGTACGGGACGAGGAACAGCGTGCGGAACCAGCGCTGGCCGCGGAACTCCGTGTTGACCAGCTGCGCCGCGTAGCATGCCCATCCCCTAGCTCAGCGCCGACCACGATCACCGTGAACGCGACGGTGATCGCGAACGAGTGCAGCAGCCCCTCGCCGATCGGCCCGCCGAAGTCGAGCGCGCTTGCGGTAGTTGCCGAGCCCGACGAACGGCGCGAGGGTCCAGTTGCGGATGAAGAACTGGGTGAGGCCGAGGAACGAGATCCCGACGCCGGCGAGCAGCGGGATCACGTGGATGAGCAGCTCGAAGATGACCGCCGGGACGATCAGCAGCATACGGCAGCCGCTTCTTGCTCAGCCACGGCTGCCGGCGGCGCGGCGGGGCTTCCGGCCCGCGCCACCGGCTCGCGAACCGCGGTCATCGGATCAGCCGCCGGCGGCGGCGGCCATCTTCTCGTTGGCGGCCTTCAGCGCCGCCTTGACCTGCGCATCGGACACCGGGCCCTTGGTGGCGGAGTCCGAGATCAGCTGCTTCATCGCGTCGCCGATGATCGTCTCCATCTGCCCCTCCTCGGGGATCAGCGGCATCGGCTCGGCGTGCTCGGCGAGGATGCCGTTGAACGTCTTGAGGTTGGGCGATGGAGAACGCCGGGTCCGACTGCGCCTGCTTGACCACCGGCAGGCTCCCGAACGACTGGTTGAGCTTCACCTGCTCGCCGGTGCTGGTGAGGAACTTGACGAACTCGAGCGCCGCCGCCTTCTTCTTCGTGTTCGTGAAGACGGACAGGTTGATGCCCGCGACGTGGGTCATGATCGGCGTGTCGGAGCCATCGGCGACGGGCAGCTCGGCGACGCCGTACTCGTCCTTCTTCATGCCCGCGGACTTCAGATTGTTCTCCGCGTTGTTCTGGTAGATCATCATCCCGGTCTTGCCCTTGGCGAACTGCCCGGCGGTGCGGGTGCCGTCGGCGTACTGGGCGTTGCCGGGGTCGGCGACCTTGTCGCGGCCGATCAGGTTCACGTAGTCGCTGACGCCCTTGACGATCGGGTCGGAGTCGAACGTCGGCTTGTTGCCGTCGAACAGCTCACCGCCGTTCTGGCGCCCGAGGATGAACGCGAAGTGCGAGTTCTCGGTGATGCTCCCGCCCTCCATCGCGAAGCCCCACTGGTCCGGCTTGCCGTCGCCGTTGGTGTCCTTCGTCAGCTTCTTGCCCGTGTCGACGAACTCGCTCCACGTCTTCGGCGGCTGGAGGCCGGCGTCCTTGAACAGCTTCTTGTTGTAGAAGAGCGCGTAGGAGAGGCCGTAGAGCGGAACGGATGTCGGTGTCTTCCCGGGCGCGCCGCTGGCGGAGTAGGACGTCTGCAGGAACTTGTCCTTGCCGCCGATCGTCTTCAGCGTCGTCGTCGTCAAACGGCATGAAGGCGCCGGTCGCCTGCAGCGAGGCGGACCACGTGTTGCCGATGTTGAGGACGTCGGGGCCCTTGCCGGACGTGGTCGCCGTGGTGATGTTGTTCCACAGGTCGGCCCACGGGATGACCTTGAACTTCACGGTCACGCCGCGTCTCCTTCTTGAAGCGCGCGATCGCCTCGTTGATGACCTGCTTGTCCTGGTCGATCGTGGCCCCCTGGTTCGAGGCCCAGTACTCGATCGTCTGACCCTTGACCGCGCCGCTGCTCGAGCCCGATTCGTCGCCCCCGCACGCCGTGACCCCGAGTGCAAGTGCCACCGCCGTGACGGCGGCGGCGACCGCTGCGCGGATACCCCTGTTTGACGCCTGCATGTGTCCTCCCCCTTGGTGCTGACTCACTTACGCTGCCTGGCCTGCCTGTTCTTGCGGCGGCAGGCTGACCAGGCTCAGCTTGCGTGCCGTCGGCGCGTAGAGGTCGTGCAAGACGAGGGTCGCCGCGCCGATGACGCCCGCGTCTGATCCGCTGGTGGAGACGTGCACGCGGGGCGGTGGAGCCCCGGGCTCGTCGATGGCTTCGAGTGCTTGCTCTATGGCATGTCCGAACGGCCCGCCGAGTGTCGGCAGCAGCGGGCCGCCGAGCACGATCAGCTCGGGGTCGAGCACGCGGCTGCACTCGACGACGACCTTCGCGAGGTGGGCGCCGGCTCGCTCGACGACTCGCTGGATGCGCGGATCGCGATGGGCGACCAGCCGCTCGAGCGTCTTCGGCGGTTTGGCGACCGGGTCGGTGGGCGGCGCCTCGAGCACGACCTTGGCGGCCTCGCGGAGCAGCCCGTCGGGGTTCGTGTACAGCGCGAGGCAGCCGTGGGAGCCGCACTCGCAGGACGGGCCGTTGGGATCCACCTGGATGTGGCTGATCTCGCCGGTGTTGCCGCGGAGGCCGCGGTAGGCCTGGCCGTCGAGCACGAGCCCGCCGCCGATGCCGGTGCCCAGATAGAGGTAGATGAAGTCCTCGGCGCCCTCGCCCACCCCGCGCCAGTGCTCGCCGAGCGCGGCGGCGGTGGCGTCGTTGTCCATGATCACGCGGAGCTTCAGCGCGGCGGCGACCGCTTCGGCGAGCCGCAGGTTCGTCCACGAGCGCGGGTGGAGGATGTTGAGCAGCGTCCCGCTCCGGAGGTCGAGCGGGCCGGGCGCGCCGATGCCGGCGCCGAGGATCTTGTCGTCGTCGACACCGGCGGCCTCGACGGCCTCGTCGACGAGCGCGGCGAGGCGCGCAAGCACGTGCTCGGGCGGCTCCTCGGGCTCGACCGCGGTCTCCGCGCGGGCGCGGATCTCCCCGGCGAGGTCGACGACGCCGACGGCGAGGCTCGAGCGCACGAGCTGAATCCCGATCGCGTAGCCGGCGTCGGGGTTGATCCGCAGCGCGCGCTTGCGGCGGCCCCCGCTGGCATCCGCGTCCTCGACCACGGTGCCGGCGGCGAGCAGGCGGCGGGAGATGTTGCTGACCGTCTGCAGGGTCAGCCCGGTCGCGGCGGCGATCGCCGGCCGGCCGATCGGCCCGCTCGACCGCACCAGCCCCAGCACGACGACCTCGTTGTAGTCCTTCACGCGAGCAAGGTTCGTCCCCCACTCCCGCGGCCCACCCTCCCGGAGTGCCATGTGCTGGACCATACACAGTTGGTCAACTCATTTGCGCTGGTAGGTCACGTTCCTCGTGATGCTGAGCCTGTGAGCAGGGTTTGTTCGTGGGTTAACAAACTCCATTTGAGTTCGGCGGAGGCCGTCTACGCTGCGCGGCGGAGCGGCACGGGCCTGGTGGCCCATCCGGTCTTCAAAACCGGCAGGCCGTCGTAGCCCGGCGGTTGGAAGGTTCGATTCCTTCGCCGCTCCGCTTTCTGCACGCGCTGATCTGGGCGTTGAACGTGTGATTCGATGTCGAGAAGGCCCGGCCAGCTCCGCTCACAAGGTGAAGGGCCTCGACAGGCGCGGCCCACGACACCAGGAGACCACGATGCCGAAGCATGGGGAAACTGAGCCGACTCTCGCTCGTCCGCCTGTGGTCAGTCAAAACGAGTGGGACGCGGCGCTGACGGCCCTGCTCGAGCGCGAGAAGACCGTCGGCGCCGCGATGCACGAGCTCGCCGCCGCACGGAAACGCATGCCGATGGTGCGGGTGGAGCGCGACTACGAGTTCGAGGGTCCTGACGGGCGGCGGTCACTGCTCGAGCTGTTCGACGGGCGCAGCCAGCTGATCCTCTACCGGTTCTTCTTCGAGGAGGGTGTCGCCGGTTGGCCCGACGCCGGGTGCGTTGGCTGTTCGTCCGTCGCCGACGGCATCCCCGAGCTCGGCCTCCTGCATGCTCGCGACATCACCTTCGCGATGGCATCGTCGGCACCTCAGGCGAACCTCCGCCGCTACGCCGAGCGCATGGGTTGGACTGACGTGCCCTGGTACACGATCCGTAGCGAGCGCTTCTCGGCTGACTTCGGGGTCAACGAGTGGTTCGGCTTCAACGTCTTCCTGCGCGACGGAGACGACATCTACCGCACCTACTTCCTGCAGCACGGAGCGATGGTCCAGTGGATCGGCAGCCTCTGGAGCTTGTGGTCCTTGACGCCCTACGGCGGGCAGTCCGACGAGGAGGACTTGCCCGAGGGCTGGCCGCGGGCGTCGGGGTCGTTCTGGTTCCGCCGCCACGACGAGTTCGACGAGCCGCCGCCCTCGGCCAGCCGGATTGGCGACCCGGATGACCGGCCCTAGCGGCTGGTCGACCAGGGAGGAGTACCCGATGCAGAAACGCGCGTGAGAATGGGCAAGGTTCTCTGGCACACGATGATGAGCCTGGACGGCTTCATCGCAGGACCGAGCGACAGCATGCAATGGGTCTTCGAGGTCGACGGCGGACCAGGCGAGACGGTCGACGAGGTCCTGCGATCGACGGGAGCGTTGCTGGTCGGGCGGCGGACGCAGGACGTTGAGGACCGGGACCAACCGGGGTTCTACGGCGGCGCCTTTCGCGGGCCGTTTTTCGTGCTGCGCCACGATCCGCCATCCACGCCTCCTGTCGTGAAGGGCGTCACCGGGCGCTTCCTCGACGTCGAAATCGACGAGGCGGTGAGGATCGCGAAAGCGGCGGCCGACGGTGGCGACGTCGTTGTCCTGGGCGCGAACGTCGCGCGGCAATGTCTCGACGTCGGGCTACTGGACGAGATCATCGTGCACGTCGCGCCGGTCCTCGTCGGCGACGGCGTCCGCCTCTTCGAACGCGCAGGCGGCGCGGCGGTGAAGCTCGAACCGATCTCGTCCGCGGAAGAGGGTCAGACGACAGTGCTGCGCTACTCCGTCAGGCGCTGAGCTTCACGGCCAAGCGTTCGGGCTAGGCCGTCGGCGTCCACACGTACGGCGTCGTCGTGGTGACGGCGACGAGCCCCAGGCGGCTCAGGATCGGCCGGCTCTCGTCGGACGCGTCGACCTGCAGATAGCGCACACCCCGGCTCGCGGCCAGCTTCGCGCGCTCGGCGACCAAGGCCCGGTAGACCCCGCGGCCGCGCCATCCGGGCAGCGTCGCCCCGCCCCAAAGGCCCGCAAACCCGGTGCCGGGCTTCACGGTCAGCCACGCGGCCGAAACGACCTGGGTCTCGACCTCGGCCACGAAGACCAGCAGCTCGGCAGGGTTCGCCTCGGCCTGCGCGTACAGCTCGCCGGCCATCGAGCCCAGGTCCTCTGACCAGACCTCAGACTCGAGCGCGGCCACCCGCTCGAAGTCCCGGCGAGCTGTCACCTGGCGGATGACGACCTCAGGCGGCGGCGCAGAATCGACCGCCAGCCGGTGCGCCGGACCGATCATGACCGTCTCCTGATCCTCCGGCACGAACCCCGCAGCCACCAGTCGCTCGGGGACCTCAGCCGGCCGATCGTGCCCGCGCGTCTTCCACTCCACCGCCTCCCCTCGCGCGGCGAAGAAGTCACGCTGCTCGCAGATCAGATCGTCGAGCGCATCCCCGGCGACGCCGAGATCCGGAGCCGGGTCGATGAACCCTCGCTGCCTCCCGACGACCCGCAGGATCGGCCCGAGGTGCTCGTATCGCACCCCCGGCGGGGGAGTGGGCGGGGTCCAGCGACGATCGTCTGCGTCGTACGCCGCCAACAGGTCCTCGCGCTCACCCATCCCTACAAGATCGCACCGGCGCCGCGGGCGTACAGTCGGCTCGTCCTGTAATCCCTCGCCGGTTGCCGGACATGTAGCCGGCATGCGCGAGATCTTGGAACGAACACGCGAGGACCGATTCGAGGAGTTGTTCCGTGAGCACTACGGCGCCGTGCGCGGATACGCGCTCCGTCGCGCCCCCGCTGATCTCGCGCAGGACGCAGTGTCCGAGACGTTCCTCGTTGCGTGGCGCAGGCTCGACGATGTCCCGGCCGACGCGCTCCCGTGGCTGTATGGCGTCGCGCGGCGTGTGCTGGCCAACCAGCGCCGTTCGGCCGACCGCAGCTCGGCTCTCGAGCGGCGACTCGCAGTAACTGGAACCTCCGTAGGCTCGAACGATCCCGGCGAGAGCGCGGGTGACGGCGAGACGCTGCGCGCGGCGCTCGCCCGGCTGTCCGAGCGCGACCGCGAGACGCTGATCCTCGTCGCGTGGCACGAGCTCTCGGGTGCGCGGGCGGCTCGCGCCGCGGGATGCACCCGCGCCGCGTTCGCCGTTCGGCTGCATCGAGCGCGCGCCCGGCTCGCGGCGCAATTGGACTTGTTGGGATCGCCGGCTGTTCCGGCGGTCAACTCGAAGTCGCTGGAGGTGCGCTGATGCGCCGGCACGATGAACTGATGGAGCGCCTCGCCGCCGCGGACCCCGTGCGCGACCCCGAGGAGCTGACGCCCGAGGACCAGCGTGAGGCCGACGCCCTGCTCGCGCGCCTGCTGGCGACGCCGGTGGAACCGGCAGCCGAGCCGCGGAGGCCGCGGTCCCAGCTGCGACGCCGTGCGTTGGCGGCGGCCGGCGCGGCGTGCGCCGTGCTGGCGGGCTTCGCCGCGGTCGACCTCCTTGACTCCGACACCCCGGGTCCCTCAGTGGTCGACCGGGCGGTGGCGGCGGTGACGCGGAGCGGCGTCTACCACGTCGTCGAGCTCATGACCTTCCGCGCCGAGGGCACCCCCGAGGCGTCACAAGCGTTGGTCTTCGAGTCCTGGCACACGCCCGACGGCCACCTGCACCGCAAGACGTTCAAGGCGCGCGATGGAGAGAAGGGCCGCCTGGTCGAGGACTTCGCCGGCAAGCGGCGCCCCGGCCGCGAGAGTGGGGCGGCGCTTCAGTGGGACCCGTCGTCGAACACGATCGGGGAGAGCGGATTCGCCGGTGGCGACCTGCCCTACCTCGGCCCCTTCGAGGACCCGGGCTCCCGCTTGCGGGCGCTTCAGAAGCAGGGACGACTGCGCGTGGCAGGCACCACCACGGTGGACGGCAAGCGCGCCTACCGGCTGGTCTCGGGCAAGTTCGCCGCGGACAAGGATCAGGTGGAAGTCGAGATCGCGGTGGATGCGGAGACCTACCTGCCGCTCTCGCAGCGCCTCTCGATCGAGACACAAGCGGGGCAGAAGCTGGAGGCCCTGACGCGCTACCGCACCTACGAGCGGCTCGCGGTCAACGACGAGAGCCGCGGGCGGCTCGCACTCGACCCGCATCCCGGCGCGAAGTGTTCCCCGTCTGCGCACGAGCTGACGGAGCAGCGCGACCTCGGGTTCCCGAACCCCTGCGCGGACGGGACTCCGTGAGCATCCGGGCGGAGCCGGTGGCGGGCGCACCGTTTTCTCGCGACCGTTGCGCTCCTCCCGGCTTCCGCCCAGGCTCAGTCGAAGAACAACCAGGGCACGCCGATGTCCCTCACGCCGGCGGCCGGCAGCGAGGCGTTCGGGTGCGAGACGCGCTGGCAAGCCGGGTTCGCCCCTCCGTTCGAATACGAGCGTCAGCCGACCGGCTTGACGACCTGCACCGCCTACCAGCCGGGCACGACCATCGATGACACGCACCTCGTCCCGGGTCCGGGCCTCGTGACGAAGGTCCGGGTTCGCTCCGGGGCGAACCCGGCTCCGCTGCGCATCACCATCGTCAAGCGCATCTTCCAGACGCACCCGGTCACGGGCCAGATCACGGACGCCGTGTGCTGCACCGGCACCGGCAGCGAGAGCGCGACCTTTCAGCCGCCTCCCAACACTGTTCACGAGCTGACACTCAATCCGCCACTGCAGGTGACCACGTCGCCCTCGCAGAACGGCGCCTCCGGCCACCACGACATCGTCGCGGTCAGCGCCATGGGCCCCGGCGACCTCCCGATCGCATCGACCGGCCCGCACTCGCTCAGCGAGTTCAGCTCCGTGGCGATGCAGATGTTCTATCCGAAGGTGGAGACCGGGCAGCAGGGCCAGGCGCAGCACGACTACGTCAACTACGCCGTGCTCATGAACTACGACTGGACGGCGTCCAGCCCTGCCGGCGGGGGCGGCCCTCCCGGCGGCGGCGCCCCCACCGGAGGAGGCGGGACCGTCACCAAGGCGCCCGTGTCCTTCAAGAGCAAGGCGCTGCGGCTGAAGAAGGGCAAGGTCAGCTTCAAGCTGGCCTGCACCGCGGCGCAGACCTGCAAGGGCAAGGCGCGGCTCCGCACGCGCGCGCCAAGAAGCCGCACGCTCGCGGCCAAGTCGCTCACGATCGCCGGCGGCAAGACGAAGACGATCACCTTCAGGCTCTCCAAGAAGGCGCGCAAGAGCCTCCGCAAGAAGAGCACGAAGGTGGCGCTCGCGGTCGACCTCGGTCCCGGCGGCAAGGCCACCAAGAACCTGACGCTCAAGCGCTAGCCGCCGACGCCCTTGAGCTCGCGCCAGCGCTCGCGGGCGCGGATCACGAGCAATGCGATCTCGCCGAGCTCGTCACCCTGCTCGACGAAGGACGGCATCGTGAAGCGGACCTGCTCGCCGTCCTCCTCGCGCAGGAGGGTGATCTCGTGCTCGCCGGTCCGCTCGTCGTGCTTGAACGGGAGGTAGAGCCAGCCGTCGGCGCCGTCGACGGCGACGCGCCCCTCGTCGTCGACCGGGCTGGCGCCGCGGTTCGTCTCGCCGTCGTCAGTTGGGAACATGGCCGTCCTTCCGGGATCCGCCGCCCTTGCGGCGGCGACGCTTGCCGCCGCGCTCGAGGATGTCCAGGAGGTCGGGCGGCTCCTCGTCCTCGTGGTTCTGGATGAACTGGAACCCGAAGCGGCCCTTGATGCAGAGGTTGCCGCGCGTCACCGGGTGGTCGAGCGGCGAGGTGACCTTGACGATCTCGTTGTCCTGCTCGTGCAGCTCGAGGTTGCACCCGACGCCGCAGTAGGTGCAGATGGTGGTCGTCACGGTCTGCTGGCTCTCGTCCCAGCGACCCTCCTCGCGGCGGTCGTACTCGCTCTTGAACATCAGCGCGCCGGTCGGGCACACGGCGATGCAGTTGCCGCAGTAGACGCACGCGGAGTCGGGGAGCGGGTTGGCGAACTCGGTGGCGATGCGGGCGTCGAACCCGCGCCCGGCGACGGCGATGGCGAACGTGTTCTGCCAGTCGGTCCCGCAGCCCTCGACGCACTTGTAACAGAGGATGCACTTGGAGTAGTCGCGCACGTAGAGCTCGTTGTCGACCTTCGTCGGCTGGTGCACGGTGGCGGCGAGGCTTCCGTCGGGGGTCTCGTGGTGGCCCGCGCGCACGCGGTCGCGCTGGCCGGCCTCGAACGGCGGCGCCGGCGGGCCGTAGCGGTCGGGATCGGCGCCGTACTCCTCGATCCAGCGGGCGACGTTGGGCGTGGTCGACAGGTCGACCGACGAGGCGAGGAACTCGAGCACCATCTTGCGGCTGTGGTTCACGCGCTCGGAATGCGTCTGGATCTCCATGCCGTCCTCGACCTTGCGCGCGCACGACGGCGCCAGGACGCGGGCGCCCTTGAGCTCGACGACGCAGACCCGGCAGGCGTTGACGGGCGTGAGCGTCCGCTCCCAGCACAGCGTCGGGATCTCGATGCCCTGCTGCTGGGCGACCTCGAGGATCGTCTGATCCTCCTTGGCCTCGACCGTCTCGCCGTTCATCTCGAGCTCGACGGTGCGAGGCGGCGCTCCGGTCCGTGTCCTGCTCATCGTTGACCTCCCGTCTCGAAGACGTCGAGCTTGCGCAGCGCGGACTCGATCGCGTCCGCGGCCGTCTGGCCGAGACCGCAGATCGACGAGTCGCGCATCGAAGCGGTGATCTCGTCGAGCAGCGCGAACTCCTGCTCCTGCGTGTCGCGCGGGTGCCCGTTGATCAGGCGCGCGAGCGCCTCCTCCTGACGCACGGTCCCGACGCGGCAGGGAACGCACTGGCCGCACGACTCGTCGCGGAAGAACGCGGCGATCCGCATCAGGATCGCCGGCAGGTCGACGGTGTCGTCGACGACCATGACCACGCCCGAGCCCATGCTCGCGCCGGCCTCGCGGGTCGCCTCGAAGGACATCTCGACGTCGAGCTCGTCCGGCGTCAGGAAGCGGCCGGCGGCGCCGCCGAGGAGGATGGTCCGCAGCGGCCGGCCGTCGATCACGCCGCCGGCCATGTCGAGCACCTCGCGGAGGGTGACGCCGAACGGCGTCTCGTACAGCCCGGGCCGCGTCGACCCGACCCGAGACGCAGAACAGGCGCGTGCCCGTCGAGTCCTCGGTGCCGATCCCGGCGTAGGCCTCGGCCGCCGTCGAGGACGATGCCGGGGACGTTGACCAGCGTCTCGACGTTGTTGATCACCGTCGGCTTGTCGAACAGCCCGTGCTCGACGGGGAACGGCGGCTTGTTGCGGGGCTCGCCGCGATAGCCCTCGATCGAGTTGAAGAGCGCCGTCTCCTCACCGCAGATGTACGCGCCCGCGCCCTTGCGCAGCTCGATGTCGAAGTTGATGCCGCGGCCGAAGATGTCCTGGCCGAGGAAGCCGCGCGCCCGCGCCTCGGTGACGGCGCCGACCAGTCGCTCCCAGGCCAGCGGGTACTCGCCGCGCAGGTAGAGGTAGCCGTGCTCGCAGCCGGTGGCGAAGCCGGCGATCGTCATCGCCTCGATGACGGCGAACGGGTCCTGCTCGAGCAGCACGCGGTCCTTGAACGTCCCGGGCTCGGACTCGTCGGCGTTGCAGATCAGGTAGTGCGGGCGGGTCGGGTGGGCGGCCACGGCCGCCCACTTGCGGCCGGTCGGGAACGCGGCGCCGCCGCGCCCGAGCAGCTTGGCGTCAGTGACCTCGCGCAGCACGCCCTGCTCGCCCATGTCGAACGCGGCGCGCAGGGCCTCATAGCCGCCGTGTGCGCGATAGC
Organism: uncultured Solirubrobacteraceae bacterium; assembly: GCA_963802905.1. Classification (GTDB taxonomy): domain Bacteria; phylum Actinomycetota; class Thermoleophilia; order Solirubrobacterales; family Solirubrobacteraceae; genus DASQFQ01. Next base: position 59,300 of record CAWDKH010000018.1, on the reverse strand, counting down.
TGTCGACGCTCGTCGGGTCGACCCGCCCGACGCGCCGCAGGAGCCGCAGCCCGGGGTCCCCGGCCTGCGGCACCTTCGGGGCGACCGGCGCGGGCAGCGTCGTCGCCGGCGAGCAGCGCTGCGATGTCGTCGGCTTCGGCGTGGTCGACGGAGACCTCGCGCGGCTCCTCGCCGGCGATGCTGACCATCGCCACCGGCGCCATCTCGCACATCCCCAGGCACGGGCTCTCGAGCCAGATCGGGTCCTCGCCGGGCCCGGCGCCGTTGCTGCCGTGCTGTCCGCCCTTCGGCCCGATCCGGGCCTCGAGATCGCCGCACAGCTTCTTCGCCCCGCCCGCCATGCAGGCGATGTCGGTGCAGACGTGCGCCACGGCCGGCGGCTGCGGCTCGAGCGAGAACAGCGCGTAGAACGTGGCCACGCCGTAGGCCTCGGCCGGCGGGATGGTGAGCCGCTGGCAGATGTAGTTGAGCGCGCCGGGGCTGATCCATCCGGCGCGGCTCTGCACGGCGTGGAGCACCGGCAGCAGCAGGTGCCGCTGGGCGCGCGCCGCATGGCCGCCGCGCGCGACCCGACGGTCCCGGTCCGACGTGGTGAGGGCGCCCACCCAACGGCTGTCGGGCGGGCCGAGGACCGCGTCGACGGCGTCTCGCTCTCCCGCCGACGGCTCATCCTTGTGCAGGACGATGTCCATCAGCGGGGCTGCGCCACGTGCGTCGCTGGATCGGCGGCGTCGGACGTGTCCTCGGGCTCGGCGGGCACGAGCGGCTCGACCCGGATGGCCGTCGCCTTGAACTCGGCCGTCCCGGACTTCGGGTCGGTGTTGTTGACGGTCAGGATGTTCGTCTCGACATCGTCGGGGAAGTGCAGCGTCATGAACGCGAGCCCCGGGCGCAGCGCGTGGTCGACGCGCACCGGGGCGACCACTTCGCCGTTGCGCGAGGTGATGCGCACGCGGTCGCCGTCGGTCACGCCGAGCTCCGCGGCGTCGGAGCTCGACAGCTCGAGCTCCTCGGGCCGGCGCAGCGGCGAGCTGTAGCCGCCGGTCTGCACGCCGGTGTTGAACGAGTCCAGCCGGCGGCCGGTGGTGAGGCGCAGCGGGAACTCGTTCGAGAGCTTGTCGGACGGCGGATCGTCCTCGACGACGTGGAACACCGCGGCCGGCCCGGTCCGGGGCTCCTCCCACAGGCGGCCGTGCAGGAACGTCGGCTCGAGCTTGTCCTCGGAGTAGCACGGCCACTGGATGCCGCCGAGCTCCTCCAGGCGCTGGTAGCTCATGCCGGCGTGGTTCGGCGCCAGCGAGCGCAGCTCGTTCCAGATGTCCTCGGGCGAGTCGTAGTGCCACTCGTGGCCGAGCCGCGCCGCGAGGTCCACCAGGATCCGCGTGTCGTCGCGTGCCTGGCCGGGCGCGTCGAGCGCCTTGCGGCAGCGCTGCACGCGCCGCTCGCTGTTCGTGACCGTGCCCTCCGCCTCGGCCCAGCTGGCCGACGCGGGCAGGACGACGTCCGCCATCTGCGCGGTCGCGGTGAGGAAGATGTCCTGGACGACGAAGTGCTCGAGGCCGCCGATCAGCTTCTTGACGTGATGCGCGTCAGCGTCGGACTGGACCGGGTTCTCGCCGAGCACGAACAGCGTCGTCAGCTCGCCGCGGTCCATCGCCTCGAACATCTCGGTCATGTGCCACCCGTAGTGCGGCTTGAGCTTGGTGTCCCAGACTCGCTCGAACTTCGCCACCGCTTCGGGGTCGGTCTCGAGGTCCTGGAAGCCGGGCAGCCGGTTGGGGATCGCGCCCATATCGCCCCCGCCCTGCACGTTGTTCTGGCCGCGCAGCGGGTTCAGGCCCGAGCCGTAGCGGCCGACGTGGCCGGTCAGCAGCGCGAGGTTGATGAGCGCCAGGACGTTGTCGACGGCGTTGTGGTGCTCGGTGATGCCGAGCGTCCAGCAGATCTGCGCGCGCTCGGCGCGCGCGTACATGTGCGCGACGTCCTTGATCACGTCGGCCGGGATCCCGCTGACCTCCTCGCCGTGCTCGAGCGTGTACGGCTCGAGCGTGGCGACGTACGCCTCGAAGCCCTCCGTCGCCCGCGCGATGAACTCGCGGTTGTGGAGGCCGGCGTGCACGATCTCGCGGGCCATGGCGTTGGCCAGGGCGATGTCGCTGCCGACGTTGAGCCCGAGCCACGTGTCGGCCCACTGCGCCGAGGTCGTGCGCCGCGGATCGATGGCGTACATGTGCGCCCCGGCGTGGATCGCCTTGAGCATGTGGTGGAAGAAGATGGGGTGCGCCTCGCGGGCGTTGGAGCCCCACAGCAGGATCACGTCCGTGTCCTGCACTTCCTGATATGAGCTGGTGCCTCCACCAGCGCCGAACACCGTCGCCAGACCGACGACGCTAGGTGCGTGTCAAGTTCGGTTACAAGAGTCGATGTTGTTGGTGCCGATGGCGACGCGCGTGAACTTCTGCGCCAGGAAGTTGACCTCGTTGGTCGCCTTGGAGCAGCTGAACATGCCGAAGCTGTCCGGCCCGTGGCGGTCGATCGACTGCTTGAATCCCGACGCGGCGCGGTCCAGTGCTTCGTCCCAGGTCGCGGGGCGGAGGACACCGTCCTCACGGACCAGCGGCTCGGTGAGGCGGGCGTACTTCATCGACATGGGGTCCTCCGAATTCGGATCCGGGCTGGCAGAGCGGAGCGTACCAACGGCTGGTGCTCAGCCGCCGAACAGCGCGGGGATCTTCGTGGCGGTCTGCACGACCCCGTAGAGCAGGCCGCAGAGCACCAGCGACCCAGAGCAGGATCGCGGGTACGACCGGGCTGCGAGCCGCTGTCGTGTTGTCCGTTCGTGGTCATCGTGCTGCCTCCTCGGCCGGATGGGCGGGCTGCGGCTTCCTGGTGAACCGCTCCGTCGGCTCCTCCGTGCGCTCGTGCCAGCGCTCGGCCACCGGCCGGATCAGGAGGTTCGCGACGAAGCCGACGACCAGGACGCCGACCATGATGAAGAGCGAGAGCGTGTAGAGATCCGCGCCGTCCTTGCCGGCCGCCTGCTGGGAGTCGGCGACCCGGTTGACGATCAGTCGGCCCGGCGATGCCGGCGGCCGACCAGGCGGTCAGCAGCCGACCGTGGATCGCGCCGACCTGCCAGCCCGCCGAAGAGGTCCTTCAGGTAGGCGGGCACGGTCGCGAAGCCGCCGCCGTAGAAGGAGAGGATCACCGCCGTGACCCCGACGAAGAGCGCGACGCCCGCGGTCCCCCACGACGCCAGGACGAAGTAGAGGACCGCCCCGATCCCGAGGTAGCCCATGTAGATCGGCTTGCGCCCGACCACGTCGGAGGTCGAGGACCAGATGAACCGCCCGCTCATGTTGGCCAGCGACAGCAGACCGACGAACCCGGCGGCCTCCTTGGCGTCGATGTCGGGGAAGAAGTCCTGGATCATCGGCGAGGCCTGCTCGAGGATCCCGATGCCCGCGGTGACGTTGCAGAACAGCACCGTCCACAGCAGCCAGAACTGCGGCGTCCTGATCGCGTTCGCCGCGGTCACGTTGGCCGTCGTCTGCATCGACTTGGCGGTCTCTTCCGTCGGCGGCGTGTAGCCGTCGGGCTTCCAGTCGTCGGCGGGCACGCGGATGATGAAGGCGCCCAGCGACATCGTGACCAGGTAGAGGGCGCCCAGGGTCAGGAAGGCCGGGACGATCGCGTCCTCCGGGTTGTCGGCGTAGGCGCTCAGCAGGCTCTCCGAGAGCGGCGAGGCGATCAGCGCGCCGCCGCCGAAGCCCATGATCGCCAGGCCGGTCGCGAGGCCCGGACGGTCCGGGAACCACTTGATCAGGGTCGAGACCGGGGAGATGTAGCCGATGCCGAGCCCGATGCCGCCGACGAAGCCGTACCCGAAGTACACGAGCCACAACTGCTTGGTCGCGACGCCGAGCGACCCGATCGCGAAGCCGGCTCGACCAGCACAGGGCTGCCGTGAACATCGCCTTGCGCGGGCCCACGCGCTCGACCCACGTGCCCAGCAGGGCCGCGGACAGGCCGAGCATCACGATCGAGATGCTGAAGATGGCGCCGATCGCCGTGAGGCTCGAATCGAACCGCTCGACGAGCGGGTTCTTGAACACGCTGAAGCCGTAGACCTCGCCGATCGAGAGATGGACCGCGAGGGCCGCCGGTGGGACGAGCCAACGGTTGTAGCCACGCGGCGCGACCGTCCGCTCACGATCCAAGAACGACAGACTCATGCCTCAGCTCCCCTCCCTGAAAAGAAAACTCTGCATGCGGCCTCCCCAGACCGCTTTGTGGTTCGTACCCGAACGGCGTGGCGGCGACACGTCGCGCCGCGCGAGCCGGGCGCGGTAGCCTCCTACGGCTTCGAAGGAGAAACGCCGAGTCCGACCGGTCCCGTGCCGGGCGGAGCGGGGGAACCAATCTCGTGGGGCGAATCGGCGCCGTCGTGTGCCGTAGCGCGCTGCCTCTTGCGCGCGAGCCCGTCAGCTCACCCCGTAGGCACGACGCGAGAGGTGCGCATGCCGACGAGGAGCGCGATGCAACGCCGAATGGCCGCCCTGGCCGCAGCGCTGGGCATCCTGGCGTTCCCGCAGACCGCCGGCACGCACGTCGTGACCGAGAGCGCGCCCGAGGCGCCGCAGCGTGCGTCGACGCTCTGGGTCATCGACGGTCCGCCGGCGCGCGCACGGACCGAGCCGCTCAACGTCCTCGACCGCGTGAAGCGCCCCTCGACCGCGGACGACAGCGCGTTCCCGGTGCGCGGGCGCCACGACATGGGGACGCCCGTCAACGGCTTCGGCGGCGGCCGCGGGCACCAGGGGCAGGACATCTTCGCCGACTGCGGGACTCCCGTCGTCGCGGCTCGCGCGGGGAAGGTCGTCGAGGTGGCGACCGAAGGCAACGAGGGCAACTACGTGGTGACGGAGACGGCTGACGGGCGGCAGCAGGCGTATCTCCACCTGCTGCACCCGAACTCCGTCAAGCGGGGAGAGCGGGTCGACGCGGGCGAGCGCATCGGCAGCGTCGGGCAGACCGGCAACGCCCAGGGCTGCCACCTGCACTTCGAGCTGTGGACCGCCCCGGGCAGGTTCAGCGGCCACGTCCTGGACCCGCGGCCCGCGCTCGATCGCTGGGCGCGGGCGGTCAGCGCTTGACGCGGTAACGCATGTGCGTGACGCCGTCCCCCTCGAGGACGCGGGTGAGCTCGAGCTCGATCTGCTCGGGAGCCAGGTTCTCGAACAGCCGGCGCCCTTGGCCGAACAGCACCGGGACGACGTGGATCTCGAGCTCGTCGAGGACGCCGGCGGCGAGTGCGAGCTGTGCGATCCCGGCGCCGTGGACCAGCACGTCCTTGTCGCCCGCGGCCTGCTTCGCCGCGGCCATCGCGGTCGTGACGTCCGACACGTAGCTCACCAGCGGCCACTGCCCCGCCTCGCGCTCCTGACGGGTGACGATGTAGATCGGCACGCCGTCGTGGTGGTCGCCGCCCCAGTAGCCGGCCGGCTCGACGGTCCCTCGGCCGGCGACGACCGACCCGGTCGACATGAACTCGTCGACGACCTGGCGGTTGACGCCTTGCGGGTCCGTCAGCGCCCACTCGTGCAGGCGGTTCCCGCCGTCGCCGAGGCCGTTGTCGACGGTTTCGTTTGGCCCGGCGATGAAGCCGTCGAGGGACATGGACATGTACAGAACGGCCGCGGACACGCTGCCTCAGGCTCCCACACGGGTGAACGTGACATGCGTGACTCCGCTGGGCGAGGAGATGGCCTCGACCTCGTAGTCCTTCTCGAGGCTCTCCAGCCCGTCCCAGAGCCGCGAGCCCCGGCCGAGCAGGATCGGGACCACCACGACGTGCATGTGGTCGACGAGCCCGGCCGCAAGGAACTCGCGGATCACCGTGGCGCCTCCGCCGATGCGCACGTCCTGGCCGCCCGCGGCCTCGCGGGCCGCCTCGAGCGCTTCGGCAGGCGACGCGTCGAGGAAGTGGAACGTCGTGCCGCCCTCCATCTCGATCGACGGGCGCGGGTGATGGGTGAGGACGAAGACCGGGCTGTGGAACGGAGGGTTGGGACCCCACCAGCCCTTCCACTCCGGATCCTCGTGCCATCCGGGGTAGCCGAACTTCCCGGCACCCATGATCTCGGCGCCGACCCCGGAATTGGGCAGCCGCAAGAAAGCGTCATCGATGCCGCGGCTCCCGCCGGGCTTCCACGACCCGGTGACGAACATCCACTCGTGCAGCCGTTCGCCGGCATGACCGAACGGTGCATCGAGGCTGAGGCCTTCGCCGGTGCCGAAGCCGTCGAGCGAGACGGAGAAGAACTGGACGCGGGCGAGTGACATGGCTGGTGCTCCTTCAGTCGTAGTAGCGGCGGGCGCTGGAGCCGACGCGGGTGATGTCGGTGCCGTAGATGTGGATGGAGATCGCGGTCGTGTCGCCGGTGTTGTGCACGCGGTGGATGTCGCCGGGCGGTGCGAAGCCGCTGACGTCGCCGACATGGTTCTCGCTGCGGCCGACCAGGTTCAACTCGGCGTCGAACAGCTCCTCGTGCTCGACGCCCTGGATGACGCCGAAGACGCACCAGGTCATGTGGTCGTGGATCCGAGTGAGCTGCCCAGGCCGCCAGACGAGGGCGACGATCGAGAACGTGCCGTCGGGCTCGACGTACAGGTTGTGGGCCTTGTAGTCGTCGGGCGAGCCGAGGCGCTGCGCGGCGGTCAGCACGTCCGGGGTCGGCAGGTGCCGGCGCAGCTGGTCGGCGACGAGCTGCGCAGTCTCGGCCCAGTCGGCACGGCTCTCCACGGCGGTGCGGATCCCGGCGACGAGTGGGCTCAGCTGGGTGGCGGGGCGGATCTGGGTGGCGGTCATGGCCACAGCTTGCGCGCCAGCGGCGCATACGTCTAATGCCAACTTCCGTGCTGACTCATAGATAGGGTTGATGGATGCTTGACGTCAACCGGATGCGCGTGATCGACGCCGTCGCGCGCCATGGATCGGTCACTGCGGCAGCGCAGGAGCTGCACTACTCCCAGCCGTCGGTCACCCACCACCTCAACCGGCTCGAGGCCGAGACCGGCGCGCAGCTGTTGCAGCGGGTCGGCCGCGGGATCCGGCTCACACCCGCCGGGCAGCTGCTGGCCGACCGCGCTGCCGAGATCATCGGGCGGATCGATGCCGCCGGCGCGGAGCTGTCTGCCCACGTCGGATTGACCGCCGGCCGTGTGCGCCTCGCCGGCTTCGCCTCCGCGAACGGGTCGCTCGTGCCGGCCGCGGTGGCGAAGCTGGCGGCGAGGCACCCGGGGCTGCAGGTCAACCTGACCGACACGCATCCGATCGACGCACTTGAGCTGCTGCGTACCGGCAAGGTCGAGGTCGCGATCATCTTCCGCTACGACGAGACCGAGCCCGAGCCGGCCGGGGTGCGCCTTCATCACCTGCTCGACGATCCGGTCTACGTGCTGTCGACGCGTCGCGAGCGCGAGCTGGAGACCTTGCGCGACGCGACGTGGATCGCCGGCTGCGAGCGCTGCCGCAGCCACCTGCTGTCCCTGTGCGCCGATGCCGGGTTCGATCCGCGGATCGGCTACAGCTCCGATGACATGGTCGTGATGCAAGCGTGGGTCGCCGCCGGGCTCGGGGTGGCGACCCAGACCGGGCTGGCCCTGCGCGCCCACCGCATCGACGGCGTCGTCGCGACCGAGCTGCCCGGCTCCAAGCGGCACATCTACGCCGCGACGTACGGACAGCCGCCCGATCCGCCCGCCACCGCCGCGCTGCTGACAGCGCTCACCGAGGCCGCCGAGACCTGCAGGTAGCCGTATCCACGCGGGCCGGGGCCTCTGCTTGCCTAGACCGCCGTGACCGCGCGCATCACCGCACTCGCCGCCCTCCTGGCCGTGATCCTCGCCGGCGGCTTCCTCGCCTACCAGCTGCTCACGCGTGAGCATGCGCAGGACACGGCCGACGCCTTCGTCCAGCGCTGGAGCTCCGGCAACGACGCCTCAGCCGCTCGGGTCACCGACGATCCGAGGGCGGCGGCCGCTGCCCTGAAGGCGAACCGCGCGGGCCTCGACGGCGCGAGGCTCAAGGCCACGCTCGGCGACGTGAAGGAGTCCGGGGACACCGCCACGGCGACGCTGTCGCTGCGCTGGCAGGTCCCGCGCATCGGCGGCTGGCGTTACGACTCGAAGCTCCGCCTGCGCCGGTCCGGGGACGAGTGGCAGGTGCGCTGGTCACCCAAGCTCGTGCACCCGAAGCTCGACGCCGGGACCCGCCTCGGCACCACCTCCGTCGCGAAGGCGCGCGGGCAGATCCTCGACCGCGACCGGCGGCCGCTGATGCGCGAGCAGCGAGTGGTGCGCGTCGGCGCCGTCGCGGGCAAGGTGAAGCGTCCGGCCGTCACGGCGCGCGGGCTCGCCGACGTACTCGACGTCGATGCCGCTCCGCTGGAGCGTGCGATCCGTGAGGGCGGGAAGCAGCAGTTCGTCGACGCGATCGTCATGCGCCCGGGCGACTACCGCCCGCTGCGCGCCCAGATCGAGGCCATCCCGGACGCCGAGACCGCCGAGGGGACCGCGATGCTCGCCCCGAGCCGCGAGTTCGCCCGGGCGCTGCTCGGGGCCGTGGCCCCCGCCACCAAGGAGCAGCTCGAGAAGCTCGGCGGCCGTGTCGCGCCCGGAGCGTCCGTCGGTCAGTGGGGCCTGCAGGCGCGCTTCGAGCCGCGGCTCGCGCCGGTGCCACAGCGGCGGGTGGTGATCCGGGAGGAGGGTGTCCCGGTCGACACGCTGCTCACCCGCGGCGGGCGGCGGGGCCGTGCGGTCGCGACCACGCTCGATCGGCGGGTCCAGGCCGCGGCCGAAGCCGCGCTGTCCGACACGACGGACGAGGCCGCGCTGGTGGCGGTCCAGCCGTCGACCGGCGACGTGCTGGCGGTCGCCAACCGCCCGGTCGAGTCGACCTACAACCGCGCCTTCGAGGGCACGTACGCGCCCGGCTCCACCTTCAAGGTCGTCTCGACCGCTGCGCTGCTGCGCGACGGGCTCGACGTCGGCGACACCGTGAAGTGCCCCACCACGATCGAGGCTGGCGGGCGCCAGTTCAAGAACTTCGAGGGCGGCGCCGCCGGGGCGGTCCCGTTCAGCCGCGACTTCGCGGTGTCGTGCAACACCGCGTTCGTCTCGCTCGCGCCGCGCCTCGCACCCGACGCGCTGACCCGCACGGCGCGCGACTACGGCCTCGGGCGCACGCTCGAGCTCGCGCTCCCGGCCGCCGGCGGCAAGGTCCCGCCGGGCGAGGACGAGGTCGAGCGCGCGGCGGCGATGATCGGCCAGCACGAGATCGTGGCCAGCCCGCTGGCGATGGCGCTCGTCGCGGCGACGGTCGCCGACGGCCGCTGGCGCGCTCCTCGCCTGCTCGCCGGCGATCCGCACAAGGCCGGCCCGGCGCTCGCCGGCTCGGAGCGCGACACGCTGCGCAGCCTGATGCGGCTGGTGGTGACCGAGGGCTCCGGCACCGCCCTCGCCGGCATCCCGGGCGAGGTGCGGGGCAAGAGCGGCACGGCCGAGTTCGGGGGCGGCGACCCGCCGCCCACCCACGCATGGTTCATCGCCTTCCGCGACGACATCGCCGTCGCGGTGCTCGTCGAGCGCGGACGCTCCGGCGGGTCGGTGGCCGCGCCGCTCGCGGCGCGCTTCTTCGGCGCGCTCTGACACCCTCAGCGAAGGGTGTGTCGATTTCGTCGACGCCCGTTCGTCTTAGGGGAGACCATCCCCAAGAAGGAGGACCACGATGAAGTACATGCTGCTGATCCACCAGGGCTCCACCCCCCTCCCGGGCACCGACGCGTGGAACGAGCTCTCGCAGGAGGAGCAGGGCAAGGTCTACGCCGCCTACAAGGCGGTCAACGAGACCCCCGGCTTCACCCCCGGCGAGCGGATGCAGGGGCCGGACACCGCCACCACCGTGCGCGTGCAGGACGGCCGGACGCTGACCACCGACGGCCCGTTCGTCGAGCTCAAGGAGGCCGTCGGCGGCTACGGCTTCCTCGACGCCGACGACCTCGACGCCGCCATCGAGCTCGCCGCCAGGATCCCGGCCGCGAGCATGGGCGGCGCGGTCGAGGTGCGGCCGATCGGCGCGTGATCGCGAGCCTCGAACAGACCTTCCGCGACCAGTGGGGGCGCGTCCTTGCGACCCTCATCGGCTTCCTCGGCGACTTCGACCTCGCCGAGGAGGCCGCGCAGGAGGCGTTCGCGATCGCGGCGGAGCGCTGGCCGCGCGAGGGCGTGCCCTCGAGCCCCGGCGCCTGGCTGGTGACGACGGCACGCAACCGCGCCATCGACCGCCTCCGCCGCGAACGCACCCACGCCGAGAAGACGCGGCTGCTCGAGGTCCCCGAGGCGGTGGAGGACACGATGGACGACACGACCTTCCCTGACGAGCGGCTCGAGCTCGTTTTCACGTGCTGCCACCCCGCGCTCGCGACCGACGCGCAGGTCGCGCTCACGCTGCGCACGCTCGGCGGGCTGACCACGCCCGAGATCGCGCGCGCGTTCCTCGTGCCCGAGCCGACGATGGCGCAGCGCCTCGTGCGCGCGAAGAAGAAGATCAAGGCCGCCGGCATCCCGTTCCGCGTGCCGCCCGATCACCTGCTGCCCGATCGCCTCGCCGCGGTGCTCGCCGTCGTCTACCTGATCTTCAACGAGGGCTACGCCGGCCGCAACGAGCTGACCGAGGAGGCGCTGCGGCTCGGCCGCGCGCTCGCCGAGCTGATGCCCGACGAGCCCGAGGTCCACGGCCTGCTCGCGCTGATGCTGCTTCACGACGCGCGGCGCGAGGCGCGCTTCGACAACGGCGAGCTCGTGCTGCTCGCCGACCAGGACCCGTCGCGCTGGGACGCCGAGCAGATCGCGCGCGGCCGCGCGATCCTCGACCGCGCGCTCGCGCTGCGCGGCGGCGGGCCCTACGTCGTGCAGGCCGCGATCGCCTCGCTGCACGCCGACGAGCCGCGCGACTGGCCGCAGATCGCCGCGCTCTACGGCGAGCTCGCCCGCCTCACCGAGTCGCCGGTGGTGGAGCTCACCCGCGCGGTCGCGGTCGCCGAGGCGCACGGCCCCGAGGCGGGGCTCGACATCGCCGACGGCCTCGCGCTCGAGGACTACCGCTACTTCCACGCGACCCGCGGCGAGCTGCTCCGCCGCCTCGACCGCGCTGACGAGGCGCGTGACGCGTACGAGCGCGCGCTCGAGCTCGTCCATGACGACGCCGAGCGTCGCCTGCTCGAGCGCAAGCTGGCTGAGCTCGCATGAGCTGGTGGCAGCGCGGCGTCATCTACCACGTCTATCCGCGCTCGTTCGCCGACGCTGACGGCGACGGGATCGGCGACCTGCGAGGCATCGCGTCGCGCCTCGACCACCTGCGCTGGCTCGGCGTCGACGCGCTCTGGCTGTCGCCGATCTACCGCTCGCCGATGAAGGACTTCGGCTACGACATCTCCGACCACACGGCGATCGAGCCGCAGTTCGGCACGCTCGAGGACTTCGACGCGCTTGTCGCCGCCGCGCACGAGCGCGACCTCCGGCTGCTGCTCGACTTCGTCCCCAATCACACGTCGGAGGAGCACCCGTGGTTCCGCGACCACCCCGACTGGTACCACTGGAGCGAGACGCCGCGCAACAACTGGATCGCCGTGTTCGGCGGGCCGGCGTGGACGCTCGACCCTGAGCGCGGGCAGTTCTACTACCACGCCTACCTGCGCGAGCAGCCCGACCTCAACTGGGGCAACCCGGAGCTGCGCGAGGCGATGCTCGGCGTCCTGCGCTTCTGGCTCGACCGCGGCGTCGACGGCTTCCGCGTCGACGCGCTGCGCCAGGTCCTCAAGGACCCCGAGTGGCGCGACAACCCGCCGAACCCCGACTATCGCCCGGGGCAGCAGGAATACGACTCGCTGCTGCCGATCCGCAGCGCCGACCACGACGACCTCTCGCCGGTCCGAGCGATGGCCGAGACGATCACCGAGCGCGGCGGCGTGATGGTCGGCGAGCTCTACCTGCCGTTCGAGCGCCTCGTCCGCTACTACGCCGCCGGGGTGCAGATGCCGTCGAACATGCACCTGATCTCGACGCCGTGGGAGCCGCGCGCGCTCGCCTCGCTGATCGAGGAGTACGAGGCGGCGCTGCCGGACGGCGCGTGGCCGAACTGGGTGCTCGGCAACCACGACCGCTCGCGTGTGGCGTCGCGGGTCGGGGCGGCGCAGGCTCGGGTCGCGGCGATGCTGCTGTTCACGCTGCGCGGCACGCCGACGCTCTACTACGGCGACGAGCTCGGCATGACCGACGTCGAGATCCCGCCCGAGCGAGTGCAGGACCCGTGGGAGGAGGCGGGGCGCGACCCGGTGCGCACGCCGATGCCGTGGAGCGCCGACGGCGGCTTCACGGCGGGCGAGCCGTGGCTGCCGATGGGCGACCCGGCGATCAACGCCGCCGCCCAGCGCGACGACCCGCGCTCGATGCTCGCCCTGCACCGCGAGCTGATCGAACTGCGGCGGGAGTTCGTGGACGAGCCGTACGAGACGCTGGCGGTCGACGACGCCACGCTCGTGTACCGCCGCGGCCCGTTCGTCGTCGCACTCAACCTCTCCGGCGAGCCGGCGGAGCGGCCGCCGGGGCGGGTCCGGCTGAGCACGGAGCTCGACGGCGGCGCGGACGTGCTGCGCCCCGACGAGGGCGTCGTCGTCAGCCCGTGACGCCGCTCGGGTCGACGGCCGCGCCGCGCAGGCGCAGCTCGAAATGCAGGTGCGGGCCGGTCGAGCGGCCGGTCGAGCCGACGCGGCCGATGAACGCGCCCGCCGCCACGCACTGACCGCGGCGGACCGCGATCCGCGACAGGTGCGCGTACCAGCTCGTCATCCCCTGGCCGTGCCGGATGACGACGAGCTTGCCGTAGCCGCCGGTGTCGCGGTGGGCGACCTCGACGCACCCGCTCGCACCCGCATGCACCGGCCGCCCGCGGGGCGCGACCAGGTCGAGGCCGGTGTGGAAGGTGGTGCCGCGCGGGCCGAAGCCGTCGCCGACCGGATCGCCGACCGGGCGCAGGAAGTGCAGCGACGAGCGCGGCGGTGGACGGCGCAGCGCGGCGAGCGTCCCCGCGCCGGCGACGCCGTCGGCCGCGAGGCCCGCCCACGCCTGGAAGCGCCGCAGCGCGGCGTCGGTGTGGGCGCCGAGGCCGCCGTCGACCGTGCCCGAAGGGAAGCCGTGGGTGGCGAGCAGGAACTGCAACGCGGCCACGTCCCACCCGCGGGCACGGAGCGTTAGCGGCCGGCTGCCGAGCCGGGGCCGTCCGCGGCGGCCGAGCGCGCGCCGCGTCTGCGGGCCGGCGACGCCGTCGGCCGCGAGGCCGCGCCGCCGCTGGAGCTTGCGCACGGCGGCGGAGGTCGCCGGACCCGCCACGCCGTCGACGCTGCCGGCGTAGAAGCCGCGGGCGCGGAGCGCGACCTGGAGGGCGGCGATGTCGGCTGAGGAGGCAGCCGCAGCGGTGGCCGGCGCGGCGAGCGCGACGGCAGCGAGGGCGATGAAAAGCAGGCTGCGGGCCACACCTAAGCCTACGGACGCTCCCGCGACCCGCGGCAAGGGATGGGCGTGATCTTGCACAGACGGGGTACGCGCTCTCTCGTGAGGGGGAGGCGAATCGCGGGGCTGGCCGTGCTCGTGCTGCTGCTTCGCAGCGCCGGCGCACGCCGCCAACGACCCGCTGCAGCGCTACGCGGAGGGGACCTGGGCGTCGTTTGTCGGGATGACCGACGAGCAGACCGGCCTGCCCGCCGACTTCGTGAAGTTCGACGGCACGCGCAGCACGCCGACGTCGCCGACCAACATCGGCGCGTACCTGTGGAGCGCGGTGTCAGCCGAGCGGCTGGGCATCATCGGCCACCGCGAGACCGTCGCGCGCCTCGGCCGCACGCTGAGCACGCTCGAGCGGATGGAGCGCGCCAACGGCGGCCAGTACTTCAACTGGTACGACATCCGCACCGGCGACGTCTCGCCGGTGTCGCCGGGCGGCGACCCGGTAACGCCGATCCTGTCATCGGTCGACAACGGCTGGCTCGCTGTCGGACTGCGTGTCGTGGCGACCCGGGTGCCGGAGCTGCGATCGCGCGCGCAGACGCTGTTGGACTCGATGGACTTCGGCTTCTACTACAACGCCGAGCGCAACCAGATCCTCTTCCACTACGTGCCGTCGACCGGCGAGGCGGTCTGCTGCTACGACACGACCGTCTCCGAGAGCCGGATCGCGACCTACGTCGGCGTCGAGCAGGGTCAGATCCCGCCACGCCAGTACTACGGCACGCTACGCGCATTCAACGCCTGCTTCGCCGAGACGCAGCCGCTCGGCGTCACACAGAGCTACCTCGGCCAGTCCGTCTTCGAGGGGGCGCTCCCCTACGCGGGTATGCGGGTGACGCCGTCGTGGGGCGGCAGCATGTTCGAGGCGCTGATGCCGACGCTGTTCGTGCCCGAGGAGCGCTGGGGGCCCGGGAGCTGGGGCGTGAATCACCCGCTGTGGGTCCGCGCGCAGATCCACCACGGCCTGACCGAGGCGGGCTACGGCTACTGGGGCTTCTCGCCGGCCAACAAGCCGGAGGGCGGCTACGACGTCTACGGCGTCGACGGCATCGGCTCGAACCCGGACGGATACGCCTCGAACAACGACCACACGCTGATCGACCACGGCTTCGATGGCTGCACTCCTGAGCGCCCGGCGCTGCCCGATCCGCCACCCTCGGCCTACACCAACGGCGTCGTCACGCCGCACGCCTCGTTCCTCGCCCTCCGCTACGCGCCGCGCCAGGCGCTCGACAACCTGCGCGGGCTCGAGCGCAAGTTCCCCGGCCTCTACGGCAAGTGGGGCTTCCGTGACACGGTCAACGTCGACACCAGGGAAGTGTCGGAGTACTACCTCTCGCTCGACCAGGGCATGGTCATGGCCGCGCTCGGCAACGCGCTCGGCGGCGACGTGCTCCGGCACGCGTTCGTCACCCGCCAGACCGAGCGGTCGCTGCGGCCGCTGCTCGGCGTCGAGGAGTTCGGCGCGACGCCGCGCGGGTGCACGATCACCGGCACTCCACGCGCGGACCGGCTCCGCGGCACTCGCGGCAACGACGTCATCTGCGGCCTCGGCGGCGACGACCGGATCGACGGAGGCGGAGGCGACGACGCGATCTTCGGCGACGCGGGCGCAGACCGGCTGGACGGCGGCGACGGAGCAGACTCGCTCTACGGCGACGACGGCGCCGACGCGCTGTCGGGCGACGACGGCGACGACGTCCTGTCGGGCGGCCCCGGAGCGGACCGGTTGGACGGCGGCCGCGGCGAGGACGTCGCCGAGCAGGGCGGCTAGAGGAACGCCAGGACCCGCCGCCATGCGTCGGCGCACGCGTCCGCGTGCTCCTCGTAGCGGCGGTCGAAGAACGAGTGCGGGGCGCCCGGGTAGGTGACGATCTCGTACTGCACGCGCGCCTCGGACAGACCGCGCTCGAACGCCTCGACCTGCTCTTGCGGGATGCCCTGGTCGGCGCCTCCGTAGAGCCCGAGCACCGGACCCTGCATCTCGCGCGCGCGGTGGATCGGCGAGTTCTCGCCCCAGCGCTCGGGATTGAGCCCGCCGTAGAAGCCGACCACGCCCTCGAGCCCCAGCTTCGCATTCGTCGCCGCCAGGAACGACTGCGTGCCGCCGAAGCAGAACCCGACCGTGCTCACGCGCTGCTCGCCCGTCCGCTCCTGCAGTGCCGCGATCGCCGCCGCGGTGTCGGCCTGCACGGTCGCCGGCCGGGTCTCCGCGACGTGCGGCATGTACTCGAAGTCCTCGCCGCGCGGGCCGAGCCCGGCGGTGCGCCC
This sequence comes from uncultured Solirubrobacteraceae bacterium, assembly GCA_963802905.1. GTDB lineage: Bacteria > Actinomycetota > Thermoleophilia > Solirubrobacterales > Solirubrobacteraceae > DASQFQ01. Next base: position 43,406 of record CAWDKH010000018.1, on the reverse strand, counting down.
GAAGTAGTCGATCGCGATCGCGTGGTGGCCGGCCGACGCGAAGCGCTCGGCGAGCTCGGAGTAGAACGGGTAGAGGCCGCGGACGTCCGGCAGGATCACGACCGCTCGCCCCTGCGGCTCGGGCGACTCGGCCAGCGCGGCGGAGAAGTGCGTGCCGTCAGCCGACTCGAGCTCGAGCAGCTCCGCGCCCGCGCCGCCGGCGATCGGCTTGAGATCGGCCGGGATGTCCGGCGGGCTTGCGTCGAAGGCGAAGCACATGGCGCGCCACGACGCTACCTTCGCTGGCCATGAACGCCAACCCGTTCGACCGCATCGGCCTCGTCGTCCATCCGCGGCGCGAGCTCGACAACGCCCTGTCCACCGTCCGCACATGGGCGGAGCGCGGCAATGCCGAGGTGGTTCAGCTGCGCTCGCCGGGCCAGGAGCAGGAGGTCGCCCCGCCCGGTGAAGTCGGCGCGTGCGACCTCGTGATCGCGCTCGGCGGCGACGGCACCACGCTCGCCGCGCTGCGCGCCGCCGCACCGCTGGACCGGCCGGTGCTCGGGATCGCGTGCGGCAGCCTCGGCGCGCTGACCGCCGTCACCGCCGACCGCATCGACGACGCGCTCGACCGCATCGCACGCGGCGACTACCACGAGCGCCACCTGCCCGGCCTCGTTGCCGAGCACGGCGACGGCGTGCTGACCGCGCTCAACGACCTCGTGCTCGTCCGCGCGGGAGCGGGCCAGGTCATGTTCGAGGTGCAGGTCGACGGCGAGCGCTTCATCCGCCTCGCGGGTGACGGCGTCGTCGCCGCGACGCCGCTCGGCTCAACCGCCTACACGCTCGCCGCCGGCGGCCCGATGCTCGCGGCAGGCGCGACCGGCATCGTGGTCACCCCGCTCGCCCCGCACGGCGGCGTCTGCCCGCCGCTCGTCACCGGCTCCGAGAGTCGCGTGACGATCGTGCTCGACTCCGGCAACGGCGGCGCGCGCGTCGAGCTCGACGGCCAGATCCACACCGAGCTCGAGCCGCGCACCCGGGTCGAGCTCGCGCTGCGGCTGGAGGAGAAGTTCGCCGCGCTCGTCTCGCTCGGCGAGGAGGAGTCGCCGATCGCGGGCCTGCGACGGCGGCGCATCCTGATGGACAGTCCGCGCGTGCTGGCGCGCGACGATCGCGACGCTCAGGCCGGCGGCGGCAGCCAGCCGCCTAGCGACTCGAGCTCCGACGCGAGCGCGAGCAGCGTGCGCTCCGAGCCGCGCGCGCCGATCAGCTGAACGCCGACGGGGAGCCCGCTCCCCTCGGCGCGCATCACCGGGACGCACACCGCCGGCAGCCCGAGCGCGCTCGCGTAGGTGGCAAGCGTGAGCTTGCCACCGGGCTTCGTCGGCACGCCGTCGATCTCCGACGACCAGGCCCCGCCCAGCGGCGGCGCGACCTCCGGCGCCGCCGGGCACACCGCCACCGGATGCCGCGCGAACCACGCGTCGGCCGCCAGTTCGTAGCGTGCGAGCCGCGCCGACGCGTCGAGGTACGCCGCCCACGACGGCTCGAAGGGCCCCGCCGCGGTGAACATCTCCCGCAGGTAGGGCGACAGCTCGCCGAAGCGGTCGCCGACCACCGCCGGCAGCGTCGTCGCCACCTCGGTGCCGAGGATGAGGTCGAACGCGGCCCGCACCTCGCCCGCGTTCGGTGGCGCCGCTCCGACCGTGACGTAGCCGGCGTCCTCCAGCGCCGAGGCCACGCGCCAGACCGCCGCCCGGCAGTCGCGCGAGATCGGCTGCAGCCCGTCCTCCTCGAACACGGCGATCCGCGCCGGGCGCTGCGCCACCGCGAGCCGCGGCGTCGCCAGCACGCCGAGCGCCAGCTCGAGGTCCTGCGCGGTCCGCGCCATCGGGCCGACGACGCCCATCAGCCGGATCCCCGGCCCCGCGGGCAACGGCGCGTGCTCGGCGAACGGGACCGTATCCCGTCCCGGCTTGAGCCCGAACAGCCCGACGAAGTGGCACGGGTTGCGGATCGAGCCGCCGAGGTCCGAGCCGAGGCCGAGCGGCGACATGCCCGACGCGATCGCCGCCGCCTCGCCGCCCGACGAGCCGCCCGCCGAACGCGTCACGTCGTGCGGGTTGGCGGTCGCGCCGAACAGCGGGTTGATCGAGTCCCACCACATCGCGAACTCGGAGACGTTCGTCTTGCCGAGCAGGATCGCGCCCGCCGCCCGCATCCGCGCGACCGGCGCGCAGTCCGCGTCGCTGACGTGGTCGGCCAGCAGCTTCGAGCCGTTGGGCGCGCGCATGCCCGCCACCGCCAGCGGGTCCTTGGCGGTGAACGGGACGCCGTGCAACGGGCCCACGTCGTCGCCGCTCGCCAGCACCGCGTCGGCCGCGACCGCCTCCTCGCGCGCCTCATCCAGCCGCGGCAGCACGAGCGCGTTGATCGCCGGGTCGCGCTCGGCGATCCGCGCCGCGTGTGCGTCGACCAGCTCGACCGCCGAGACCTCGCCCTCGCGCACCGCGCGCGCCATCCACGACGCGGGGCGTTCGGCGAGGTCGGTCAAGTCCGCAACCCGGCCTCGCGGAGAAGTCCCAGCAGCGAGTCGTGATCCCCGGCGCCCTGGAGCGCATCGAGCAGCCGCGGCGCCCAGTCCTCCTCGTACGCGGTCAGCGTCGCTACGTCGAAGACGTGCTCGCCCACCACCGGCTGGTGGCGCAGCGAGCTGAACTGGCCGCCCCGCGGCCAGACGGCGCCCACGAGCGCATCGCCGTCATGCAGCCGCCTCCCACCCGGCAGGTCGTAGGCAGCCTCGAGCGGCTGCCAGGACGCGATGTCGAAGCCGGCGCCGAGCAGGCGGACCAGGTAGTCGTCGAAGTCCGACGACTCGTCCAGCAGCGCCCGCAGCCGCCCCTCGCTGACCGGATCGTGGGCCTGCGCGTCGATGAACGGGTGCAGGCCCGGGTTCTCGCCCGGCGTGCCCGGAGGCCCCGGCGGTCCAGGCACCCCCGGCGGCGGTCCGGCAGTCGACCGCAGCGTCCCCGGCTCGGCCCGCGCGACGAGCGCCAGGCGGCCGTCCACGTAGACCGCGAGCTCCCGGACGTCGCGCTCGCTCATGGGCCTCCGGACGGTGGCGCGCCAGGCGGAGGCGGCGCCGGCTTCGGCGGGTTGGCGCACTTGCCGCCCTTGACGAGTGCACCGCCCCTCGTGACGTCGTTGACCGTCTTGTGCTGGTAGAGCCGATCGAGCAGCGCCACCATCTCCTTCGGCTCATGGGCCTTGATCCAGGCGCGGCCGTTCTTGCGCGGCTTGCCCGTCGTCGGGTCGTTGCCCATGTTCGTGCCGAGATAGGCGTTGGAGAGCTGCGCGAAGTACTCGGCGTCGTTCTGCGCCGCGTAGCACTCGAACGGCTTGCGGGCGGCCTCGGTCAGGCCGTTCAGGTGTTTGCAGCCACTTCCGGTCGGTCCAGCCGGCGTCCTTCCAGTTCTTCGGCGCGGTCGGGCTCACGCGCGGGCCGTCGACCCACCGCTTCGTCAGCTTCGTCACGCTCCCGCTCGTCGCCGCGCGGCGCTCCGCGTAGGCCTTGGCGATCACCTTCTTGTCGTCCTCGCTGAGGCCGTTGCGATGCAGCACGTGGGCGAACTCGTGGGTGGTCGTGGAGTAGCCCACCGTGTAGCCGCCCTGCGCCGCGCCCGCCGGCGTCACGACCGCGCCGGTGCTGTCGTGCTTCTCCTCGAAGACCTTCGGATCGGGGTCGCCGCCGAGGATGTTCTCCTCCGTGATGGCCGCGTAGACCTTCGTGCCGACCGTGACGTTGCCGACGCCGCGCACGTGCGCCCACTCGCGCCCGTCGAATGTCTTGCCCGGCCCGGCGCCCGAGTCGCTCGTCTTCAGCGACGCGAACTCCGTGAGCTCGGTCATCTGCTTGTCGCGCGGCACGACGACGGCGATCACCGGCTTCTTGATCATCCGCATCGCGACTTCCTTGTCGCCGAGCTCGGCCGAGATCTGCCGCAGCGCCTCCTTGCGCGCCGCCGGCGCGTGGCGCGAGTTGACCATGATCCCCGCCGCCAGGTAGGCGAACTGGTACGACGTCAGCTGCGGCTCAACCTTGTCGAGCCACGCGTGGAAGTCCGCGAGCTTGTGGACGTGCGACTCGGGCAGGCTGTCGACGACCGTCTTGATCGTCGCCTTCTTGGCGATCGCGGCCTCGATGATCTGGGTGGCGGAGCTGAACTCGTAGCCGGAGTCCGTGCCCCAGACGGTCGTGGTCTTCCCGTCAGCGCCCTTGACCGTGTACTTCCACTCCTTGATCGCCTTGTTGAAGTCGGAGGTGATGACCTCGTAGACCTGGTTCTTCTCGCCCTTGATCAGCTGGCCCGTGCGGGGCTTGCCGACCAGATCGCGCGCCAGCACGCGCTGCCGCAGGAGCGAGCCAACCGCGCGGTTGCCGATCGTGCGCTGCAGCAGCTCGACGCCGGCGGGGCCCGAGGGGGCGTGCTTCTCCTCGGCCGCTGGCGGCGCGGACGCGGGCTCGGCCTGCACCTCGCGGCTGGTCACGTGGCGACTCTCGCAGCTTCTTGAGAGAGTCGCCAGCCATGACCCGAGTCGATGATCTGATGACCCGCGAGCTCGAGCGCTTCCGCGCGGAGCACCCGCGCTCGCTCGCCCTGGCGGAGGAGGCGCGCCGCACGCTGCTCGGCGGCGTGCCCATGCACTGGATGACGCGCTGGCCGGGCGGCTTCCCGGTGTTCGCGGACGAGGCGAAGGGCGCGCGCTTCCGCGACGTCGACGGCCACGAGTACGTCGACCTCTGCCTCGGCGACACCGGCGCGATGACCGGCCACGCCCCGGAGGCGACGCTGCGCGCGATCGCCGCGCAGGCGCCGCGCGGGATCACGCTGATGCTGCCGAGCGAGGACGCGCTGTGGGTCGGGCAGGAGATGCAGCGGCGCTTCGGACTGCCGTCGTGGCAGTTCGCGCTGACCGCCACCGACGCCAACCGCTTCGCGATCCGGATCGCCCGCGCGATCACCGGGCGGCCGAAGATCCTCGTCTTCAACTGGTGCTACCACGGCACCGTCGACGAGACGTTCGCCACGCTGGACGCGCAGGGCAACGTCGTCGAGCGCGAGGGCAACATCGGGCCGCCGGTCCCGCTCGCTGAGACGACGCGCGTGGTCGAGTTCAACGACGTCGAGGCGCTCGAGCGCGAGCTCGCCCACGGCGACGTCGCCTGCGTGCTCGCCGAGCCGGCGCTCACCAACATCGGCATCGTCCTGCCCGACCCCGGCTACCACGACGCGCTGCGCGCCGCGACCCGCGACACCGGCACGCTGCTGATCATCGACGAGACGCACACGCTCTCCGCCGGGCCGGGTGGCTACACGCGCGCCCACGGGCTCGAGCCGGACCTGCTGACGGTCGGCAAGCCGCTCGCGGCCGGCGTGCCGGCCGCCGCCTACGGCTTCTCCGCGGAGGTGGCGGAGCGCGTGCAGGCGTCGATCACCGACGTGGTCGTCGACACCGGCGGGATCGGCGGCACGCTCGCCGCCAACGTGCTGTCGCTCGCCGCGATGCGCGCGACGCTCTCCGAGGTCCTGACCGACGCGGCGTTCGAGCACATGATCGCGCTCGGCGAGCGCTTCGAGGCCGGCGTGCAGCAGGCGATCGACGAGTACTCGCTGCCGTGGCACGTGACGCGGCTCGGCTGCCGCGTCGAGTACCTCTTCCACGCCGAGCGCTCGCGCACCGGCGCGCAGGCCGCGGCGGCCGGCAACGAGGCGCTCGACCGCCTGATCCACCTCTACGCGCTCAACCGCGGGATCCTGCTCACGCCGTTCCACAACATGGCGCTGATGTCGCCGGCCACCACCGAGGCCGACGTCGACCGCCACACCGAGGTGTTCGCCGAGGCGGCGCGCGAGCTGACGGCGTAGCTGGTCGAGTGCGGCGGTCGCGGACTCGACCAGCTTCTAGCCGGGGACCGTGCCGCGCGCGTACCAGGCGCGCGCGGTGAGGTCGAACGGCCCGCTCGGCTCGCCGAGCAGCGAGAAGACCTCGCGCTGGATCGCGTCCTGCTTGTCGGGCGGCTGCTTGCTCAGGTAGGTGCCCGCCGGCCCGACCGCGAACGTGAACGGCTCCCAGAAGTTGTCGAAGTCCTCGTAGTGCGCACCGGTGTCGAGCGTCCCGGCCTCGACGTCCTCCAGGCCGGCGCGGGTGAGCACCTTGGCGATGTCGCCCTCGTGAACGCCGACGCGCACCTGCTCGCCCTCGGTCGAGGGGTCGATGCTCTTCGCCGCGCGCCAGAAGCTCGCCAGCATCTGCATCCCGCCCCCGGGGATGTCCCACATGCACTCGGCCACGACGCCGCCGGGCCGGGTGACCCGCGCCATCTCACGCGCGCCGGCGTCGGCGTCGCGCATGAACGCGATCACGAGCGAGGAGAGCGCGGCGTCGAACTCGCCGTCATCCCAGGGCAGGGCCTCGGCGCCACCCACGCGCACGTCGGCGCCCGGGTTGCGCGCGCGACAGGCGTCGGCGAACTGCTCGGCGGGGTCGATCGCCGCGACGTGGTCGGCGCCGAGCCGCGAGGCGAGCTCGCTCGTGAGCCCGCCGGGGCCGCAGCCGACGTCGAGCGCGCGCATCCCCGCCTGCACCCCGGCCGCGTCGGCGAGCGCGACCGCGAGCGGCGGGACGTAGCGGCCCATGAAGCGGTCGTAGTGGTCGGCGGGAGCGGTGAATTGCATGCGCCAAGGAAATCTCCCCGCGCGCCCGCGGTCAAGGTACGGTCGCGCCATGGGCCGGAGAGCCCGCATGCGGCGGCTGCGCGAGACGGACCTCGACGAGCTCCTCGAGCAGGCTGAGCCCACCGCCGAGCCGTCGCCGACGAAGGCCCAGACGCCGGTCGCGCGGACGCTCGAGCTCCAGCAGACGGCGGGCAACCGCGCCGTCGGCGCTGCACTCCAGCGCTGGCCGATGCCGTTCGCCCGCCCCACGGCGCAGTGGCCGAAGGAGCCGCAGGTGATCGTCGACGGCACCGCCGTCCCGATGGTCTCGTACTCGTGGGCCGACGGGCCCAACCTCGGCACGGGTGGCGGCGGTCCCGGTAAGGCCCACTTCCGCGAGGTGAACATCAGCATCCGACCGGGCAAGCTGTCGGCGGAGCTCGGGGTGAAGGCCGCTCGCGGCGAGCAGATCAAGACGGTGATCATCGTCATGCCGAAGGGCGACGGCGGCCACACGATCACGTTCAAGGACGTGCTGATCTCGAACTTCCAGGCCGCGGGCGACACCGACACCTTCACGGCGAACTTCGCCGCGTACGAGATGGGCACCTCGCCGCCGCGCTCTTGAGCGTGTACGGTCGGCAGATGCGCACGCGCGCGGCCCTCGGGATGACGGTCGTCGTGCTCCTCGGAGCGGCGATGCCGGCCGACGCCGCGCCGACGAAGCTGCGCGACTGCAACACGCGCGCGGACTTCAATCTCCTGATCTCATCCGCGCGCAACATGTTCTGCCGCACCGCCCGGCGCGACCTGCGCCGCCACCGCGCGCCGATCGCGTTCAGCTTCCGCACTCCGGGGAACTTCCGCTGCATGCGCGTGTCCGGGAACGCCCTCGCGGGTCAGTGGCGGTGCGTGAAGGGGCGCAAGGCCTACCGCTTCGAGTTCAGCGACTGATGGGACGCCGCGCCCGCATGCGCAAGCTGCGCGAGGAGGACCTCGAGGAGCTCGCCGAGCAGCTCGAGGTGGAGCCGGAGAAGGCGACGGCCGTGGCGCAGGACGACGAAGCAGGCCCCCGCGGTCGACAAGGCGCTCGAGCTCCAGAAGAGCGCCGGCAACCGCGCCGTCGGCGCCATGCTGAGCCGCTGGCCGGGGTTCGGTGCGCCGCTGATCGCCCAGTGGCCGAAGGAGCCGCAGATGATCGTCGACGGCACGGTCATCCCGATCGAGTCGTTCCAAGAGGGGATCCACGCCGGCGGCACGGGCACGGGAACGGGTACGAGCGGCAACCAGAACAAGACCGGCGTCACTGGTCCCGGCGAGATCATCGTCACGCTCAAAATGGGCAAGCACTCGGCCGACCTGCTCCTGCAGGCGACCCGGGGCCCCGGGTACAAGACGGTCGAGATCGTGATCCCGACCAAAGACGGCAAGGGCATCCGCTTCACCCTCACCGACGTCCTGATCTCGAACTACTCGATCAGCAGCAGCAGCGACAGCCCGCTCGAGTCGCTCGCCCTCAACTTCAAGAAGCGCCAGTTCAGCCAGGATCCCCCGCCGCCCGCGGGCCGCCGCTAGTCCGCGACGAGCACGCCGGTGTTCGCCGACCAGCCGCCTTCGAACGACTGCACCTCGCCGTCGGCGACGAGCACGATGCGGTCGGCGATGCGGTCGAGGAAGTAGCGGTCGTGGGAGACCGCGACGACGGTGCCGTCGAAGCGCTCGAGCGCGTCCTCGAGCACCTCGATCGAGTCGATGTCGAGGTGGTTGGTCGGCTCGTCGAGCACCAGGCAGTTCGGCGCGTCCTGCATCAAGCCGAGGAACGCGAGCCGCGTGCGCTCGCCGCCGCTGAGCGTCGAGACCGGCCGGCGGATCTGCTCGTAGTCGAACAAGAAGCGCATCAGCAGCCGCACCGCCGCCTCCTCGGTCAGTGACCGGCCGGCGCGCAGCGCGTCGATGACCGCAAGCTCGCCCGGCATGTCGCCTGCGGCCTGGGAGAGGTAGCCGACCTCGATGCTCGGGCCGACCCAGCGCGTGCCACCGCTCGGAGTGAGCTCGGCGGCCAGCACCCGCGCGAGCACGGTCTTGCCGGCGCCGTTGGGCCCGACCACGCCGACGCGCTCGCCGCGCGTGATCACAAGGTCGACGTCGAGCAGCACCGGGTCCTCCCCGAACGCGAAGTCGGCCTGCTCGAGCGCGATCACGCGCTGCCCGCCGCGCGCGGCGCTGCGCAGCTCGAGCGCCATCTTGCGCCGCTCGAGCACCGGCCGATCGACCTTGTCCATCGTGTCGATCTGGCGCTGCTTGACCCGCGCCTGCTTCGCCGCTCGCTCGTTGACGGTGATGTGCGCCCAATGGCGGAAGCGCCGCACCGCCTCCTCAAGGCGCGCGATCTCCTTGCGCTGCGTGACCCACTGCTGCTGCTGGCGCTCGAGCTCGAGCCGGCGCGCGACCGTGTAGGCGGAGTAGGCGCCCGGCCAGATGCGGACCTTCCCGCCGTCGAGCTCGGCAATGTTGTCGACGCACTCGTCGAGCAGATGGCGGTCGTGGGAAACCATGAGGACCGCTCCGTCGAACTCGTCGATCAGGCGCTCGAGCGCGTCGCGACGCGACATGTCGAGGTGCGCCTCGGGCTCGTCGAGCAGCAGCAGCCCGGGCCGCCGGGCGAGGCAGGCGGCGAGCGCGACGAGCTTGCGCTGGCCGCCGCTCAGCTCGCGCGTCGGCCGCGAGAGCGCGTCGTCGTCGAGCCCGAGTGCGGCCAGGTGCGCCCGCGCCTCGCTCTCGGCGCGCTCGCCGCCGAGCTCGGACCATTGGCCGAGCAAGCGCTCCTGGTTGGCCAGCGCACGCTCCATCTTGCGCATGTCACCGGCGAGGACAGGGTCGGCGAGGCGGCGCTCGGCCTGCGCGAGCTCGCGCTCGAGCGCGCTCAGCTCGGGCCGCGCGTCGAGCACGGTGGCGAGCGCCGCGCGGTCGTCGCCCTCGACGACCTGAGGCAGCGAGGCGAGCACGAGCCCACGCCGGCTGGTGACCGTGCCGGCGTCCGGGTGCTCCTCGCCGGCGATGATCCGCAGCAGCGTCGTCTTGCCGCCGCCGTTGGGTCCGAGCACGCCGATGCGGGCACCCGCGGCGAGTTCGAGGTCAGCACCCGCGAGCACCTCGCGGCCGCCGAACGACTTCGCGATGCCGCGAGCCGACAGCAGCGGGACCGACGCTACGAGCCCGCCTCCGCGAACCGCTTGAGACCGGCGTCGACCGCCTTCTCGGCAACGTCCCGGTCCTCCCAGCCGTGGACCTGGACCTCCTTGCCCTCCGGCTGCTTGTACATCGAGTAGAAGTGCTGGATCTCCGAGCGCAACTGCTCGGACAGCCCGTCGACACCCTCGACCTCGTCCCACGCCGGGTCGTCGGCGGGGACGCACACGAGCTTGTCGCTGCGGCCCTCCTCGTCGTCCATGCGCAGCACCGCCACGGCGCGCACCTCGATCAGGCAGCCGGGGAATGTCGGCGCGTTCACGCACACGAGCGCGTCGAGCGCCTCACCGCTCTCGCCGAGCGTGTTGGTGACGAACCCGTAGTCGGTCGGGAAGACGACGGAGGAGAACAGGAAGCGGTTGAGCTTGATCGCCTGGAGGTCCGGGTCCCACTCGTACTTGTTCCGCGACCCCTTGGGGATCTCGATCATGCAGTGCACGTGCTTGGAGTCGTCCATGGCGAGTGCGAGCATTCTCACATGCTCAAGGAGTTCCGCGACTTCGTGCTGCGGGGGAACGTCGTCGAGCTCGCCATCGCCGTCGTCATCGGCGCGGCCTTCGGCGCCCTGGTCACCGCATTCGTCGCGTCGTTCATCACGCCGCTGATCGCGGCGATCGGGGGCAAGCCCGACTTCTCCGCCCTCGCGTTCACGATCAACGGCTCGCGGTTCACCTACGGGTCGTTCTTCAACGCGCTGCTCTCGTTCCTGATCATCGCCGCGGTGATCTTCTTCTTCGTCGTGCGCCCGCTCAACACGCTGATGGCGCGGTTGAAGCCGGAGCCGGCGGTCGACAAGGTGACGCGCGAGTGCCCTGAGTGCTTGTCGGGCATCCCGGAAGCGGCGCGGCGCTGCGCGTTCTGCACTTCGGAGGTCAGCGCTGCCTGACGTTGGGCGGGTGCGCGCCGCGCAGGCCGACGCACTCGCCGTGCAGGGAGAGTTGCGGGCCGCATGGGGCGGCGCGGTCGCCGCTCCGCGCGACCTCCAGCTGATGGTCGCGGGCTTCGAGGCCGCGGGCGTCAACAGCGGCGACGTCACCGGGCCGGACCCGGACCTCGACGCCGCGCGCGCGTTCTTCGCCGAGCACGGCGTCGCGTGGGGGCTACGGGTGCCCGAGGAGCAGCCGTGGGAGCACGGCCGGCTGCTGTTCCGGCGCCGGATGATGGCGCTCGACCGCGGCGCGTTCCGCCCCGCCGCGGCGGTGCCGGGGCTGGAGCTCCGCCGCGCCGGGCTCGACGACCTGCCCACCGTGCTGGACATCGACTCGGCCGCCTTCGGCCTCGATGTCGGCGAGAACACGCGCTGGATCGAGCCGCTGCTGGCCGAGGGCGAGCGCGTGAGCTTCGCGCTGGCGAGCCTCGACGGCGAACCGGCCGGCAGCGCGTACACGATGCGCACCGACGGTGTGGCCGGGCCCGCCCTCTACGTGGCGGGTGTCGCGGTCCGCCTCGAGCTCCGCAAGCGCGGCGTCGGCGCGGCGATGTCCTCGTGGCTGCTGGAGCGCGGGTTCGCGGCCGGCGCCGAGTTCGCGCACCTCAACCCCGACAGCGACGGGGCGTCACGGCTCTACGGGCGGCTCGGCTTCACCGAGGTGCCCGGCTACGACATCTACGTGGATCTCTCGACCGGCGGCGGCTGACCCTCGACGGCGCGGCCGTCGCGACCGACGTAGCCGCCCTCGCCACCGACGCACAGGTAGACGGCCTGCTCGGAGTCCGAGGTGTTGCGGAAGCGCCGGACGGTCGCGGCGTCGACGCGAGCGAGCCCGCCCGGGCCGAGGACGTGGTACTCCTCGGCGTCGCCCTCGCCGAAGGTGAACTCGACCTCGCCGCGGTGGACCAGGTAGAGCTCCTCCTGGCGGTCGTGGAAGTGCGGGCCGCTTGCGTAGCCGGGCGGCATGACGACCGCGTTGACGCCGAACGCCTTCACGTCGAGCTCGCGCCGGACCTTCCGGAAGCCCGGACCCTCGCCCATCCCGTCGATGCTGCCGACGGCCCAGCCGTCGCCGGTGGTGGTCTCCGTCATGCCTTCATACTAAGGGCCGTGTCCTCCCCGAACGGCTCCCTCGAGGAGCTCATCCAGCCCCTCAAGAACGACCCGGAGCGCTCTGCCGTGCTGCTCGACGTCGACGGCGTGCTCGCCCCGATCGTCCAGCATCCCGACGACGCGCACATGCCCGAGACGACGCGGCGGCCGCTGATCGAGGTGGCCAAGCGCTACGGCGTGGTGGCGTGCGTATCGGGGCGCCGGGCGTCGGATGCGCGGCGGGTCGTGTCGCTCGGCTCGATCGCCTACCTCGGCTCCCACGGGTCGGAGATCCTGCGCCCGGGCTCGATCGCGCCGGAGATGGACCGCGAGCTGCAGGCGTGGACGCGGCGGGTGCAGAACTTCGCCCGCGACGCCTTCACCGAGTCGCTGCGCAAGCTGCGGGTACGGCTCGAGGACAAGGAGGCGATCGCAGCGCTGCACTGGCGCGACGTGCCCGACGAGGACGAGGCGGAGGCCGCGGTGCGCGAGGTCGCCGAGGCGGCCGAGAAGGCCGGCTTCAACGCCCACTGGGGCCGCAAGGTGCTGGAGATCCGGCCGCCGGTGCGGATCGACAAGGGCGCGGGCATCGTCACGCTGCTGCGCGACGTCGAGCTCGAGGCGGCCATCTACGTCGGCGACGACACCACGGACATCGACGCCTTCCGCGGCCTCACCGAGCTGGTCGAGATCGGCTCGCTCAAGCGCGCGCTGCGGGTGGGCGTCAGCTCGGGCGACGAGACGCCGTCGGCGCTCGAGGATGAGGCCGACGTGATGGTCGACGGCACGGACGGCGTGCGCGACCTCCTGCGAGCGCTGATCCGCTAAGCGCCCCGGGTGCGGTTCGTCGACTTCCTCAAGGCGACGGTCCTGCTCAGCGCCGGCGCAGCCACGCTGCTCGCCGCGCTGACGGTGATCTCGCTGACGCGCGACCTCGAGCCGCTGGCGGTCTACGTGGCGGCCGGCTGGTGGCTCGTGGCGGCGGCGATCGGCGCCCGTCTGGGGCGGCGGGCGGAGACGAACCCGCCGATCGCGCGTCTGCTGGCGACCGCGAAGACGCAGACGACGCTGCCGGAGATGCGGCCGGGGCTGACGATCGCCAACCGCCTGTGGCCGCTGCTGCTCTCGACGTTCGCGGCCGGCGTGATCGGGTTCTTCCTCCCGCAGGTGGCGGCGGTCGCGGCGGGCTTCGCGATCATCTGGGCGCTGGCCTGGCGGCGCCAGGAGTCGGCGGTGGCGGCGATCGAGGAGCGCGACGCGGTGCGCTTCTACGTCGACAAGACGTCGCCGCTGAGCCCGATCCAGCTCGTCCGCACGCCCGGCTTCGGCGGCTCCTTCCTCCCCCAGCTCTGATGGCACGGCCGGACGTCTTGTTGGTGTCCTTGGGCGGCACGGCCGGGCTGCGGGAGGCGGATGAGGAGCTGGCGGAGTCGCTGCGCCGTGCGGGCGCGGAGGTCGTGTCCGCCGCCGCGGAGCGCCCGCGCGAGTGGCGCACCTACGCGCTGCTCGAGCTCGCTTGGGCGCGCGCGGCGCGGGCGGCCGCGGCCGAGGCGATCCACGAGCACCACCCGCGGGCGGTCCTGTACTCGTCGACGACCGCCGCGCTGCTGGCGCCCCACCCGGGCGCGATCCGCTTCGACGCGCCGGCCGCCGGCAACCGCCCGGGCCGGCACGGCGTCTGGCAGCGGCCGGTGGAGAAGCGGCGGTTCCGCGACGCGCGGCTGCTGGTGCCGTGGAGCGAGGGCGGGCTGGCCGAGGCGCCGGAGCCGCACGGCGACGCGGTCGTCGTGCCGGTGCCGGTGGAGCCGAGCGGAACGGCCGGCGAGCGCGACATCGCGGCGATCACGTACGGGGCCAACCCGGAGAAGAAAGGGCTGGACCGCGTGCTGGCCGCGTGGGAGGCGGCGCGGCACGAGGGCGAGGAGTTGATCGTTGCGGGGCTTGATGAGGCCGGCGCGAAGCGGGCTGGCCTATCGGGGAGCGGCGTCCGCTTCGCGGGCATGCTTCCGCGCGCCGACTACCGCGCGCTCCTGCGCCGCGCGCGCGTCTTCGTCTGCGCGCCCCGGCGCGAGGACTACGGGATCGCGCAGCTCGAAGCGCTCGCCGACGGCTGCCAGCTCGTCACCACCGCCTCGCCCGGCCCCTACGCGGCGCTGCCGCTCGCGCGCGAGCTCGACTCGCGGCTCGTCGGCGGGATCGCCGAGGGGATCCGGGCCGCGCTCGACCACCCGTCGCCCGGCTATGCCGCGCGGGCGGCAGAGCTGCTGGCGCCGTGGCGACCCGAGACGGTCGACGCGGTCGTGCGCGAGCAGCTGCTTCCGCGGCTAGTCTCGCGGCCATGATCTCCGGCCAGTCCGTCTTCATCACCGGCGCCGCCCACGGGATCGGCGCCGAGACCGCCCGCCGCCTCGCCGCCCGCGGCGCGCGCGTGTCGCTCGTCGGCCTGGGCGACCTCGCGGCGGTCGCCGCGGACTGCCCCGGCTCCGTCACCTTCGAGGCCGACGTCACCGACCACGACGCGCTCGACGCCGCCGTCGCCGGCACGGTCGAAGCGTTCGGCGGGATCGACACCGTGTTCGCGTGCGCCGGGATCGCCTCCGCCGGGTTCATCCGCACGATGGACCCCGACGCGTTCGAGCGCGTCATCGAGGTCAACCTCATCGGCGTCTGGCGCACGATCCGCGCGACGCTCCCGCACGTCATCGAGCGCCGCGGCTACATCCTCCCCGTCGCCTCGATGGCGGCGATCCTCCCGCCGGTCGGGCTCGCCGCCTACGGCGCGGCGAAGTCGGGCGTCGAGAACCTCTCGCTCGCCCTGCGCGTGGAGACCCAGGGCTTCGGCGTCGACGTCGGCGTCGCCTACTTCTCCTGGATCGACACCGAGATGGTCCGCGGCGCCGATCGCCTCGACCTCGGCGCGGCGATGCGCGGCTCGATCAAGGGCCCGCTCGCGAAGACCTACCCGGTCAGCGCGGCCGCCGAGGCCGTCGTGCGCGGGATCGAGCGCCGCAGCCGGATCGTCGTCTGCCCGCGCTGGCTGATCCCGCTGATGTGGCTCCGGCCGATCATGCCGCGGCTGACCGAGCGAGAGCTGCGCCCGGACATCGCGCGCTACGACCAGATCGCCGAGCGCGAGGCGCTGGAGCGCGGCAACGACGCGGTCGGCGCCGGTGGCGAGGCCGAGCGCGCCGGGCGGGCAAAGGCAACTGCGCATTGAGGGAAGGGCGCGAAGTGCCCCGGCAGCATCGAGACTGCGATTGACCACCTATATGGGGGTGAATCGCAGCCTCGATCTCGCCGGGCGGTTCGAACCCGATCCCTACCCGGCCGCCGTTGACGTTCAGCCCTTCGCCCGCTTCCTGAGCGGCGCGAACTCCTTCCAGGGCCGCGTGTTCGGCACCTGCTCGGGCGTCAGCCACGCGCGCCGCCCGGTTGCGATCCCGTAGCGCAGCAGGTCGAAGTTGCGGACCGAGTGCGCGTCGGTGTTGATCAGCACGCCGACCCCCGCCTGCGCCGCCGCGCGGGCGTGCAGCTCGTTGAGGTCGCGGCGGTCCGGCGAGGCGTTGATCTCGAGCATCGTGCCGGTCCTCGCGGCCGCCTCGATCACGCGCTCGACGTCGAGCCCGTAGGGCGGGCGCGTCTCGATCTTGCGGCCGGTCGGGTGGCCGATGGCATCGACCAGCGGGTGCTCGATCGCGCGGATCATGCGGTCGGTCATCTCCTTCTCGCCCATCGAGAACGAGGTGTGGACCGAGGCGATGACCCAGTCGAGCTTCGCGAGCAGCTCGTCGTCGTAGTCGAGCGCGCCGTCGGGGAGGATGTTGACCTCGCTGCCGGCCAGCACCTCGAAGTCGTCGAGCGACGCGTTGAGCGCGTGGACCTCCGCGATCCGCTCCTCGAGCGCCTCCGGCGTGACGTGGTCGCCGAACCCGTGCGAGGCCGAGTGGTCGGTCACCGCGAGGTACTCGAGCCCGCGCTCGCGGGCCCCGTCGACCATCTGTTCGAGCGTCTGGCGCCCGTCGGAGAGCGTCGTGTGGCAGTGCAGGTCGCCCTTCATGTCCTCCGCGGTGATGAGGTCCGGCAACCCGGGACCGCCCGGCAACGCCGCCTCGAGCTCGCCACGCCCCTCGCGCAGCTCCGGCGGGATCCACGCGAGCCCGAGCCGCTCGTAGACCTCCTCCTCGGTCGCGCAGCGCGTCGTCTCGCCGGTCTCGTCGTCGAGGATCCCGTACTCGCTGACGTGGAGCCCCTTCCGCACCGCCGCCTCGCGCATCGCCACGTTGTGCGCCTTTGCGCCGGTGAAGTGCTGGAGCACGTTGCCGAACTGATCCGGCTCGACGACTTTGAGGTCGACCTTCATGCCCGCGTGGGTCATCACCCGCGCGCCGGCGTCGCCCGACGAGTGCACGGACTCGATCAGCGGCAGCTCGCCGAGCGCGGCCGCCAGCGCCGCCGGATCCTTGGCGGTGGCGATGATGTCGAGGTCCTTGACCGAGTCGGCCCGGCGGCGCAGCGAGCCGGCCACCTCGACCCGCTCGGCCGCCGGGTGCGAGCGCAGCGCGCCCACGATCTGCTCGGCGATGTTCTCCGCGCGCGAGAGCAGGATCCGCGGCGCCGGGCCGCCCTCCGGCGACTCCGCCAGCGTCTTGAGCAACTGCTCCTCGACCTTCGCGCCGAAGCCGCGCAGCGCGCGGATCTTCTCCTGCTCGGCGGCCGCGCGCAGCGCGTCGAGCGAGTCGATGCCGAGCTCGTCGTAGAGCCGCCGCGCGCGCTTGGGCCCGAAGCCGGGCAGGTGCATCACGGAGATCAGCCCGCTCGGGAACTTGTCGCGCAGCTTCTTGGCGGTCGGGATGTCGCCGGTCTGGTCGAGCGCGTTGATCTTCTCTTCCAGCGTCTTGCCGATCCCGTTGATCTCGGTGACGCGCCCGTCGCGCGTCATCTGGACCACGGACACCGAGGACTCGCGCACGGCCTTGGCTGCCGTGCGGTAGGCGATCACGCGGTAGTTGACCGCGCCGTCGAGCTCGTAGAGGTCGCCGAGCTCGTCGAACGCGGCGGCGATCTGGGCGTTGGTCAGGTCGGCCATAGCGGGGTTCTAGCGTAGGGCCGACGCCCGTGCCCGGCCCCGTCTGGCTCATCCTCCCCACCTACGAAGAGGCCGCGAGCCTCGAGCGTGTGATCGCGGGCGCCCGTACCGCGCTGGCAGGCGAGGATCTGCACGTCCTGGTCGTCGACGACGCCTCACCCGACGGGACCGGCGCGCTCGCCGAGCGGCTCGGCGCCGACGTGCTGCACCGCCCGGCCAAGCTCGGCCTCGGCTCCGCCTACGTCGCCGGCTTCGCCCGGGCGCTCGCGGGCGGCGCCGAGCTCGTGTGCCAGATGGACGCCGACGGCTCCCACGACCCGGCCGCGCTGCCAGGCCTGATCGCGCTCGCCCGCGACGGCGCCGACCTCGCGCTCGGCTCGCGCTACGTGCCGGGCGGCGATGTGGTCGGCTGGCGCCCCGCGCGCCGCGCGGTCAGCCGCGCCGGCTGCCTCTACGCCCGCGCCGTCCTGCGCGTCCCGGTGCGCGACCTGACCGGCGGGCTGAAGACCTGGCGCGCCGGCGCGCTGCGCGCGATCGAGCCGGCGACGGTGCGCTCGCAGGGCTATGCCTTCCAGGTCGAGCTGACCTATCGCGCGCTGTGCCGCGGCCTGCGGGTGATCGAGGCGCCGATCGTGTTCCGCGAGCGCGACGCCGGGCGCTCCAAGATGACCCCCTGGATCGCCCTCGAGGCGGCCTGGCTCGTGCCCGCGCTGCGCTCATCCTCACGGCCGCACCTGCCGACACCAATTGGATGAGCGCAGAGAACATGGCCCTGGTCCAGGGATGGGCCGACACCCGCAACGCGCTGCGCCGCTGGTCGGCCAAGCCGGCGACGCCCTTGCGGCCGTGGGCGTTGGGCAGCCTCGCCATCGCCGTCGCGCTGCTCTTGACCACGTGGGTGGTCGCCAAGCTCTCGACGCCCGACCTCACACCCGTCTACTTCCCCGGCCTCGTCTACCCCGCCGAGCTCGGCGACTTCGGCTTCGTGCTCTACCGCAACGGGCTCGTGCTCGCGCTCCACGGCTTCGCGTGCGTGGCGGGCTTCATGGCCGGCTCGTCGCTGCCGCAGGTCGCCGAGGGCTACTCCGGCGTCTGGCGCTGGATCCACGACAAGGCCGGCCCGCTGGCGATCGGCTTCGTGATCGCCGCGACCCTCTTCTCCCTCACCACGCAGGCGTGGGCGCTCGGTAGCGCCGCCTCGACGCTGTCGGCGCAGCTCGACATGCCGCCCTCGCTCCTGCTGCTCACGCTCTCGATCCACGCGGTGCCGGAGCTGTTCGCGCTCTTCCTCCCGCTCG
The DNA here is from genome assembly GCA_963802905.1 of uncultured Solirubrobacteraceae bacterium. Classification (GTDB taxonomy): domain Bacteria; phylum Actinomycetota; class Thermoleophilia; order Solirubrobacterales; family Solirubrobacteraceae; genus DASQFQ01. The sequence goes on along the minus strand of CAWDKH010000018.1, from coordinate 25,052 downwards.
CCGCCTGGACAATCGCGAGCCGCCGCAAGGAGTGGAACGAGCTCCTGGCGGCGACGTTCGTGACCGTGGCGATCGCGATCCCGATCATCATCGCCGCCGCGGCGGTGGAGACCTGGGTGACTCCGCGTTTGCTGGTCGCACTTGCCGGCTAGGCCGTGGCTATACTTTCTGAAGCAAGCCACCGCGAAAGGACAAGAATGGCCGACATCAAGCACGTGACCGACGGCGACTTCCAAGCCGAGGTCCTCGAGTCCGATCAGCCCGTGCTGGTCGACTTCTGGGCGCCGTGGTGCGGTCCGTGCCGAGTCGTCGCCCCAGTCCTCGAGGAGATCGCCGACGAGCGCGACAACCTGCGCATCGTCAAGGTGAACATCGACGAGAACCAGCAGACCGCCGCGAACTACCAGATCCTCGCGATCCCGACGATGGTGCTGTTCCGCGACGGCCAGGAGGCCAAGCGCATCCAGGGCGCCATGCCCAAGCGCCGCCTCGAGGCCGAGCTCGAGCCCGCGCTGGCCTAGGCGCGCGCGAGCGCGATCCGCAGCTCGCGACCTTCGATGGTGGCGGCGGCCTCGCCGTCACCATCGCCATAGGCGACTGACGTGGCGAGGACCTCGCCCGTGACGTAGCCCTCGTACTCGCGGGCGGCGGCCAGCAGCTCGTCGTCGCCGCCGAGGCGCAGCTCGATCCGGTCCTCCACGTCGAGACCGGCGGACTTGCGCGCGATCTGCACCGCGTGGACGACCTCGCGCGCGAGCCCCTCGCGGCGCAGCTCGTCGTCGAGCTCGAGCTCGAGCGCCACTGCGTGTGAGCCCTCGCGCTCGAGCTGGTAGCCCTCGAGCGGCTTCATCACGAGCGCGAGGTCGTCGGGGCCGAGGTCGTGGTCGTGGCCGTCGATGCTGATCCCGACGTGCGTGCCCTCGCGCAGCGCCTTGGCGACGTGCGCCGGCTCGAGCGCCTCGACCGCCGCGGCGACCTGCGGCATCGCCTTTCCGAAGCGGGGGCCGAGCGCCCGGTAGTTGGGCTTGATCTCGTAGGAGCCGAGCTCGTCGGCCTGGGCGACGTAGCGGATCTCCTTGACGTTGAGCTCCTCGCGCACGACTTCGCCGAGGCGATCGAGCGCACCGCGCTCGCGGTCTGCGGCGACCACGACGGCGGCGCGCAACGGCTGGCGCACCTTGAGCTTCGACTGGCTGCGCGCGCTCAGCCCGAGGCCGACGGTCTCGCGCGCCACGGCCATGTCGAACTCCAGCGCCTCGTCGCGCTCACCTGCGACCGGGAAGTCCTCGAGGTGCACGCTCGGCTCGGCGCCGTCGAGGTTGTCGTAGAGCTCGTCGGCGATGAACGGCGTGAACGGGGCGAGCAGCTTCGACACCGTGACCAGGCAGGTGTGGAGCGTCCCGAACGCGGCCGGGTCGCCGTCCCAGAACCGCCGGCGAGAGCGCCGCACGTACCAGTTCGAGAGCTCGTCGACGAACGCCGCGATCGCGTGGCCGGCGCGCGTGGCGTCGTAGTCGTCGAGGCGCTCGCGCACCGTCGCCACCGTCGCCGAGAGGCGCGAGAGCGCCCAGCGGTCGAGGTCGGTCGCCGGCCCGGCGAGCTCTGTGATGTCGTTGACGTTCGCGTACAGGACGTAGAAGCCGTACGTGTTCCACAGCTGGAGCAGGAACTGGCGCACCGACTCGCCGACCGTCTTGGTCGAGAACAGGTAGCCGTCCCACGGCTGCTTGGACGTGAGGAAGTACCAGCGGAACGCGTCGGCGCCGTGTTGGTCGATGACCTCCCACGGCGGGACGATGTTCCCCAGCGACTTGGACATCTTCTTGCCCTCGGGATCCGCGATGTGCCCGAGGACCAGCACGGTCTTGTAGGGCGCCTCGTCGAACAGCAGCGTCGACACCGCGAGCAGCGAGTAGAACCAGCCGCGCGTCTGGTCGATCGCCTCGCAGATGTAGTTGGCGGGGAAGCGCTGCTCGAAGACGTCCTCGTTCTCGAACGGCGCGTGGTGCTGGGCGAACGGCATGCAGCCGGAGTCGAACCACACGTCGATGACTTCGGGCACGCGCTGCATCGGCTCGCCGCAGTCGGCGCAGTCCCACGTCGGCGCGTCGACGAACGGCCGGTGCGGATCCTCGAGCATGTCGCCCGACTTCTCCGCCAGCTCCGTCAGCGACCCGATGCATTCGGCGTGCCCGTTGGCGCAGCGCCAGACCGGCAGGGGCGTGCCCCAGTAGCGCTCGCGCGAGATCGCCCAGTCGACGTTGTTCTCGAGCCAGCGCCCCATGCGGCCGTGCTTGATGTGGTCGGGGTGCCAGTCGATCGTCTCGTTGGCGGCGAGCAGGCGGTCGCGCAGCTTCGACGTGCCCACGAACCACGACGGCTTGGCGTAGTAGAGCAGCGGCGTCCCGCACCGCCAGCAGTGCGGGTAGGCGTGCAGATAGGTCTCGGCGCGCAGCAGGCGGCCGCGCGCGCGCAGGTCCTCGACGATGTCGGGGTCGGCCTCCTTCACCCAGCGTCCGGCGTAGGGACCCATGCGGTCGATGTACGTGCCGTCGAGCCGCACCGGGTTGATGACGTTGATGCCCTGCTCCTGGCCGAGCCGGTAGTCGTCCTCGCCGAAGGAGATCGACGTGTGCACGATGCCGGTGCCGTCATCGGCGCTGACGAAGTCGCCCGGCAGCACGGTGTGGCCCTTCGGCCCGTACTCCTCGGTCTTGATGAAGTCGAACGGGGGGTCGTAGCGCGTGCCGATGATCTCGGCGCCCTTGAACCGCTCCGTGACCTGCGCGTCCTCGCCGAGCACCGCCTCGACGCGGGCTTCCGCGAGCACGTAGCCGTCCGCCGTGCGGACGTAGGTCAGGTCGGGCGCGACGGCGAGCGCGGCGTGGGAGAGCACCGTCCACGGGGTGGTGGTCCAGGCCAGCAGCCGGTCGCCGGCGCGCAGCGGGCCGACAGGCTCGGTGACCGGGAACGTCACGTAGATCGACGGGTCCTCGACGTCCTCGTAGCCCTGCGCGACCTCGTGCGAGCTCAGCGCGGTGCCGCAGCGCACGCAGTACGGGACGACCCGATGGCCCTCGAACAGCAGCTCGCGCTCCCACATCGTCTTGAGCGCCCACCAGACGGACTCGATGTAGGTGGTGTCGAGCGTGCGATACGGGTGCTCGATGTCGACCCAATAGCCGATCCGCTCGGTCAGCGCGTCCCAGTCCTCGAGGAACTCGAACACCGAGTCGCGGCACTGCTGGTTGAACTCGGCGATGCCGTAGCGCTCGATGTCGTGCTTGGTCTTGAAGCCGAGCTTCTGCTCGACCGCGATCTCCACCGGCAGGCCGTGGCAGTCCCAGCCGCCCTTGCGCTCGACGTACTTGCCGAGCATCGTCTGGTAGCGGGGGAAGATGTCCTTGAACACGCGGGCGAGGACGTGATGCGAGCCCGGGCGGCCGTTCGCAGTCGGCGGGCCCTCATAGAACACGAACTCCTCGGCGCCCTGGCGGCGGCGGACCGACTCGCGGAAGATGTCGCGCTCGCGCCAGCGCTCGAGCACCTGCTGCTCGAGGGCGGGGAAGTCAGGAGTCTTGGGCAGCGGCCGGTGCGGGGTCACAGGAGGGGTGATTCTAGGTCGCGGCTTATCGTCCCCGGTGATGGACGACATCGAGATCCTGCTCGCGCTGCTCGCCGTCGCCGCCGGAGCCGTGTGGGTCGCCCGTGCGCTGGAGATCCCCTACCCGTTCCTGCTCGTGCTCGCGGGCGTCGGCGTCGGCTACCTGCCGGGCGTATCGGAGATCGAGGTCGCGCCCGACGTGATCTTCCTCGTGTTCCTGCCGCCGCTGCTGCACGCGGCCGGCTGGCTCTCCTCCCCGCGCCACCTGCGCACGTACGCGACCGGCGTGACGCTGCTGGCCGGCGTCCTCGTCCTGCTCACCACCGGCGCCGTCGCCGTGGTCGCCCACGAGGTCATCCCCGGGTTGAGCTGGGGCGCGGCCTTCGTGCTCGGCGCGATCGTCTCCGCCACCGACACCGTCGCCGCCACCGCGGTCTTCCGCCGCCTTGGCGTGCCCGAGCGCGTCGTGGCGCTCGTCGAGGGCGAGAGCCTCGTCAACGACGGCACCGCGCTCGTCCTCTACCGCACCGCCGTGCCGGCCGCGGTGGCCGGCGCGTTCTCGCTCGGCGACGCCGCGCACGACTTCCTCCTCGTCGGGACGGGCGGCGCCGCGTTCGGCCTCGCGCCTCGGCTGGCTCGTGCGCCGGCTGCGCAGCCGCATCGACGACGACCTGATCGAGATCACGGTGACGCTGCTGACCGCCTACCTCGCGTTCATCGGCGCCGAGGAGCTCGGGCTCTCCGGCGTGCTGGCCGCCGTCGTCAGCGGCCTCTACCTCGGCGCGCACTCGTCACAGGACTTCTCCGCCGGCACGCGGCTGAAGGCCTACTCGTTCTGGGAGGTGCTCGTCTTCCTGCTCGAGTCGGTGCTGTTCATCCTCATCGGCCTCCAGTTCCAGGGCGTGCTCGACGCGCTCGAGGAGCGCTCCGCGGGCGAGCTGATCGGGTGGGCGGCCGCGGTCTGCGGCACCGTGATCGGCGTGCGGATCGTGTGGGTGATGCTCGTGCCGGGCCTCGGCCCGTTCAGCCGCCGCGAGCGCGCCGTGGTCGCCTGGAGCGGGATGCGCGGCGCGATCGCCCTCGCCGCCGCGCTGTCGCTGCCGCTCGACGTCCCGCAGCGCGACGCGCTGCTGTTCGTCACGCTCGCGGTGATCGCGGTCACGCTCGGCCTGCAGGGACTCACGCTGCCGCTGCTCATCAACCGGCTCGGGGTCGAGGAGGACGCGGGCAGCGACGAGCGGATCAAGGCGCTGGCGCGCTTCCGCACCGTCGAGGCGGCGCTGGCCACGATCGGCGACCTCGCGCTCTCCCACGACCTGCCGATGCCGCTCGTGGACCGCGCGCGCGAGATGTACGGCGAGCGCTCGCGCCAGCTCGCCGGCGAATGCCGCGTGCCGGAGGCGGGTGGCAACGACCTCCACCCGGGTGAATGGCTCGAGCTGCGCCGGCACCTGATCGAGTCCGAGCGCGAGGCGCTGTTCGACCTGATCGACGAGGGCACCGTCCCGATCTCGGTGATCCGCGAGGTCGAGCGCGACCTCGACCTCGAGGAGGAGCGGCTGAACCGGACGCCGGTGGCGAGCGCATGACGCACTGGCTGCACCCGGACGGCACGCGCGAGCTGATCATGTTCGGCGACTACGAATGCCCGCAGACGCGCGACGCCTGGCCCTACGTCGAGCGGCTCATCGAGCGCTACGGCGACGAGCTGCGGCTCGGCTGGCGCCACTACCCCGTGCCGCGCCTGCACCCGCACGCGCTGCGCGCCGCCGAGGCGGCCGAGGCCGCCGGAGCCCAGGGCCGCTTCTGGCCCTACCACCGCCGGCTGCTCGCCTCCGACGACCTCAGCGACGACGCGCTGCTCGCGCTGGCGCGAGCCGAGGGGCTCGACGCCGACCGCATCGCGACCGAGCTGCGCAACGGCACCTACGCCGAGACGGTGCGCGCCGACAAGCAGACCGGCCGCGAGCTCCCGCTCAAGCGCACGCCGACCTTCATCGCCCACGGCGAGCCGTGGGACGGCTTCTACGACGTCGAGACGCTGAGCGAGCTGATCGCGTGACCAAGGCCCTGACGGCAGTCGGCGCGACGCTCGCGCTCGCCCTGCTGGTCCTGGGGCTGGTCATCTACCTCAACCGCGAGGAGGACGCGGTCGCGGTCGACAACCTGCTCGCCGAGAGCATCACCCGCGAGATCGGGACGGCCGAGCAGCGCGGCGAGGACGTGGATCTCTCCGACGTGACGCAGTTCGACTGGGACACGGTGCTGATCGCCGGGAAGACCGCGACCCGCGCTGACATTTCGCGCGCGGTCGGATCGCCGTGGAAGGGCGACCTCGCGTTCCGCACCGGCGACCTGCTGATCTTCGTGCGCGGCAAGCACGTCGCGCGCTTCGCCGACTACCGCGGCGAGGGGCACTTCGAGGGCGTCAAGCAGCCGATCGCGCGCATCGACCGCGACGAAGCGGTGTTCATCGTGCGGTCGCTTGTGATCCGGCCTCGGCGATGAACACCGAGCGTGTTCAGCGTTCGCTCGCTGGTGATCCGGCCGCGAGGCTCGGAGCCCAGTTCTCCATAGAGCCGCGGATGATCGCGGCGAGGTCGCTCTCCGAGGGCTCGCGCGGCGAGACGACCAGCAGCCGCTGCTGCTTGACCGCGCCTTCGACCAGCGCGTCCACGTCAGCGTCGTCGTAGCCGAGCTCGCGCACGCCGCTCGGCGCGCCGACGTCTCGCATCAGCTCGGTCAGCACGTCAGGGAGCGTGTCTGCCGCGTCCGGCAGCTCCTTGCCCGCGATCAGCTCGGCCGCGCGGCGATGCTTCTCCGGGTCGGCCTCGTAGGTGAAGCGGAACGCGGCCGGGGCGGTGACGATCACCGACCAGCCGTGCGGGACGAACGGGTGGTCGTCGGGGTAGCCGGGCGGCGTGTACTCGTGCTTGAGCGAGGCGATCGGGTAGGCGCATGCGTGCGGGATGTGCACGCCGGCCGAGCCGAAGCCGATGCCGGCCAGGCTGGCGGCGAGCATCATCGCGCCGCGCGCCTCGAGGTCGTCGGCGTCCTGCACGGCGCGGCGCAGGTAGCGACCGCCGTACTCGAGCGCCTTCGCCGACCACACGTCGGAGACCGGGTTGGCGCCCTGGTAGGGCGGCCGGTCGTCGGGCGACTCGGGCCGCTCGCGGCTGTCGTAGGGCTTGGAGACGAACGACTCGACCGCGTGGCAGACGACGTCGAGCCCGCACGATGAGGTGACCTCGGCGGGCACGCCGCGGAGGAGCTCGGGGTCGACGATGCCCTGGTGCGGGCGCAGGTAGCGGTGCGAGATGCCGCTCTTGGTCCGCTGATCCGGGACGTCGAGGACGGCGACCGTGGTGGCCTCCGACCCGGTCCCGGCCGTCGTCGGGATCGCCAGCAGCGGCTTGAGCGGCCCCGGCGGCTTCTTGCCCTCGCCGACCGGGGCGTTGACGTAGTCCATGATCGGCGCCGGATGGGTCGCCACCAGGTCGGCGACCTTCGCCGTGTCGAGGCTCGAGCCGCCGCCGACCCCGACGAAGCCGTCGAAGTCGCCGTCGACCGCGAAGTCGGCCGCCTCCTGCAACGACTCCGCGGTCGGCTCCACGCGGGCGCGGTCGAAGACGACCGCCTCGATCCCGGCCGCCTCGATCGCCTCCACGATCCGGCCGGTGATCCCGGCCTCCACGATGCCGGGATCGCTGATCACCATCACCCTCGAGGCGCCCAGGCGCTTGAGCTCCCAGCCCGCGTCGGCGGAGGCGCCCGGACCGAACTTGATCGGCGTCGCCTCGAGGGTGAAGACCGTCTCCTTGCTCACCGAACTCCCGTGGTCTCCCGCTCGCGGTCCTCGGCGGGCTTGCGCACGAAGCGCTCCGTCCGCGGCCGTTCGGCGTCGATCTCGCCGATGTCCGACCGGAACGTCTCGCGTGCGAAGTACGTCGCGACGACCGTGATCAGGCCCAGGCCCATCATGTAGAGCGCGACAAGATACGGGTCGTCCCCGCCGGCGGCGAGCAGCGCGACGGCGATCAGCGGGGCGAAGCCACCGCCGAACACGGCCGCGAGCTGGTAGCCGACCGACGCGCCGGTGTAGCGCATGCGGGTCGCGAACAGCTCGGAGAAGTACGCCGCCTGCGGCCCGTACATCAGGTCGTGGCCGACGTTGACGCCGAGCACGATCGCGAGCCAGATCAGCACGGGCTCCTTCGTCTGCAGCAGTTCGAAGAAGGGGTACACGAACAGCAGCGTGAACACGGCGCCCGCCATGTAGAGCTTGCGGCGCCCGACGCGGTCCGACAGGGCGCCGTAGAACGGCACCGTGAACAGCCCGATCGCCGCGGCGATGATCACGCCCGTGAGCATGGTGCTCTTCGGCATGTTCAGCGTCTCCTCGCCGTAGACGAGCACGAACACCGTGAAGATGTAGAAGCAGCCGTTCTCGGCGATCCGCATGCCCATCGCGGTCAGCACGTCGCGCTTGTGCTCCTTGACGAGGTCGACGATCGGCTTGTCCGACGCGGTGCCGCTGTCCTTGACCTCCTTGAACGCCGGGGACTCCATGACCGCCAGGCGGATGAAGAGACCGACCGCGACGAGCACGATCGAGATCAGGAACGGGACGCGCCAGCCCCAGGCCATGAACTGGTCTTCGGTGGTGGCATTCTGCACGGTGATGAAGGCGACCGTGGAGAGCAGCAGGCCGGCCGGCACGCCCATCTGCGGGAACGCGCCGTAGAAGCCGCGCTTGCCCTTCGGCGCGTGCTCGACGGACATCAGAACGGCGCCGCCCCACTCGCCGCCGACGCCGATGCCCTGCGCGAAGCGCAGCAGGACGAGCAGGATCGGGGCGAGGATGCCGATCGACGCGTGCGTCGGCAGGCAGCCGATCAGGAACGTCGCGATGCCCATGATGAGCAGCGACGTGACGAGCATCGCCTTGCGGCCGATGCGGTCTCCGAAGTGACCGAAGACGATGCCGCCCAGCGGGCGGGCGGCGAAGCCCGCGGCGAACGTGCCGAAGGCGGCGAGCGTGCCCATCAACGGGCTCGAGCCCGGGAAGAACAGCTCGCCGAAGACGAGCGCGGCGGCCGTTCCGTAGAGGAAGAAGTCGTACCACTCGATGGTGGTCCCGATGAAGCTTGCGGCGACCACCTTGCGCAGGTTCTGCTTGTCCCCTGCAACAGGCTGCGCGGCGTCAAGACGCTCGACAGATGCCATCAGTCTTTCTCCTCCCAGTGAAAGTTGGCATCTCAAGGCCTACCCGACCGAACTTGATACGAATCGGCACAAATGAGCCACCTCGACGCCCTCGATCTGTCACTCAAACTGTCGCGCCAGGAAGAGGAAGAGCGCCTGGCCGCGGCCCAGAAGCGCCTGCTGGCCCTGCGCCTGCGGCTCGGCGGGCTGATCGGCGAGCAGGTCATCGGCCCGCCGGTGTGCGTGATGTTCGAGGGCTGGGACGCGAGCGGCAAGGGCGGCGCGATCAAGCGCCTCGTGACCCCGCTCGACCCGCGCCACGTGCGCGTCGTGCAGTTCGCGGCGCCCACCTACGACGAGAAGCGCCACCACTTCCTCGCGCGCTTCTGGCCCGTCCTTCCCGGTTGGGGAGGGATGGCCGTGCTCGACCGCTCGTGGTACGGGCGCGTGCTCGTCGAGCGGGTGGAGAAGTTCGCCACCAAGCCGCAGTGGTCGCGCGCTTACGACGAGATCAACGAGTTCGAGGGCACGCTGTCGGCCGAGGGGATGGTGCTGATCAAGTTCTGGATGCACGTCTCCGACGAGGAGCAGCTCAAGCGCTTCGAGGCGCGCCGTGGCGACCCGCTGAAGTCGTGGAAGCTGACCGACGAGGACTGGCGCAACCGCGAGAAGCGCAAGCAGTACGCGATGGCGATCGAGGACATGCTCGAGCGCACCAGCACCGACGTGGCGCCGTGGCACCTCGTGGAGGGCGACTCGAAGCGCTGGGCGCGGGTGAAGGTCGTCGAGACGGTCTGCGAGCGGATCGAACGCGCCGTCGGCGCGTAGCGGCGCGGGTTTCGCCCTCTGGGCGAATACCCGCTAGGGAACCTGGCCCTCTGGGCCAGCGTTCCCCTAACGCTTGCGGTGGGCCTTGCGCGCCTGCTTCTGGGCGCGCGTCTTCTTGCGCGCCCGCTCCTTCTCGCGCTGGCGGCGGTGGCGCTCCCTGGGGTCGTGGCGGCGGCGCTCGGCCTCGTCGCTGACCCGGTGCTGGGGCAGCGTGCGCCGCGCATCGCGGGAGATGAACCAGCCGATGAACACGAACGCGACGAGCAGCGCGCCCGCGATCATGTAGAGGGTCGTGCGGCCGACGTCCTGGCCGAGGATGTTGCTGCTGTTGTCGTCGGGCGTCGGCGCCTCGGTCGGCGCGGGCTGCGGCAACGGGCCGAACGGGGTGTCCTGAGCGAGCGCGGGCGCGGCCGGCGCGAGCAGGGCGAGGCAGAGCAGGAGGGCGGCGATGCGGCGCATTAGCGGTGGCGAAGGTACTACGCCGGGGCGCCGGTGAGTGCCCAGCGCTGCCCCGCGAAGCGCACGCCGAGCGTGACCAGGCGGACCGCGAACAGCGCGGCGAGCCCTGCCCAGACGCCCTGGATGCCCCAGTCCTCGCGCAGTGCGAGCAGCGCCAGCGGGACGTAGACGGCCGAGGCGGCGAGCATGCTCCACATCAGGTAGCGGGTGTCAGACGCGCCGATGAGGATCCCGTCGAGCGCGAACACCGCGCCGCCCGCCGGCATCAGTGCCGCGAACCACGGCCACACGGCGTGCGCGCGCTCGATCACCGCGTCGTCGGAGGTGAACGCGCGCGGCAGCACGCCCTCGGCCGCGAGCAGCACGCCCGCGAACACGCAGCCGACGACGACCGACCAGCCGATCATCCGCACCGCGGCGGCGCGCGCGCCGTCCGGGTCGCCGGCGCCGAGCATCCGGCCCACCATCACCTGCCCGGCGATCGCGATCGCGTCGAGGACCAGCGCGAGGAAGATGAAGAGCTGGAAGGCGATCTGATGCGCGCCGAGCGAGGCCGCGCCTACCCGCGCCAGCACCGCCGAGGCGACCAGGAACGACGCGAGCAGCGCGGTCGTGCGCACCGCGATCTCGCCGCCGATCTTCATCAGCGAGCGGATGCGATCCAGCCGCGGCGGCTCCCATCCCGACGCCCGCGCCTGCACCCACACGAACGCGGCGCCCATCCCCGCCTGCGCGATCACCGTGCCCCACGCCGAGCCCGCGAGCCCCCAGTCGAAGCCGTAGACGAACAGCAGCTCGAGCACGACGTTGACCGAGTGCGCCACGACGAGGATCAGCAGCGGCGTGCGCAGGTCCGACATCCCGCGCAGGTAGCCCTGGCCCGCCGCGGCGAGCATGAAGAACGGCGACCCGAGCGCGGCGATCCGCAGGTACAGGACGGCGCCGTCGAGGATCTCCCCCTCGCCGCCCATCAGCTGCGCGACCGGCCGCGCGAGCAGCACCGTGAGCAGCGCGAGCACGACGCCGATCCCCAGCCCGAGCCACAGGCCCTGCGCCCCGAGCGCCGCCGCCTCGTCCTCGCGCCCCGCGCCGTGCAGGCGCGAGACGCGCGCGGTCGTCCCGTAGGTGAGGAAGTTGAAGATCGTGAACGCCGAGCTCAGCACCGTCGCGGCGATCGCCAGCGAGGCGAGCTGGGTCGTCCCGAGGTGTCCGACGATCGCCGTGTCGACGAGCACGTACAGCGGCTCGGCGGCCAGCGCGCCGAGCGCGGGCACGGCGAGCCGGAAGATCTCGCGGTCGTAGGGTGAGCGCAGCACGAGCCGTCCACCCTATGAAGCTCCGCCTCTACCACCACCACGACGGCGCGCGCGTCGCCTACCGCGAGGCGGGCACCGGGCCGCCGCTCGCGCTGCTGCACTCGGCGATGCTGACCCACCGCGAGTTCGAGCCGCTCGTCGAGGAGCTCTCCGACCGCTTCCGCCTCGTGCTGCCCGACCTGCCGCTGCACGGCGACTCCGAGGACCGCCCGCGCCACCCCTACTCGCCGGACTGGATGGCCGAGGTGATCGCCGGCTTCTGCCGCGAGGTGTGCGGGCCGCGCCCGCTGGTCGGCGGCCACGACGTCGGCGCGCTGATCCTGCTGCGCGCCGTGCAGACGCGGCAGCTGACTCCCGGCCGGCTCGTGCTGATGCCGAGCGCGCTGCACCGCCGCCCGATGCGCCACCGGCTCGAGCGGATCGTGCTCGGCGCCGCCCGTGCGGGCGCCGTCCCAGGGCTCGACCGCGCCGTCTCCCACGCCGCGCGGCTGGCGTTCCGCCCGCAGGCCGGCGAGAGCCTGACCGCCCGCGGCAACCCGGCGGCGCGCGACCTCGTGCGCCACGCGTTCGCCGACGTCGGCGGTGACGCCACGCGCGCCCGCGCCTGGGCCCGCGCGGCGCGCCGCTGGCCGACCGGCGCGCAGTCGGACCTGCTCGACGCCTACGGCCTGATCGACGTGCCGACGCTGCTGCTGTGGGCCGACGAGGACCGCCTGCACCCGCTCGCGATCGCCGAGGAGGCGCTCGGCCTGCTGCCCGACGCGCAGCTGCGCGTGCTGCCGGGCACCGGCTTCCTGATGGCCTACGACGACCCGGTCGGCATGGCGCGCGAGCTCGCGGCGTTCTGCACCTGACGCAGCACGCGCAGGAAGTTCTCGTGCGCGACGAGCCGCAGCTCCGGCTCGCCCCAGCCGAGCGCGCGCAGGTCGTCCAGGACCAGCGGGAGGTCCTGCGCGCCGCGCAGTCCCTCCGGCAGCTCGCAGCCGTCGAAGTCGGAGCCGATGGCGACGTGCTCGGGCCCGATGCGCTCGGCGATGTAGTGCGCGTGGCGGGCGATGTCGGTGCGCTGCGGCCCGGCGAACTCGTGGTGGAAGCAGATGCCGACCACCCCGCCGGAGTCGCGCACCGCGTCGAGCTGGCGGTCGGTGAGGTTGCGCAGATGCGGGACGAGCGCGTGGGCGCACGCGTGGGTCACCACCAGCGGGCGCTCGGTCATCGCGGCGACGTCCCAGAAGCCGGGCTCGTTGAGGTGCGAGAGGTCGACGAGGATGCCGAGCTCCTCGCACGCGCGGACGAGCGCGCGGCCGGCGTCGGTGAGCCCCGGGCCGGCGTCGGGCGAGACGCCGTAGGCGAAGGCGTTCGGCCGGCTCCACGTGATGCCGAGCGAGCGCAGCCCGAACGCGTGCAGCGCGGGCAGCAACTCGAGCTCCGCGTCGACCGCCTCGGCGCCCTCGATGTGCATCACGGCGACGACGTCGCCGTCCAGCACCAGGTCCTCCGGCTCGCGCGCGATCCGCAGCGCTCCGGCGCGCTCGAGGTCGAGCAGCTTGCGCATCGCGCGGAACGTGTGGCTGATCGCCAGCCCGTGCTCGACCGCCGGCTCGGGCTCGCCGTCCGGCGCGTAGCCGTCGGGGTGCGGCGTGAAGATCGCGAAGAAGCCGCCCGCGAACCCGCCCTCGCGAGCACGGGCGAGATCGAGGTGCCCGTCGGCGGAGGTGTCCGCGAACGAGCGCTCCTCCAGCAGCACGTCGTTGTGACCGTCGAAGACCGGGATCGCCATCGCGATACGGTGACATGGTGCAGCACGAGCCCTGTTCGATCGGCCGCGCGATGGAGGTCCTCGGCGAGCGCTGGACCTTCCTGATCGTGCGGGAGGCCTTCTTCGGCGTCCGCCGCTTCACCGAGCTGCAGCGCAACCTCGGCATCGCGCGGAACATCCTGTCGGCGCGCCTGCAGACGCTGACGCGCGCCGGGATCCTCGAGAAGATCCTCTACCAGCAGGAGCCCGAGCGCTACGAGTACAAGCTGACCGCGCGCGGCCGCGACCTGTATCCCGCGATCGTCTCGATCATGCGCTGGGGCGACGAGTACCTGGCCGGCGAGGCCGGCCCGCCGCTGCTCCTGTACCACCAGGAGTGCGGCCACCACGCCGAGCCGACGCTCGTCTGCAGCCACTGCCGCGAGCCGCTGGACCCGCGCAAGGTGACACCCGAGCCGGGGCCGGGCGCGCGCGTCGATACCGTTTCGCCCCTATGACCGTGCAAGACACCTCCACCCAGCTCTGGGGCGGCGAGACGACCAAGGCCGTCGACAACTTCCCCGTCTCCGGCGAGCGCGTCCCTGTCCACGTCGTGCGCTGGCTCGGCCGCATCAAGGGCGCCGCCGCACGCGCCAACGCCGAGCTCGGCCTGCTCGACGCCGATCTCGCGAAGCGGATCGCCGAGGCGGGCGACGAGATCGCCGAGGGCAAGCACGACGACCAGTTCCCGATCGACGTCTTCCAGACCGGCTCGGGCACCTCGTCGAACATGAACGCCAACGAGGTCATCGCGAACCTCGCCGGCGAGGGCGCGCACCCCAACGACCACGTGAACATGGGGCAGTCCTCCAACGACGTCTTCCCGAGCGCCGTGCACCTCGCCGCGCTCGGCGTCGCGACCAACCAGCTGCTGCCCGCGCTCGAGCAGCTCGAGCGCTCGCTGCAGGCGAAGGCCGACGCGTTCGCCGACATCGTCAAGTCCGGCCGCACGCACCTGATGGACGCCGTGCCGGTCACGCTCGGCCAGGAGTTCGGCGGCTACGCGGCGCAGATCCGCCTCGGCGCCAAGCGCGTGCGCAACGCGCTCCCGCAGGTCGCGCAGATCCCGCTCGGCGGCACCGCCACCGGCACCGGGCTCAACACGCACCCCGACTTCGCCGCCAAGGTGCGCGAGAAGCTGACGGCCGACACCGGCCTCGAGATCAACCCGCCCGAGGATCCGTTCGAGGCGCAGGCCAACCGCGACGCGCTCGTCGAGCTGTCGGGCGCGCTCAAGGTGATCGCGGTCTCACTGACCAAGATCGCCAACGACCTCGCGCTGATGGGCTCCGGCCCGCGCGTGGGGATCGGCGAGATCTACCTGCCCGAGCTGCAGAAGGGCTCGTCGATCATGCCCGGCAAGGTCAACCCGGTGATGCCCGAGGTCGTGCTCCAGGTCTCCGCCCAGGTGATCGGCAACGACACCGCGATCACCGTCGGCGGCATGCAGGGCCAGTTCGAGCTCAACGTGCGGATCCCGCTGATCGCGCGCAACCTGCTGCAGTCGCTCGAGCTGCTCTCCAACGCCTCCGTCCTGCTGGCCGAGAAGTGCGTCGACGGCATCCAGCCCAACGAGGAGGGCCTGCGCAAGTCGGCCGAGGGCACGCTCGCGGTCGCCACCGCGCTCAACCCGTTCATCGGCTACGACAAGGCGGCGGAGATCGTCAAGGCGGCGTCGGCGAGCGGCGGCACGCTGCGCGAGGTCGCGCGCGAGCACGGCGTCGACGAGGAGACGCTCGACAAGGCGCTCGACCTGCGCAAGATCGCCGCCGGCTCGAAGGCCGACGCGTGAGCGGCCTCGAGAAGCGCGGCGGCTCGCGGCCGTCCCGGCGCTCGCGCGAGCAGCGCGCCTACCGGATGGTGCAGGTCGGCGGCGCGGCGGGACTCGTCGCGGTCGTCGGCGCGGTGCTGGCGATCCTCGGCGTGATCGGCTGGAGCCTCACCGTGTTCGCCGTCGTCGTGGCGGTCATCTGCGCGATCCTGTTCCGCCGCGCTACGGGCTGAGCCGCTCGCTGCGCCAGCCGTCGCCCTCGCGCAGGTAGTGCGTGCGGTCGTGCAGGCGGTTGGCGCGGCCCTCCCAGAACTCGATCGCGGTCGGGCGCAGCAGGTATCCGCCCCAGAACTCCGGGCGCGGGACCTCGTCGCCGTACTGCTCGCCGAGCTCGGCCAGCTTGTCGTCGAGCACGTCGCGCCCGGGGATCACCGAGCCCTGGCGCGACGCCCAGGCGCCGAGCCGCGAGCCGCGGGCGCGTGAGGCGAAGTAGGCGTCTGACTCCTCGGCGGTGAGGCGCTCGACCGGGCCCTCGGCGCGCAGCTGGCGCTCCATCGCCGGCCACCACAGGGCGAGCGCGGCGACCGGGTTGGCGTCGAGCTCGCGGCCCTTGCGGCTGCCGTAGTTGGTGAAGAAGCGCAGCCCGCGCTCGTCGACGCCGCGCAGCAGCACGTAGCGGACGGACGGCACGCCGTCGGGCGAGGCGGTGGCGAGCGCGGTGCCGGCCGGCTCGGGCATGCCGGCAGCGACCGCCTCCTCGAGCCAGGTCCGGGCTCGGGCGAGCGGGTCCATGCCCGGAGACTATGGGCGCGTGCGCACCGTCGCGCTCTTCGCGCGGCGCGACGCCAGCACGGCGTTGCCGAGGAAGCGCACGCGAACCGTCAGCTTGCCGCTCTTGGGGAAGCGGCTGCGCGAGCGGAACGTCACGCGCGAGCGGTAGCTGCAGGTCCTGCTCAGCGCCACCCGCCGGGTGGAGATCGTCTTGCGCGCGGCCTTGATCTGCACCGCGACGTCGCCGCCGGCGCAGGCCTGCTTGCGCGTGACGCCGGCCGGGAGCCGCAGCACGCCGCGGGTCGTGAAGCGGAACGGACGGCGGCGGTCGGTGCGCGGCGTGGTCTTCGCGCTCAGCGAGCGCGGTGCGAAGCGGTTGACGGTGACGGTCCGCACGGCGGCGCCGGTCTGGCCCGCGCTGTCGGTCGCCACCGCGATGAGCGTCGTGCGGCCGACGTCGTCGGCGGTGAGGCGGTACGCGCACTCGTAGGGCACGGTCGTGTCGGTGCAGACGACGCGCTCGCCGGCCAGGAAACGCACGGAGGCGACGCCGCGGTCGTCGGTGGCCGTGGCCGCCAGCGTCGGGGTGCCGCTGAGGTGCGCGCCGGCGGCAGGGCTCGTGAACGCGACGGTCGGCGGCGTGTCCTCGCCGCGAACGAGCGGACACGACGACGCGGCGCGGCGAGCTGAGCGCGGTGCGATCGTGCCGTCTGCTGGCGCGATCGCGTCGAGCACGTACTCGCCGGCCGGCATCCGCGTTCGTGTCGACGGCGACGAGAAGCCAGTCGCCGGGCGTCATGTCGGTCGCCGAGCGAGCGGCCGTTGGCGCAGAACTCGACCTGCGCGATCCCGCGCGCTCGCTCGCTGTCGCGGCGACGGTGACCATGCCGGACACGGTCGCGTCGTCGGCGGGCGCGGTCAGCGCGACCGCCGGGGCGCTGAGGTCGCGGTTGCGGTAGACGAACACGCCGTCGGGGCCGCCGAAGGCGATGATAGCCGCGCGAGATCGCCGGCTGGCCGAGGCCGCCGCTGTCGGCGCGCCGCGTTGGCGGCGTCGCGCTCGAACTCCGCCGTCCGGCACCGTCTTGCCGTCGCTGAGACGGCCGACGATCTGCTCGCCCGGGTCGTTGGTGACGTAGTAGTTCGGGCCCGAGGTCGCCGGCGTGGTCTGGCGGAAGCCGTCGTTGCCCGCCACGAGATCGCTCTCGAAGTCGATCTCGCCGGTGAGGTCCATGTCGCGGGTGGTGACGAGGAACAGGTTGGCCGCGGTCGGGACCAGCACTTCCCGTCCGGGATGTCCTCCGGGTCGGCGCCGCTGGCGAGCTGGCTGACCGCGAGCGCGGGCGCCGGGATCGGTGTCCGGGATCGGCAGGAACTCGAACTCGAACTCGAAGCGCCCCATCCACCACGTGGAGCTTGTAGGCGATCGTGTCGTCGACCACCGGGCGGGAAGAACGGGAACACACCGGAGGCGGCGACATAGACGAACGGCGCCTCGTCGGCGAGCGCGCCGGTCGGGCGCACCGGCACGCTCGGCGTCATCACGTCGTCCGCCGCGATGACGGGACCGCCGAGGCTGACCTTGAGGTCGATGAGCGGACCCGGCGCGAGGTCGCTCGCGCGGTAGGTGCGCAGGAAGCCGTCGCTCGTCCCGATCGCGACGTGCGGCGTCGGCGTGCCGAGGACATCGAGGTTAGCGAGCGCCGGCTCGCGATCGGGTTGGCGTTGACGTCGGCGGTGCTCCGGTGGTGCCGAGGACGCGCGCGCTGCCGCGTCCGCCACGGGCACCTTGAACAGCCGGTCGCCCGCGACGAAGAACAGGTCGCGGCGCCGTCGCCGCGCACCGGGGTGGCCAGCAGCGAGCGAGTCGATCGTCATACCGGTCGTCCCGGGGACGTCGAACTGCCGCGCCAGGCTGCCGTCGGCCTCGTCGAACTGGGCGATCTCGATCTCCGGCGCCGTCGTTGTGGCCGCGAACAGCTGGCCGAGGTCTCCTCGCTCGACGTGTCCGCGAACGCGACGTTGGCGCGGTTGCCGCCGGGGCGACGCCGACGGCGTCCGAACACGTCCGGCGTCGGCGCCGACGTCTGACGTTCGCCGATGCACGCGCCGTCGCTCGAGCCGCCGGATGTGCACGACGCCGTCGGCCGTGCCGTACATCGCGCGCGGTGCCGGAGCCGCCGCTGGTCACCGCGCGAAGTCCTGACCGCGCCGTCGTCCGCCTTCCACTCGGGCGTCACCGGCGTCGCGCCCGCGTCCACGGGCTGGTTGCCGGAACGACCGGCGTCGCCGCCGAAGCCGGGCCAGTGCGCGGCCTGGCGCGCGCCCGGAACACAGGCAGGCGAACAGGGCAGCCGGCGAGCAACGCGGCGCGGACCAACGACATTCGGGGGGACGACGTCATCGAAAGCCTTCGACAGAGGAATCGGCCAATCGGTGCGCCGCCTCGCGGGTTCCTGGACGAAAGAACCTATCTTTCGACACGGCGTCACCAGCCCCTGCGCAGGAGCGCGGGCGCCACCCCCGAATGCGGGCCTGTGGAACTCGACGCCTATGAGCGGCGCTTCCGGCGCGCCGGCCTGCCGCTGTTCATCGAGGGCTGGGACGCGAGCCGCGACGTCTTCACCCGCGCGGTGCCGCTGCTCGCGCTCGTGTTCGTCGGCGAGGTGCTCGGCGCGCTCGACAGCGAGTGGTCGGTGTGGGCCAACCTCGCCGCCGCGCTCGGCGGGCTGGCCATCCTGCTCTCGGGCTTCGGCGTGCTGAACCTGCTGCGCGGACGGCGCTTCTTCGAGCTCCCCCACCGCGTCGGGCGCCTCGAGCTCGGGATCTTCGTCGTGCTGCCGGCGCTGCTGCCGCTCGTGTTCAGCGGCCAGGTCGTGAGCGCGCTCGTCACCGCGGCCGCCAACCTCGCGCTGCTCGCGCTCGTCTACCTCGTGATCGGCTTCGGGCTCGTGTTCATCCTGCGCTGGGCGGCGCTCCAGCTCCCGCGGGGGCTGACGACGTCGCTGGCGGTGCTGACCCGGGCGATCCCGCTGCTGCTCGTGTTCTCGCTCGTGCTGTTCATCAACACCGAGATGTGGCAGGTCTTCTCGCTGATGCCGCAGGCCTACGTGATCGCCGTGGCCGGCCTGCTGGCGCTCGTCGCCGCGGCGTTCCTTGTCGGCCGGCTGCCGCGCGAGGTCGTCCGCCTGCAGGGCGACGGGCCGACGCTGAACCCGCGCCAGCGCGTCAACGTCGGCCTCGTGATGTTCGTCTCGCAGGCGCTCCAGGTGCTCGTCGTCAGCCTCGCGCTGGCGGGCTTCTTCGTCGTCTTCGGCGCACTGACGATCGGCCCCGAGGTCCGCGAGTCGTGGATCGGCTCGCGCGGCACCCCGATCGGTCCCTCGTTCGAGCTCCTCGGCGGCCGCCTGACGATCACCGAGGAGCTGCTGCGGGTGTCCGGCGCGATCGCGGCGTTCGGCGGCGTCTACTACGCGATCGCGGTGCTGACCGACTCGACCTACCGCGAGGAGTTCCTCGACGACATCGTCGGCGAGCTGCGCGAGACATTCGCGTTGCGCGCCGAGTACCTCGCGCTCAGAGGTTCATCGCCACGTACTTGATCTCCAGGTACTCGTGGATGCCCTCGGCGCCGCCCTCGCGCCCGAAGCCGGACTGCTTGACGCCGCCGAACGGCGCCGCCGGGTTCGAGACGAGGCCCTGGTTGAGGCCGACCATGCCGGTGTCGAGCGCCTCGCAGACGCGGAACGCGCGCTTGATGTCGCTGGTGTAGACGTAGGCGACGAGCCCGTACTCGGTGTCGTTGGCGGCCGCCACGGCGGCCTCCTCGTCGTCGAAGCTCGCGATCGGCGCGACCGGCCCGAAGATCTCCTCCTTGAGCAGCCGCGCCTCAACCGGGACGCCGGCCAGCACCGTGGGCTCGTAGAAGTAGCCCGCGCCGTCTTGCGCGGTCCCGCCGAGCACCACGCTCGCACCCTTGCTCGTCGCGTCGTCGACGAGCTCCGCCACCTTGTCGCGCTGCGTCGCCGTCGATCAGCGGCCCGACCTTGACGTCGTCCTCGGTGCCGCGCCCGACCGGCATCTCGGCGAGCTTGGCGGCGAGCTTCTCGGCGAACTCGTCCTGCAGCTTCTCGGCGACGTGGAAGCGGTTGGCCGCCGTGCACGCCTCGCCGATGTTGCGCATCTTGGCGATCACCGCGCCCTCGACCGCGTCGTCGACGTCGGCGTCGTCGAACACGAGGAATGGGGCGTTCCCCCCGAGCTCCATCGACACGCGCAGGATGTTGTGCGCCGACTGCTCGATCAGCTTGCGGCCGACCTCGGTCGAGCCGGTGAACGACAGCTTGCGCAGGCGCGCGTCGCCGATGATCGGCTTCGAGACGTCGCTCGACTTGCTCGAGGTGACGATGTTCAGCACGCCGGCGGGGAGCCCGGACTCCTCGAGGATCTCGCCCAGCGCGAGCATCGACAGCGGCGTCTGCTGGGCCGGCTTGACCACCATCGTGCAGCCGGCGGCGATCGCGGGGCCGATCTTGCGCGTCCCCATCGCCATCGGGAAGTTCCAGGGCGTGATCATGTAACAGGGGCCCACCGGCTGGCGCATGGTCAGCAGCCGCCCGGCGCCGTTGGGCGCGGTCGCGTAGCGGCCCTCGATCCGCACCGCCTCCTCCGCGAACCAGCGGAAGAACTCCGACGCGTAGGCGATCTCGGCCTTCGACTCGGCGATCGGCTTGCCCATCTCGAGCGTCATCACGAGCGCGAGCTCGTCGGCCTTCGCCGTGATCGCCTCGTAGGCGCGGCGCAGGATCTCGCCGCGCTCGCGCGGCGCGTGAGCGGCCCACTCGGCCTGCACGGCGCAGGCGGCGTCGAGCGCGGCCGACGCGTCCTCGGGCGTCGCGTCCGCGACCGAGGCGATCGCCTCGCCCGTCGAGGGGTCCTCGACGTCGAGCGTGGCGCCGCCGGTTGCCTCGCGCCACTCGCCGCCGATGAACAGCTGCGTGTTGACGTTGGTGAGGGCGGTCTTCTCCTGATCAGCGGTGATGCTCATGCGGCAACGGTCTCCGTTCCGAGTTCTTCCGAGATCGCCACGTCGATCGAGTAGTCGATCGGCAGCACGATCAGGGATGGCAGGTCAAGGGTCAGCGCGTGGCGCAGGTGGCGGCCGAAGTCGTCCGTCTTCTCGCAGCGCCAGGCCGGCATCCCGAAGGCGTCGGCCAGCTTGACGAAGTCGGGGTTGGTGAAGTCGGTGCCGAAGTGGCGGCCGAACTTCTTGTCCTGCTTCCAGACGATCGAGCCGTACTGCGAGTTCTCCCAGATCACGTTGACGATCGGGGTCTTCAGGCGCACGGCGGTCTCGAGCTCCTGGCAGTTCATGAGGAAGCCGCCGTCGCCGTTGACGGTGATCACCTTGCGCTCGGGGTGCACGAGCTTGGCGGCGATCGCGGTCGGCAGCGCGATCCCCATCCCGGCGAGCCCGTTGGCGATGAACACCGTGTTCGGCTCGTGGGCGGGGAACATGCGCGCGATCCACAGCTTGTGCAGGCCGACGTCGGAGATCAGCAGGTCCTCGCGGCCCATCGCGTCGCGGATCTCCCACAGCGCGCGCGGCGGCTGCATCGGGAACGAGTCGTCGCCCTTGGCCGACATGAAGCGCCCGAGGACGATGTCGTTGAGCCGCGAGTCCTGGACCGTGTGCGGCGCCTCGCGCAGCTCCTCGGCCAGGCGGGTGAGGATGTGGTAGAGGTCGCCGACGAGGTCGACCTCGGTCTGGAAGTGCTCGTCGACCTCGGCCGAGGTCGTGTCGATGCAGACGATCTTCTTGTTCTTCTTGGGGTTCCAGTGCTCCGGGGAGTGCTCGACGAGGTCGTAGCCGACCGTGATCACCACGTCGGCGTCCTCGAAGCCCGCGAGCGTGTAATCGCGCGACTGCAGCCCGACGGTGCCGAGCCAGTGCGGGTCCTCGTAGTCGAGCAGGCCCTTGCCCATGAACGTCTCGGCGACGCCGATGCCGGTCGCGCGGGCGAACTCGCGCAGCGCGGGGGCGGCGCCGACGCGGGCGACGCCGTTGCCGGCCAGCACCACGGGGTTGATCGCCGACTGGATGATCGAGACCGCCTTGAGCAGCTCGGGCGCCGACGGCTCGGGGCTGCGGATCTGCGTCCGCGCGGGCAGCGGCACGGCGTCGAGGGTCGCCGCCATCACGTCCTCGGGCAGCTCGATGTGCGTCGGGCCCGGGCTTCTGCGCCTGGGCGACCTTGAACGCCTTGCGCACGACCTCGGGGATGATGTGGCTCGAGTTCAGGCGCGCGTTCCACTTCGTCACCGGCTTCATGATCGAGACGATGTCGATGTACTGGTGGGACTCCTTGTGCATGCGCTCGAGGTCGCCCTGGCCGGTCAGGGCGACGAGCGGCGAGCGGTCGAGGAAGGCGTCGGCGACCGCGGTGATCAGGTTCGTGGCGCCCGGGCCGAGCGTGCCGAGGCAGACGCCGGCGCGCTGCGTGAGCCGGCCGTACATGTCAGCCATGTAGGCCCCGCCCTGTTCGTGTCGAACGGGGATGAAGTCGATAGAGGAGTTAGCCAGCGATTCATTGAGATCCAGGGTCTCCTCACCCGGGATACCGAAGACGTACTTGACCCCCTCGACCTCCAAGCACTCCACGAACAGGTCCGACGCCTTGCGCTCCATTGCCCGAAACTTCTCCCCTCCGACGGTGTCGGGCTAACGTAGCCGTAGATCACGTTTTCATGCGCGCTCGGACCTTCCTGCTCACCCTCATCGCCCTCTGCCTGCTGCCCGCGGGGACGGCCGCGGCTGCCTCGTCGAAGTTCACGATCCGCGGCGCCGGCTTCGGCCACGGCGTCGGGATGAGCCAGTACGGGGCCTACGGCTTCGCGCAGAACGGCAGCGCCTACCGCGACATCCTCGCCCACTACTACACGGGCACCGCGATCGGGGCGGTCGACGGCAACCAGCGCGTGCGCGTGCTGCTGCAGTCGGTGCGGGGCTCGGCGTCGTTCACCGGCGCTGTGCGCGCGGGCCGGCGGCGGCTCTCGTCGCGCAAGACCTACTTCGTGCGCCGCCGGGGTGCGGCCGTGCAGCTGCGCTCCGCGCGCGGCAAGCGGCTCGGCACCTACAGCGCGCTGCGCGTGACCGGGCGCGGCGGCATGGTCACGCTGCGCGGCCGCGCGGCGAACGGGCGCGTCAACGGCGCCTACCGCGGCGCGATCGACTTCAGCCCCGGGGCGTTCTCCGGCGTCGATGCCATCAACGCGCTCGCGCTCGACACCTACCTGCGCGGCGTGGTGCCCGACGAGTCGCCGCCGTCGTGGCCGATCGAGGCGCTGAAGGCGCAGGCCGTGGCGGCCCGCACCTACGCGATCGCGACGATGAAGCCGGGCGCCGGCTTCGACCTCTACCCCGACACGCGCTCGCAGGTCTACGGCGGCGTCGCGGCCGAGGAGGCCTCGACCAACCAGGCGATCGCCGAGACGCGCGGCGAGGTCGTCACCTACAACGGCGCGCCGGTCGTCACCTTCTTCTTCTCCACCTCGGGCGGGCGCACCGAGGACGTCGAGAACACGCCGCTGGGCAACGAGCCGCAGCCGTGGCTGAAGTCCGTCGACGATCCCTACGACGACGCCTCCCCGCGCCACCGCTGGGGCCCGATCCGGATGACGCTCGCGCGCGCCGACGCCAAGCTCGGCTCGCTGGTCAAGGGCAAGTTCCGCGGCATCGAGGTCGTGCAGCGCGGCAAGTCGCCGCGGATCGTCGAGGCCGACGTGATCGGCAGCCGCGGGCGCACGCGCGTCACCGGCGGGCAGCTGCGGGCGCGCTTCGGCCTGTTCGACACGTGGGCGTTCTTCACCTCGATCACCACCGGCGAGGAGCCGCCGCCCGAGCCCGAGGCGCCCGAGGGCCCGCCGACGGGCGGGACCGAGCCGTTCGGCTCCGCCGCGTGGCTGCGCCCCCACGCATCAGCCGGCTCACCGGCCGCGTGCTGCCGGTGCTCA
The DNA here is from genome assembly GCA_963802905.1 of uncultured Solirubrobacteraceae bacterium. GTDB lineage: Bacteria > Actinomycetota > Thermoleophilia > Solirubrobacterales > Solirubrobacteraceae > DASQFQ01. The sequence goes on along the minus strand of CAWDKH010000018.1, from coordinate 1,287 downwards.
AGAGCGGGACCGCGCTCGTGCAGCGACGCGACGGCAAGACCTGGGTCACCGCCGGCACGGTCCACGTGCAACGCGGCGGGCGCTACGCCTACGACGTCACCGTCCCGGGCGTCTACCGGGTCCGGTACCACGACGAGCACGGCCCCGCCGTCCGCGTCCCCTGATCTCCGCCGTCATCTTCGACTGCGACGGGGTCCTGGTCGACTCCGAGGCGATCTCCAACCGGGTGCTCGCCGGCCTGCTGACCGAGATCGGCATACCGATGACGCCGGAGGCGTCGGTCGAGCGTTCATGGGGCGGTCGTGGAAGAACGTCGTCGCCTATGCGGACGAGCGCGGCGGGCTGCCCGAGGGCTTCCGCCGCCGCTACCTCGACGGGATGTTCGCCGCCTTCGAGCAGGAGCTGCAGCCGGTGCCGGGGATCGTGGGCGCGCTCGACGCGATCACGCTGCCCAACTGCGTGGCCTCGAGCGCCTCGGTCGAGAAGATGCGCTTCACGCTCGGGCACACGGGGCTGTGGGACCGCTTCGAGGGCCGGATCTTCAGCGCCACCGAGGTCGAGCACGGCAAGCCGGCGCCCGACCTGTTCCTGCATGCCGCGGCGACGATGGGCTGGGAGCCCGCGGACTGCGCGGTGGTCGAGGACTCCCCGGCGGGCGTCGAGGCGGCCCGGCGGGCCGGGATGACGGTGTTCGGCTACGCCGGGACCACGCCACGCGAGCGCCTCGACGGCGCCCGCGTCTTCGCCGACATGGCGGAGCTGCCGGGGCTGCTTCAGCCCTCGTAGAGCCGCGCGAGCGTCTCCGCGACGCACACCGGCTTCTCACTGCCCTCGTGCTCGAACGTGAGCTGGAGCGTGACCTGGGCGCCGCCCTGGATCGGCTCGACGCTCGCGAGCTTGGCGCTCATGCGCACCTTGCCGCCGACGGGCAGCGGAGCCGGGAAGCGGACCTTGTTGAGCCCGTAGTTGACGCCGAACGCGAAGCCCTCGAACTTGAGGATCTGCTCGGAGAACCTGGGCGCCAGCGAAAGCGTGTAGTAGCCGTGGGCGATCGTGCCACCGAACGGCGTGTCCTTCGCGCGCTCGACGTCCACGTGGATCCACTGGTGGTCGCCGGTGACGTCCGCGAAGGTGTCGATGTCCTTCTGGGTGACCTCGAACCAGTCGCTGGTGCCGAGGTCCTGGCCCTCGGCCTCCGTGAGCTGTTCGAGGCCGGTGATCGTCGTCGTCATGCGCGGCACTATAGGTTGCGGTTGATGGCCGGACCGCTGCTCGTCGCCGACGCTC
>CAWDKH010000017.1:0-263321 GCA_963802905.1 uncultured Solirubrobacteraceae bacterium | reverse complement strand
GGTCCAGGCAGTCGCGCACGAGCTCCTCGGAGCTCACCTCGCGCTCGCTGAGGAGCCGGACCGCCTCGGTCGCCGTGACCATCCCGGGCAGGGTACGCGGCAAGATGATTCGCTAAACTAATTAGCAGTGGCAACGATCACCACACTCGACCTGGCCGTCCGGCTCCGCCTCGCGATCACGCGTACCTCGCGGCGCCTGCGCCAGGAGGCGAGCCAGGGCCTGAGCCCGTCGCTCACCTCCGCCCTCGCCACGGTCGACACGCACGGGCCGCTGACCCCCTCCGAGCTCGCCAAGCGCGAGCGCGTGCAGCGCCCCACCGCCACGCGGCTCGTCGCCCGGCTCGAGGAGCTCGGGGTGCTGCAGCGCGCCGCCGACCCGCAGGACCGCCGCTCCTCGCTGCTCTCCGTGACCCCGGAGGGACACGCGCTGATGGAGGAGCTGCGCAGCCGCAAGACCGCCTACCTGGCCCACCGGCTCGAAGGCCTCGATCCCGAGGAGCAGGCGACGCTCGACCGCGCCGCCGCCATCCTCGAGCGCCTGCTGGAGGACGATCGCGCGTGAGCGCGGGCGTCCGCCGCACATTCGACTCGCTCAGCGTCCCGAACTACCGCCGGTACTTCTCCGGTCAGGTCGTCTCGATCTCCGGCAACTGGATGCAGATCGTCGCCGAGATGTGGCTGATCGTGCAGCTCACGGGCTCGGGCGTCTCGGTCGGCATCACCGCGGCGCTGCAGTTCCTGCCGATGCTGCTGTTCGGCGCCTGGGGCGGCCTGCTGGCCGACCGGCTGCCGAAGCTGAAGCTGCTCCAGTACACGCAGGCGGCGATGGCGGTGCCCGCGCTGACGCTGTGGCTGCTCACCGCGACCGGTGACATCCAGCCGTGGATGGTGTTCGCGCTCGTGCTCGTACGCGGCTCCGTGCTGGCGATCGACAACCCGGCGCGCCAGGCGTTCGTGATGGAGCTCGTCGGGCCGGACCGGATCGTCAACGCGGTCGCGCTCAACTCCGTCGTCGTGCACACCTCGCGGATCGCCGGCCCCGCCGCCGCGGGCGCGGTGATCGCACTGCTCGGCGTCGGGCCCTGCTTCGCGTTCAACGCGCTCAGCTTCATCGCGATGCTGGTCGCGCTGCGAGGGATGGACCGCTCGCAGCTGCGCACCGCGGCACCGGCCAAGCGCGCCCCCGGCGACGTCCGGCTCGCGCTGCGCCACGTCCGCCAGACAACCGCACTGTGGATCCCGCTCGGCGCAATGGTCATCGTCGGCACGCTGTCCTTCAACTTCCAGGTGCTGCTGCCGCTGCTCGCCCACTCGACCTGGCACGGCACCGCCACCACCTACGCGCTGATGACGATGGCGATGGGCGTCGGCTCGGTCGGCGGCGCGCTGATGACCGGCCTGCTCGGGCGCGTCTCGCCGCGGCTGATCGTCGGCGCCGCGGCCGCGTTCGGCGTGTTCGAGCTGCTCGCCGCGGTGGCGCCGTCGCTGCCGCTGCAGATCCTCGCGCTGGTGCCGCTCGGCGCCGTCTCCGTGACGTTCGCCGCCGGCGTCAACTCGAGCATGCAGCTCGCCGCCTCACCCGAGATGCGCGGGCGCGTGATGTCGCTCTACTCCGTCGTCTTCCTCGGCTCGACGCCGTTCGGCGCCCCGCTCGTCGGTTGGCTCGCCCAGGTCGCGAGCCCGCGCGTCGGCCTGGCGCTCGGCGGCGCCGCGGCGCTCGTGGCGGCAGCCCTGGCACGCGCGGCTTACGCCCGTCAGGGCGAGGGCATACTCAGGGCATCGCCGCGCACCGCTTCCGCTTCGGCCTGATCGTCCCCAGCTCCAACGTCACGATGGAGACGGAGATCCCCGCGCTGCTGCGCGAGCGCGAGGAGCAGTTCACGTTCCACTCGAGCCGCATGCGCATGCGGCAGGTGACGCCCGAGGAGCTGCAGTCGATGAACGCGCAGACCTCGCGCGCGGCCGCCGAGCTCGCTGACGCGCGCTGCGACGTCATCGCCACCGCGTGCTTGGTCGCGCTGATGGCGCAAGGCCCGGGCTATCACTGCACCGCCGAGGACCAGATCCGCGAGGTGCTGCGCGAGGAGGACGCGCTCGTCCCCGTGGTGTCGAGCGCCGGCGCACTGCTCGACGGGCTGCGCTCGCTCGGCGCCACCAGGATCGCGATGGTCACGCCGTACGAGAAGCCGCTGACCAAGAAGGTCGCGGATTACATCGAGGCGGGCGGCGTCGAGGTCGGCGACGCGCTGTCGCTCGAGGTCGCCGACAACCAGGCGGTCGCGGCGCTCGACCCGGCCGACCTGCAGGAGCACTGGAAGCGGCTCGACCTCGCTGGCTGCGACGCGCTCGTGCTGTCGGCGTGCGTGCAGATGCCGTCGCTGGCGTCGATCGACCCGGTCGAGCGCGCGTGCGGGCTGCCGGTGCTCTCCGCCGCGACCGCGACGACGTTCGCGATGCTCGACGCGGTCGGGCTCCCCACGCGCATCCCGCGCGCCGGGCACCTGCTGTCGGGCGACGTCGCCGCGCTCGCCTAGGCGAGCGCCATCCCGGGCGCCACGCGCGCCTCGATCAGGCGCGGGCCGTCGGCGGCGATGCCGTCGCGCAGCGCCTCTCGCAGCGCGCCGGGATCGTCGACGCGGCTGCTCGGCACGCCGTAGCCCTCGGCCACGGACGCGACGTCGAGCGCCGGCAGGTCGAGCCCCGGCGCACCGGTGACCTGCTCGATCTCGCCGAACCACTTGAGGATCGCGTACTCCTCGTTGCGCAGGATCAGGAACGTGACCGGGACGTCGTAGGCGGCGGCGGTCCACAGGCCCTGGATCGCGTACTGCGCGGAGCCCTCGCCGAGCACGCAGACGACGCGCCGCTCCGGCTGCGCCATCTGCACGCCGATCGAGGCCGGGCAGCGCGAAGCCGAGGCCGCCGCCGGACATGAAGTAGTAGGAGCCGGGGCGGCTCACCCGCAGCCGGTTGCGGATCGCGCCGGTGCTGGCGGGCGACTCCGGCACCACGATGCCCTCGTCGGGGAAGACGTCGGCGAGCGCGGCGATGGCGGCGGAGGGGCTCATCGGGTCGGAGTCCTCGGGCGGCTCGGCGGCGGCGCGCGGCTCGGGCGCCGGGCGGTCGGAGGGCTCGACGTGCTGGAGGAGCGCCTCGAGCGTGAGCTTGACGTCGGCGACGATCGCGTCGCCCATCGGCGCCCGCGCGGCCTCGTCGGGGTCGCTGGTGATCGCCACCAGCGACGCGCCCTGGGGCAGCAGCGGTCCGGGCAGGTTCGGGTAGTAGGCGAACACCTGCGAGCCGACCACCACGATCAGGTCGTGGCCGGCCAGCGTCTCCGAGAGCGGGCCGACCGCGGGCGGCAGGACGCCGCGGAAGTGCGCGTGGTCCTCGGGGAAGCCGATGCGCCCGCCGCCGGTGGCGGGCGGCGCCCAGACCGGCAGCCGCGCGCGCTCGGCGAGCTCGACCGCGGCGTCCCAGGCGCCGCTCGCGTCGGCGTCGGGCCCGACGACGAGGACCGGATTCGCGGCGGCGCCGAGGCGTCGCGCGAGGTCGTGCACGACCTCCGGGTCGGCGCCGGCGCGGCCGCTCACGCTGCGCGAGGTCTGGTGCGCGACCGCATCGTCGTCGACCTCCGCTCGCCAGTCGTCCATCGGGATCGAGACGAACACCGGGCCGCGCGGCGGCAGCGCCGCCAGGTGGGTGGCGCGCGCGATCGCGTGCGGGACGTCCTCGGCGCGTGGCGGCTCGTAGCTCCACTTCACGAGCGGGTGCGGCATGCGGGCGGCGTCGCGATTGGTCAGCAGCGCCTGCAGCGTCATCAGCGAGCGCGCCTGCTGACCGGCGGTGACCACGAGCGGCGAGTGGTTGGCCTGGGCGGTGAACAGCGCGCCCATCGCGTTGCCGACGCCGGGCGCGGTGTGGAGGTTGACGAGCGCCGGGCGCCCGCTCGACTGCGCGTAGCCGTCGGCCATCCCCACGGCGACGCCCTCGTGCAGCCCGAGCACGTAACGGAAGTCGTCGGGGAACTGCTCGAGGAACGGCAGCTCGGTCGAGCCGGGGTTGCCGAACACCGCGGTCATCCCCTGCTCGCGCAGGAAGTCGAAGGTGGCCTCGCGCACGGTCGTCATGGGCGCGGAGCCTAGGTCTTGACCGCTTGCCGTGCTTCGGGGAGGCTTGCCGGAATGCGCGAGCACGCGGCGGAGGGACCCGCCCCCGAGGTCACGGAGGACACCACTGCGGTCCCGCTCGCCCGCAGCGCCCTCCTCACCCCGGCCGGCGTGCTCGGCCTCCAGCGTCAGGCCGGCAACCGCGTCACCACCGCGCTGCTCGCGCGTGAGCCGGTCGCCGCGTCGCCCGCGCTGCGGTCAGGCTCGAAGGGCAAGCCGGTCCTGCGGCTGCAGATGCACCTCAACCTGCTCGATGAGGTCAAGAAGGAGCTCGAGGTCGACTCGCTCTTCGGGCCGATCACCACCGGTGCCGTGCGCGAGTTTCAGGCCGCCCACCCGCCGCTGAACGCGACCGGCGTGGCCGACGGGGCGACACTGGCGGCGATCGAGGAGGCTCGGGGCGAGAAGCAGGACCAGGAGGCGATCGCGAGGAAGATCTTCAACCTCGGCGGCGCCGCGTACGAACGCGGCAAGTACGGCCACGCGTACGGCTTCTTCACGCGCGCCTACGAGTTGGCCCCGCGCCCCGGCCTGCTGTTCTCCCGGGCGCAGGCGCTGCGCAGGCTTGGCGGCCGCCGCAAAGAGGCGATCGCACTCTACGAGGCGTATCTGGAGACCGGCCACGGCGTCCGCGACGCCGACGCCACCGCCGCGCTCGCCGATCTGCGCACGCCCGAGAACACCGGCAACGCCGCCGCCGACGAAGCCACCGCCAGGGCGATCTTCAACAAGGGCGGCGCCCTCTACGAGGCGGGCGACTACGCCCACGCGGCCGACGAGTTCGATCGCGCGGCCGAGATGTCAGGCCGCCCCGGCGTGATCTTCTCCGAGGCCCAGGCGCTGAAGAAGCTCGGCGGCCGCCGCGAGGACGCGATCGCGCTCTACGAGCAATACCTCGCCACCGGCCACGGGGTGCGCGACGCCGACGCCAACAAGGCGCTCGCCGACCTGCGCACGCCCGCGAAGACCGGCGACGAGGCCACCGACGAAGCCACCGCCAGGGCGATCTTCAACAAGGGCGGTGCGTTGTACGAGGCCGGCGACTACGGCCACGCGGCGGACGAGTTCGCCCGCGCCGCCGAGATGTCAGGCCGCCCCGGCGTCGTCTTCTCCGAGGCCCAGGCGCTGCGCAAGCTGGGCGGCCGCACCGAGGACGCGATCGGGCTCTACGAGCAGTACCTCGAGACCGGCCACGGCGTGCGCGACGAGGACGCCGAGCTCTACCTCGAGATCCTGCGCACCCACGGCGCGGCGCCGTACTAGCGCTTGGCCACCCTGTCGAGCCTGGCCGGTCCGCGTTCGCCGGCCCGGCGCGACTTGCCGCGCCATTCTTGAATTGGATTCAAAAGCGCCCTACGGTGCGGCGCCATGAAGCCACCACGAGTGATCGGCGCGGCCGCCGTTGCGGCGCTCGCGCTCACACCCTCCGCGGCCTCCGCCGCCCCCAAGCCCGCAGACACGGTCCTCCGCGGAGGCACCATCCGAACCTTCGACGCACAGGCCTCGGTCGTCAGGGCGCTCGCGATCCGCAACGGGCGGATCGTCTACGCCGGCGGTACCCGCGGCGTGCGGCGCTTCATCGGGAAGGGCACGCAGGTCCAGAACCTCCGCGGGCGGACGGTCATGCCGGGCCTCAGCGACGCGCACATCCACGTGCTGGCAGGTGGTCAGCAGCTGCTGAACTGCAACCTCGAGTACGCGGCGCTCACCGTCGCGCAGTTCCAGTCGCGCATCCAGAGCTGCCTCGACGAGGACGATGACGCGGGCGCGAGCGAGTTCCTGCAGGTCGTGAACTGGTACCGGCAGGCGATGCTCCCGCCGGGCACGGACGCGACCAAGGCGACGCTCGACGCGCTCAAGACCGACCGTCCGATCATCGTCGCCTCCAGCGACGGGCACACGACGCTGGTCAACAGCAAGGCGCTGCAGGTCGCCGGGATCACGGCCGCGACAGCCGACCCGCCGAGCGGCCGGATCGAGCACGACGCGAACGGCGAGCCGACCGGGATCCTCGAGGACGCCGCAGGCGGGCTGGTCGAGAGCAAGGTGCCGGCGCCGACGGCGCAGGACACGCGCGACGCGCTGGAGGCGGCGCTGAAGTCGCTCGCCGCCGACGGTGTCACCGCCGTCGGGCATCAGATCGCCACGCGCGACGCGCTCGACGCGTACCGCGCGCTGCGACGGCAGGGCAAGCTCACCCTCCGCGTCAACGCCGCCCCGGACGTCTCGGTGACCGAGGCGGGCAAGGACGCCGGCGCCGCCGTCAAGCGGCTGCTGCGCCTGCGCTCCCGGTACGAGACAGGGCCGCTGCGCCCCCGGCCCGGCATCCGCGTCCGTGCCGCGGGCGAGCTCTTCCAGGACGGCGTCCTGCAGGCGCCGGCGCACACCGCGAGCCTGCTCGCGCCCTACTTCGACGACCAGGGCACCCCGACGAGCGACGCAGGGCCCGCGCCGTACTGGCCCGACCCGACGATGCGGAACCTCCTCGTGCGGCTGGCGAAGGCCGGGTTCACCCCGCAGGTCCACGCCATCGGCGACCGGGCGGTCCGGGCGACGCTCGACGACTATGCCGCCGTCCGGCAGCGCGTCGGCCGGAAGCCGCGGCTCTCGATCGCGCATGCCGAGCTCGTCGACCCCGCCGACTACGGCCGCTTCAAGTCACTCGACGTGACGCCGGTCATGTCGTTCCAGTGGGGCAAGCCGGCGCCCGACTCGATCGAGGCCGCGAAGGTGTTCATGGGGCCTGAGCGCTTCGACCGCATGGAGCCGGAGGGGCGCTTGCAGAACGCCGGCGCACGCGTCGCGTTCGGCAGTGACTGGCCGGTGGACGCGCTGAGCGAGTTCTTCGCGGTCGAAGTCGGTGTGACCCGCTCGAACGACCCGGCGAGCGGCTACGACGGACGCCTCAACAGCGATCCGGGCCTCAGCCGCAACGAGGCCTTCCGCGCCATCACCACCAACAGCGCGTACGAGATGGGCACGGAGAAGCGGACCGGCTCGCTGGCGCGCGGCAAGTTCGCCGACTACATCGTGGTCGCGAAGGACCCGATGAAGGTCCCGGCCACCGCCATCAGCGAGACCAAGGTGCTGCGGACCGTCGTGGGCGGCAGGACGGTGTTCCGAGCGCGCTGAGCCAGCCCGATACGCTCGGCCGGTGCCGGCGCCGCGACGCAACAGCGACCGCGGCGACCGGCGTCGCCGGCAGATCATCGACGCCGCGCTGGACGAGATCCGGGCCCAGCCGGTCGCCGACGTGCAGCTGGCGGCCATCGCCGCCCGGGCCGGGCTGGGCGCGAGCCACGCGCTCTACTACTTCGGCTCGCGCGATGGGGTCCTCGTCGCCGCCGTCGCGCACGCCGAGCAGCGGCTCGCCGCCGGTCGCGGCGAGCGGCTGCAATCGATCGGCGACCCGACGGAGCGGCTCGCCGCGTTCGTCGAGGCGTACCTGCCAGACGACCGTCACGACCCCGTCTGGAAGCTGTGGTTCGAGGGCTGGCTCCGGTCGATGTCGCGCTCCGAGTTCGGCGACGTTGGGGTGCAGGCGGACCAGCGATGGATGGAGGACCTCGTCGGCTGCCTCGAGCACCTCACGGCGAGCGGCGGCACCCTGCCCGAGCCCGCGGCGGTTTACGCGCGCCGCTTCCTGTTCTTCCTCGACGGGCTCGCGGTCCACATCCTCGCCGACCACATCAGCGCGGGCGAGGCGAAGGATCACGCGATGGCGGTCCTTCCCTAGCGGGCGCGGCGGACCAAGACCCGCCGCGTGGTGGCGCGGGTGAGGCCGCGCGAGTCGCGCGCGGCGACCGTCACTCGCACACGCCCGCGCTTCCGGACGGCGCGCCGCAGCCGCTTGCCGAGCCGCGCCTTCACCGCGCGGCTGGCGCCCGCGCGGACGCGGTAGCTGCGCCCGCTCGTCGCCCCCACGCGCAGGCGCCCCGCGCAGCCCTTCACGCGTGCGGCCGGGCAGGCGAGCTTGACGCTGAAGCGCCCGCGCCGGTCCGCCGACGCGACCCGGCTCTGGATCGCCACAGACGCGGCGAACACCGCGACCGCGTTCGCGCTCGTGCTGGTCACGTAGAGCGAGCGCGCGTCGGATGACGCAGCGATCCCGTCCGGCTCGAACAGGTTGCGCGTCTCGGTGCACGACTTGTAGCTGAGCTCGGCCTCCGCGCAGCCGGTCTGCGTGAGGTCGCCCGAGGCGGGGTCGCGCCGGAACGCGGCCAGCGAGTCGCCGCCGACCGCGAAGACGCCGCGGCCGTCGGACGAGACGACGACCTCGCGCGGGGCGTACAGCGCCTTCGCGGGCGTGCAGTCGGCCTGCGCTTCCTCGGCGTCCTCCTCGTCCTCGAAGTCTTCTTCCTCCTGGTCGACGGCGTCGTCGCCCTGTGGCTCCTGGCCCTTGACACAGCCGGAGAGCGTCAGCGACCCGGTGTCCGCGTTGCGGGCGAACAGCGCGAGGGTCTGCTCCTCGGTGCTCGCCACGATCAGCGTCTTGCCGTCGGGGGTGATCGCGCTCCCCGCGGCGCCGGCCAGCGGCGCGCTCGTGCACGAGCCGCCCTTGGGCGCCTTGTCGAGCAGGCAGCTCTGCGGCGTGAGCGCGCCGGTGGCTGCGTCGCGCGCGTACGCGGTCACGCCACCGACCGACTCCGCGGTGACGAACACCTGGCGGCCGTCGGGCGACACGACCACGCTCGAGCTTCCAGCCAGGGCGGTGCCGTCAACACACAGTCCGTCGGAGCCGGTCTCGCTCACGCACATCACGGGCTCGAGGTCGCCGCTCTCGGCGTCACGCGAGAACACGCTCACCGAGCCCGGCGTGTCAGCGGTGACGTACACGTTCTTGCCGTCCGGGCTCACCGCGACACCCGAGGTCCCTTCGAGCCCGAAGCCCGCCCGGCAACGGTCCGCGCGCGGGAAGTTCTTGATGCAGCCGCCGGGCGTCAGCTTGCCGGACGCGGCGTCGCGCGCGAGCCACGCGATGCCGTTGGAGGAGTGCGAGGAGACGTACACGTTCCGGCCGTCGGGGCTCACGGCCACGCCGCTCGCGCCGAGCAGCGCGTCGCCGTTCTCGCAGAAGCCGTCAGTGCCGGTGCGCCCATCGCCACCGCTGTCGCTGACGCAGCCGACCGAGGTCAGCGCGCCCGTGTCGCCGGCGCGCGAGAAGGCGACGATGGCGTTCGAGCCGGAACTCGCGTCACCGGACGAGGCGACGTACACGTGCTTGTCGTCGGGGCTGACCGCGACCGCGAGGGCACGGAGCAGGCCGCGGGCCCGGCCGCAGCCCTCGGCCGCCTCGTCGTCCGCCAGCGGCGGCTCCTGGCTGACGCACCCGTTCGCGCCCGTGAGCTGGCTGAAGCTCGACGACGAGTCCTGCGCGAGCGCCGACGCCGGCACCGCCATCAACCCCGCCACGATCATCGTCACCGCCAGCCGCACGGGTGCGACCCTCTCATCGACGGCGGTCCGGTTGCAAGTGCATTCATTGACCCGCCGTCAGGGGCTGTGATGACCGGCCGGTGCAGCGTTGGGTGTGGGTGTGCCGATCCTCTTCGCGATCGCCATCGCGGCCGGCATCGACTACGCCGACCTCGCGGACAAGGGGATCGGGTTCGTCCTCTTGCTGTTGTTCGCCGCCCTGTGCGTGGGTTTCAGCGAGGAAGGGATGTTCCGCGGTATCGGCGTCACCGTGTTCCGCGACATGGGCCTCAGCGAGAGCCGAGTGGCGCTGTGGTCGAGTGTCGTGTTCGGCGCCGTGCATCTCACCAACGCGATCGGCACCGGCGGCGCGGCCATCGGGCAGGCGATCGCCGTCAGCTTCGCCGGCTACTTCTTGTACTTGACGCGTCGCGTCTCGGGCGGCCTCGTCGTGCCCGCCCTCACCCACGGCCTGTTCGACTTCTCGATCCTGTCGGGCTCCGTCGGAGACGACAAGGTCTACGTGGGCGGCGTCGCGGCAATCCTGGTGTACCCCACCGTGGCGATCATCTTGCTCGTGCGACGCCATCGGATCGAGCCGCACGCGACGTAGAACGCAAGGGCCGTACCCTCGACGGCCATGTCGCGGAGCACCGCATACGGCCTCTACGCGCTGCTCGTCCTCATCTGGTCGAGCACCTGGGTCGCGATCAAGATCGGGCTCGAGGACGCGCCCGCGCTGCTCGGCGCGGGCGTGCGGTTCGCGCTCGCCGGCGTGCTGCTGCTCGGGTACGCGGCGGCGCGGCGGCGGTCGCTGAAGACCGACCGGCTGCTGGCGCTGATCCTCGGCCTGCTGCCGTTCGCGTTCTGTTACGGCCTCGTCTACTGGGGCGAGCAGTACATCCCGAGCGGGCTGACCGCGGTGCTGTTCGGCGTGATGCCGCTCTACACCGCGATCCTCGCCGCGGCGCTCCTCCACGATGAGCCGCTGCGGGCGCGGACGATCCTCGGCGTCGCGCTCGCGCTGGCCGGGCTCTCGCTCGCGTTCGCGGAGAGCCTCGAGCTCGGGAGCGAGGAGCGGGCGGCGCTCGGGGCCGCCGCGGTCGTGCTGTCGCCGCTCGGCGCGGCGCTCGGCAACATCGCGATCAAGCGGCGGGCGAGCGAGCTCGACGCGATCGTGCTCAACGGCTGGGCGATGCTCGTCGGCGGCGGGCTGCTGCTCGCCGCCTCGGCGCTCAGCGAGGACTGGGGCGAGGCGGTGTGGGGCGCGAAGGCGGTCGGCTCGATCCTCTACCTGGCGATCGTCGGCTCGGCCGTCGCGTTCGTGACGCTCACCGTCCTGCTGCGCGCGATGTCCGCGCAGGCGAGCTCGTTCATCGCGCTGATCATCCCGTTCGGCGCGCTGCTCTTCGGCTCCGTCTTCTACGACGAGGCGATCACGGGCCGCGCCGTCGCCGGCGCCGCGCTCGTCGTGGCGGGACTGATTGCCGCGCGCGGGCGGGTGCGCGCGAGGGAGCCGATCGCCGCGTGAGCGCGCTCAGCGATCAGCTCGACTACCTCGAGGCGAGCTCCGCCTTCTACCGCGAGCGCATCCAAGGCCGCCGCGAGCTCGCCGCGCTCCGCTTCACCACCAAGGACGAGCTGCGCGCGAGCCAGCAACGACAGCCGCCGTTCGGCGAGCACCTGTGCGCCGATCCCAAGGACCTCGTCCGCCTCCACGTCACCTCCGGCACCACCGGCGAGCCGGTGGCGATCGGGCTCACCCAGCACGACCACGAGGCGAACTCGCTGGTCGGCGGCGAGGCGTTCGCGATCGCGGGCCTCCTCCCCACCGACACCGTCGCCCACTGCCTCAACTACGCGCTCTACGCCGGTGGCATCGCCGACCACATGGCGCTCGAGGCGAGCGGCGCGACCGTGGTGCCGGTCGGCGTCGGGCAGTCCCAGCGGCTGCTCGACCTGATCCCCCGCCTCGGCATCACCGCGATCTTCGGCACACTCTCCTTCCCCGCCTACCTCGCAACCCGCGCCCGCGAGCAGGGCCTCGACCCGACCGGCCTCGGCCTCCGCCACATCGTCACGGCGGGCGAGCCAGGGGCCGGGCTGCAAGCCGTCCGCGCAGAGATCGAGCGCGCCTGGAACGTCACCGTCACCGACACGTTCGGGATGAGCGACGTCTGGTCGACGATGGCCGGCGAGTGCGGCCAGGGCGACGGCCTGCACCTGACCACCGGCGACCACGCCCTGCTCGAGGTCATCGACCCCGAGACCGCCGAGCCGCTCCCGCTCGACGACGGCGTCACCGGCGAGCTGGTCTGGACCCACCTGAACCGGAAGGCCTCGCCGCTGCTGCGCTATCGCTCCAGCGACCTCGCCACCGTCTGGACCGCACCCTGCGCGTGCGGCCGCACCACGCCGCGCATCCGCATCGGCGGCCGCCGCGACGACATGCTGCGCGTGCAAGCGGTCAACGTCTACCCGCAGGCGATCGGCGAGCTGCTCGGCGGCGCCCGCCACGCGGTCGTCGCCGAGGGCGACCCGATCGTGCCGCCGCTGCACGTCTACGTCGAAGGGACGGCCGACGCGGAGCGCCTCAAGGCCGTCCTGCGCACCGATGTCGCGGTGCACGAGCTCACACCTGGCAGCCTGCCGGTGGCCGAGCACAAGACGGCGAAAGTCTTCCGAACCGCCCGGGGCGACAAACTGCCGGACGCGATCAGACACCACAGAGGAGAGCGATGAGCGTCACCGTCGAAGAGCTCGGCACCGCCCGGATCATCAGCTGGGACAACCAGCGCCACCGCAACGCGTGGGGCCGCGAGACGATCGCCGCGATCGCCGACGCGCTCGACGCCACCGGCCGCGAGCCCGGCGTCCGCTGCCTCGTCGCCCGCGGCGCCGGGGCGGACTTCAGCGCCGGCGACGACCTGTTCGAGGCCGCCGAGTCCGACGTCGACGGCTTCGCCGCCACCATCGACGAGTTCCAGCGCCTCACCCAGGTCGTGCTCGAGTCGCTCGTCCCCGTGATCGCCGCCATCGACGGCGTCTGCATCGGCGGCGCACTCGAGTTCGCCGCGTCCTGCGACCTCCGCATCGGCACCCACCGCTCGCGCTACGCCACGCCCGAGGTCCGCATCGGCCTCGGCGCCTCCAACGCCGGCACGCTGCTGCTGCCCGAGGTGCTCGGAGAGTCGGCCGCCCGCGAGCTGCTGCTCACCGGCCAGCTCAAGACGGCGGGCTGGATGAACCGCCACGGCTTCTTCAACGACGTCGTCGACGACATCGACGCCGGCATCGCCGACTGGGCCCGCGTCTTCGACCAGGCCGTCCCCACCGCGGTCGCGCGCACCAAGCGGATGCTCAACGACCGCTTCGGCGATCTGCTCCCCGAGGCGATGGCGCGCGAGACCCAGACCTGCGTCGACCTCTTCCCCACGGAGGAGGCGCAAGAGGCCGTCCAGCGGTTCGCACGCAAGGACTAGGGATGTCCCTGATGCACTCAAAGCCGCCGCCGCGGAGCATGGCCGCATGCTCATCACCGATCCCCCCGGCATTGATCCCAGCCAGCTCCGCGACCGCATGGAGGGCCGCGTCAGCGCCCCCGGCGACCCCGATTGGGACGAGGCCCGCCAGGCCTGGAACCTCGCCGTCGACCAGCGCCCCGCCGCCGTAGCGATCCCCGAGACCACGGACGACGTCGTCGCCGTCGTCGAGTTCGCCCGCGAGCGCGGCCTGCTCGTGACCGCTCAGGGCACCGGCCACAACGCCGGCGCCTACGACACCCTTGCCAACACGATCCTGGTCAAGACGCACGCGCTTCGCGGCGTCGAGATCGACGTCGACGAGCGCATCGCCCGCTGCGCCGCCGGCACGCTCTGGATCGAGGTCACCCAGCCCGCCTCCGAGCACGGCCTCGCCCCGCTCGCCGGCTCCTCCCCCGACGTCGGCGTCGTCGGCTACGTCCTCGGCGGCGGCCTCTCCTGGCTCGCCCGCAAGCACGGCCTCGCCGCCAACAACGTCCGTGCCATCGAGCTCGTGACCGCCGACGGCGAGATCGTCCGCGCGACGCACGACGACCACGCCGACCTGTTCTGGGCGCTGCGCGGCGGCGGCGGCAACTACGGCATCGTCACCGCCGTCGAGATCGAGCTCTACGAGTACGCGACCGTCTACGCCGGCATGCTGATGTGGCCGTGGGACCGCGCCGCGGAGATCCTCAAGGCGTGGGTCACCTGGACGAAGACCGCGCCGGAGGAGTTCACCACCAGCGCGCGCATGCTCCAGATCCCGCCGCTGCCCGACCTCCCCGAGTTCCTCCGCGGCAAGGCCTTCGTGGCCATCGACGGCGCCTACCTCGGCGACGACGCGGCCGGCGCCGAGTCGCTCGCGCCGCTGCGCGCGCTCGGCCCCGAGATGGACTCGTTCGGCCCGATGGCGCCGGGCGGCCTCTCCTACGTCCACATGGATCCCGAGGGCCCGACCCCCGGCATCGGCGGACACACGATGCTCGGCGAGCTCGACGACGCCGCCATCGACGCGCTCGTCGCGATCGCCGGCCCGGGCTCCGGCTCGCCGCTGGTCGGCGCCGAGCTGCGCCACCTCGGCGGCGCGCTCTCGCGCTCCGGCGCGCACCACGGCGCGGTCGACGTCATGCCCGGCGCCTACGCCCTGTTCGCCGTCGGCGTGCCGATGACCCCCGAGGTCGGCGCCGCCATCCACGCGCACCTGCCCAAGGTGATCGCTGCGATGGGACCGTGGGACGCGGGCACCGCGTACCTCAACTTCGTCGAGGAGGCGGTCGACCCCGCGAAGTTCTACTCGGCCGAGAACTACGCGCGCCTGCGCCGCGTGAAGGCCGAGGTCGACCCGGCGGGCCTGTTCCGCGGCAACCACGCGATCAGCGCGGCCTGACCGAACGTACGGCTTGCTCCGCCGAATCCTTCCTGTAGGGTCGGCGGAGCGGCCTGCTTCAAGGGATGGTGCGGGCGCGGATCGGGGTGGGGATGCAAGGGGAACACCCGGTACTGCGGGTACTGGAAAGCAGAAGTGCCGACGACACGCTCGTCTTGTCCGTTCAGGGCGAGATCGATCTCGCGACCGTCGACACGCTCTCCGCACACCTCGACCACATCTGCGACCGCGCGGATGCGGTCACCGTCGACCTGCGGCGCGTGACCTTCCTCGACTGCCTCGGGCTGCAGCGGCTGCTCTGCCTCCACGAGGACGGCATCGCCAGCGGCTGCCGCGTCGGCTTCATCCAGGGCCCGACCGTCGTTCGCCGCCTGTTCGAGATGACCGGCACGATCGCGACGCTGTCGTTCTCGGACGCCACCGCGCTCCAGCCCGCCGCCCTGCACGCCTGAGGCGCCCGTGATCGCGCGCCTGCGCGCGGCGCTGCCGGCGCTGCATCATCGCGACTTCGCGCTGCTGTTCAGCGGCCAGGCGATCTCGGTGATCGGCGACGCGCTGTTCCCGGTCGCGCTCGCGTTCGCCGTGCTCGAGCTGTCGGGCTCGCCGTCGAGCCTCGGGCTCGTGCTGGCCGCGCAGGCGCTGCCGCTGGCCGCGTTCGCGCTCGTCGGCGGCGTCGTCGGCGATCGCGTCTCGCGCCAGCGGCTGATGCTCGCCTCCGACCTCGCGCGCGCGGTGGTCCAGGCCGTCGCCGCGACGCTGCTGATCACCGGTGTCGCCGAGATCTGGCACCTCGCCGTGCTCGCCGCGCTCTACGGCGCCGCCGAGGCGTTCTTCCGCCCGGCGGCCGGCGGCCTGATCCCGCGGCTCGTCCCGGACTCGGACCTGCTGCAGGCCAACTCCCTGATCGCGATGTCGCAGAGCCTCGGGATGGTGCTCGGCCCGGCGATCGCGGGCGGGCTGATCGCGCTGTTCGGCCCCGGCTCGGCGATCGCCGTCGACGCCGTCAGCTTCGTCGTGAGCGCCGGCTGCATTGCGCTGATGTCGCCGCGGCCGGGCGCGCGCGTGGACAGCTCCGGGGAGACCGGCGCGGCGTTCCTCGAACAGCTGCGCGAGGGCTGGGGCGAGGTCACCTCGCGCGTGTGGCTGCGCTCGTTCCTCGGCGTGCTCGGCGCCTACCACCTGATCGCGCTGCCGTGCGTGCTCGCGCTCGGCCCGATCATCGCCGAGCGCGAGCTTGACGGCGCCTCGAGCTGGGCGCTGATCGTGACGATGTTCGGCATCGGCTCGATCATCGGCGCGGCGATCGGGTTGCGCGCCGGCCCGCGCCGGCCGATGGTGGCGTGCGCCGTCGCGTTCATCGGCGCGGCCTGCCAGCCGGCGATCATCGCCGGTGCCGGCAGCACGCTGGCGATCGGGGCGTTCGAGCTGCTGGCCGGTATCTGCGTCGCGTTCGGCTTCACGGTGTGGGAGACGACGCTCGGGCGCGAGATCCCGCCCGCCTCGCTCTCGCGCGTGACCTCGTTCGACTGGTTCACCTCGGTGGGGCTGATGCCGCTCGGCTACGCGGTCGTCGGGCCGATCGCGGACGCGGTGGGGATCGACGTCACGATGTTCGCCGCGACGGCCGTCGTGGCCACGCTGGCGGTCGCCTCGCTGCTGGTGCGGGACATCCGATCCTTCGAGGGGGGCCACCCGAACCTGAGGACGCCTGCCTCCTCTATGTGAGTGATGCCACGAATGGAAGAAGCTGCGCAACATGATCTCTTCCAGCCTCCAGCACGCGACCGCCCGCACCATCGACACCGACCGCGCTCGCGCCTCGCGCAAGCGCCGCCGCTTCTTCTAGGAGCCTCCCGTGCCCGCCCGCCCACGCATCCTGAGCCAGCCCGCATTCTGCGTGCCCGTCGTCCGCGAGACCCCGCGCCCCGCCGCGGCCTCCGGCTCCGCTTGGTGATGCCGGCGGTGGGTGCGGTTTTCCGTACCTGCGTACGCCTGTAGCCCGCCGTACCGGGGGTTCCTCTGAATGGCAGAGTCTCGCCCATGAGCCTGCTTCAGATCGCCCTCATCAGCAGCATCCAGCGCGAGCGCGGCGTCCGCGGTCGCTGAGACGCTGGTGGGGTGAAGACCCCGCTCGCCCTCCTCACCCTCCCTCCTCCTCCTCACGGCCCCCGCGGCGCTCTCGTCCCCCCTCCCGAGAGCGCCGCGGTGCCCGGTCTTCCCGCCCTCCAACGCGTGGAACCAGCGGGTCGATCGCCTGCCCGTCGCGCCCGACTCGTCGCGCATCGTCGCGTCGATCGGGCTCGAGCAGGGCTTGCACCCCGACTTCGGCTCCGGCCGCTACCAGGGCCGGCCGATCGGCATCCCCTACGACGTCGTCTCCCGGCGCACCAACGCTCGCGCGTGCGCTTCGACTACGCGGGCGAGTCCGACCGCGTGCGCTACCCGATCCCGCGCGGCGTCCACATTGAGGGCGGCGCCGGCGCTGCGCGACCGCCACGCGCTGCTCGTCAACAAGCGCGCCTGCAAGCTCTACGAGCTGTTCGCGCTGCGGCGCCCGGCCGGGCGCTGGCGTGCCGGCTCGGGCGCGACGTGGTCGCTGCGCTCGAACAAGCTGCGCCCGCGCGGCTGGACCTCCGCCGACGCCGCCGGCCTGCCGATCCTGCCCGGGCTCGCCCGCTACGACGAGGTGCGCAAGGGCCGCATCAACCACGCGCTGCGCTTCACGGTCTCCGAGACCCGGCGCGCGTTCGTGTTCCCCGCCCGCCACTTCGCATCCTCGCTGACCGACCCGGCGCTGCCACGGATGGGCGAGCGGCTGCGGCTCCGCGCCGACTACCCGGTCGCGCGGCTCCCGCGCCAGGCGCGCATCGTCGCGACGGCGCTCCAGCGCTACGGGATGCTCGTCGCCGACAACGGGTCGGACTGGTACCTCAGCGGGGCGCCGAACCCGGGCTGGAACAACGACGCGCTGCACGAGCTGGGCGACATCCGCGGGGTTGACTTCGAGGTGGTCAGAAGCGGGTAGCTTCGCCGCATGCGCTGGAGCCGCGGAGCGGGTGGCAACGTCGAGGACCGCCGCGGTCGCCCCGGCGCCCGCACCGCGCTGCCGGTCGGCGGCGGCCTCATCGGCATCGTCGTCACCGTCCTGATCCTGTTCCTGGGCGGCGGCGGCTACGCCGTCGACACGCCGTTCGAGCAGTTCCCGTCGCAGTCGCGACCCGCCGGGAGCGGGAGCATGATGGAGCAGGCGCCCGACTCGGAGTCCGAGCAGGTCGACTTCCTCCGGTTCGTGGTCGGCGACCTGGAGGCGTTCTGGGCCGCGGACTTCGAGAAGGCGGGCCGCCGGTTCCAGCCCGCGCGCCTCGTCGTGTTCCGCCGCAGCGTCCGACACGGGCTGCGGCCACGGCTCGGCGGCGACCGGCCCGTTCTACTGCCCGGCCGACCGGAAGATCTACCTCGACCTCGGCTTCTTCGACCAGCTCGCCCAGCGCTTCCGGGCGCCCGGCGACTTCGCCCAGGCGTACGTGGTCGCGCACGAGTACGGCCACCACATCCAGACCATCACCGGCATCAGCGGCCAGGTCGAGCAGGCGTCGCAGGAGAACCCGGAGCAGCGCAACGCACTCTCGGTTCGGGTCGAGCTCCAGGCGGACTGCCTCGCCGGCGTGTGGGGGCACTCGACGTTCGAGCGTGGCCTGCTCGAGCAGGGCGACCTCGAGGAGGGGCTGACGGCCGCGGCGTCGGTCGGCGACGACCGCATCCAGGCCGAGACGACGGGCCGGATCAGCCCGGAGACGTTCACGCACGGCACCGCCGAGCAGCGCGCGGGCTGGTTCAAGCGCGGCTTCGACCAGGGCGACGCGAGCGCGTGCGACACGTTCGCGAACGACATTTGAAAGTCTCGTAAAGACTGGCGGAGATCCGGGGGATCCACGCTAGCCTCGATCGTGGAGGACGGATCGCGGGACTGGTCAGGGCCCGCATCACGGACACCAACGGGAGGAGATCCCTCGCAATGCCGCCCCAACGGCTGTCGGCGCTCGACGCCTCATTCCTGGCTGTCGAGAGCCCCAGCGCCCACATGCACGTCGGCTGGGCCGCGACGTTCGCGCCGCCCGCGGACGCGCCGCCCCCGAGCTTCGAGGTTCTCTTCCACCACATCGCCGGCCGGCTCGGCCGCGCGCCGCGCTACCGCCAGCGGATCGCGCCCGACGTGCTCGGGCTCAGCGCGCCGCTGTGGATCGACGCCGAGGACTTCGACCCCGCCGAGCACATCCACCGCTCGGCCGCCGACCGGCTCGAGGACCTCGCCGACGCCGTGCTGTCGGAGCCGCTGCGGCGCGACCGCCCGCTGTGGGAGTTCTGGATCGCGCCCGACCTCGCCGACGGCCGGATCGGGCTCGTCGGCAAGGCCCACCACTGCATGGTCGACGGGCTCGCGGCGGTCGAGCTCGGCACGCTGCTGCTCGACTTCGAGCCGCACCCGGCGGCCGACGAGCCCCCGCCGGAGTGGCGCCCCGCCCCGCCGCCGAACCCGCTCGAGCTGCTCGCCCGCGGCGCCTGGGATCGCACCCGCGAGCAGCTGTCGCTGCTGCGCGCCCCGCTCGAGCTCGCCCGCGCGCCGCTCGCGCTGCCGGCCTTCGGCCTGCGCACCGCCCGCGCGCTCGCCGGCGCCGTGCTGCCGGTCGCGCCGCGCAGCGCGTTCAACGAGCCCGGCTCGCCCGACCGCCACCTCGCCACCGCACGCCGGCCGCTCGACGAGCTGCGCGCGATCAAGAACGAGTACGGCGTGACCGTCAACGACGTCGTACTCGCCGCTGTCGCCGGCGCGCTGCGCCGCCACGCCGAGCGCCGCGACGAGCGCCCGCGCGACCTCAAGGCGATGGTGCCGGTCAACGTGCGCAACGGCGACGACAACGGCGACCTCGGCAACCGCATCACGTTCATGTTCGTCGAGCTGCCGGCCTCCACCGCCGACCCGCTCGACCGCCTGCACCGCGTCAACCACGCGACCCGCACGCGCAAGGAGGCCGGCGTGCCCGAGAACGCCGACGCGGCGCTGCAGGCGCTCGCCTACGCGCCGCGCACGCTGCAGAAGGTGGCGGCGCACGCGCTGGCCAGCCCGCGCGTCTACAACCTCGTCGTCTCGAACATCCCCGGCCCGCGCATCCCGATGTACCTGAAGGGCTGCCGCCTGCGCGAGGCGTTCCCGGTCGTCCCGCTCTCCGACCGCCACGCGCTGTCGGTGGGCATGACGACGATCGGCGACGACGCGTGCTTCGGCCTCTACGCGGATACCGAGACGCTGCCCGATGCCGACGCGCTCGCGCTCGACCTGCACGCCGCGCTCGACGAGCTGCGTGCCACCATGGAGCCATGGCCGACACCACGCAAACCCGCTTCGGAATCGGGGACCCGGTTCCGGAGTTCGCGCTCCCCGATACCGACGGCGTAGCGCACGCCGTCCCGCAGGATCCCGCCCCGTCGGCGACGGTGCTCGTGGTCACCTGCCTCCACTGCCCGTACGTGATCGCCTGGAACAAGCGGCTGCGCGCGGCGGCCGAGGACTACGCCGACCGCGGCGTGCGCTTCCTCGGCATCCACGCCAACGACGCGGCGCGCTACCCCGCCGACTCGCTCGAGGCGATGCAGCGCTTCGCGCACGACCAGTCGTGGCCGTACCCGAACCTGCATGACGAGGACCAGTCGGTGGCGCGGGCGCTCGGCGCCGAGGTCACGCCGCACGTGTTCGTGCTCGACGGCGAGCACCGGCTCGTCTACCGCGGCGCCCCGGACGGCGATCACCAGGACGAGAGCCGTGGCGCCGAGTGGCTGCGTGCGGCGCTCGACGCGGCGCTCGCCGGCTCCACGCCGGCCGAGCCGGAGACCCGCCCGCGCGGGTGCTCCGTCAAATGGCGCGGCTGAGCATCTCCTCCTCGATCGCGTCCCCGACATCCCAGACGTTCACGTTCATGGCGGCCAGCAGGCGCCCCTCGCGCCGCCAGTAGGCGACGAACTCGTAGCGCTCGGCGTCGCCGCGGATCTCGAACGTCTCGGCGCCGAACGGCAGCCCGCGGAACTCCATGCCGACGTCGTACTGGTCGGAGAAGAAGTACGGCAGGCGGTCGAAGGTCGCGGGCTTGCCCAGCATCGCCTTCGCCGCGACCTCGGGCTGGTGGAGCGCGTTGGCCCAGTGCTCGACGCGGAGGCGGCGGCCGTAGAACGGGTGCTCGGCGTTGGCGATGTCGCCGGCGGCGAACACGTGCTCGTCGCTCGTGCGGAGGCTCGCGTCGCAGACGACGCCGTTCTCGACCGCGAGGCCGGCGCGCTCGGCGAGCCCGGTGCGCGGGATCGCGCCCAGCCCGGCGACGAGCAGGTCGGCGTCGAGCGTGCTGCCATCGGCGAGCACGACGCGCTCGACGCGTCCTGCGCCCTCCACAGCCGAGACGGCGACCCCGGTGCGGACATCGACGCCGTGCTCGCGGTGGAGCCCGGCGTAGATCTCCCCGGCCTCGCGGCCCAGCGCGGCCTCGAGCGGCGTCGCGCCGAGCTCGACGACCGTGACCTCGAGCCCTTTCTGGCGCGCCGAGGCCGCCACCTCCATGCCGATCCAGCCGCCGCCGGCGATGACCGCACGGGCGCCCGGCTGGAGCGCGGCGGCGAGCGCGTCGCTGTCGGCGAAGGTGCGCAGGTGGTGGATGCCGTCGAGCTCCGCGCCCGGCACCGACAGCCGGCGCGGCTCCGACCCGGTGGCGAGCAGCAGCCGGTCGTAGCCGAGCCGCTCACCGTCTGAGAGCGAGACGGAGCGCGCGGCGGTGTCGATCTCGGTCACCGCGGTGCCGGTCCGCAGGTCGATGTCGTGCTCGGCGTAGAAGCCTTCGGGGTGTACGCGCGCCTGCTCGCGCGGCGACTCGCCGCGCAGGTAGTCCTTCGACAACGGCGGGCGCTCGTAGGGCAGCTCGGCTTCCTCGCCCACGAGCACGATCCGGCCCTCGAAGCCCTCGTCGCGCAGCGCCTCGGCCGCCTTCGCCCCGGCCAGGCCCGCGCCGGCGATCACATAGGTCTCAGGCATGGCTCGCCGCCAGTGCCAGGAACTCCTGGCGGGTGCGCGAGTCGTCGCGGACCAGCCCGTGCAGCGCCGACGTGACCGTGGTGGCGCCCGGCTTCTGCACGCCGCGGATCGACATGCACAGATGCTCGGCCTCGAGCACCACGCCGACGCCCTTGGGCTGCAGCTCCTGCTGCAGCCAGCCGGCCACCTGCGTCGTCAAGCGCTCCTGGACCTGCAGCGCGCGGGCGAAGTGATCGACCACACGAGCGAGCTTGGAGAGCCCGATGATCCGCTCGCCGGGCAGGTAGCCGACGTGGGCGACGCCGGTGAACGGCAGCAGGTGGTGCTCGCACAGCGAGTGGAACGGGATCTCACGAGCGACGACGAGCTCGTCGTAGCCGGCGTCGTTGGGGAAGGTGGTGGCGTCGAACGGCTCCGGCGTGAGCAGCTCGTCGTACATGCGGGCGATCCGCCGCGGGGTGTCGCGGCGACTCTCGTCGTCGAGGTCGACGCCGAGCGCCATGAGGAAGTCGGCCGCAGCGCGCTCCGCCGGATGCGGCGCCGGGAGCTCGGTGGCAAGGGCAAGAGAGTGGGTCATGGCGGGTTAGCGACGGCCGCCGGCGATTCATTACGTAAGACATCGACGCGCGCGGACGCCAACCGTTCATGCTTGCCGTGATGGCAGCCACCACCGACGACCCGCTGCTCGTCGCCCTGCGCGGCCCGCGGCGCGACGCCGCGATCGGTGAGCTGCACGCGCTGCTGCTGCGCGCGGCGCGCTTCGAGCTCTCCCGCCGCGACGTCGCCCCCGGCGAGCGCGAGGACCTCGCGACCGAGGCCGCCGACGACGCGCTGATGGCGGTGCTGGCGAAGCTCGACACGTTCCGCGGCGCCAGCCGCTTCACGACCTGGGTGTACAAGTTCGCGCTGCTCGAGGCGGGCGTGAAGGCTCGCCGGCGCGCGTGGCGCGGCCGTGAGATCCCGATCGACGAGGAGCGCTGGCCCGAGTTCCCGGACCGCGGCCTGTCCGCGCATGAGCGCGTCGAGCAGGACGATCTGCTGCGTGCACTGCGCGACGCGGTGCGCACGGAGCTGACCCCGCACCAGCGCGAGGTGTTCTGCGCGCTCGCGCTCAACGGAATCCCCATCGACGTGCTCGCGGAGCGGCTTGGCTCGACCCGCGGCGCGCTCTACAAGACCCTGCACGACGCCCGGCGCAAGCTCCGGGAGGTGACCCATGATCAATGAGCTGCTGGGCCCGGAAGGGCCCGAAGTGACC
This sequence comes from uncultured Solirubrobacteraceae bacterium, assembly GCA_963802905.1. GTDB lineage: Bacteria > Actinomycetota > Thermoleophilia > Solirubrobacterales > Solirubrobacteraceae > DASQFQ01. The sequence goes on along the minus strand of CAWDKH010000017.1, from coordinate 240,496 downwards.
TGTGAGGAGTGCTTCGAGCGGCTCGACGAGTACGTCGAGCTCGAGCTGGCCGGCGAGGACGCCGACGCCCGCGTGCCCGGGATGGCCGAGCACCTGGAGGGCTGCCCCGCCTGCCGCGAGGACCACGAGAGCCTGCGCGAGCTGGTCCTGGACGACCGCTCGCGCGGCGCGACGTAAGACCTGGTCGGCGGGCGTCGCCAACCCCGCATGACCACACTCACCACACCGCTCCCCCGCGCTGCCGTACTCCGCAGCGACCCCGTCGCTCAGGCCACGCTGCTGCTGCGCATCGCGTTCACCGTCGCGCCGATCCTGTTCGGCCTCGACAAGTTCGCCAACGTCCTCACGGACGACTGGACGCGTTACCTCGCGCCCGCCTTCAACGACATCATCCCCGGGTCGGCCGCGGACGCCATGTACATCGTCGGCGTCGTCGAGATCCTCGCCGGGCTCGTCGTCGCGTTCGCGCCACGGTACGGCGCGCTGCTCGTCGCCGGCTGGCTCGGCGGCATCATCGTCAACCTGCTGATCGTCGGCGGCTACGGCGACATCGCGCTGCGCGACTTCGGCCTGCTGCTCGGCGCGCTGACCTTGGCCCGCCTGGCGAGTGTGAAGGGGCACAGCCTCGACGGTTGACCCATTGGGCTTTGGGCTGCGTAGAGGTACCCTGAAGCCCGCGTGCCCGACGGCGAACGTCATCCGAGCCTGCACGAGCGTCGAGTCAATGACTCTGCGTCAGCGCTGGCGCGTGAGTGGAAGCGCCTCGGGCGCGCCGCGACGTTCGTCGCCGTGCTCACCAGCCCCGTGCTGTTCGTACTGCTCTTCCGCGGGCTCGAGTGGGGCTTCCTCGGCTCGCTGCTGGGCACGATCGCGGGCGTCGCGATCTTCCGCGGCCTGATCGACGTCCTCGCCCACCGCTTCATCCCGGCGCCCACGCTCTACGGCGCCGACCCGGAGCTCAAGGACGAGGACGTCGTCTCGCGGCGCCGCCTCTGGTACTGGCGCAAGAAGTTCCGCCTCGTCTGGCGCCTGGTCGTGATCGTCGGCACTTGCGTCGTGGCCGCGATGATCTTCAACGGGTTCACCGGCGGCGACAGCTCCGTCTCCGGCGGCTTCTCGACGATCGGCGACCTGTTCAAGGCGTTCGGCCCGGTGCTGCTCGGCTACCTGCCGATCGTCTTCATCCTCTTCTTCGCCAACTTCCTGATCCTGTTCGGGCCGCTGCTGCTGCTCGGCGCCGGCCAGATCAAGGGCTACGAGCCGGGCGATGCGGACTGGGGCGTCAAGATGGCCGACGTCCGCGGCCAGGCCGAGGCGAAGGAGGAGATCACGCGCGTGGTCTCGCTCTGGCAGTCGGGCGAGGAGTTCGAGAAGGCCGGCGGCAAGCGCGAGCGCGGCGTGCTCTTCCTCGGCGCTCCCGGCACCGGCAAGACGATGCTCTCCAAGGGCATCGCGACCTCCTTCAACTGCCCCTTCGTGTCGATCCCGGGCTCCGGCTTCGCGCAGACGTTCATCGGCATGGACGCGGTGCTGGTGCGCTACCTGGCGATGAAGGCCAAGCGCCTCGCCCGCAAGTGGGGCGGCCAGTGCATCGTGTTCATCGACGAGATCGACGCCGTCGGCATGCGCCGGCAGTCGCTCGGCTCGGGCTTCCAGCCGCTGGTGGACTCGACGGTGAACGACGAGCTGTTCTTCGGCCCGCAGGGCGCGCTGACGTGGGACGGGGACCTGGTGCTGGAGACGTCCGCCTGGCGCGACCGCATGTTCAACATGCGCGCCGAGCCGCGCGGGCCGGTCTACCCGCCGGGGCTCGTGAAGCTGGCCGGCACGGTCCGCGACATGATGATGCCGGGGATGATGGGCGGCGGCGGCGGGCTCGCGCTCAACCAGCTGCTCGTCGTGATGGATGGCATCGACGACCCGCCGCTGATGAAGCGCATGCGCACCAAGCGCATCAACACCTGGCTCGATGCGCTTTACATCGTGCCGCGCAAGATCGGCAAGCGCTCGCTGCGTCTGAAGCCTCCGAAGCCCAACAAGGAGGAGATCTACTTCATCGGCGCCTGCAACGTGGCGCTCGAGCGCCTCGACCCGGCGCTCACCCGCCCGGGCCGGATGGGGCGCCACATCTACTTCCGCACGCCCACGTGGGAGGACCGGCGCGACATCTTCGACCTCTACCTCAACAAGGTCGCGCACGCGGAGGCGCTCGACACGCCGCGCAAGCGCGACGAGCTCGCCCGCGTCACCAACGGCTACTCGCCGGCGATGATCGACCAGGTCTGCTCGATGGCGCTGACCTACGCACACTCCGACGGCCGCCAGGCGTTCGAGTGGGAGGACCTGCTCGAGGCGATGACCACGGTCGAGTCCGGCGTGGCCGTCGGGCAGCCGTACGCCAAGCACGAGGAGCGCTCGATCGCCGTCCACGAGGCGGGCCATGCCGTGTGCTCGCACCTCTACGCCGACAACGTCCTCTCCACGCGGCTCTCGGTCCGCAAGCGCGGCAACTCCGGCGGCCACCACCAGGCGATGCGGCTCGAGGACCGCTTCGTCGAATGGCGCTCGGAGCAGATCGCCGGCCTGATCTGGACCCTCGGCGCGATGGCGGCCGAGTACGTCTTCTACGACCAGACGACGACGGGCGTCGGCGGCGACGTCTACTCGACGACGGCGCACGCGGTCAGGATGGTCGGCCGCGCGGGCATGGGCCCGACGCCGCTCGACCTCGCCGACCGGATCGGCGACAAGGAGCGCCGCGAGGAGGAAGAGGAGCGCATCATGAAGCGCTTCGAGAAGCTCGGCACGCAGATCATGCACCGCTCGGGCGGCAGCATGATGAACGACGACGGCGTCTCCGGCGTGCTCGCCGACGGCGGCAAGCGGCGCCTGGCCGCGACGCTGATCGGGCAATCGTTCGTGATCGCCTACAACACGATCCGCCACAACCGCGAGGGTGTCGACTACGTCGCCAGCCGGCTGGTTGCCGCAGGTGAGCTCTACGGCGACGATGTCGTTCAGGTGCTGGAGGACGCGCGGCTCGAGCGTCCGGAGATCGACCTGCTGGACGAGGACACATGGCCCGTGATCTGATCCCGCCGCCGTCGCCCGCCGGCCGGCCCGGCAGCTCGGCCGAGGCCGAGCGCGAGCGCGCCCGCGAGCTCGAGGAGCAGCGCCGCAAGCAGAAGGGCGGCCTGTGGCACCGCTCGTCGGAGACGGAAGCCACCGAGCTCGACCCCGCCGCGGCGATGGTCGCGAGCGATCCGGACGGCGCCTCCGAGGAGGCGCGCGACGCCGCGACGAAGCCGGCAGGAACCGACACGCCCTACCGCTCGCGCTTCGGGCTCGTCCTGGGCGCGCTGCTGGGGATCGCGATCGCCACGCTGGCGATCGGCGCAGCCGTCTACGTCGGCACCACCGGCAACAACGGCGCGCCCGACGGCTGGTCGCAGTGGAAGCCGGGCTCCGACGACGGCGTCGGCGCCGCGAAGGAGATCGCCACCCACGTCGGGCGCAAGTACCGCCTGTCCGACGGCAACCAGATCGTCGGCGTGCAGGCGAGCAAGCTCGAGGTCTTCGACGTCCCGCTCGAGGTCGCGCTCCGCACCGCCCCGCAGGGCGGCAACATCGACTTCATCGACGGCAACGGGCTGATGTTCACCCTCAACGGGCTCGGGCCGAAGGGCTCGGTCCGGGGCGGCAAGCCGTCCGAGGCGCGCCACCTGTTCCTGCGCCGCGAGGCGCTCGAGCTCGCGCTCTACACGTTCCGCTACGTCAAGGACGTCGACCTCGTGGTCGCGCTGCTGCCGCCGAAGCCGCCGGAGAAGACGAAGAACAAGGACGGCACGACGGCGACCGCGACGGCGGCCGAGGACTCCCAGACGCAGGCGCTGTTCTTCCGCCCCGGCGACCTCGAGCCGCAGCTGGAGATCCCGCTGCGCGCCACGATCCCCGCCGCGACGCCGCGGCCGGAGACGATCCCGCCGTCGGAGTCGCGCCGGATCGACGCGCTGACGCGCAGCAACCTGTTCCTCGCCTCCTTCCAGCAGGGGCAGGACCAGAAGGCGTTCCTCGTGCTGGACCGCCTACCCGGGTAATCAGGGAACGTCGAGATACTCAACGGCGCGGGTGAAGTGGAACCCGGGCTGGTCGCCGCCCTCGATCGCGTAGATCCGGCGGCCCTTCGAGACGCCGCCGAGGCCGTGGCGCGGCGTGCGCATGCCCGGCAACGAGCGCCAGCGGTCGCGCTTGGGGTCGTAGAGCTCGGCCGGGCGGATCGTGCCCGCGCCCTCCTCGCCGCCGAACACCGCGATCCGGCCGCCGACGGTGGCGGCGGCGATCCCGCCGCGCGCCTTGCGCATGTCGCGCACGCGCGTCCAGCGGCGGCGCGCCGGGTCGTAGCGGTCGACGCGCCGGAAGTTGCCGCTGCCCGCGGCGCGCCCGGCGAGCGCGTAGAAGCGCTTGCCCGCCACGGCGGCGGCGAGGTGCTCGCGCGCGAGCGGCAGGTCGGGGCCGCTCGACCAGCGGCGGGTGCGGAAGTCGTAGATCTCGAGCGTGGCGAGCGCGCCGCGGCCGCTGGCGGCGCCGCCGACCGCGTAGAGGCGGTGGCCGATCACGCCGGCGGCAAGCGCGCCCCGGCGCGTCGGCGCTGAGCGCAGCCGCGTCCAGCGGTTGCGCGCGGGCCGGTAGCGGTAGAGCGTGGCGACCTCGTCGTCGAGCGTGCTGCGCCCGCGGTAGCCGCCGACCACGTAGACGTCGCCCTTGTAGGCGACCGCCGCGGCATGGTTGAGGCCGACCGGCATCGGCGCGACGCGGCGCCAGCGATCGCGGCGGATGTCGTAGCGCTCGGTCACGCCCACGGTGATCCCCGACGTCTTCTCGAAGCCGCCCATGACGTAGATCGAGCCGCCCACGCGCGCGGCGGCGACCTCGGTGCGCTCGAGCGTGGCGGGCGACAGCGGCTGCCAGCTCGCGATCGCGGCCAGGATCGCCGCGACCCAGCTCATCGCCCCACCTCGTGCCCGCGGCACTCGAGCACCGGCACACGCGGGTACTTCGGGTACTCCGGCTCGGTCTTCGAGCGCTGGCAGAGGGAGAACTCCGAGCCGCGCCCGGTGCGCACGAGCTGCTGGTGCACGCAGGTGTCGCAGAGGCCGGCGGGTGGCCGGGTGGCCATGCGCCGAGTCTAGGGTCTGCCGAAGAAGTCGGCACGCCCGGTCGACGGCCGTGGACACGTCGCCGGATCGCCACCCGAACCCTCGAAAATCCCAGACGGATTCCCTTCGGATTCGTGCGTCGCCCGGCTCGGTCCACGACCGTTCCGGACGCGCCGCCTATTCTCCGGCAGACCCTAGATCGGCCGGTGGCCGAGGCGCGCGAGCTCCTCGTGGTGGTGCACGACGCGGACCTTCACCGGATCCGCGTCGTCGCGGTGGTGCACGAGCGTCCACATCGCGTCGGCGGCCTGCTCGGCCGTCTCGGGTGTCGCGCGGTTGCGCATCTCGTCGACCAGCGCGATCTCCAGACGCTCGATCTTCTCCTCCGCCGTGCCCTCGCCGAGGGCCGGGAAGGGGACGCCGCGCAGGTGCTCATCCCAGGCACCTTTGACCATGGCGAAGCGGTTGCGGAGAGCGATCGCGTCGGACATCGGTGCGCGAGTGTTGCAGATGAGGGCGCCCTCGTCCGTCGTATCGTGTGGTTGCGTGCGCACCTTTATCCGGCTCCTCGGCTTCCTTCGTCCCTACCGCCGGGGAGCCATCTGGTCCATCGTGCTCGCAGGCATCGCGATGCTCGGCACCGCGGCGATCCCGTGGCTGATCGGGCGTGTCATCGATGAGATCGACGCGGGCAACAAGTCCGGCCTCGAGACGCTGTGCGCGCTGCTCGTCGTCGCCGGCCTCGTGCGGCTCGTCTTCTCGGTCGCGCGGCGGATCGTGTCGGGCAAGGTCTCGCTCGGCGTCGAGTACGACCTGCGCAACGGGCTCTACGGCCACCTGCAGGCGCTCGAGCTCGGCTTCTTCGACCGCCAGCAGACCGGCCAGCTCATGTCGCGCGCGACGGTCGACCTGCAGTCGATCCGCTTCTTCCTCGGCTACGGCTTCGTCTGGATCGCCCAGAGCGCGCTGACGATCCTGTTCGCGGCCATCGCGATGTTCGCCAAGGACCCGGGGCTCGCCGCGCTGTCGCTCGCACCGGTGCCGTTCGTGGTCGCCGTCGCCTTCCGCTACGGGCGCCGCTCGCGCCCGGCGCTGCAGGAGGTCCAGCAGCGGGTCGCCGAGCTGACCGCCGAGGCGGAGGAGAACGTCTCCGGCGTCCGCGTGGTCAAGGCGTTCGCGGCCGAGCCGCGCCAGCTCGAGCGCTTCCGCGGTGCCGTCCACCGCGTGTTCGACCAGGCGATGTTCGCGACCCGCCTGAGCGCCTTCTACCAGCCCTTCATCGGCTTCCTGCCCCAGCTCGGCCTCGCGGCGATCCTGATCGTCGGCGGCCGCCAGGTGATCAACGGCACGCTGACCGCCGGCGACTTCGCGGCCTTCTACACGTACCTGCTGATGCTGATCTCGCCGATGCGCTCGCTCGGCATCGCGCTCGGGTTCGGCCAGCGCGCGACCGCGTCGGGCGTCCGGCTGTTCCAGATCCTCGACCGCGAGCCGCGGATCGCCTCGCCCGAGCTCGCGCCGCCGTTGCCGGTCGGCAACGGCCGCGTCGAGCTGCGCGACGTCTCGTTCAACTACGAAGACGGCTCCCCCGTGCTGCGCCACGTCGACCTCGCCGTCGACGGCGGCACGACCGTCGCGCTGGCCGGCGCGACCGGCGCGGGCAAGTCGACGCTCATCTCCCTGCTCGGCCGCAATTACGACGTCACCGGCGGCCAGGTGCTGGTCGACGGCGCCGACGTGCGCGAGGTCGAGCTCAACTCGCTGCGCAGCCAGATCGGCGTCGTCACCGACGACCCGTTCCTGTTCAGCGCCACGGTCCACGACAACATCGCCTACGGGCGGCCGGACGCCACCCGTGACGAGGTCGTGCGCGCCGCCGAGCGCGCCCAGGCGGCAGGCTTCATCGAGGCGCTGCCTCGAGGGCTACGACACCGTGGTCGGCGAACGCGGCCTCACGCTGTCGGGCGGCCAGCGCCAGCGGATCGCGATCGCGCGGGCGCTCGTCATCGACCCGCGGATCCTGATCCTCGACGACGCGACCTCCTCGGTCGACGCCTCGACCGAGCAGGCGATCAAGCAGGCGCTGCGCGAGGCGATGCGCGGCCGCACCACCTTCGTGATCGCCCACCGGCTGTCCACGCTCGCGCTCGCCGACGACATCGTCGTGCTCGAGGACGGCGAGATCGCGGCGCGCGGCACCCACGACGAACTGCTGCGCCAGAGCGAGCTGTACGCCGAGATCGCCGCGAAGGGGCTGCCCGACCAGGTCTTCCTCAACCGCAACCCGATCGAGCGGGTGGCAGGCCTGTGAGCGGCGCCCAGCAGACCGAGACGCACGAACGGCTCGCCGACCTGCGCCGGCGCTGGCGCGCGACCAGCGGCCGCGGGCGCAAGCTGCGCGGCCTGGCCGAGCTGCTGCGCCCCTACCGCGGGCGCGTGATCCTGGCCATGATCGCCCTGGTCTTCGCGACCGCGGCGTCGCTGGCGCCGCCGCCGCTGGCCAAGTTCGCGATCGACGAGGGCATCACGCCGAAGGACCTCGGGAAGCTCAACCTCGCCGTCGTCCTGTTCCTGGTCAGCGCGCTCGTCTACTGGGGCGCGTCGTACGCGCAGACCTACCTCGTCGGCTGGGTCGGCCAGCGCGCGCTGCAGGACCTGCGGATCCAGCTGTTCGCGCACCTGCAGACGCTGTCGGTCGGCTTCTACTCGCGCCGCTCGGCGGGCGCGATCATCTCGCGGCTCACCAACGACGTGCAGGCGCTCGACCAGCTCGTCTCCGACGGCGTGGTGACGCTGTTCGGCTCGACGCTGACGCTGCTCGGCACCGCGGCGATCCTGTTCTGGCTCGACGCCCAGCTCGCGCTGCTGACGCTGGTGATCTTCCCGGTGCTGGGCATCGCCTCGTTCGCGTTCCGGATCATCTCCGCGGACGCCTACCGGATCACGCGCGAGAAGATCGCGGCGATCACCGGCTACCTGCAGGAGACGCTGTCGGGCATCCGCGTCGTGCGCGCGTTCGCGCAGGAGCCGCGCCACAAGCAGGTCTTCGCGGACCTCAACGACGAGAACCGCAAGGCCAACATGACGACGGTCTACCTCAACGCCGCGTACTTCCCCGGCGTCGAGCTGCTGTCGGCGCTCGTGACCGCCGGGATCCTCCTCTACGGCGGCATCCAGGCGATCCAGGGCGACGTGACCATCGGCGTGCTCGTCGCGTTCGTCGCCGCGCTGAACAACTTCTTCGACCCGATCCAGCAGCTCTCGCAGCTCTACACGACCTACCAGGCGGGCATGGCCGCGCTCGACAAGATCTTCGAGCTGCTCGACCAGGAGCCCGACATCCTCGACGGCGAGCTCGAGCTGGCGTCACTGCGCGGCGAGATCGAGTTCGACGACGTCATCTTCTCCTACGGCAGCGAGGACACCGGCGACGCGCTGTGCCACATCACGCTGCACGTGCCGCCCGGCCAGACGGTGGCGCTGGTCGGCGCGACCGGAGCCGGCAAGTCGACGCTCGCCAAGCTTGTCGCGCGCTTCTACGACCCGACCTCAGGGCGGATCCTCGTCGACGGCCACGACCTGCGCGAGGTCAGCGCGTCGTCGCTGCGCTCGCAGATGGGGATCGTGCCCCAGGAGGCGTTCCTGTTCAGCGGCACGATCGGCGAGAACATCGCGTTCGGGCGGCCGGACGCGACGCCCGAGGAGGTCGAGCAGGCGGCGCGCGCGGTCGGCGCCGACGAGTTCGTCGCGGCGCTCGAGCGCGGCTACGACACCGAGGTCGGCGAGCGCGGCGCGCAGCTGTCCGCCGGCCAGCGCCAGCTCGTCGCGTTCGCTCGCGCCCTGATCGCCGATCCGCGGATCCTGGTGCTCGACGAGGCGACGTCCAACGTCGACATCCACACCGAGAGCCGCATCGAAGCCGGCCTGCGGCGGCTGCTCGGCGGGCGCACCGCGATCGTGATCGCCCACCGCCTGTCGACGATCCAGCGCGCCGGGCGCATCGTCGTGCTCGACCACGGGCGGATCGTCGAGCAGGGCACGCACGAGGAGCTGCTCGACGCGCAGGGCGCTTACTTCAAGCTCTACCGAGACTGGGCTGAGCAGGCCGCGGCCTAGCCGGCCGCGGGCCAGTGGGCCTTGAGGTCGGAGAGCTTGGAGATGCCGAGCTGCGCCGCGGCGTCGCGCTTCATCACGAACAGGTTCTTGTTCTCCGCCGGCGCGGCGCGCAGCGGCCGCGCGCCGATCCGGCGCAGCAGCGCGCCCAGACTGCGCTTGCTCCCGCGCGCGAGGTACTCGCGGAGCGAGCCTGAGTAGCCCGGCCACATGTCGATGCGACCGCGGCGCAGGGCGCTGACCGCCTCGGGCCGAAAGCCGCCGATGGCGCGCACGCGGGCTCGGTAGCCCTGGGTGTGGAGCGCCTCGGCGTAGAGGTGGGCGAGCATCGCGTTCTCGGCGAAGTCCATGTAGCCGATGGTGATGCGCGGGCCGCGCTTGCGGTGGCCCTCCCCGCCGAGGCCGTTGGCGTCGATGAACTCCGCTCCGACGGCGGCGGCGAGCCGGCCGTCCTCGAGCTGCTGGTTGAGCCGCCGCAGGTCGAGCGTCGACAGCTCGCGCCCGGCAGCCTCGAGGCGGCGGCGGATGTCGCGCGCCCGCCGGCCGTAGGAGCGCAGCATGGCGCGCCGGACGACGGGCACGACGTGGTCCTCGCCGACCATGCCGAGGTCGTCGCGCAGCGTCAGCACGTCGGGCCGCGAGACGGCGGGGCTGGAGGAGAACGCCACGGCGACCTCGGCCAAGCCGTCATCGAGCGCGGTGACCCCCGCGTCGGCCACCGTCAGCGGCACGAACGCCGATGTGATCTCAACTCCGTAGATCTGGCGTAGACCTACACCGCAATTCGGATTACTCAGGCAATCCTCCGGTGCGGCGAGCCTGAACTGTCCTGAGGCGGCACCTGGGAGGACAAGGACCGTGACCAGGGTGAGCAGCAGCGCGACGAGCAGTCGGAAGCTCATTGCTAAAGGGATCTTGCCAACACGACGTCGACAGTGCAAGACTCACGAGCACACCCGCGGATCCCCCCATGCCGACGAGAAGTTCCGCCTTTCTGCACCGCTGCGCGACCGTGTTTCTCGCCACCGCCGCCGTCGGCTTCGCGATGCCTGCCGTGGCCGGCGCGGCCGGGGACGCGCGCAGCGACGAGCAGTGGGCTATGTCGCCCGACGCCGTGCTCCACCTCCCGCCCGCGTGGGAGATCTCGCGCGGCGCGGGCGTCGTGGTCGCCGTGATCGACTCCGGCGCGAAGCTCGACCACGTCGACCTCGCGCCGAACATCTGGACCAACTTCGACGAGGTGCCCGACAACCACGTCGACGACGACCGCAACGGCTACGTCGACGACGTCCATGGCGTCGACTTCTCCACCTCGCGCGTCGGCAACGACCTGAGCGACGGCTGGGGCCATGGCACCCACGTCGCGGGGATCATCGCCGCGGCGCAGAACGGCCGCGGCGTGGTCGGGGTCGCGCCGCGGGCGCGGCTGATGATCCTGAAGGTGCTCGACAAGAACGGGGCGGGGACGACGAACGGCGTCTCCGAGGCGATCCGCTACGCCGCCGCGAACGGGGCGCGCGTGATCAATCTCAGCCTCAGCGGGCCGAAGGACGACCCCGGGTTGCGCGCCGCGGTGGCCACGGCAGCGGCCGCCAACGTCCTCATCGTCACCTCGGCGGGCAACGACGGCCTCGACGTCGACCGCAAGCCCAACTACCCGGCGTCGATCGCCGCACCGAACCTGGTCGCGGTGGCGGGCACCTCGCCGGCGGTTGGTCGCGAGCTCGGCGACTACTCGAACTACGGCAAGCGCACGATCGCGCTCGCCGCGCCGGGCACGGACATCCTGTCTTCGACCGCCGACGGCGGCTGGGGGATGAAGAGCGGCACGTCGATGTCCGCGCCGCAGGTGAGCGGCGTGGCGGCGCTGATGGCGGCGGTGCGCAGCGACCTCTCGGCAGCCGACCTGCGCGCGCAGCTCGTCCAGAACGCAACCCGCGCGCCGCTGGCCGTCGGCTCCGGCTACGTCGACGCGCTGGGCGCCGTGTCGGCGGTATCGGGGGCCACGAGCTACGACGTCGGGCAGCGCCCGGCGCTGCGCGTGTTGCGCGCCACGGGCGCGAAGCGCGGGCGCAGCGTCACCTACGTCGTCCAGGCCGCCGTCAGCGGGGCGACGGGAGCCGTCGCCCGTTACCGCGTCACCGCCGGCCGCCGCCGGCTGGGAGACCTGCGGCCGCGAGGGACGCCGTTCGACGTCCGCGCGAAGCGGAGCGGCAAGATGGCGAAGCGCGTGAAGGTCGTGGCGCTCAACCGCGCGGGGAAGAGGCTGGCGACGGCGTCGGCGCGCGTGCGCAAGGTCGCGAAGGGCAAGCGCCGCGTGGGCGGCGGCGAAGGGCTTCGCACGTCGGCCGGCGCCGCCATGGCGCGCCGCCCCGCGCCCGCCTCCGCCGCCGCCAGGCCGCGCCGCCAGATCTCGCTCAGCGGCTCCAACGTCGCGCTCCCGCTCGTGGCCGACCTCGCGTTCTACTACCGGCGGGCGGTCCGCCATCCGCCGCGCTTCACGCTCACCGGCGGCGGCAGTGCGGCCGGTCTGAGCGACGCGGCGCGCGGCATCGTCGACATCGGCCTCACGATCCGGCCCCGGTCTGCCGACGATCCCGCCGGGCTGGTGCGCCGCCGGCTCGCCGCGAGCGGCGTCTGCCTGGTCACCAACCGCGCCAACCCGATCCCGTCACTCAACCGCGCGCAGATCCAGGACCTCGTCAGCGGCCGCGTCACGGTGTGGGAGCACGTCGCGGGCGCGCCCATCACCGGTCCGATCGCCCCGGCCGCGCCGGGGCCCACGACGGGGCAGCGCTCGGTGTTCGTCTCGACCTTCGTCGACCTCGCGACGCCGCTCGCGTACCGCCCGCAGACGTTCAGTACGCCCCAGCAGGTGCGCTCCTACGTGCTGGCGACGCCGAACGCGTGGGGGTACGTCGACTTCGCGTTCACGCGCGGGCTACACGTCGTCCCTTACGAGGGCGTGCCCTGCTCGCGGGCCTCGATCGCGGCCGGGACCTACCCGGGTGGGAGCGAGATCGCGTTCGTGACCCGCGGGGCGCCGCGCGGCGCGGCGGCACGCTTCATCCGCTGGGCTCGCACGAGCGCGCTGGCGCGCAAGATCGTGCGGACGCGCTACGTGCCGGACGCCGACATCTCGTCAGCTGCGGGGCAGGGACTCGAACCCCGATAACCAGCTCCAGAGGCTGGCGTCTTGCCATTAGACGACCCCGCAAGACGGCGGTCAGTCTAGCGCCGCGTATCTCCGTTGCCGGTCGTCGCTCTAGTAGGCATGAGCGGGCTTCCCGTCAACCTGCCGGACACCGCAACCTTCGCGCGCGCGAGGGGTTGGGCGTGTTGGTACATCGTTAACTCGTCCAGATGCCCTTCCTTCTTTCTGTCAGCACGCTAACTTTGCGCATGTTGTCTGGACGACCTAAGGGAGGCGCCAGACCCTCACTTGGCAAGGAAAAGGCGGGAAGGGAAACCCACTTTGATGCGTGACGCGAACTCAGGCTCCGTTCAACTTCTGAAGGTCGACCCGGAGCTTGCCCGCGGGCTCGACGTGCCCCGGGCCCGCGAGGCCGCCGAGCGGCTCTACACCCGCGCGATCGACGTGCCGCGCGGCCGCTGGACGCCACAGCCGTGGCTCACCGGCGGCAGCCAGCCGATCGGGCTCCTCGTGCTCGAGGGGCTCCTCGTCCGCGAGGCGACCGTCAGCAACCACCCGTGCGCCGAGCTGCTCGGCCCCGGCGACCTGCTGCGCGCCGGTGACGACAACGACGCCGAGGAGCTGCTCCCGCGCCGCATCGAGTGGGCCGCCGCGACGAGCGCCCGTGTGGCGATCGTCGATCAGGCGCTGGCCGTGCGGATGGCGCAGTGGCCGGAGATCTTCGCCGCGCTGATGGATCGCGCCGCGCGCCGCGCCGAGCGGCTCGTCGTCACCCAGGCGATCGCCCACCTGACCCGCGTCGACGACCGCCTGCTGGCGCTGCTGTGGCTGCTCGCCGAGCGCTGGGGCCGCGTCGTGCCCGGCGGCGTGCTCGTCTCGCTGCGGCTGCCGCACCGGACGCTCGCCGGCATGGTCGGCGCTCGCCGCCCGTCGGTCACCACCGCGCTCGGCCAGCTGATGGCCCGCGGCGCGATCGAGCGCCGCTCCGACGGCGCGTGGATCCTGCGCGGCGCCCCGCCGTCCGAGGACCACCTCGAGCTCGAAGCCGTCCCGTTCGCGCAGCAGCGCGTCGGAATCCCCGGCTAACCCTCAACCCTCCTAAAGGGGTCTGACCCCTACTTGAAGGTTTCGGCGTCCACTTCGGTGTGCGCCGTCATCAGCTGCTTCGCTTCTTCTAGGTCGTCTGAGCGCCCGACGCGTCAGGGCGCCGGCGACCTGGCGGCCGTCGAGGTAGAAGACCGTGAACTCGCCGCTGTCGAACGAGCCGCGCACGACCTCGCGGTCCCAGCTCGCCGCCGGGCCGACGTACTCGAGCGACGCCCAGTCGGAGAGGTCGGACCAGAAGTAGGGCACCTCGTCATACGGGCCCGGATCGCCCGTCATCGCCGAGGCGACGTAGCGGCCCTGCGCCGCGGCGACCTCGAAGTGCTCGACGCGCAGCCGGCGCTGGTGGACGACGGAGTCGTACTCGCACGGGTCGCCCGCGCACCAGATGCCGGGCGCCGATGTCGCGAGCGTCTGCGAGCACTTCACGCCGCCGGTCTCCCCCAGCTCGAGCCCGGCGCTGCGGGCCAGCATCACGTCGGGATGGGCACCGGCGCCGATCACGACAAGGTCGGCGTCGAGCGTCTTGCCCGACTCGGTCACGACCCGCTCCACGCGCTTCTCGCCCTCGAAGCGCGCCACCCCGTCGCCGGTGACGCACTCGATTCCGTGCGAGCCGAGCAGGTCCTGGAAGAACCGCCCTGCGTCGGTCCCGAAGCCCGTCGACAGCGGCGCGTCCTCGAGCATCACGAGCGTGCACTGCTTGCCGAGCGTGGTCAGCGACGCCGCGACCTCGCAGGCGATGTAGGAGCCGCCGATCAGCACCACGCGCTCGGCGTCCGCGGCGTCCTCGCGGAGCGACACCGAGGTGCCGAGCGTGCGCAGGTAGTGGATGCCGTCGTGGTCGCCGCCCTCGACGCGCAGCCGGTTGATGTTGGCGCCGGTGGCGAGCAGCGCGCGGTCGAAGCGCACCGTCGTCTTGTGCGCGAGCTCCGCCGTCTTCGCAGCCGGATCGAGCTTCAGCACGCTCGTGCGCGTCAGCAGCTCGATGTTGTTGTCGCCGTACCACTCATCCGGGTGCAGGTGCGCGTCGTCGGGCTCTGACTCGCCGCGCAGCAGGTCCTTCGAGCACGGCGGGCGCTCGTATGGCGGATGCGGCTCGCGGCCCACGAGCAGTACCGACCCGTCGAAGCCCTCCTCGCGCAGCCCCTCGGCGCACGACGCGCCGGCGAGGCCGCCGCCCACGATCAGGATGTCAACGTCGCGCTCGGCCATCAGCTCGCCCTGTCCCCGTCGCCGACGAATTGGTCTGTGATCGCTTGCTCGAGGCCCGGGTCGAGCACCACGAGCACCTCGTCACCGGCCTCGACCACCGTGTCGGCCTTCGGCACGAAGCCCGAGCCGCCGCGCAGGACGGAGATCACCAGCGCGCCCTCGGGCAGCGAGAGGTCGACCACCTTCGTGCCGGCCGCGGGTGCGGTATCGGAGACCACGAGCTCAATGATCTCAAGTCTCTCCTCCGGGAGGTCGAGAAGGTGGACGAGCCCGTAGCTCGGCACCTCGTGCTCGATCAGGCGCAGGATCAGATCGGTCGCCGAGACCGCCGGCTGGATGCCCAGCAGCTTGAAGTGATCGAGGTTCCGCGGATTGTTGACGCGGGCGATGATCCGCTCGCACAGGTACTTCTCCTTCGCGACCTGGCAGATCAGCAGATTGTCCTCGTCGTCTCCGGTGACGGCCACCACGAGGTCGGCGCGCTGGATCCCGGCTCGCTCGAGCACCCACAGCTCCGTCGCGTCGCCGTACTGCACGGCGTGCTCGAGCTCCTGCTCGACGGTCAGGTAGCGCCGCCGGTCCTGCTCGATGACGGTGACCTCGTGGCCCTTCTCGATCAGCTCGCGAGCGAGGTTCCAGCCGACCTTGCCGGCGCCGGCGATGATGACGTAGAGGCCGGCCACCCGCTACTGCTCCGACAGCGCGGCGGCCGCCAGCTGGTCGATCGCGATCTGCGTCGGGCAGATGGTCTGCAAGCCCTGCTCGGAGTACCAGGCGGCGCGGCGCGGGTCGAGCACGCGGGCGATGACCCTCGGCACCTCGTACTGGCGCTGGGCGATCTGGGAGACCACGAGGTTGGTGTTGTCCCCGTTGGTGGAGGCGATGAACACGTCCGCCTCCTCGATCCCCGCCTCGGTCAGCGCGTCCATCTCGAGCGCCGTGCCGATCGTGAAGCGCCCGCCCGCCTCCTCCCAGCCCTGGCCGAGCTCGACGTCGAGCCGCTCGTGCGAGAGCGGGTCCTCGTCGAGCACGGAGACGGTGTGGCCCGCGCGCAGAGCAGCCGTAGCCACAGACGAGCCAACCCTCCCGGAACCGACGACGAGCACGAACATTCGGCGGGGACTCTAGCCAGCCGGGGTGGGCTCCGCCGCGTCCGCGTCGGAGATCCCCCCGTTGCCGGAGGCCGCCTCTGCCGGCTGCGTCGGATCGCCGGTCGACGGCGGGGCGAAGTGCGCGACGTGATCGGGCAGCCCCGGCCGCTGGTCGCCGTCGCCCGGCGGCGCGGTGAGGATCACGCGACAGGGCGCCTTGGTGACCACGTAGCGCGTCGTCCGGCCGACGAAGGTGTCGTAGAGCCCCCGCTTGCCGCCCAGCAGCGGGCCGCCGCGCATGCGCGTCGGCTCCTCGGCCGCCAGCACGATCGCCTCGACGCCGCGGCGCTTGGCCTCGCGCACGATCCCGTAGCCGGCGCTGCGCGCGCGCACCGTCGCGGTGGCGACCTCGACGCCCTGGTACTCCTCCCCCACCGCCTTGGCGCGCTGGAGCGCCTTGCGCGCCCGCTTGAGGTCCTCGTCGGGGATGCGCGCGTCGAGCGGTAGCGCCATCGGCACCTCGAACACCCACACGGCCTCGATCACCGCGCCGCCCTCGCCCTCGTCGGCGTTCTCCTCCGCCGACAGCCGCCCCGCGGTCTGCATGATGTCGTCGTCCAGCGGCCGCCCGAGGACCGGCACGAGGATCGAGCCGAACTCGGCCTTGGCGCTCCCCCGCCGCGTCAGCGCGCGCTCGGGGATCGTCACGCGCTTGAGGATCGGCTTGCCCTCCGAGAGCCGGTAGGCGACGTAGAGCACGATCCCGAACGTCATCCAGCCGGCGCCGGCCCAGCGCCCGTCGCCGTGCAGCGTGATCACCGCGAGCAGCGCGGCGAACGACAGGATCGCCCCGAGCGCCGCGGTGACCGGCAGCTCGCCCCGCCCGATCCGGATGTTGAGCGGGATCTTGAACGGGCGGTCGCGGTCGGGCTCGAGCCAGCGCAGCCGGATCACCGACAGGTGCACGATCGTGAACGAGATCGTCGCGCCGAACGCGTAGATCGAGGCGAGGAACTCGACGTCGGCCGGGATCAGCAGCAGGATCGCGAGCAGCGCGCCGACGCAGATGATCACCATCGGGGTCGCGCGCGTCGGGTGCAGTCGCCCGATCGCCGACGGGATCTGGCGGTTGAGCGCGAGCGAGTAGCCCAGGCGCGAGAGCCCGAGCATCGCCGCGTTGCAGGCGATGATGAGGATCGCGAACGCCGAGATCCCGATCAGCACGCGCAAGATGTCGGCCAGCCACGGCGGGTCGAAGGCGGCCGCGACGCCGAGCATCGGCGCGTCGACGTAGTCGTCCTGCCCGCCGCCGCGCAGGTCGTCGAGCGGCAGCGCGCTGATCGCCACCAGCGAGATCCCGATGTACGGGATGAAGGCCAGCATGCGCGCCGTCATCAGCCGCTTGAGCCCCTTGCGCCCCACCGCGACCTCGCCCGCGAGCCCCGACGAGGCGTCGACGCCGGCGAACGTCACGAGCGTCAACGTGAACGCGAAGACCAGGTCCTTGGCCGACGGCGTGCCGCCGATGCTCGCCGGGTGCGTGAGCACCTCGGGGTTGAACACGATCGCCAGGCCGAGGACCACGATCACGGTCTGCAGGATCAGGTCGAAGATCACGACGTACGCGAAGCGCTCGTAGCGCTTGGAGCCCGCGCCGCGGATGTTGAGCCACGCCACCCCGACCACCACCGCGGCGCCGCACAGGAACTCCGCGAGCCCGCCCGACAGCGGGGTGAACACGACGGCGAGGTAGTCCGTCGTCGCGAAGGCGGTGATCGCCATCAGCAGGATGTAGTCGAGGAGGATCGCCCAGCCGGCGATGAAGCTGAGCAGCTCGTTGAACGCGTAGCGCGCGACGATCGTCGCGCCCCCGCGCTCCTGGTGCAGCGAGGCGCCCTCGACGTAGGAGAGGATCAGCAGCCCGAAGAACGCGGACGAGACGAGGAAGACCAGCCACGCGTACCCGAGCGCGGCCTGGATGACCAGCCCGAGCGCGAAGTAGATCGAGGCCGCGATGAAGCCCTGGACGATCCCGAACAGCGCCGGCGAACCGAGCCCGCGCTTGAGCGCCTTCGGCGTCTCCAGCTGCCACTGCGGCATCCCGCGCCGCTCGCGTTTCACCGGCGGCGTTGCACCCACAGGCGGCCTCCTCCCGCGAGAATGAACAGCACGCCGAACAGGATCCCGATCGCGAACGGGCCGCCGCCCTGCGACAGCGTCTGCGCGATCATCACGACGCCGAGCACGATCATCGCCGTGGACAAGAGCAGCGTGATCGGGTTCACGAGATCACCGGCACGCGCGCGATGCGGTGCCCTTTCCGCCCGTCGGGCACCGACTCGATGATGACCCGGCAGGGCCGCTCGGCCAGCACGGTCTCGAGCGTCTTGCCGAACAGCGACGCGCCGTCGACTCGCCGCGGGAGCGGCATCACGATCGCCGCCGCGCGCATCTCGACGGCGTCCTCGACGATCCGCCGCCCGGCCTGGCCGGCGCGCACGCGCTCGATATGGCCGGACACCCGCCCGCCGCCGGCCACCTTCGCCTCCTCGATGATGCTCCGCGCGCCCGCGTCCTGGTCCGGCATCGGCGCGTCGATCTCCATCGAGTTCGGCACCGTGATGGTGACCAGCACGTGGATGCCGCGGCGCTTGCGCGCCGCCAGCTTGCGCGCGGTCGCGAGCACCTGGTCGTCGTAGCCGCTGTCGCCGAAGTGGACGAGCACGGAGTCGTACTCCGCCTCGTGGTCGACCACCGGCTGCGCGATCGCCACCTTGTGCGTGGACGAGAGGTCGAGCCCCTGCTGGCGGCGGAACGCGACGAAGATGACGATCCCGAACAGCAGCCACGCGACGCCGAACATGCTGACCGTCGGGTAGAGGACCGCGATCACCACGAACGCGATGAACGTGAACGTCCCGCCGACGATCGCGAACAGCGGCGCGTCGTAGCCGCGGATCATCACGTTGCCCGGCCCGCGGTACGGCCGCGACACGTCCTTCTTCTTCGCCCGCAGGCGCGCCACCGATGCGTGCGCGAACGTGAACGACAGCAGCGCGCCGAACGCGTAGAGGTTGCCGAGGAAGACCTCCTGGCCCGGCAGGATCACCGCGATCGCGATCCCCGAGAAGATCAGGATGCCGATCCATGGCGTCCGGTACTTCGGGTGCAGCTGCCGCAGGCGGTCCGGCAGCTGGCGGTGGATGCCCATCGAGTAGACGAGCCGCGAGACGCCGATCAGGCCCGCGTTGGTGGCGAGGAACAGGATCGTCGCGGCCAGCAGGCCGACGTAGATCTCCCCCACGTTCTGCAGCGGCCCGAGGTCGATCTGCTTGACCACGCCGAGGATCGGGTCGCCCGCGTAGCCGCCCTCCTCCTCGGTCAGCCCGAGCAGCGTCTGGTACTCGCCGTTCGCGTTCTGCGTGACCGGCAGCGCCGACAGCGCGATCGCCGGCAGCGTGAAGTAGATCGCGAACACCGCGAGCCGCACGCGGTTGATCGCGATCGGGATCGTTTTCGTCTCGTCGCGCGCCTCCTCGGCGAGGTTCGAGATCGTCTCGATGCCCGTGTAGGCGAGCATGCCGATGGGGATCGCGAGGATGAAGTCGCGCCACGTCGGGGCAACGCCGAGGTGGACGTTGTCGACCAGGATCGTCGGCGAGAACACCAGGAAGAACCCGATCAGCACCAGCAGCACCTGGGTGAGGAAGTCGGTGACCGCCAGCAGCACGTTGAGCGTGGTCGACTCCTTGACCCCGCGGACGTTGATGACCGCCAGCACGACGATCACGATCGCGCCGGCGATGATGTCGCCGGGCGAGTGGCGCAGCGCGGGCCAGAACAGGCCGCCGACGTAGTGCGGGACGAAGAACGCGGAGATCGCGATCGTCGTCGTGTAGGTCAGCATCTGCGCCCAGGCGGCGAAGAACGACCAGAACTCGTTGAACGCGCGGCGCGCGAAGCTCGACGAGCCGCCCGCCTCCGGGTACATCGCGGTCGCCTCCGCATACGTCGCGGCGGTCATGAAGAAGAACACGCCCGTGATCACGAAGACGACGGGCGTGAGGCCGAGCGCGTAGGAGGCGACGAGGCCCAGCGCGTAGTAGATCGACGAGCCGACGTTGCCGTAGGCGGTGGAAAAGAGGGCGTTGGCCCCGAGGACCCGCTCCAGCCCTTCCAGTCGCCGTCTCGCCATGTCTCGCAGCGATTCTAGGTGGGTAGGGACACCCACATGCAACGACTCCGCCGCCTGTCAGTCACCCTCCTCGCCGTCGCGTCCCTCGCCGGGCTGCCGGCCTGTTCCGACGACGATGCCAAGAACAAGGCCAACGAGGCCGGCGAGAAGGTCAAGAGCGGGGCTGAGAAGGCCAAGAGCGAGGCCGAGAAGGCGAAGAAGGAGGCCGAGAAGGCCAAGAAGGACGTCGACGGGCAGTAGGTAGCCTGGAGGGCGATGGACCGCTCCACCGCCCTGATCGTCGTCGACGTCCAGCGCGCCTTCGAGGACGCCGAGTACTGGGGCCGGCGCAACAACCCCGCCTGTGAGGCGAACGTCGGGGCGCTGATCGGGGAGTGGCGCGCGCAGGGCCGGCCGGTCGTCTACGTGCGCCACGATTCCGACGAGGACGCCTCGCCGCTGCGGCCCGGCGAACCCGGCAACGCCCTCCGGCCCGAGCTCACCGGCGAGCCCGACCTGCTCGTCACCAAGCAGGTCAACTCGTCATTCCATGGCGAGCCCGACCTCGACGCGTGGCTGCGCGAGCGCGGAGTGCAGTCGTTCGCGCTGTGCGGCATCACCACCAACCACTGCGTCGAGACGACCGCGCGGGTAGGCGGCAACCTCGGCTACGACGTGATGCTGGCGATCGACGCCTGCCACACGTTCGATCGCCAGGGGCCCGACGGCACCTGGATGACCGCGGACGAGCTCACGCGCGCGACGGCCACGAGCCTGCACGACGAGTTCGCGACCGTCGTGAAGACGGCCGAGTTGCTCGCGCCCGGTCCGTAATCTGCGCGGATGCCGAGCTACGAGTACCGCACCGAAGTCATCACCCACGGCCTCCTGGGGCGCAAGGACGAGGAGTTCGACCGCCAGGAGTTCGAGGAGCGCATCAACGCCCTCGGCGCCGAGGGCTGGGAGTTCGAGAAGGTCCTGACCCACATGGCCCTCCACGGTGAGAAGGACGGCCACGTGATCATCTTCAAGCGCGAGAGCTAGCCACCCGCGATCGGCGGGGACGCCGGGTCCTCGCCGCCGTCGCCGAGCGACTCGCGCGCGAGGAACTCCTCGGCGAGGAGCGGGTTCTCGCGGGCGCGCTCGACCACGCGGAGCAGGTCGGACATCGTCGCGACCTCCTCGATCTGCTCCTTGATGAACCACTGCATGAACTGCTCGGACGAGTAGTCGCCCTGCTCGCGCGCGAAGGCGGCGAGGGCGTTGATCTGCTCGCTGACGCGCTTCTCCTGCGCGAGCGCGAGCGCGACCGGGCTCACGACATCGTCGAACGCCACCTGCGGCGCGGCGACGCCGGGCGTGATCGCGTCGAGGTCCTGGTCGATCAGGAACTGGGTCATCATCAGCGCGTGGTTGCGCTCCTCGAGCGCCTGCGCGTAGAAGAACGCTGCAAGGCGCGGGAGCGTCTCCGCATCGAAGTAGACCGCGATGGCGACGTACTGCTGATGGGCGGCGAACTCGTGGCCGATCTGCTCGTTGAGCCGCTCGACGAAGGCGGGGGATGACATGGCCGGCGACCCTATCGGACGCGCCCCTCGGATTAGGGTGTCCTAAGATGGTCGCGGCATGGGGATGAAGCGCGTCAAGACACGCAAGCGCTGCTGCAAGAGCCGGCCGCGCTGCAAGCGCTGCCCGGTGGTCTGCAAGCGGCTCGAGACCCAGGGCCATGCGGTGCGCGAGGGCAAGCACCACTACCTCGTCAGCCTCGACCTCAAGAAGAAGACGCTGAAGGCCGCCCGGGCGTAGGACCCGCGTCTTCCGGGAATCCGGAGGACGTGTCCGCGCGGCTGGTGACGCTGGCGGTACTGCTCGCATTGGGGCTTGCGAGCGACGCGTCGGCGCAGACCTTCGGCGGCGGCCGGCTGCAGACCGCGGCCCTGCCAAAGCGCTACGAGCCGACGGTCGGCATCTCCTTGCAGCCGCGCGGGAGCCAGATCGCAGTCCGCTTCGACACGACGCTGCGCTGCGGCAAGGAGGTCTTCGAGGCCACCGGGCGCAAGGTCGTGGCGTTCGACGGCACCTCGTTCAGCGCCGCCGCGGCGTCAGTCAAGCGCGTCGCGCGCGGGCGGCTCGCGTTCGAGTGGACGCTGAGCGGCACGGTGGCCGGGAACGCCGCCGGCGGGACCCTGCGGATCGCCGGCGTCCGGCGCACCTCCGGCCGCAAGCGTGTCTGCGCCGCCAAGCCCACGCGAGCGTTCGAGGCGCGGCTCGCCACCCCGCCGGCCGGCGCCGCCGCGCAGCCGCGCGCACGCGGGCTCTACCTCGGCACGAGCAGCTACGAGGTCGTCGACCGGCTCCAGGCGCCGGTGGTGATTCGCGCGAGCCAGGACGCCCGCAAGGTCACCGCGCGCTGGACGATCGCCGCGAAGTGCCGCCGCGGCCCGCGCGAGCTGTTCGTCAACCTCACGCCGCCGACCCGCGTGCGCGCGGATGGATCGTTCGGGCGCAGCGAGCGCTTTGCCGTCCGCTACGTGGACGCGCTCGTCCGCTACCGCACCCGCTTCGCGGGCCGCTTCGCCGGCGAGGGCGCGAGCGGGACGCTGCGCCTGCGCGCCCGCGTCTTCAACCGCAGCGGCAAGAAGCTGCGCACGCGCTGCGACTCCGGGACGCGGACCTGGAACGTCGCGCTCGGTGGCGCCGGCGCACCGGCGCCCGCCCCGACGCCCACGCCCACCACGCCGACCGGCGAGCCGCGGCAGCCGGTGCCGGGCGCGTGGTCGCTGCGCATGACCAGCGACGCGGGCGACTACATCGGCCAGGGCCAGACGTGGACGCACGGCCCGACGACCGACACGCTCCGCGCGTGGGGCAGCCCGTCGCTCGTGCGCCTCTACCTCACCAACGCCGAGGGCTGGTGGGACGGCAACTTCGCCGCGCCGCCGGGGCAGACGCTGAAGGCCGGGACCACCTACGAGAACGCGCACCGTTACCCGTTCAATGACAACTCCCCCGGCCTCGACGTCGGCGGCTACGGCCGCGGCTGCAACGAGAGCACCAGTAGGTTCACCGTCAACCACCTGGCCTTCGACCCTGACGGGACCTTGCGCACCTTCCAAGTGACCTTTGAGCAGCACTGCGAGCACGCGCAGCCCGCCCTCCGGGGCACGTGGACGTTCAACGCCGCCTGACACGGGAGGAGCTGACCGCCGCGCTCGCCGCCCGCCAAGGGCTGATCGAGCGCCGGCGACTCGACCCCGCGGAGGCGATCCGCCGCCTCACGCCGCTGCAGGGCCAGCACCCGCCCGCGCCGTTCATCGCGCTCGCCGCCCGGCTCGACGGCTTCACGCGCGCGGATCTGGAGGCGGCGATCACCGCCGGCAGCGTCGTGAAGACGACGATCAACCGGCTGACGCTGCACCTCGCCGCCGCGGCCGACTACCCCGCCTACGCGCAGCTGACCCGGCAGCCGTGGATGCGCAAGTGGCGCAAGCAGTACGCCCACCTCGACGAGGAGCGCGTGACCGCCGAGCTGTCCGCGTGGTTCCGCGAGCCGCGCACCAACGCCGAGGTCCGCGAGCGCGTGGGCGCCTACGACGGCGTCACCGACGACGCATGGACGCCGGTCATCTTCGCCCGGACGCTGTTGCCGCTGATCCAGCTCCCGCCCGCCGGTCACTGGGACGACCCGCGCCGCGCGGGCTTCGTGCTCGACCCGCGCCCGCGGCCCGAGCCCGCCGCCGCGGCCACGCTCGTGCTCGAGCGCTACCTCGGCGCCTTCGGGCCCGCGACCAAGCGCGACGTCGCCGCGTGGGCGGGCGTCGCCCAGCTCGACTTCGCGGCGGCGTGGGAGCGGCTCGAGACCGTCGCCTACGCCGACGGCCTGCACGACCTCCCGGGCGCCCCGCTCCCGCCCGCCGACACCCCGCTGCCCCCGCGGCTGCTCGCCCACTGGGACCAGCCGCTGCTCGCCTACGCCGACCGCGAGCGCGTGATGGCGCCCGAGGTGCAGGCGCTCCAGCTCACGCTGAGCGGCGACCCGACGGTCACCGTCGACGGCCGCGTGGCGGCAAGCTGGGCGATCCGGGAGGACGTGCTCGAGATCACGCCCCACGTCGAGCTCTCGCGCGCGCAGCGGAAGGCGATCCGGGAGGAAGCGCTGCGGACGGCCCACTTCTGCGGCGCAAAGACCGTGAAAGGGCCCTAGCGGGTTTCGCCCTCTGGGCGAATACCCGAAGGGAACCTGGCCCCCTGGGCCAGCGTTCCCCTAGAACGACAAAAGCCGCCTCGAGGGCGGCTGGTACTTACCTATATCGGCAGGTCGCCCGAAAAACTTGAGCCCTCTTTTTCGAGTTGGCGCGTTGCCGCTCATTTGATCTCTGCGGGCAGCCCGAACGCCTCGAACGCCAGCCGCCCGCCGAGCGGCGCCTCGGGCCAACGGGAGAAGTCGTCGAGCTCGGTCGTGCGCGTGATGAAGGCGGTGATCTGGCGGATCCGGTCGCCCTCCAGCGTCAGCACGTCGAGCGCGAACGGCAGGTGCGTGCCACTCGCCTCATCCCAGTGGTAGACCGCCACGGTGGGCTGCCCGTTGGCCGAGGCCGGCAGGTGGCGCCAGCGCCACTCCCCCGACAGCGGGCCGTGCTCGAGGAAGCCGCGCACCTGCTCGAGGCCGCCGAACCAGGCCGCCAGCGGCGGCATCGACCACGCGGCGTCCTCTGCCAGCATCGCGACCATGGCGTCGACGTCGGCGCGCCCCATGGCGTCGATGTAGCGCTCGACCACCGCGCGCACCTCGTCGTCGCCGAGCGCCCGCAGCGTCGCCTGCTGGCTGCGCGCCGGCGCGCGCTCCTCGACCGCCTTGCGCGCCCGCTGGAGCGCGCTGTTGACCGCCGCGACCGTCGTGTCGAGCGTCTCGGCGGTCTCGGCGGCGGAGAAGCCGAGCACCTCGCGCAGGATCAGCACCGCGCGCTGGCTGGCCGGCAGGTGCTGGAGCGCGGCGATGAACGCCAACTCGACGCCCTCACGCTGCTCGTAGCCGAGCCCGGCGTCGGGATACGGCTCGAGCCATACCGACTCCTCGAGTGGCAAGCCGAGGCCGTTGGCGGGGTCGGTCGAAGGCCCGAAGTCGACCGGCAGCGTCCGCCTTGGCCGGCGCTGGAGCTGGGTCAGGCAGGTGTTGGTGGCGATCGTGTAGAGCCACGAGCGCAGCGAGCTGCGGCCCTCGAAGCGCGCGAGCGCCCGCCACGCGCGCAGCAGCGTCTCCTGCAGCGCGTCCTCGGCGTCGTGGACCGACCCGAGCATCCGATAGCAGTGGGCGTGGAGCTCGCCCCGGTAGGGGGCGACCAGATCGGCGAAGGCGGCGTCGTCGGCCATCGAGGGTGCAACATAGAGGCATGACTCGCCTCACGATCGACCTCACCGTGGCCTCATGAGCCTGTGGCCGAAGCTCGCCGACCTGCCGCTCACCGTCGAGGGCTACGAGCTCGGCACGCTGAGCGCGGAGATGTTGAACGGGCAGGTCCGGACGACAATCCAGGTGCGCATCACCGGCGCCGGCCACGACGGGCTCGGCGAGGACGTCGGCGTCATGCCCGACGACCCCGACCCGCTCGCGAAGGTGCCCGCCGCGTTGCCGCTCGCGGGCGACTGGACACTCGAGAGCTTCTGCGACCACCTCGCCACCGTCGAGCAGTGGCATGAGCCGCCGGAATGGGAACTGGCGCGCCTGTGGCGCAACTGGGCGTTCGAGTCGGCGGCGCTCGATCTCGCGCTGCGCCAGGCGGGCCGCCCGCTGCACGACGTGCTCGGCCTCGAGTCGCGGCCGCTGACGTTCGTCAACTCGCTCGGCCTCGGCGACCCGCCGTCGACCGAGACGATCCACCGCCGGATCTCGCGCTATCCCGACGTCCACTTCAAGCTCGACGCTGCCGCGGCGTGGACGCTGGCCATCTGCGAGGACCTCGCGGCCACCCGCGCGGTCGACGTCGTCGACTTCAAGGGCCAGTACGGGATGGAGGTCGAGGACCCGCAGGCGCTCGCCGCCATGTACGAGCACGTCATCGCCTCGTTCCCGGACGCGATCCTCGAGGACCCGCACGACCTGCCCGAGGTCCAGGCGGCGCTGGCCCCGCATTCCGATCGCGTCTCCTACGACGCGCTCATCACCCACGCCGACGACCTCGACAAGACGCCGATCAACCCGATCCGCGTCGTCAACATCAAGCCGTGCCGCACGGGCAGTCTGCGGCGCCTGCTCGCGCTCTACGCGCGCGGCGAGGCCGATGGGCTGCTGATGTACGGCGGAGGGATGGGCGAGCTTGGCGTCGCGCGCGGGCAGATCCAGCTCCTCGCGTCGATCTTCCACCCCGACGGGCCGAACGACGTGGCGCCCAGCCCGTTCAACGGCCCCGACCCGCCCGAGGGCCTACCGACGAGCCCGTTGCCTCCGGCACCGGAGGCAACGGGCTTTCGCCGGGAAACGCTGGCCCAGAGGGCCAGGTTCCGCTTAAGCGATCAGCGGGATGATCAGGAGCGCCACGATGTTGGCGACCTTGATCATCGGGTTGATGGCGGGGCCCGCGGTGTCCTTGAACGGGTCGCCGACGGTGTCGCCGGTGACCGAGGCGGCATGGGCGTCGGAGCCCTTGCCGCCGTGGGCGCCGTCCTCGATCAGCTTCTTCGCGTTGTCCCACGCACCGCCGCCGGCGGTCATGAGGATCGCGAAGAACAGGCCGACGACGATGACGCCGATCAGCAGGCCGCCGAGCGCCTTGACCGACAGCAGGCCGACGATCAGGGTCACGACGATCGGGATCAGCGACGGCAGGATCATCTCGCGCTGCGCCGTCTTGGTGACGATGTCGACGCACTGCGCGTAGTCGGGCTTCTCGGTGCCCTCCATGATCCCCGGCTTCTCGGCGAACTGGCGGCGCACCTCCTCGACGACCGCGCCGCCGGCGCGGCCGACCGCCTCCATCGACAGCGAGGCGAACAGGCACACCATGATGCCGCCGATCAGCAGGCCGATCAGCACGTCCGGGTCGTTGATGAGGAACACGGTCGCGGCCTTGCCGTCCTTGGCGAGCTCTTCGGTGAGCTCGATCTGGAACGCCGCGAACAGCACCAGCGCCGCGAGCGCGGCCGAGCCGATCGCGTAGCCCTTGGTGACCGCCTTCGTCGTGTTGCCGACCGCGTCGAGCGGGTCGGTGACGTTGCGGACCTCCTCGGGCATGTTCGCCATCTCGGCGATGCCGCCGGCGTTGTCGGTGATGGGCCCGAACGCGTCGAGCGCGACGATCACGCCGGTCAGCGAGAGCTGCGCCATCACCGCGACGCCGATGCCGTAGATGCCGGCCAGCTCGTACGAGAGGTAGATGCCGAGCACGATCACCAGCGCCGGCAGCGCGGTCGCCTGCAGGCCCGACGAGAGGCCCTGGATGATGTTCGTCGCGTGGCCGGTCTCCGACGCCTTTGCCGTCTTCTTGACCGGGCCGAAGCGCGTCGAGGTGTAGTAGTCGGTGATCACGAACAGCAGCGCCGTGATGACGAGGCCGATCAGTGCGCACAGGTAGAGGTCGCCGACGCTGGGACCCACGCGGCCGCCGACCCGCGCGAGGTCGTCCATCATCGCCGCGGTGATCGGGTAGAAGGCGATGGCGGCGATGATGCCCGCCACGGCCATGCCCTGGTACAGGGCCCGCTCGACGTTGCCGGTCTTGGACTTCACGGCGAACGTCCCGATGATCGAGCCGATGATCGACACGCCGCCGAGCACCAGCGGGTAGAGCGCGACCTGCGTCGTGTTCTCGGGCGCGAAGGTGAGGATGCCGAGCAGCATCACGGCGACCGCGGTGACCGCGTAGGTCTCGAACAGGTCCGCCGCCATGCCGGCGCAGTCGCCGACGTTGTCGCCCACGTTGTCGGCGATCACGGCCGGGTTGCGCGGGTCGTCCTCGGGGATGCCGGCCTCGATCTTGCCGACGATGTCGGCGCCGACGTCGGCGCCCTTGGTGAAGATGCCGCCGCCGAGTCGGGCGAAGACGGAGATCAGCGAGCCGCCGAAGCCGAGGCCGATGAGCGCGTCGACGGCCTCCTTGGTGTCGACGTCGAAGATCCAGGTGAGGGCCCCGTAGTAGCCGGCCACGCCGGTCAGCGCGAGGCCGACGACGAGCATGCCGGTGACCGCGCCGCCGCGGAACGCGACATCCAGCGCCGGGCCGATGCCGCCGCGGGCGGCTTCAGCCACGCGGGTGTTGGCGCGCACCGACACGTTCATGCCGATGAAGCCGGCGGCCGCTGATGCCACGCCGCCGATCAGGAAGCCGATCGCGACCTCGATGTTCTGGAGCGGGATCAGCGCGATGAACAGCACCACGCCGACGGCGCCGATCACCGTGTACTGGCGCTTCAGGTAGGCCGAAGCGCCCTCCTGGATCGCGAGGGACAGCCCGCGCATGGTCTCGTTGCCGGGCGACAGCGCGAGCAGCGACCGACTGGTCACCGCGCCGTACACGACCGCGGCCGCAGCGCACACGAGCGCGACGACGACCCCGTGGTCGATCAGGAAGTTGGACAAGGGGAACCTCTCTGGGTCAGGTCAAAGCGAAAGGCGACGGCCAGACCTGGCCGTCGCCGGAGGGCGGGCAGTCTAACGCGAGCGGCGGCGCGAACGCCTACTGCCCCGGAACCCAGAGCCTGCTCGGGCCCTGGGCGGGGCCGGAGTCGGGCTTGGGCGGCTCCGTAGGCGGCGCTGTGCCGCCCGAGCGCTGGGCGTAGAACATCTGCAGCCGCGACAGCGCGTCGCGGACGGGTCCGAGCTGCTCCTTGTGGCGCTCTTCCACCAGCGGCAGCAGCGCGCGGGCGCCTTCGACCGCCTGGCGGACCTGGTCGAGGTCAGGCTCGGGCGGGGTTTGGCCCTCGGCCGGCGGCGGGCTCGCCAGCCCGGCCTTGCGGGCGCCGACGTTGAGCAGCGTCACGATCGTCTGCAGCAGCACGTCGTCGACCGTGATCTTCTGCATCTCGGCCTCGATGGCGCGCAGCTCTTCGTCGCTGAACTGGGGCTCCTGGGTGCTCATGTGACGGTCTCCTCCTGGTACGTCCCCTGTGTCTCCTTCACGCATCCCGCGTACACCTCTTCAGGGCTCGCGCCGGCGTCGATCATCCGGCGCTGGCGCTGGGCGCCGTTGAGCTCGGGCAGCGGCGCGTCGACGCCGCTCCACGCCTTCAGGCGGTCGAGCGCCTCGGCGGCCGGGAACTCCTCGATCGTCGGCGCGTCGAGGTCGAGCAGCTTGCCGTCGAGCCCGTAGCGCAGCGCGCGCCACATGTTCTCCTCGATCAGGCGGCCGGGGAGGTCGGGCGGCGCCTCGCCGGCGTCGACCTCGGCCGCGGCGCGCAGCACGCAGCCGACGATCAGCTGGGCGAGCGCGTCGGCCTCCGGCCCGGTCGTCTGCGCGTCGCACACGCGGACCTCGACGGTGCCGAAGTTGTGGTGCGGGCGGACCGACCACCACAGCTGGGTGAACTCGATGATCGAGTTGGTGCGCACCAGCATCTCGACGTAGTCCGCCCACGCCTGCCAGGTCCCGAACGCGTCCGGCACGCCGCAGCGGGGGAACGACTTGGTGAAGATCTGGGTGCGGGCGGAGTGCAGGCCGGAGTCGATGCGGTCGACGTAGGGCGAGTTGGCGCTGATCGCCAGCAGCAGCGGCAGGACCGGGCGCAAGCGGTCACAGACACGAACGGCCCGGTCGGCGCCCTGGATGCCGACGTGGACGTGGAGGCTGAACGTGTTGTTGCGCCACGCCACGTACTTCAGCCCCTCCTCCACAAGGTGGTAGTGGGGGGTGTCGATGATGTGCTGCTCGCGGTAGTCCGACAGCGGGTGCGTCCCCGTCGCGCCGAGCAGGACGTCGTGCTGGGCCGCGAGGGCGAAGAGGCGGTGGCGCGCCTCGTGCTGGCGCCGGCGGGCGTCCTCGAAGTCCTCGCCGCGGCCGGAGCGGATCTCGATCTCCGAGGAGATCAGCTCGCCGGCGATCGCGTCCCGCAGCAGCGTGTCCTGAAGCCCGGCGTCGCGCAGGCGTTCGAACGCCGGGGTCAGCCGCAGCGTGTGATCCAGGAGGGCGAACTCCTCCTCGATGCCGACGGTGCCGTCCGTCGAGGCTTCGAAGAGGTCGCGCGCTTCGGCGACGTCGATCATGGGGCGCTAGGTCAGGTAGAAGTAGAGCGCGTAGAGAAGGTCGACGGCGGGGCTCGACGTGTGGACCGTGACCTCCGGCGGCACCTGCAGGAGCGCCTCGGAGTAGTTGAAGATGATCTTCACGCCGGCGTCTACGAGCTGATCGGCGAGCGGCTGCGCGGCGGCGGTGGGGACGGCCAGGACGCCGACGACGATGTCCTCCTCCTCGACGATCTGCTTGAGGTCGTCGGGGTGGCGGACCGACGTGTTGCCGACCTTCTCGCCGATCTTCTCCTTCGCCGGGTCGAAGATCGCGACGACGCGGAAGCCGTGGTCGGCGAAGATGTCGCTCGACGCGATCGCCTTGCCGAGGTGGCCGGCGCCGAACAGCGCGATGTTGTGCTGGCCGGAGGTCCGCAGGATCTTGCGGATCTGGGAGACGAGGGAGTCGACGTTGTAGCCGACGCCGCGCTTGCCGAACTTGCCGAACCCGGAGAGATCGCGGCGGATCTGCGTGGAGTTGACGTGCGTGTACTCCGACAGCTCCTGGGAGGAGATCGTCTCCTTGCCCATCTTGCGGGCCTGGGTCAGGACCTGGAGGTAGCGGGAGAGTCGGGCAGCGACACCCAGCGAAAGCCGGTCGGCCAACGGCCCACCTGCCCCGTCGCCTTGCGTGCCGCCGGACCTGGTCGCGACGTCGCCGAAGCTCATGCCCCAGCCACTCTAACCGTCGCTCTTGAGCCGCGCGGTGACCGCCACCTCGTCGAGGAAGTAGTCGGAGACGTGGGCGCCGTCGACGTGGATTACGGGGATGCGCTCGAGGTAGGCCCGGTGGAGCGCGTCGTCGCCCTCGATGTCGATCTCCTCGAGGGTGAAGGGCGTGGCTTGCTGCAGGCGCAGGAGCGCGGCGCGGGCGTCGTCGCACAGGTGACAGCCGGGTCGGGTGTAGAGCGTGACGGTCTTCACTTGACGGCGAAGGCGGGCGAGCGGCGGGTCCGCGGCTGGTCGCGACGTGGCGCGCGGGCGGTCGCCCGGAAGCGGTACTCGCCCGCGGCGAGCTCCTTCAGCGCCGACTCGGTCAGGCGGTAGGCGTACTCGGCGGGGAGCAGGTCGCGGGCGCCGTCGGGCGGGGTGAGCGTCTGCTGGACGGTGCCCTCCGCGTCGACCAGCTCGAGCTCGAGCCGCGACGCCGGCTGGATCGAGCTGCCGCCGGCGAGCGGGTCGCCGCGCTCGAACGCGCCGAGCGCGAAGCGCACGCCGACGACCTGGTCGCCGCGCTTGATGAGCTCGAGCGGCCCGAGTGGGACGGCGGGCGCCGGCGCACCGCCGGCCTCCTCGGACGCGGCGGGGACGAGCGCCTCGCGCAGTCCGGCGGGCGTCTCGGCGGGGCGCTGGCGGGAGAGCCGGGCGGCGCGGACGGCGACCCGCGCGGCGGCGACCGCGGTGCCGGTGACGAGGCCGGTGGAGGTCACGGCGGCCCCCTCGGCGAGGAGGTCGGGCTTCGGCGAGCCGTCGAAGGCGGGCCCGCGCGAGGAGAACGGGGCGGGCTCGGCCGCGCCGCGGGCCCCCTTCGCGCGGTCCAGCGTCACTTTGCCGAACGACACCTTCGCGCCCGCCTTCGCTTCGAGGGCGGCCTTCGCGGCCTCTCCGGTCAGCCCGACCACGGGCGCGGCGGAGCGGCCGGCGGGCAGCATCGGCAGCGGGCGGTCGCGGGGTTCGGCGAGCAGGACCGCGCTCGCCCCGGCGCCGGCCGCCGCGGCGGCCTGGGCGGTGGGGTTCTTCCCGGCGCGCACGAGCGCGACGCGGTCTCCGAGGCTCGGGCTCCCGCGCAGCAACGCGGAGGCGTCGGTGCTCGTGACCGGGCCGGCGAGCGGCGCGCTGCGGGACGGCGGAGCGCCGCCGAGGACCGCCGCGCCCTGGAGCTCGCGCCCGCCGATCGTGACGTCGACGCGCGGGGCGCCCGCGCCGGCCTCGGTCGCCCCGGCCGCGAGCGCGGTGCGGGCGGCGGCGGGCGAGCCGACGACGCCGTTGGGCGGCCGCGCCGGCCCTTCGTTGCCGCCCGGCGCGACGACGAGCGTGCCGAGCTTGCCCGCGCCGCGCACCGCCTGGGCCTCGGCCGAGTCGGCGAACGCGGCGTAGGGCGCGTTGACGCCGACCAGCGCGACCCGCACCGCGTCGTCGACCGCGCCGTCGCCGTCCGGGTCGACCGCGCGCTCGAGTCCGGCGAGCAGCGTGTCGGTCGTCCCGTGGATCTCCTGGCGGTTCGGGCCGTAGCCGGCGACGCGGATCGTCAGCGTGCGCTCGCCCGCCGCCGTGACGATCTGGGCGAGCGCGTCGCCGGTCGTCTCCCGGCGCGCCGGCGAGCGGACGTCGGCGCCCGGGCTCGGGTCGTCGTCGCGGCCGAGGGCGTCGTAGCCGGGCGCCTGCGCGCCGGTGTCGAGGATCGCGATCGGCTCGTGGGAATCCAGCACCGCGGTCGCGGGCTTCGGCGTGCCGGGCACCGGGATCGGCTCGCTCGTGGCCGGATAGAAGCGCCGCACCGGCCGCGCGCGCACGCCGAGGCTCGAGAGCGCCGCGAGGTCAGAGGAGTCGACCGTCGCCGCGAAGCCGTCCCACGTCCGCCCGAACGGCACGGCGTCGCGCAGCTCGACCCCGCGCGCTCCGAGCGCCGAGCGCAGCGCAGTCCCCTCGCGCTCGAGCGAGCGCACGTAGGCGCGCTGCTCGGCTTCGCTCAGCGTGTCGAGGTCGTCGCGGTCGGCGAGCGCCGGCCGCGGCAGCTCGACCAGCACGCGCAGGGCGTCACCGCCGGACTCGCTCGGCGAGCGCCCGTCGTAGACCGACAGCGCGGCGGCCGACGGCGCCACCGGCTCGTCACCGCCGCCGAGCGCGCTCCCGTCGCGCTCGCCGAGGACGGCGACCACGGCGAGCAGAGCCAGCACGACGAGCGCGAGCCCCATGCCGGCCGGGAGGCCCGGCTCGCCGGCGGCGCCTGCGCCCCCGGTCATGCCGCGCGGCGGGTGGCGTACGCGTCGAGGTCGAGGTAGGCCGGGAAGCGCAGCGGCTCGACCCAGCGCGCGGCCGAGGCGATCATCGCCGCGTTGTCGGTGCAGAGCTCGCGCGGCGGGACCTTCAGCTCGACCCCGAGCCCTGCGCAGCGCTCGCGCAGCCGCGCGTTGGCGGCGACGCCGCCGCCGAGCGCCAGCCGCGCCCCCGGCTCGGCCTTGAGCGCGCGCTCGAGCCGCAGCACGAGCGCCTCGACGATCGCGCGCTCGTAGGAGGCGGCGAGGTCGGCGGCGCGGCGCGCGGCCTCCTCCTCCCCCAGGTCGCGGACCGCGTAGAGCAGCGCGGTCTTGAGCCCCGCGAACGAGAAGTCGAGGCCCGCGACGCGCTCCGCCCGCGGGAAGTCGAACGCCGTGTCGTCGCCCTCGGTCGCCAGCTGCGAGAGCGCCGGCCCGCCGGGATACGGCAGCCCGAGCAGCCGCGCGCCCTTGTCGAACGCCTCGCCGGCGGCGTCGTCGAGCGTGCGGCCGAGCACCTCGTACGCCCCGGGCTCGGTCACGCGGGCGAGCAGCGTGTGCCCGCCCGACGCCAGCAGGCACAGGAACGGCGGCTCCATCGGCTCCGGCTCCAGGTACGTCGCGGCGACGTGGCCCTGCAGGTGATCGACCGGCGCGAGCGGCAGCCGCCGCGCGGCGGCCAGCCCCTTGGCGGTCGCGACCCCGACGAGCAGCGCGCCGACGAGCCCCGGCCCTTGCGTGACCGCGACGAGCTCGACGTCGTCGAGCCCCACGCCGGCGCGGGCGAGCGCGTCGTCGACGACGGTGTTGACGAGCTCGAGGTGATGGCGCGAGGCGATCTCCGGCACCACGCCGCCGTAGCGGTCGTGCACGCCCTGCGAGGAGATGACGTTGGAGCGGACCTTCCCCGCCGCCGTGACGACGGCCGCGCAGGTGTCGTCGCAGCTCGTCTCGAGCGCGAGGATCAAAGCGCGCCGGCGCGCGTGCCGGGCACGTCCTCGAGCGTCCCCCGCAGCGTCGCGGGCGTGCGCCACATGATCAGCGCGTCCTCGCCGTTGTCCTGGTAGTAGCGCCGCCGCACGCCGGCGGAGCGGAAGCCGAAGCGCTCATACAGCGTGATCGCACCCAGGTTGGAGGGCCGCACCTCGAGCGTGAGCTGCGAGCTCGGGTCGTCGATTCGCCCGATCAGCGCCGTCAGCAGCGCGGTTGCGATGCCGCGCCGGCGGCGGCTCGGGTCGATCGAGATGTTCATCAGGTGCCAGACCGTGTCGTAGCGCGAGCAGATCAAGTAGCCGACCATCGTCTCGGCCTCGAACGCCGCCAGGCACACGCCCGCGGGCTTGGAGAGCTCGAGCACGAACATCGCCAGCGACCACGGCGTCGGGAACGAGCGCCGCTCGATCGCCACGACCTGCGGGAGATCGGCGTACGTGAGGCGGCGGATCGTCGGAGGAACGGTCATCGGCGGGGTACGGCGTCAGGCTCGCGCAGGTAGTCGGGTAGGAGTGCGTCGCGGTCGGTTGGGCTCCCCTCCGCACCCAGCCTGCACACCTGCTCGGCGCGAAGGCGATGGACGCCATCCGAGTCGGGCGGGACGAGCGCTCCGGCGGCCTCGAGGGAGTCCCTGAAGCGTACCGCCCCATCCCCCACGGCAAGCGGCGCGACGGGCATTGCACGAACCCGTTCAGCGAGCGCCTCCGGCGTGAGCGCGGCCGGCACAAAACCCTCAACCCTCCTAAAGGGGTCTGACCCCTGCTTGAGGGTTTGCCAGGCGGCGGCGAACGCTTCGCCGCGGCGGGCGTCGATGGCCGCCAGCACGATCGGGGCGTCTCCGGCCCCGCGCGCCAGCGCCTCCAGCGTGCTCACGCCCACGATCGGCAGCCCGCGCGCCTGCGCCAGCGCGCGCGCCGTCGCGATCCCGATCCGCAGGCCGGTGAAGCTGCCCGGGCCGACGCCGACCGCGAGCCGGTCGAGCGCCTCCCAGCCCACCCCGGCGGCCTCCAGCGCCTCCTCCGCGGCGGCCAGCAGCCGCCCGGCGTGCGCCGGGCGCACCCCCGGCGCGGGATCGTCGCGCACCTCGAAGACCGCATCGTCAACCAGAACGCCCGCCACCGTCGAAGGGGTCGCGGTATCGAGCCCGAGCACGATCACGACGACAGCACCCGCCGGTCGCCGCCCGCGTGCGCGAGCGCCACGTGCCGCGCCACCGGCCGCTCGCCCAGCAGCGCCTCGAGCCCGCTCCGCTCGGGCCACTCGACGAACGTGATCAGCTCCGGCCCGAAGTAGGGATCGAGCAACCCGGGATCCTCGTCGTCGAGCCCCGCCAGCCGGTACAGGTCGAGGTGCGCGACGCCCGGCTCGTAGAGGTGCCCGACCACGAACGTCGGGCTCGTCACCGGCTCGGTCACCCCGAGCGCCCGCGCCGCGCCGCGCACGAACGTCGTCTTGCCGGCGCCGAGCTCGCCCGAGACCAGCACGACATCACCGGGCGCGAGCGTCGCGGCGAGCGCCGCGCCGGCGCGCTCGGTCTCCTCGGGCGACGAGGTCTCGCTACTGGGCTCGCCGGACACGCGCCCGCAGGGCCACGCCCGCCGCCAGGAAGATCAGCCCGAGCGTCCCGGGCAGCGCCGCGTCCCAGCCCGTGCGCGGGAGCTGCCCCGCCTGCGCGGGTGCCGCCGCTGCGCTCGGCGCGGCGGCCGCCGGTGCGGCCTGTGCAGCCGGTGCCGCCGGCGTGGCGGGTGCCTGGGCCTGCGCCGGAGCCGGCGTGGGCGTCGCGTCCTGGGACTGCTGCTGCTCGTCGCCGAACGGGTCGGCGTACTGCTCGTCGCCCGCGCTCTGCCCGAACGCGCTCGCAGGCAGCAGCGCGAGCAGCATCCCCGCGACCGCGAAATATCGACGCCAACCCCGCATGCGTTTCGAGGGTAGAGCACACCGGCGGTCCGCTACCGTGCGCCGCCCAGATGAGCCCGCCCGGACTCGAGGAGGCCCGACGGAAGCCCGCCGTCGCCGGCCCTGCGCCGCCGGAGGTCATCCCCAGCGACCCCGAGACCGGCAAGGCGATCGGGCTCGCCGCCGCGACGATGGCCGCGAACCTCGTCGCCGTCGTCTTCACGGTCATCTTCACGCGCATCCTCGGCACGGGCGGCTACGGCTCGCTGGCCGCGCTGCTCAACCTCACCGTGATCCTGTTCGTCCCGGGCTCCGCGCTGCAGGTCGCCGCCGCGCGCGAGGCGACGCTCGGGCGGCTCGGCCGCGGCGGCGAGCTCTCCGGCACGCTCGAGCGCTGGAGCCGCCACATCCTCGTCGCGCTGGTGGGCGTCGCCGTCGTGTCCGTGCTCGCGCGCGAGCCGCTCGCGGACCTGATCAACGTCGAGCAGGAGTGGGCGGCGGCCGCCGTGCCCGCGACCGCGGTGCTGTGGCTGCTGCTGTGCCTGCAGCGCGGGCTGCTGCAGTCGGCGCGCGCCTACCGCGAGGTCGGGCTGAGCATCCTCTTCGAAGCGTTCGGGCGCCTCGCGCTGGCGATCGTGCTCGTCGCCGCCGGGCTCAGCGTCACCGGCGCCTACCTCGGGACGCTGGCCTCGCTCGCCCTCACCGCGGCCGCGCTGGCGTGGCTGCACCGCCGGCGGCTCGGGCCGCCCGACCTCGCCAGCCGCCCGCACCCGCTGCCGCAGCTGGTGCGCGACGCGACGCTGCCGATCGCCGCGCTCACGCTGGTCGCCGCGCTCCAGAACGTCGACGTGATCATGGCCAAGCACGTGCTCACCGAGACGGTCGCCGGCGTCTATGCGGCGACGACGGTCGCCGCGAAGGCGGTGGTCTGGATCGCCGTCGGGCTCGGCTTCTGGGTGCTGCCGGAGGCCACACGCCGCGCCGCCGCCGGCCGAGATCCGCGCCCCGTCCTCGGCCGCGCGCTGGCGGTGATCGCCGCCCTCTCGGCGGTCGCGCTGGTGATCTTCGCCGCCGTGCCCGAGCTGCTGCTGCGGACCGCGTTCGGCGCCGACTACGAGTCCGGCGCCGACGTCCTGCTGATGCTCGGCGCCGCCTACGCGCTGCTCGCCACCACGTACCTCTGCGTTCAGTTCCTGCTCGGCCTGCACCGGCGCGTCGTCGTGCCGGTCCTGGCGGTGATGGCCGCGGCGGAGCCGTTGCTGCTGCTCGGCGCCGGCGACCTGCAGGCGTTCGCGCGCACCGTGCTGCTCGTGCAGGCCGTCACGGCGGTCCTGCTGCTCGCCCTCAGCGCGGTGCGGAGATGACCTGCGGCATCTGCTCCGGCCCGCTGCAGCTCCGCTACACGGGCGACGCGCCCGCGCTCGTCGCCGCGTCCTTCGCCCCCAGCTGCCACGCGGTCGCCGGCCACGCCGACCTCTACGTCTGCGAGCGCTGCGGCACGGTCCAGCAGCCCGACCTCCCGACGGGTGCGGAGCTGCTCGACCTCTACCGCGAGATGCGCGACGACGGCTACCTCGCCGAGGAGGCGGGCCGCCGCCGCACGTCGCAGCGGCTGCTCGACGCGATCGAGCGCTACGTCCCGCGCGGGCGCCTGCTCGAGGTCGGCTGCGGCCACGGGCTGCTGCTCGACGAGGCGCGCAAGCGCGGCTGGACGGTCGAGGGGCTGGAGCTCGCCACCGCGTCGCGGGAGCACGCGCGCTCACTCGGCCTCGACGTGCGCGACCAGACGCTCGAGGAGGCCGAGGGCACGTACGGGGCGGTCGTGCTCGCCGACGTGCTCGAGCACCTCGACGACCCGGTCGGCGCGCTGGAGCGCATCGCGCGGCTGCTGGCGCCAGGCGGGGTGGCGCTGATCGTCACGCCCGACCCGGCCTCGCGCACCGCGAGGCTCGCCCGCTCGCGCTGGTGGGGCTATCTGCCCTCGCACACCTACCTGATCCCCCACGCCACGCTGCGCGGCCTGCTGCGCGACGCCGGGCTCGAGACGGTCGAGGAGCGCCACTTCTGGCGCACGTTCAGCTTCGGCTACTGGATCGCGGGCCTGGGCGAGCGGTCGAGGCCGCTGCAGGGTGCGCTGGCGGCGGCGGAGCGGCTCGGGCTCGCGAAGCGGCCGTTCACGATGACGCTCGGCGACGAGCGCGTCGTCGTCGCCCGCCGTTAGCGCGGCGCGTGGCGCGACGGGTGCCCGCCCGCGCGCCGCCCGCGGATCGGCAGCCGCGGGATCACGGCCTCGACCGGGACCGCCGCGGCACCGCGCTCGCGCACGAACTCGCGGAGCAGCGGCAGCGCCATCCGCACGCCGGTGAGGTGCTCGCGCAGCCGCCGGGCGCGCGCGGCGTGCCACGCCCACCCGAGCTGGCGGTAGGCGACGAGCGGCAGCCAGCGGAGGCGGAAGTAGCGCGCCACGAGCAGCAGCGTGTTGCGCTCGACCCACGCGCCGGGGCCGTGGTGCAGCCCGGCGCTCGAGCCCCCGCCGGCGTGGCGGGCGACCGCGCGCGGCTCCCAGCGGCAGTGCCAGCCCGCGAGCCGCAGCCGCAGCCCGAGCTCGACGTCCTCGAGGTAGGTGCCCAGCCGCTCGTCGAAGCCGCCGGCCTCCGCGATCGCCGCGCGGCGGTAGAGCGCCGCGCCCGCGCACGCCGAGAACACCTCGCCCGGCGCGTCGAATGCGCCGCTGTCGCGCTCGAAGCGCCCGCGCTGCTCGCAGGCGCCGTCGCGGCGGAGCACGTCGCCGGCGCTGTAGAGGATCGACGGGTCCTCGAGGTCGACCATCTTCGTCGCCACCGCCGCGGCGCCGGGCTCCAGCGCAGCGACCGCCCGCTCGAGCCAGTCCGGCGCGAGCACCACGTCGGTGTTGACCAGCGCGACGGCCTCGGCCGTCACCGCCGCGAGGCCGGCGTTGGCGGCGCGCGCGAAGCCGCGGTTGGTCTCCAGCGCGAGCACGCGCACGCCGTCGTACCCGGCGGCGAGCGCCGCCGAGCCGTCGGTCGAGCCGTCGTCGACCACCAGCACCTCGTCCGGCGCCACGGTCTGCGCCGCGACCGACTCCAGCACCCCCGGGAGCCAGCGCGCCCCGTTGTAGTTGGGGATGACGACCGCGGTCTGCACTAGATGGTCGATCGCGCGGCCGCCGTGCCCGGATGTGCGTGGCCCGTGGATGCAGGGCGGTGCACGCCGAAGGGGGATAGTGGCAGCGCCACAGACCCCTTCCGGCGGGTGCCGCCCTGCGCCGCGGGGCGCGTGCAGACGGGTGCGGGGGTCGCGGGATCGACCATCTAACCGACGCGGACGAGCGCCGGCTTCGAGTAGCCGAGCTCGAACGGCAGCGTGCCCTCGCGCCGGATGCGCGCGCGGATGCGGTAGGTGCCCGCGCGCGAGCCGAAGCGATAGGCGGTGCTCCAGCGGGCGCTCGCGCCGCGCGCCCGCGTCGAGGCGAAGACGCGCCAGCGCCCGCGATCGAACGCCTGCAGCTCGACGAGCTTGCCCGACGGCGGCAACTTGCGGCCGTGCAGCCGCAGGCGGCCGGAGAGCCGGACGCTCCCACCCGGCGCGACCGCGCGCGGCGCGGCGGTCAGCGACGAGCTCCACGGCAGGCGCACGTGCAGCCTCCGCAGCCCGGCCTGGAGCCCGGCGCCGCCGGGCGAGACGATCCGCACGCGTGCGGCTCGCGCCCGCCGGCAGCCGCAGGCTGAAGCGCCCGCGCCGGTTCGTGGTCACGACCGCGACCTGCCGCTCGCGGGCGCCGTCGACGCGGAGACGCTGCAGCGCGACCACCCGGCGCCCGGCGAGCGGGCCGCCGCGATAGGCGCGCAGCGAGCCGCGCACCCGCAGGCGCTGCGAGAGCCCGGTGCGGGTCGACGCGCGCAGGCGCCGCCCGAAGCCGGCCCGCAGGCGCACCGGCGCACCCGTGATCGAGGAGCGGTGACCGACCGCGTCCGTCGCGCTCGCGCGGATCGTCAGACCGCGACGCGAGCCGCGCGCGAGCCGGGCGACCAGCCGCCCGCGCTGCAACCGCGTGCGCAGCGTGCGGAACTTCTTCGCCTTCCGGCTGCGGACCTCGATCGTCCCGCCCGTGACGCCGGCGCCCGGATCATCGGCAAAGACGCCGATCCGGCGGCCCGCCCGAGGACGGCACGAACGTGAGCGCGGGGCCGAAGCGGTCGACCGCGACGGCGCGATCGACGCGGTTCGTGTTCCCGGCCGCGTCGGTGGCCTCGACGCTGACCGTGTGGCGGCCGTCGGACAGCCGGCTGCCGAACCGCAGCGAGCGCGCGGGCTGCTGCGCGCACGGCACCATCGCGTGGTAGTCGCAGGCGGGCCGCACGACCTCCGCCTGGGCGCCGTCGACCAGCACGCGGACGCGGCTGATCCCGACCCCGTCGCTCGCGGCATAGGCGAGCGGCGCGTCGTCGGTCCGCCAGCCGGGCGCCACGAGCGCGCCGGCCGCGGCCACCCGCGGCGGCGTGTTCTCGCGCACGGTGACGATCGATCCCGAGATGCTGAGCCCGGCGAACGGGAAGCCCTGGTCGTTGGCGGTCGCGCAGCCGGCGTCGCGGAAGCAGGCCACCGAGTAGAGGACCTTCGTGGTCTCGAGGTCGCGCTCGACCCGCGCGCCCGGCGCCATCGCCCCCTCGGCGCCGAAACGGCAGAACGGCTGGCCCGGCGCGATGACGCACGTCTCGCCCGTCAGCGGGCCGCCGATGACCGAGGCGTCGGCGCGGTAACCCTGCACGACCCACGGGCCTTGGGCGGTGCCGTCGCTGGCGAACTTGTAGCCGGTACGCCAGATCACCATGCGGTCGAGGATCGCGTCCGGCGGCGCGGTGATCTCGAAGCCGGCGCCCGTGAAGTTCGGCGCGACGACGCCCGCCCGGCGCTCGGAGTACGCCAGCAGCTCCGGGCAGCTGGCCCCGATGTCGAAGAAGCGGTCGTCGAAGCCCGGCGACACCTGCCACGCCCGGTTGACTCCGCCGGCGCCGGGCGCGCCGCAGGAGACGACGTCGTAGGTGCCCGCCTGCGCGGGCGCGGCCGCCGCCAGCAGGATGCAGGGCAACGAGCGGGGCTGTCCAGCGTCGCCGGTGCAAGGTGCCGGGACTGTAGCTATGGTCGTGCCGCGTGCGAGGACGTCCGCGGATCGAGTCCTCCACCCTCGCGTGGATCGCGCTCGCATCGCTGCTCGTGATCGGGGCGGCCCTGCTGCTCCGTGAGACCCGCGACACGGCGCTGTGGTTCGACGAGTGGGTGTGGGTGCAGGACCGCCGCGGGAACTCGCTCGGCACGTTCCTCGAGTCCCACAACGGGCACTTCTCGCTGGTTCCGGTCGTGCTCTACAAGCTGCTGTTCGCCACCGCCGGGCTCGACCACTACCTCCCCTACCGCGTGATGGTCACCGCCGCGCACGTGCTCTGCGTGGTCCTGGTCTTCGTCTACGCACGCCGGCGCGTGGGCCGAGTCGGGCGGCACTGATTCCCGCCGTGCTCCTGCTCACGCTCGGCCCGGCGTGGCAGAACTTCATCTGGCCGTTCCAGGTGGCGTGGCTGGTCTCGCTCGCGGCGGCGGTCGGCGCGCTGCTGCTGCTCGACCGCGATGATCGCCGGGGGGAAATCGGCGCCTCCGCCCTGTTGGCGCTCGCCCTCGCGTCCTCCGGCCTCGGGATCCCGATCGCCGCCGGGCTGCTCGTCGAGGTCGTCGCACGACGCCGCTCTTGGTGGGTGGTGGTCGCCCCCGTCGCGGCGTACGCGCTCTGGTGGCTCTTCTACCAGGACTCGGGGGACCTCTTCCGGCACAACGCGGTGCTCGCGGCGCAGTTCGCCGCCGATGCCGCGGCCGGGGCGCTCGCTCGCTCCTGGGCCTGACCGAGGGCCACTTCGACTCCGCGGCACGCTGATCGACTTCGGCGCGGCGCTTGTCTGGGGCCGCCCGCTGCGTCGCCGCCGGGTGGTCGTGCTCGTCTGGCGGCTCCGGCGCTGCGGCCGGTCCCGATCCGGGTGATCTCGCTGCTGGCCATGGCCGCGGCGTTCTGGCTGCTGAGCGGGGTCCAGCGCGTCGGCATCGCGAGCCCGGACGCGAGCCGCTACCTGTACGTCGGCGGGCTGTTCGTCCTGCTGCTCGCGGTCGAGCTGCTGCGCGGCGTGCGGGTCGGCCGGGGATCGCGGTTTTTCGTCATGGCGGCCTCGGCCGTCGTCGCCGTCTCGGCAACCTCGGCGACCTGCGCGCCGGGCGCGCGCTACTTGCGCGCCCAGGCGCCGGTCGGCGCGCGCCGACCTCGGCGCGCTCGAGCTCGCGCGGGCGCAGCCTCCCGCCGGGCTATCACGCGCAGCACTTCCCCGGCATGCCGTTCCTCGCGCTCGACGCCGCGCAGTACCTCGCCGCCGCGGCCAGCTCGGCTCGCCCGCCTACACGCCTGCGCGCAGCTCGCGACGCGTACCGAACACGAGGCCCGCTTCGCCGCCGACGGCGAGCTCGCGAACATCGAGGCGTCGTGCCGCGCCGAGCACCGCCGCGCCGGCTCCGCGCCGCCGCGGCGTCGACGCCGCCCACGGCGGCCAGGTGCGCTCGGGCGGCTGCGTGCGCTTCCACGCCGACGCCGCGCACTGCCCCGGGTGGCGGCCGCCGAGCTCCAGATCACCGTCCCGCTCGCAGGCCTGCGACTGACCGCCGAGGGCGTGCCTGCTCAGTCGCGCTCCGGCGCTTCGCGATCGCGTTCCCGCGGCGAGCGCTGAGGCGCGCCTCGCGCCCGGCCGCCCGGCGGAGCTGCGGCCCGCCGCGCGACCGCGCTCCGCCAGCCCTGGCACGTCCGCGTCTGACGCCGGCCGGCGTGCGCGCGTGCGGCTGCGCCGGCAGCTGATGCGGCGGGCGGTCCGCGGCCGTCGGCGGCCGCGCTGCCTGCTCGGCGGCCCGACGGTGCTGGCGTTCTTCTCCGGCGGCTACTTCGCCGCAGCCGCGCCTGATCGCGGCCGCATCGTCGCCTGGGCGCTGGTGCTCGCGCTCGCCGCCGCCGGCCCGGCGCCGCTCCCGCGCGGCCGCGCGCGGGCGCCTCGCGCTCGCCGGGCTCGTGCTGCTGACCGCCTGGAGCGCGCTGTCGGTCACGTGGGCGCCGCTGGGCGGGCCGGCGGTCCAGAGCGTCGCAGCGCCTGCTGCTGTACACCGGCGCGCTGCTCGTTGGCGTCGGCGCGCTGCGCGACGCCGCGCGCTGC
Organism: uncultured Solirubrobacteraceae bacterium; assembly: GCA_963802905.1. GTDB lineage: Bacteria > Actinomycetota > Thermoleophilia > Solirubrobacterales > Solirubrobacteraceae > DASQFQ01. The sequence goes on along the minus strand of CAWDKH010000017.1, from coordinate 197,159 downwards.
GCGCGCGTCGAGCCGGCGCTCGCCGCGGGCGCGACGCTCGTCATCGGCTACGGGCTCGCGGGCCGGCTGCTGCCGGGGATCGTCGAGCTCGAGCGCTCGCGCGAGCGCCGGCGGGCGGCTCGAGCAGCCGATCACCTACTGGAACGCGCGAGGGCGCGCTCGCCGCGGTCGGGCTCGTGCTGTGCGCCCGCCTCGCCGGCGACCGCATCGCGCCCGCCGTGGATGCGCGCGGCCGCCGCCGCGGCGGCCGCGCCGCTCGGCGCCGGCGTCTACCTCTCCTACTCGCGCGGCGCGATCGCGGTCGCGGTGGTCGGGCTCGTCGTGCTCGTGGCGGCGGCGCCCCGTCGCGGCGCAGCTCCGCGCCGCGGCGCTCGTCGCTCGCCGGCGGCGGTCGCCGCGGCGCGTCGCCGGCCGCGTTCCCCGGCGTCGCGTCGCTCGAGGGCACGCTGACGACCGACGCGCGACGGCGCGATCGCGCTCGCGCTCCTCGCTCGTGCTCGCGGCGGCGCGGCGCTGGTCGACCGCGCGCCGCGCGCGCGCCGACGGCGCCGCTGCGCTGGTCGCGGCCGGCTCGCGCCCGCCGTCGCCGCGGCGGTCGTCGCCGGCGGCGCGCGCCGTCGGGCTCGTGGTCGGCGGCCTCGGCGAGCGGCCGAGCGAGGCCGAGCTCGCCGCCGGCGCCGAGCGCGCGGCGGCTCACGACCGCGAGCTCCAACCGCTACGAGTACTGGCGCGTGGCGCTGCGCGCCTTCGCGCGCGAGCCGCTGCACGGGTCTGGGCGCCGGCGGCTTCCGCGTCGAGTGGCTGAAGGAGCGGCCGATCGCCGAGGCGGTGCGCGACACCCACTCGATCGAGCTCGAGTTGGCGGCCGAGCTCGGGCTCGTCGGCCTGCTCGCGCTTCGGGCTGATGGTCGGCGGCGTCGTGCTGGCCGGCGCGCGCGGCGCTCCGCCGCGAACCCGCGGCGCCGCCGCAGGCGCCGCGCGGCCGCGCTCGTCGTGGTTGCTGCACGCGTCGATCGACTGGGACTGGCAGCTGCCCGCCGTGAGCCTGCCCGGCGTCGTGCTGGCGGGCGCGCTGATCGGCGCGGCCGGCGCGCGCGCAGCGGATCCAGCCGCGCGCGCGCGGCCAGCGCCCGCCGCGCGGTCGCCGGGTCGGACCCGCGCGCGACGACGTAGAGCACGCCCCACGCCGTCAGGTTGTCGGGCTCGCGGCGCAGCACGTCCTCGAGCAGCGCGGCCGCCTCGACGGCGGCCCTGGCCCTGGTAGAGGAGCGCGCGGCCGATGTCGGGCGCGGTGTCGGGGTTCAGCAGCCGCGCGTCGCGGAACGCCGCTCGGCGCGCGCCGACGTCGCCGGCGCCCGCGGCGCCCGGCGGCTGCACCGCGCGCTGGAGCCGCGTCGTCGCGCTCCATCACCGCCGAGCCAGCGCGATCACCAGCACCGCGACGACGACGACGCGACCGCGCGCCACGCTCACAGCTCCTCCGCGATCCGCGGCGCCTCGCGCCGGAACACCCACACCGCGAGCACGCACGTCCCGACGAAGATCGCGACCGGGATCAGCAGCGGCCGTGCCGCCCGCCGCCGCGACCGGCCCGGCGCGTCCGGGTCGATCACCCACTTGCGCGCGAGCTCGAACAGCGGCGCCAGCGGGTTCAGCGCGAGCATGTCGCGCAGCGTCTCCGGCACGATCTCGAGCGGGTAGAGCACCGGCGTCGCGTAGAACAGCGCCGTCGCCAGCGACGCGTCCAGATGATCGCCGATGTCGCGGAAGCGCGGGTACAGCGCGGAGACGATCATCGCCACCGCGGTGGTGAGGACGATCAGCGCGCGCGAGCACGAGCGGGAAGCCAGCAGCCACGTCCACATCGGCGTCGATCGCCGCAGGCGAGCAGGAAGCACGAACACGACGACGAGGTTCAGCGCCGAGGTTGAACAGCGCTCGTCAGCACGACCGCGAGCGGGATCACGAGCCGCGGGAACTGCGTCTTGCGCACCACCGCCTCCTGGCTGACGATCGAGCTCGACCGCCTGCGTCGTCGCCTCCTGGAAGAAGCTGAACAGCACGATGTTGAACAGCAGCAGCACGGGATAGTGCGGCACGCGGTCGCCGAGGTCGAACGCCTGCGTGAAGACGGCCAGCAGCACGGCGAACAGCATCAGCGGCCGCGCGAGCGACCACAGATAGCCGAGCGCGGTGCCGAAGTAGGTGCGCTTGAACTCGGTGACCGCGATCAGGTAGAGCAGGTCGAGCGCGCGCCGCCACCCGCCGCCCAGCGCGGACGGGCCGCGCACGTCGCGCAGCTCGAGCGCCGCCTCGCTCACGCGCGCGCTCCCGGGTCGAGCTCCGGCCGTCGACGTCGGCGTCGACGCGACACGCTGCCCGGACCCGGGCCGCGTGCCGTAGACGATGAAGTCGAGCAGCCGCACGACGTGCAGCGCGAGGTCGCCCTGCGTGCGGTTGCGCGAGATCCAGGCAGCTGACGAAGTAGCGCCCGGGCAGCAGCGGGTTCTCGATCCGGCCGGCGACGCGCACGCGCCGGCCGGCCGGCGACGCGGTCGGCTCGCTCGTCCGCCGCAGCGTGCGGTTGAAGCCGAAGACCGTGCACGCCGTCGGCGTTGAGGAAGTGGAAGCCGAACACCGGCGCCTCGAGGTCGTGGCGCGCCTCGAACACCGACGCCGAGGCCGATCGGCTCGCCCTGCTCGACGTTCTCGACCCGCTCGCCGGCTCGTTCTCGAGCCACGCGTCGACCACCCGCACGTTGACGTCGGGGACGCCGCCGCCGCCGTTGGGCTGCCTCGTCGGCGCCGCCGAAGTTGAGCCGGTAGTAGCGCAGCGCCGTCTCCTCCGGGTCGCCGATGTAGCGCAGCTCGCCGTCGTGGATGCAGCATCGCGCGGTCGCAGAAGCCCTGGACGGTCGCCATGTCGTGGGTCACGAGCACGAGCGTCCGCCCCGCGCGGCGCTTCTCGCGGAAGACGTCCATGCACTTCTGCGCGAACGCCGCGTCGCCGACGGCGAGCACCTCGTCGATCGAGCATGATGTCGGCGTCGGCCTCGACCATCACCGCGAACGCGAGCCGCACCATCATCCCCGACGAGTAGTTCTTCAGCTTGAGGTCGGTGAACTCGCGCAGCTCGGCGAAGTCGAGCACCGCGTCGAGCCGGCGCCGCGCCTCGCGCCGGCCGAGGCCCATCATCACGCCGTTGAGCACGACGTTCTCGCGCGACGTGAGCTCGGGGTTGAAGCCGACGCCGAGCTCGATGAACGGCGCCAGCCGCCCGGCCATGCGGATCCGCCCGGCGTCGGCGCGGTAGATGCTCGCCATGATCTTCAGCAGCGTGCTCTTGCCGGAGCCGTTGCGCCCGACGATCCCGAAGAACTCGCCCTGGTGGACGTCGAAGGAGATGCCGCGCAGCGCGCGCAGCTCGCGGTACTCGCCGCGCGCGAGCGGATGCAGCGCGCGCTCCTTGAACGTGTCGACCCGCTGGTGCGGGATGCGGAAGGTCTTCTCGACCCCGCGGGCCTCGATGACGACGGGTGCGGCGCATCCGGCTCGAGAAGCGTACGCGGCGCTCAGACGCGCGCCCGCCAGCGCCGCAGCCGCCGCTGCTCGAAGCTGGCGAGCGTCGGGCAGGCTCGCGTCCGAGCCGCGCCGGACGCCGGCGCGAGCCGCCGCCAGAGCGATGCCCGGGCAGCGAGCTCGCTCTCGCTCCCGAGCGTCTCGTTGCGGCCGGCGAGCGCGCGCAGCGGGCGCGCCGCCAGCCAGGCAACGCCGCGGCGAGCGCTCGGCGGCGACGAAGCGCTCGCAGCGCGCGCCGCTTGCCGGCGTCAGCCGGCGCCGCGCAGCGCGACGAGCAGGATCTGCGCGAGCAGCGCGCGCGGCAGATAGCCGCGGAAGTAGGCCGCGCCCGCGCGCAGCCGGCGCGCAGGCGCCGCGCGCGCGGCGCTCGCCGTGGGTCACGTGCGCCGAAGATCGCGCCGCGGTGCTGGACGTAGTCGTAGAGCGGGCGGTCGACGTACGCGACGTCGCCCGCCGCGAGCGCGACGAGCGCCGAGCCAGTGGTCGTGGAACTGCAGCCCGGGCGTGTCGGGGAACGGCAGCGCGAGCTCGGCCACCTCGCGCCGCAACAGCGTCGCGGCGCCGGTGATCGTGTTCGCGACCAGCATCGAGGCGAGGTCGGTGTGGTTGTTGCGCGCGCCCCTGCCACAGCGTGTCGCGCAGCACGCGGCCCGTCGGCGTCCACGAGCCGCTGGTCGGAGTAGACGAGCTGCGCGCCGCCGAGCGCCGCGCGCAGCACCGCGAGCTTGTCCGGGTGCCAGCGGTCGTCCTGGTCGCAGAGCGCGATCAGCTCGGCCTCGGCGGGCGCGAGCGCGAGCGCGCGCTCGAAGTTGCGGTAGAAGCCCAGCCGCTCCGTCGGAGCGCGAGACGCACGAAGCGCGGGTCGTCCCCCGACCACCGCGCGCGATGCGCTCGAAGTGCTCGGGCGCCGAGCAGTCGTCGCTGACGACGCAGACCCAGTCGCTGTCGGTCTGCGCCCGCAGCGACTCGACCTGCGCGCGGAACAGCGCCATGTCGGGCTCGAACGTCGCCATGCAGACCGCGATCAGCCCGTCGGGCCGGCCGGCCGAGGCTCGGCGGCGGCTCGGCGGTACGACCTCGATGCGCCCGAGCGGGCGGCGACTCGCTCGCCGCCGCCAGCCGCGCCGCGAGCGCGAGCTCCACGCTGCCGGCGCGCTGGCGCGGGGCGATCGGCACGATGGCCCAGAAGCCGCTGTGGCGCTGCCCGGTCGCGCGCTTGACGTTCCAGTGCGGCCCGCCTGGTCGACCGTGGCACCGTCGACGAGCACCTCGAGGGCCGCAGGCGTCCGCCGCTGTGCGAAGCAGCTGCCGTACAGGAACAGCGCGGTCGCGGGCGCCCGCGGCAGCGGCCGGGAGCGGGCTCTCGAGGGTCGCCACCAGGTCTCGCTCACGGGCGGCGGAACCTATCCTCTCCGGTCGATGATGTCACGAGCCGGACTGCCGACATCCGCAGATATCGTCGCTGCGCGATGCAGGTCGCCGCCTCGCGAGCCGCATCCGGGACGCGCGCGCGCCGCGCGCGGCCGGACCCGGCGCCGGAGGCCGAGGCGCTGCGCGCGCGCCTACCTCGACCTGCTCAAGCTCGCCTCTGCGACCTGGTCGGGCACGAGCACCTCTCGGTCGGCGCGATGCCGACGGCAGAGTGATGCTCGCGCGAGCTGCGCGGCGAGGGGCTGCGGCTGCGCGCCGCCGGGCATGGACTGGCCGCTCCAGGGCCTGACGATGGTCGGGCTCGACCGGCTCGACGACCTTCAGCGCTGCGTCGAGTCAGTCGTCGCGCGACGGCGTCGACGGGTGACCTGATCGAGGCGGGATCCTGGCGCGGCGGCGCGTCGATCCTCATGCGCGCCACGCTCGACTCGCTCGGCGACGACCGCACCGTCTGGGTCGCGGACTCGTTCGAGGGCTTCCCGCCGACGAGCCGAGCGAGCGCGCTCGACTGACGCGTTCGACTTCCTCGCCGTGCCGCTGGAGGAGGTGCAGCGAGAACTTCGCGCGCCTCGGGCTGCGAGCGCGGCGTGCGCGTTCGTCCCCGGCTTCTTCGAGGAGACGCTGCCCGCCGCTGCGCGGGCCGCCGCTGGGCGATCGTCCGGCTCGACGGCGACACCTACGAGCCGACCCGCGCTGGCGCTGCGCTCGCTCTACCCGGGCCTCGCCACCGGCGGCTACCTGGTCCTCGACGACTACGGCGCGTTCCCGGAGTGCCGGCAGGCGGTCGACGAGTTCCGCGCGAGCACGGCATCGAGGAGCCGATCGAGAAGGTCGACTGCGACCGGCGCGCGCTGGCGCCGCGAGAGCGAGCGCGCCGATCGAGATCGCACCGACGCCGGCCGAGCGCCGGCGCCGGCGCCGCGCGCCGCGACCGCGCGCCGGCGCGCGCGCACGTCCCGACCGACGTGAGCTCGAGCTCGCGCGGGAGCTCGAGCGCACTGCGCGAGCGGCTCGCGGCCGCCGAGGCTGCCGTCGGCCTGCGCGCGTGGCTGCGGCGCCAGCTCGTGGGCGAGCGCGGCGCGATGATCGTCTTCGCCTCCTCGATCACCGACGCCGGAGCTCTACCGGCGGTGCGCCGAGCCCGGGATCCGGCTCGCGGCCGAGCCCGACTCGGAGGTGCTCGCCAACGCGGCCGCCGGGCTCGATCTTCCGCTCCTACAACCTGATCCTGGACAGCGTCGCCGAGCGCGACGACCTCGAGGCGCTCGTGCTGTGCACCAGGACGCCGAGATCGTCGAGCCCGGACTTCTGCGCCAAGGTGCGCGAGGCGCTCGAGCGACCCGGACGTCGGCGTCGTCGGCTGCGTCGGCGCGGTCGGGGTGCGCAGCATCGCCTGGTGGGAGGGCTCGGTCACCTGGGCGTCGTTCACCCACCGCTACCGCGAGCTCGGCGGCGGCGATCTGCCGGCGCTCTCGTGGGACGAGGACGAGCTGCCCGCCGTACGCGCGCACCGGCGAGGTCGACACCGTCGACGGCTTCGTCCTCGTGCTCTCGCCGTGGGTCGGTGCGCAACGTCCGCTTCGACGAGTCGCTCGGCCAGCTGCACGGCTACGACTTCGACTTCTGCCTGCAGGTTCGCGCCGCGGGCCGCAAGGTCGTGACCGCCGACTTCAGCGTCGTCCACCACCACTCGCTCGAGCTCGTCAGCGACCCCGAGACGTGGATCGAGGCGCACATGCGGGTCGCCGAGAAGTGGGACGGCCGCATGCCGGGCGTCGGCACGCGACCGGCACGACTGGAGGGAGCGCGCGCGGCGCGCCGAGGCGGAGGCCGCGCTGGCGCGCACCGCAGGCGGTCGCGGCGAGCTCGAGCGCCGACGCGCGAGACGACGCGAGCTCGAGCGGCGAGCTCGCCGAGGTCACCGAGAGCACGAGCTGGCGGCTCACGGCGCCGCTGCGCCGGCTCAACGCCGCGCGCAGGGCGCGCCGGGCCGCGATGATCGCGCTTCGGCTGCCCCGATCACCGACGCCGGAGGTCTACGAGCGCTTCGCCGAGCCGGGCATCGACGCGCGTCGCCGAGCCGGGCGCCGCGGTGCTTCGCCTACAGCGCCGACGGGCTCGATCTTCCGCGCCTACAACCTGATCCTCGACGCGGCCGCCGCGGCGCGACGACCTCGAGGCGCTCGTGCTCGTCCACCAGGACACCGAGCTCGTCGACCCCGACTTCTGCGCCAAGGTGCGCGAGGCGCTCGCGCGACCCGGACGTCGGCGTCGCCGGCTGCGTCGGCGCGCTCGGCGTCCGCAGCATCGCGTGGTGGGAGGGCTCGGTCACCTGGGCGTCGTTCATCCACCGCTACGGCGAGCTCGGCGGCGGCGAGCTCCCGGCTTCGCGTGGACGCCGGAGGAGCGCCCGCCGTTCGCGCGCACCGGCGAGGTCGACGCGGTCGACGGCTTCCTGCTCGTGCTCTCGCCGTGGGCGGTCCGCAACGCTCCGCTTCGACGAGTCGCTCGGCCAGCTCCACGGCTACGACTTCGACTTCTGCCTGCAGGTGCGCGCCGCCGGCCGCAAGGTGGTGACCGCCGACTTCCGCGCCGTCCACCACCACTCGCTCGAGCTGGTCGAGCGATCCCGAGGGCTGGGTCGAGGCGCACATGCGGCTCGCCGAGAAGTGGGACGGGCAGATCCCCGGCGCCACCGCAGCTCGACGAGCGACTGGCAGCGCGATCGCGCGGCGCGCCGAGGCCGAGGCGGAGGCCGCACGCGCCGCGCGCCGTGCTCGAAGCAGCTGCAGTACGAGGCCCGCGAGCGCGCAGTTCCAGCGCGCGATCGACGAGATCGCGAGCAGAGCATCAGCTGGCGCATCACCGCTGCCGCTGCGGCGGCGCGAACCTCTGGCGCCGGACGCGCGCCTGCGGGCCGGCGGCGCTAGTCGTCCAGCGCCCGGCGGATCTCCTCCTTGGAGACCACCGACTGCGCCGCGCGCGACGCCGGCGCGGTGGCGCAGGCGCGACAGCCGCTCGGCGAGCGCGAACGCGCTCGAGTCGAGCAGCCGCCGCAGCACGGCCTCCTGCCGCGCCGCGCGCTGCTGCGAGCGCCGACGTGCGGTGCACGCGCTGACGGTGCGACTCGGCGAGATGGAGGACGCGGTTGGCCTCGAGCCGCGCCAGCAGCGGGTTGCGGTCCCACGGCTCGAGCAGCTCGGCGATCGCCGCGGCCCATGGCGCGTCGGTGCTGCCAGACGACGCCGAGGCCGAAGAACGCCGGCACGATCGCCAGCCGCAGGTCGTCGCGCTCGGCGACGAAGTCCTCGACCGCGGTCAGCACGCCGTTGCCGCGGGCCGCCCTCGCGCGCCGCGGCCGCGCGGTAGGGCAGCCCGCCGGCGCGACCCCCGGCTCGTCCGGGATGCAGCCCTCCGCCCTCGTGGATCGGCTGGCGGTGCTCGGCCGGGATCTGCTCGGGCGCGAAGTAGTCGTCGCGCCGGCCGTGCGGCCAGCCGACGTCGTGGAAGAGCAGCAGCGGCAGGCTCGGCGCCGGACGCCTCGGCGATCAGCCGCAGCTCCTCGCTGACCGTGAAGTAGTTGTGGTCGCCGTCGATGATCACCGCGTCGCCGGTGCGAGGCGCGGCCAGCGCCGTCGAGGCTCGGCTCGCGCACCAGCTCCAGCTCGGCGCGCTCCTCGGCGAGGCGGACGAGCGCGCGTGCGGCGACGGGTCGATCGCGACCACGCGCGCGCCCGAGCCCGCCGCCCAGTCGACGAGCACGCCCGTCAGGTCGCCGGCGTAGGCGCCGACCTCCACGACCGACCGCGCGCCGGCCGCGTCGAGGCAGGGCAGCATGATCTCCGCGAGGTTGAGCAGCGAGTGCGCCCAGCGGCCGGGATCGTGCGCGTACGGGTCGATCTGCGGCTGCTCGCGTTGCATCGAGCGGGCGAGTGTACTTCGGCTACGCTCGGGCGGATGACGACCGCGGCAGCCAGTCCCGGCCGTCACGCCGCGGCGCCCTCGCCCGCGGTCGCGCCGCCGCCCGGGAACCTCGTCTGGCACGTGCTCGGGGACGCGCCGCGCGCCGTCCCCCAGCGCTGCTGGCGGGGGCGCCGCTGGCTGGCTCGGGCTGATCTCCTACGGCGTCTTCCTCTGGCACTTCGCCCAGTTGCTGATCCTGCCCGAGAGTCCGCACGACTTCGATGCCGCCGGGCTCGACCTCGTCAACCGCATCCCGCAGGGCGCCACGCCGATCGCGCTCGTGCTCACGCTGGCCGTCTCGTGCGCGATCGCGGCGGCGAGCTACCGCTTCATCGAGCTGCCGTTCCTGCGGCGCAAGGAGCGCTGATGGCCGAGCTGCAGGTCGGCCTCGAGTCCCCGCTGCCGCCGGAGCTGGCGGTCGGCGCCGGGCACGGCGCTGTTCGTGGCCGGGACGTGCTTCGCGCCCGGCGAGCGCGATCGCGTCGCTGACGCTGCTCGTCGACGGCGAGGAGCAGCCGCTCGGCGCGTTCGGGATGCCGCGGCTGGAGACCATGCACGCCAACGGGCCCGACGGCTACGCGAGCGGGTTCTGGGGCATCGCGCGGATCGGCCCGCGCTCGGCGCCGCTCGCGCTGGGGCTGCGGGCACGGTTCGAGCGGCGGCGGGCAGGCGGAGGCCGAGCTCGCCGTCATCCCGATCCGGCCTCCCGTCGAGCCGCGTCGCCGCGCAGGCGAGCGTCGCCGTCTGCATGACCACCTGCGACCCGCCGCTCGAGCTGTTCCGGCGCCAGGTCGACTCGATCCGCGCCCAGACCCACACCGACTGGGTCTGCGTGGTCAGCGACGACTGCTCGGCCCCGGAGCGCTTCGCCGCGATCCAGGAGGTGCTCGGCGACGACCCGCGCTTCCTGCTCTCCCGCAATCCCGCGCCGGCTCGGCTTCTACCGCAACTTCGAGCGCGCGCTGGCGCTGGCGCCCGCCGAGCGCGGCCTACGTCGCGCTCGCCGACCAGGACGACCGCTGGCACGAGGACAAGCTCGCGACGCTGCTGGCCGAGCTCGGCGACGCCCGCCTCGTCTACAGCGACGCGCGGGTGGTCGCGGCGCGACGGCCGCGTGCTCGCCGACAGCTACTGGGGCCGGCGCACGAACAACCACTCGAGCCTGCTGTCGCTGCTGGTGGCCAACTCGGTCACCGGCGCCGCCTCGCTGTTCCGCGCCGACCTGCTCGAGGACGCGCTGCCGTTCCCGCCCGCCCAGTTCGCGCACTTCCACGACCACTGGCTCGCGCTCGTGCGCGCTCTCGCTCGGCGACATCGCGTTCGTCGAGCGGCCGCTCTACGACTACGTCCAGCACGGCGACGCGACGCTCGGCCACGCGGCCGCCAACCGCATGCCGGCGCATGCGCGAGCGCTTCGGCGCGCTGCGCCGCGACCCGCGCGAGCGGATCCGGCTGTGGCGCATGCACTACTACGTCGACGCCTGCCGGCTGCTGCAGTTCACCGCCGTGCTGCGGCTGCGCTGCGGGGAGCGGATGCCGGCGGCCAAGCGCCGCGAGCTCGAGCGCTTCGAGCGCGCCGACCGCTCGCTCGCCCCGATCGCGGGGCTGGCGTGGCGCGGCGCGCAGGAGCTGCTCGGCGCGCCGCCGCGACACGCTCGGCGCCGAGTGGATGCTCTTCCACGCCTTCGCCTGGCGCCGCCTGCTGGCCGCCACCGCCCGCGACCGGCCGACCCGCTTCGGCGCGGCTCGACTCGCTCCCGCCGCCGGCGTTCGACCCGCGGCCGGGAGCGCGCGCGCCCGCGGAGCCGTCGGCCCGCGCCATCGTCGGAGAAGATCGCGCCGCTGCGGCTCGCGGTCTCGCGACGACGCGCCGCGGCGGATCAACCTGCTGATCCCGTCGATCGACCTCCAGCACTTCTTCGGGGGCTACATCGGCAAGTTCAACCTCGCCCGGCGGCTCGCCGCAGCGCGGCGAGCGGGTCCGCATCGTCACCGTCGACCCGGTCGGCTCGCTGCCCGCGTCGTGGCGCAGCGACGTCGAGGCCTACAGCGGGCTCGACGGGCTGCTCGGCCAGGTCGAGGTCGAGTTCGGGCGCGAGTCGCCGGGGCTCGAGGTGAGCCGCGGCGGACGCGCTTCGATCGCGACGACGTGGTGGACCGCCCACGTCGCCGCACGCGGCGCTGCGCTCGCTCGACGCCGACGCGCTTCCTCTACCTGATCCAGGAGTACGAGCCGTTCACGTTCCCGATGGGCAGCCACGCCGCGCTGGCCGCCGAGTCCTACCGCTTCCCGCACACGGCGCTGTTCTCGACCGAGCTGCTGCGCGACTACTTCCGCCGCCACGGCATCGGCGTCTACGCGGCCGGCGAGGCCGCGGGCGACGCGGCCTCCGCGGCGTTCGAGAACGCGATCACCGCGATCGACCCGCCGGCCGCGGCCGAGCTCGCCGGCCGCCGCCCGCGGCGGCTGCTGTTCTACGCCCGGCCCGAGCCGCACGCCGCGCGCAACATGTTCGAGCTCGGCGTGCTCGCGCTCAGCCGGGCGCTCGAGCGCGGCGCGTTCGCCGACGGCTGGGAGCTGCACGGCATCGGGTCGGTCCGCGCCGGCGCGCGCGGCTCGACCTCGGCGGCGGCGCGCTGATGGAGCTGCATCCGCGCGCGCCCCAGGCCGGCTACGGCGCGTTGCATGCGCGAGCACGACGTCGGCCTCGCGCTGATGTACACGCCGCACCCGAGCCTCGTGCCGATGGAGATGGCGTCGGCGGGGCTGCGTGACGGTGACCAACACGTTCGAGAACAAGACGGCCGAGGCGCTGGCGCGCGATCTCGACCAACCTGATCGCGGCCGAGCCGGGCATCGAGGCGATCGCGCCGCGCTCGGCGAGGCCGCGGCGCGCGCCGACGACGTCGAGGCCCGCGCTGCGCGGCAGCCGCGTGCGATGGAGCCGCGACTGGGAGGAGTCGTTCTCCGAGCCCGTGCTGGCGCGGGTGCTCAGCCTGCTCGCAGGCTGATCCCGCGCGACGGCACCGGCGAGGACTGCACGATCGACGACGTCGTCTGGCCGTAGATCGCGAAGCGGTCGATGACCTCCTCGAGGTGCTCGACGTCGCGGACGTGGGCGCGCATCACGTAGCAGTCCTCCCCCGTCACGCGGTCGCACTGGACGACCTCGGGCGTCTCGCGCGCGACGTCGGCGACCTTGCGCAGCTCGCGCGGCGCCGGCCGGATGCGGATGACGACGCTCAGCGCGTAGCCGAGCGCCCGCGGGTCGATCTGGGCCCGATAGCCCAGGATCACGCCGTCCTCCTCCAGGCGCGCGAGCCGGTCTGCGACCGCCGGCGAGGACAGCCCGACGCGGCGGCCGAGCTCGGCGAGTGACAGCCGCGCGTCCTGCTGCAGCTCGTCGAGAAGCCGAAGGTTGGTGGCGTCGACGTTCGACCGAAGATCCGTAGCCATACGCAGGATCATACCTTCGAATGGCCATGTAAGGCAGCGCGATCGCGCGCGAGTGTGTGGGCATGCGCCGCCCGCCTCCGCACGTCTACTTCGTCGTCAGCGCGATCTTCCACTACCTCGGCCCCGCCTTCGCCGTCCTCCTGTTCGCCCGCGTCGAGGTCCTCGGCGTCGCGTGGCTGCGGATCGCCGCCGCCGCGCTCATCTTCGCGCTGTGGCGCCGCCCGTGGCGCCTGTGGCCGAGCCTCGACCGCGGCGCGCGCACGCTGCTGGTCCAGTGGGGCGCCGTCCTGGCGGCCATGAACTGCTGCTTCTACGTCGCGATCGACCGGCTCCCGCTCGGCACGGTCGCGGCGATCGAGTTCCTGCCCGTGATCGCCCTCGCCGCGCTCGGCGCGCGCACCGTCCGCAACGCCGCGGCGCTCGCGATCGCCGTCCCCGGCGTCTACCTGCTCACCGGCGTGCGCTTCGAGGGCGAGCCGCTCGGCGTCGCGCTCGCGTTCGCCAACGCCGCGCTGTTCGCGCTCTACATCGTGCTCGCCCACCGCAGCGCCCGCCACCCGGCGATCACCGGCATCGACGGCCTCGGGCTCTCGATGCTGATCGCGGCGGTCGTCGTCACCCCGATCGCGGGCTGGGCGGTCGTGCCCGCCCTCACCGACCCGATCGCAATCCTCGCCGGCATCGGCGTCGGCATCTCCTCGAGCGTGATCCCCTACGTCGCCGACCAGCTCGCGATGCGCGAGCTGCCGCGCGCGACCTACGCGCTGATGGTCTCGCTGCTCCCCGCCACCGCGACCGTCATCGGCATCGTCGTGCTCGCGCAGCTGCCGAGCGCGGCGGAGCTGGTAGGCGTGGCGCTCGTGATCGCCGGCGTGGCGCTACACCGGGACGGCGAGCAGCTTGACGCCGCCGACACCGAGCACGCTGAGGGGGTACTCGTCGAGGCCGGCGGGCACGCGTGAGCGGTGCCCGATCAGCTCGAGCTCGCGGATCGAGAAGCCCGCGCCGCGCACCGCCTCGCCCAGCTCGTCGACCGTGACCTTGTTCAGCGTCCGGAACTCGTCGAGCATGTACTCGGCCCACACCTCGTGGTGGCGGTCGCTCGCTCGCACGCCCGCCTCGACCTCCTCGACGCTCTGCCCGAGGTGGTGGAACGGCTCGGGGAACCAGTCCCACAGGTGCGAGCCGCGGAACGAGTGGTAGAAGGGCCAGAGCTGCAGGAACAGCTCGCCGTCCGGCCGCACGATCCGCCGCATCTCGCGCAGCAGGCCGAGCGGGTCGCGCGCGTGCTCGAACACCGACCACGTCACGACGACGTCGAACGACGCGTCCGGCGCGTCGATCCGCTCGGGCTCCGACGAGCGGAACGACAGCCCCGCCGGCAGCTCTGTCACGCCCGCGTGCCGCCCGGCGAGCTCCAGCAGGTGGTCGACCGGCGTGAGGTTGACGTCGTAGCCGACGAGCTCCTGCGGGCGCCCGCGCAGGCTCAGCCCGAGGTCGATGATCCCGTCGCCCGAGCCGATGTCCGCGACGCGCTTGCGCTTGATGTCGACGAAGTCGAGCACCTGATCGGCCGCCTCGCGGAAGTGATCGTGGAACCAGATCTCCTCCGGCGTCGACCCCCGCTCCGGCACGGCCGCCACCCGCCCGCCGGTCAGCGAGCTGAGGAGCGGCGCGAGTTTGCGGCCACGGGGACGGCGGTGCAGCGAGTCGAGCATCGTGGCCGACAGTAGCCCTTAAACGTCACGACCCGGATCCTGGGATCCGGGTCGTGGTGGTGAAGCTAAGCCGCCTCGCGGAGGGCGATCAGCTCGGGGCGCTGTGAGAGGCGCCGCAGTGCGCGCTCCTCGATCTGGCGCGCCCGCTCGGTGGAGACACCGAGCTTCCGGCCGGCCTGCGAGAGCGTCTGAGGCTCTTGGTCGCCGGCGCCGAAGCGCATCTCGATGACGTCACGCTCCTGGTCCGGCAGTCCCGCGATCGCGTCGAGCAGGGTCTCCGAGCTGAGCTGCTCGTGGACTTCCTCGTCGACCGAGGGGCTCTCGAGCGAGATCAGGTCGCCCAGCGACGTGTCGCCATCCTCACCGACCGGCTTGTCGAGCGACACGACCGCGCGATCCGCCTTGCGGATCTCGATCACGTCGGCCAGCGGCAGGTCTGCCACCGCGGCGATCTCCTCGTCGGACGGCTCGTGGCCAAGCTTCGTGGTCAGCTCGCGCTCAATGCGGCCGACCTTCCTCGACCGCTGCGCCACGTGGACGGGCAGGCGGATGGTGCGGCTCGTGTTCTCGAGGCCGCGCTGGATCGCCTGACGGATCCACAGCGTCGCGTAGGTGGAGAAGCGGAAGCCCTTGCGCCAGTCGAACTTCTCGACCGCGCGGATGAGGCCCAGCATGCCCTCCTGGATCAGGTCGCCGAGCGACAAGCCCTGGCCCTGATAGCGACGGGCGTTGGACACGACGAGGCGGAGGTTCGAGTTGATCATGCGATCCTTGGCGTCAAGGTCGCCCTTCTCGATCCGCTTCGCCAGCTCGATCTCCTCATGGGGCTTGAGCAGGGCGTACTTGCCCGCCTCGCGCAGGAGAAGCTGCAGCGAGTCGAGCGTGGGGTCCACTTGGTAGTCCGCGGCCTGCTTGGCGCGCGGCGTCTCTGTGGTCGTACTCGTGATGATTCCTTTCGAGGTCATTACCAACTCGTGTAGTAGGAATTATAGGGCAAAGTCGTTGCTAGCGCAACCAGGCATTGACGCTGCGTCAAGTGCTCTCAAACGCACAGGACAGGCGGGAATGGCGGGGAGCCAGCGAGGTTGGGTCTGCGCATACCGGGGGGAGCCGCAACGCGCAGGCCCTACAACAACGCATCTGGAGCTACTTTGTTACGCACTCCTTGATCCAATCGATCAACGGAGCGCTCTTACACGGGGTGGAAGCCCACCCCAGGCGCAAGAACTCGAAGATTCGAGCGCAGACGCCCAGATCCTGGTCTGCTCGCAGATCACGGCCCTCAAACCCGCTTAATCCACGGCAATGCAAGGCGACCTGCAGCTTTCCCCCCGGTGCGTAGCTCGCTAGCGGCGCGCGGCGCGGGCCGGCCGGGCGCGCCGGGCACCGTTCAGCAGGCCCGCCTGGAGCACTGAGCGCTCGCCGGGCCGCGGCGGCCGCTCGTCCGACGTCGCCTCGTCGACGATCGCCGCGAGCCGGCTCTGGAAGCGCGGGACGCTGAAACGCTCGGCGGCAGCGCGGCACGCCGCCGGGTCGACCGCGAGCGCGTCGAAGGCGAGCACGGTCGCAGCCAACGCGTCGGGGTCGTCGCGCTCGTAGAACGCGCCGGTCACGCCGACCTGCACGCTCTCGCGCACCCCACCCTCGTCGAGCGCGATCACCGGCCGGCCGGCGGCGAGCGCCTCGACCGCCGCGATCCCGAACTCCTCGACCGCGGTCACGACGAGCGCACGCGCGCTCGCGAGCAGCACGGCCACCCGCTCGTCCGAGATACGGCCGGTGAAGCTGACCGACGGCCCGGCGAGCCGGCGCAGCCGCCGCCCCTCCGGCCCGTCGCCGATCACCACGAGCGGGAGCCCAAGGCGCGAGAACGCCTCGACCGCGACCTCGATCCGCTTGTGGGCCATCAGCTCGGCCAGCACGACGTAGTGCTGGCCGACCGTGCCCGGCGTGAAGCGGTCGAGTCTCCACGGGCGGGTGCAGGACGGTCGACTCGCGCCCGAAGTAGCGACGCACGCGCTGCTCGGTGGTCTGCGAGTTCGCCACGTACCGATCGACCCGCTGGGCGGCGATCCAGTCCCACTGGCGCCACTGCGAGAGCACACGGCGCAGCACCGGGCGGACGAGCGGGTTGCGCGCCTGCAGCGTCGCCTCGCGCTCGGACCAGGCGTAGCGGAACGGGTTGTGGCAGTAACAGACGTGGACCGCGCCGGGATCGACGAGGACGCCGTGCGCCCACGCGCTCGAGGAGGAGATCACCGTGTCGTAGCCGCGCAGATCGAACGACTCGACCGCGTGCGGGTACAGCGGCAGCAGCGGCCGGAACGTGCGCGAGGTCGGGCGCACGCGCTGCAGGAACGAGGTGTTGATCGTGCGGTCCGCGAAGCGACCTTCGGTGCCGCGCTCGTCGTACACGGCGGTGAAGATGTCGGCGTCCGGCCAGGCGTCGCAGATGGCGGCGAACACCCGCTCCGCGCCGCGCAGGTCAAGCAGGAAATCGTGAATGAGCGCGACTCGGGGTCCGGCCATGAGCGCGCGAGTCTAGGAACTCCGCGCCCGTACCGCTCCCACGTCGGTTAGCGTCAGGTCGTGCGACGTCGCGCGACCACCCGCCGCTTGCGCCGGACCATGCTCGCGGCGGTGGCGCTGTTCTCGCTCGGGCTCGTCGTGCTGCTCGACACCACCGGCGCGCTCGACCGCGCCGAGCTGTCGAGCGTCGACAGGCGCTTCGAGATCCGCGGCGCGCGGGCGGTGCCGGACGACGTCGTCGTGGTCGGCATCGACGACGTGACGTTCAACCAGCTGAAAGAGCGCTGGCAGTTCGGGCGCCGGACGTTCGCCCGCGCCCTCAACGGCGTGGCGGCCGACAAGCCGAAGGTCATCGTCTACGACGTCCAGTTCACCGAGCAGTCGGACGACGCCGACGCCGACGAGGCGCTCGCGCAGGCCACGTTCGACGCCGGCAACGTCGTGCTCAGCACCACCGAGGTCGGGCCGCGCGGCGAACACGCCGTATTCGGCGGGAAGAAGTTCACCGACATCGTCAAGGCGCGCGTCGGCAACGGGCTGCTGCCCGAGGGCTCGTCGGGCGCGCTGCGGCGGGTGCCGTACGAGATCGACAAGCTGAAGACGCTCTCGGTCGTCGCCGTGGAGCGCGCGACGGGCAAACCGGTGGACCGCAGCAAGATGCGCGGCGACGGCGCCTGGATCGACTACTCCGGCCCGCCTGGGCACGTCGAGTACGTCTCGTTCTCGGACGCCGTCAAGCGCAGCTACAAGCCCGGCACCTTCCGCAACAAGATCGTGGTGATCGGCGCGACCGCGCCGTCGCTGCAGGACCGCCACCCCACCTCGTGGCCCGCCGGCGAGATGGCCGGCCCGGAGATCCACGCGAACGCGATCGACACGCTGCTGCGCGGCTTCCCCCTGCACGCGTCGAGCGAGACCACCGACCTGCTGATCGCCCTCGCCCTCGCGCTGCTGCCGATCCTGCTCGGGATCTGGCTGCGGCCGTTCGTGGCGCTCGGGATCGGGCTGGCGGTGGCGGTGCTGTACGCGGTGATCGCGCAGATCGCGTTCGGCCGCGGGCTGATCCTCCCGGTCGTCGTGCCGCTGACCGGGCTCGCCGTGGCGCTGACGGGCACGCTGGTCGTGCACTACCTGACCGCGTCGGTCGAGCGCGCGCAGACGCGCGACCTGTTCTCGCGCTTCGTCCCCGACTCCGTGGTCGCGCAGGTGCTCGAGCGCGCGGACACCGAGGACGACGTCCGGCTCGGCGGCGAGCTGCTGACCGCGACGGTGCTGTTCAGCGACCTGCGCGGCTTCACGAGCTTCGCCGAGGGGCGCGAGCCGGCCGAGGTGATCGGCGTGCTCAACCGCTACCTGACCGAGATGAGCGACGCGATCCTCGACCACGACGGGACGCTGGTGGCCTACATGGGCGACGGGATCATGGCCGTGTTCGGCGCGCCGATCGCCTCCGACGACCACGCCGACAAGGCGCTCGGCGCCGCGCGGCAGATGCTCGACCGGATGGAGGGATTCAACGACTGGCTCCGCTCCGAAGGGCTCGGTGACGGGTTCAAGATGGGCATCGGGCTCAACTCGGGCGACGTCATGTCGGGCAACGTGGGGAGCGCAAGACGGCTGGAGTACACGACCATCGGCGATACAACGAACTCAGCGGCGCGTTTGGAGGGCATGACCAAGGGCACGCCCTACCAGCTGTTCGTGGCCGACTCGACGCGCGCACGGCTCGCGACGGCGCCGGATGACCTGGAGTCGCTGGACGAGCTCGAAGTGCGCGGGCGCAAGGGCGCGATGAAGGTCTGGGCGCTGCGCCAGGCCGCTACCGTTCCCGAGGAAGTGCACGCCGCCGAGCCCAACCCCGCCTCTTCGTGAGCATCGATCACGCCGGAGGGTTCCAGATCGTCAGCGAGGAGGCCCACGAGGAGTCGGCCGAGCTGCTGTTCATGCCCGAGGCGACGGCCGCCGACTGGGCGACGATCTTCACGTACGCGCAGGTGCGCGAGGTGTCTGCCGGGCTGGCGCTCGTGCAGGCGGGCGAGGACGACCGCGCGCTGTACCTGCTGATCGACGGGACGCTGGCCGTGCGGATGCCGCGCGAGGAGACGGCGTTCAAGACGATCGACGCGCCATCGGTGGTCGGCGAGCTGGCGTTCTTCGACGGCGCGCCGCGCTCGGCGACGCTCGACGCGCTGACCGACGTGCAGGTCGTGCGCATCGACATGAACTGCTTCACCGAGCTGTCCGAGGCGGAGCCGGAGCTCGCCCAGGCAATGCTCCTGGACCTCGCGCGGATCCTGGCCCTGCGCCTGCGCATGGCCAGCGACGTGATCGAGCGCCTGCGCGGGTGAAGCGCCTCGCGGTGGTGCTCGCGGCGCTCGGTGCGCTGCTCGTTGCCGCGCCCGCGGACGCGCGCAGCGTGCCGCACGGCTGGCTGGGCGTGCAGGTCGACGGGCCGCTGACCGAGGAGCCCGCCACGTTCGCGGGCGAGTGGGATCTGATGGCCGCCTCGGGCGTCGAGAACGTGCGCGTGGCGATCAGCTGGCGCGAGATGCAGCCCGTTGCGGGCGGCCCGATCTCGTTCGCCGCGACCGACGGGCTCGTCGCGGCCGCCGCCGCGCGGCGGCTGCCGGTGCTGCCGGTCGTGCACCGGACGCCCAACTGGGCGGCGGCGAAGCAGGGGCAGGGAGCCGCGGCGACGCCGCGCGGGACCGCGGCATATACGCAGTTCCTCACCGCCCTCGTCGGCCGCTACGGGCCGTCCGGCTCGCTGTGGGCCGAGCAGCCCTCGCTCCCGCGGATGCCGATCCGCGATTGGCAGATCTGGAACGAGCCGAACCTCACGCGCTACTGGTCCAAGCAGCCGTTCGCGCGCTCCTACGTGCGGCTGCTCAAGGCGGCGCACCGCGCGCTGCGAGCCGCCGACCCGGGCTCGCGCACGATCCTGGCGGGGCTGCCGAACGAGAGCTGGATCGCGCTCCGCAAGGTCTACAAGGCGGGCGGGCGACGAGCGTTCGACGCGGTCGCGCTGCACCCCTACACCGGCAAGCCGCGCAACGTGATCAAGCTGATCGAGTTCGCGCGCCGGGAGATGCGCAAGTACGGCGACACGCGCAAGCCGATCTGGCTGACGGAACTTTCGTGGCCGGCGGCGAAGGGCAAGACGGCGGGCGCGCCGGGGTTCGTGACCACCGAGCGCGGCCAGGCGTCGCGGCTGAAGCTGGCGCTGAAGCTGCTCGCCAAGGCGCGCAAGCGACTGCGGATCGAGCGGGTGGTCTGGTACACGTGGCTCTCCCGCGACGAATCGGGGAGCGCGTTCAACTGGTCGGGGCTGCGGCGCGTCCGCGGCGACCAATTGCGGACGGCGCGGTCGCTCGGGGTCTACCGGGCGGCGGCTCGGCGGCTCGAGCGCTGAGCGGTGCGGCGTCGTCTCGCGCTCGCGGTGCTCGTGGCGGTGCTCGCCGCCGCCGCTCCCGCTGAGGCGCGCAGCGTGCCGCGCGGCTGGCTCGGCGTGACGATCGACGGGCCGCTGACCGACTCGGGCGACGCGTACGCGGGCGAGTGGGACCTGATGGCGGCGTCGGGCGTCGAGACCGTCCGGGTGGCGTTCGACTGGCGCCAGTCCCAGGCGGCGGACGGCGCGATCTCGCTGGCCGGCAGCGACGCGGTGGTCGCCACCGCGGCGGCGCATCGGCTGCCGGTGCTGCCGGTCGTGCACCGGACACCGGACTGGGCGTCCGCCGGCGGCCCCAGCTCGGCGCCGGACGACCCCGCGGCCTACGCGCGCTTCCTCACCGCGCTCGTGCAGCGCTACGGGCCGAACGGCAGCCTGTGGGCGGAGCGGCCGGACCTGCCGCGGATGCCGATCCGGAACTGGCAGATCTGGAACGAGCCCAACCTGACGCTGTTCTGGACTCCGCAGCCGTTCGCCAAGCGCTACGTCGCGCTGCTGAAGGCGGCGCGGCGGGCGGTGCTGGCCCAGGACCCGGGCGCGAAGATCATCCTCGCCGGGCTGCCGAACATCAGCTGGGTCGCGCTGCGCGAGATCTACCAGGCCGGCGGGCGCGGCAGCTTCGACGCGGTGGCGCTCCATCCCTACACCAGCTCACCGGCCAACATCATGCGGCTGGTGCGGCTCGCGCGGACGGAAACGCGCCGCTTCCACGACGGCCGCGTGCCGATCTGGCTGACCGAGATCTCGTGGGCCGCCGCGCGCGGCAAGGTCAAGGGCCTGCCCGGGCTGGTGACGAACGAGCGCGGCCAGGCCACCAGGCTGCGCAAGGCGCTGCGGCAACTCGCGCGGGCGCGCAAGCAGTACCGGATCCAGAAGGTCATCTGGTACACGTGGATCTCCCGCGAAGGGTCGCGCAATCCGTTCGACTGGTCGGGGCTGCGCCGGGTCCGCGATGGCAAGATCATCAGCGCCCCGGCGCTCGCGGTGTTCAGGCGCGCGGCGCGGCGATTCGCTCGCTGAGCAGCGCGTCGATCGCGCGTGCGGTGCGGTCCCAGGTGAAGCCCGCCGCCCGCTGGAGGCCGGCGGCGCGGAGCCGCTCGCGCTCGGTCGCGTCTGCGAGCACCGCCCGGACGGCCACCGGGACCTCCGCGGCGGGGACGACGCGGCCCGCCGCGCCCGCGGTCTCCCGCAGCGCACCGTTGTCGGCGACGACGACGGGCGTGCCGCACGCCATCGCCTCGAGCACGGGCAGGCCGAAGCCCTCGTAGAGGCTCGGGAGCGCGAACGCCTCCGCGCCCGCGTAGAGCCCAGGGAGCAGTTCGTCGGGGACGGCGCCGAGGTGGCGCAGCGCGTCGAGGCCCGCCTCGCGCGCGAACTGCGGGCGGTGGCCGCCGGCGACGACGACGTCGATGTCGGCGGCGAGCGGGACGAGCGCCTGCAGGTTCTTGCGTGTGGTCTGGGAGGCGACGCAGAGGACGTAAGGACGCGTGAGGCCGAGCGCGGCGCGCGCGCGGCCGGCATCCGCCTCGGGGGTGAACGCCGCGTCGACGCCGCCCGCGACGACCGTGATGCGCTCCGGCGGGATCTGCAGCAGGTCGACGAGCTCGCCGCGAGAGAACTCGGATACGGTCACGACGTGCAGCGCGCGACGGGCCAGGGCCGGCAGGATTCGCCGCTGCCACGCCGCGTAGGCGGGCGAGTACCACTCGGGATGGCGCAGCGCCGCGGCGTCGTGGATGACGACCACGGTGCGCGGGTGCGCGAGCGGCGCGAGGTTGGCCGGGCACAGCAGGGCCGGTGCGCGGGCCGCTCGGAGCGGCAGGACGAACTGCTCCCACGCATGGCCGGCGCGGTGGACCAGGCGGGGGCGCGGGGCGAGCACCTCGTAGCGGTCGGGGCGCAGGGCCGGCAGCCGCGTGGCGAGCTCGCGCGCCCAGCGCTCGACCCCGCCGAGCTCGGGGCGTGCGGCGGCGCGGGCGTCGATGGCGATGCGGTGACCGGGCAGCGGGCGTGAGGGTCGGGGTCGACGGGCGCAGCCTGGTCGGCGGCGGGGCTCGCGGAGTGGCGCACTATACGGCGGCCCTGCTCGAAGCCCTGGCTGCCGAGTACCCGGACGACGAGTACCGCGTGCTGCTGCCGCGCGGGCGAGCCATGGTGCCCCGCGGCGTGGTGCCGGTGCGGCATCTGCTGCCGTCGAAGCTGCTGTTCGCCGGGCTGCCGCGGCTCGACCGCCTGGTGGGCGAGGTCGACGTCGTGTGGGCGCCGGCCCCGGCGCCGCTGCGCGTGGGCGCCACGCCGTTCGTGCTGACCGTGCACGACCGGTCGTGGGAGGAGCGGCCGCAGGACTTCACCCGCTACGAGCGGCTGTGGCACGCGGCGGCGCGGCCGCGCGCGGTGGCCCGGCGGGCCGCGGCGGTGCTGTGCGACACCGAGACGGTGCGCGGCGAAGCGATCCGCGCGTGGGGCTTGAAGCCGGAGCGTGTGCACGCGATCCCGCTCGCTCCGCGCGCGCTCGGAGGCGGCGCAGAGAGGCCGCCGGTCGCGCCCACTGAAGTGGGCGGCGCGCCGTACTTCCTGTTCGTCGGCGCCCTCGAGCCGCGCAAAGCGCCGGACGTCCTCGCCGACGCATTCCACCGCGCCCGTGCGCGGGGACTCGAGGCGGATCTCCTCGATCGCCGGCGAGGGGCGGCTCGACCCGCAGGGCGCGGGCATCCGGCGGCTCGGCCGGGTCGACGACCTCGGCCCGTTCTACGCCGGCGCGCTCGCCGTCGTCCTGCCGTCGTGGCTCGAGGGCTTCGGGCTGCCGCCGGTCGAGGGCCTCGCGGCGGGTGCGCCGGCGATCGTGAGCGATCTGCCCGTGTTCCGCGAGGTGCTCGGGGACGGCGCGCTGTACGTCGCGCCGGGCGACGCCGCGGGCTTGGCCGATGCGCTGCTCGCGGTGGCCGCCGATCCGGCGCTCCGCGCGCGCCTGCTCGAGGCCGGCCGCGCGCAGATCGCGCCGCTGAGCTGGGCCGAGACCGCGCGGCGCACGCGTGCGGTGCTGGCGGAGGCCGCCGCGTGAGCTTCTCGATCGTCGTCGTCCTGCACGACTCGGCGGCGCCGCTCCCCGCGCTGTTGCGCTCGCTGTCGCTCCTGCCGGCCGCGCCGCAGCTGATCGTCGTCGACACCGACTCCTCCGACGACGGGCCGGCGCTCGCGCGCGCAGCGGGCGCGGAGGTCGTCGAGCTCGGCGGCAACCCCGGCTTCGGCGCGGCCAACAACGCCGGCGTCGCGCGGGCGCGCCATCCCGTGACCGTGCTCCTCAACCCCGACTGCGAGCTGCTCGACGGCTCGCTCGCGCGGCTTGTCGCGCGGGCGGACGACGGGAGGCTGTGGGTGCCGCGGCTGCTGAACCCCGACGGCTCGGTGCAGCGCTCCGCGCATCCGCTGCCGGGGACGGCCGGCGCGCTGCTGCCCGCGCTCGTCCACGCGCCGCTGCTCCCTGAGCCGCTGCGCGAGCGCGCCGAGCCCTACCGCGCCGAGCGGCCACGCAGCGTCGGCTGGGCGATCGCGGCCTGCCTCGCCGCGCGGACCGACGTCCTGCGCCGCCTCGGACCGTTCGACGCGCGCCAGTTCCTCTTCTTCGAGGACATGGACCTCTGCCTGCGCGCCCGCGCGGCGGGGATCCCGACCGTGCTCGATCCGCGCGTGCGCGTCCGCCACCTCGGCGGCCATGCCACCGGGCCCGCCTACGCGGGCGAGCCGCACGAGCTGCTCGCCCGCCGGAGGCGCGAGGTCGTGGCCGCGAACCGTGGTCGGACCGCTGCCGCGCTCGACGACCTCGCCCAGGCGCTGACGTTCGCGATCCGGGTCTCCGCGCGCGGGGCGCTGGGCCGCAGGTCCGATCGAGAACGCGCCCAGCTCGCGGCATTGGTGCGAACCCGTGCAAAATGAGCGCGTGTCGATCCGGCTGCTCAAGGCATCAGACCGCGACGCCTTCCTCGAGATGGTGCATCAGAGCCGCGATCTGCACCGGCCCTGGGCGTACCCGCCGGAGCGGAGCGACCAGTTCGACGAGCTCCTCAGCCGCTGCGCGCGCGACGACTTCGCCTGCTTCCTCGTGATCGACGACGAATCGGGCGACATCGCCGGCGTCTTCAACATCTCCCAGATCGTCCGCGGCTCGTTCCAGTCCGCCTTCCTCGGCTACTACGGGAGCGCACTCCACGCCAACAAGGGCCTCATGAAGCACGGGCTCCGGCTCGTGCTCGACTACGCGTTCGGCCCGCTCTCGCTCCACCGCATCGAGGCGAACATCCAGCCGGGGAACGCCGCCTCGATCGCGCTCGCGCGGGGCGCGGGCTTCCGCCTCGAGGGCTACTCGCCGCGCTACCTGCTGATCGGTGGCCAGTGGCGCGACCACGAGCGCTACGCGCTGACGGTCGACGAGCGCGCGAAGTCAGACGGCCGCGGCTAGAACAGCCCGAGCTGAGAGTCGGAGAGCTCCGGCTCCCGCGCCTCGATCTCCTCCACCAGCTCCGGCTCCTCCACGACCGGCTCCGGCTCCGGAGGCTCGGGCTGCGGCGGCGGATCGAGGGCGAGCAGGTCCGGCAGGCGGGCGAAGTCGGCGCGCAGCGTGTCGAGCAGCGAGCGCGTGTAGAGCGCGGCAGCCGGGTGGTAGATCGGGAACAGCCGCACGGCGCGCGGCCCGATCACGCGGACCTCCTCGCGGCCGTGGAGCTTCGTGATGCCGGTCGACGGGTCGGCGCGCAGCAGCTTCGTGGAGAAGTTGCCGAGCGTGCAGACCACCTTCGGCTCGATCAGGTCGAGCTGGCGGAACAGGTAGTCCTGGCAGTTGTCGATCTCCTGCGGCAGCGGATCGCGGTTGCCGGGAGGACGGCATTTGAGACGTTGACGACGAACACGTCCGGGCGCGTCAGACCGATCTCTCCCAGCAGCTGATCCAGGAGCTTGCCCGCCTGGCCCACGAACGGCACGCCCTGCTTGTCCTCGTTCGCCCCCGGGGCCTCGCCGACGAACATCAGATCGGCGTTCGCGTTGCCGGACCCGAAGACCACGGTCTGGCGGGTCTGGGCGAGTTGCGGGCAGCGAGTGCAGACCGACGCCTCTCGGAAGACGGCCTTCAGCTCCTCGCGGCGTTCATCCGCGCTGGGCATGGCAACGAGGTTAACCAGGCCGGCGGCGCGGAGGGGCATGAATCCCGCTCGCTGCGGGGTAACATGGAGGGCGAGGCCGTCACCACGAAGGGACGGACCTTAAAGACACAGTCCGACCACAGTCCCGCCCCCATGCCCCAGCCGGTATCTCATGCGAGAACTGGACCGGATCGCCTCCGAGTCAACCCCTGAGCACTGCGCCATCGTCGGCGCCGGTCGGCTTGGCCATGCCCTGGCCGCCGCGCTCCGCGAGGCCGGCATCGAGGTCGAGGGCCCGCTCGGCCGCGGCGCGCGCCCGCAGGCGGAGCTCGTCCTCCTCACCGTGCCCGACGGCGAGATCCGCGCCGCTGCCGAGGCGACGCCGGCGGTGCTGATCGGCCACTGCTCAGGCGCCACGACGCTTGAGCCGCTCGGCGACCGCCGAAGCTTCAGCCTGCACCCGCTGATGACCGTGCCCGAGGGTGGCAAGGCCCCGTTCGAGGGTGCGGGGTGTGCCGTGGCCGGGAGCGACGAGCCGGCGCTGGAGACGGCGGCGGCGCTCGCGCTGGCGCTCAAGATGCGCCCCGTCGAGGTCGCCGACGAGGACCGCGCCGCGTACCACGCCGCCGCCTCGATCGCCGCCAACTTCCTCGTCGCCCTCGAAGGTCAGGCCGAGCGGCTCGCCGCCACCGCCGGCGTCCCGCGGGAGCTCCTCGTCCCGCTCGCGCGCGCCGCGCTCGACAACTGGGCGGCCAACGGCGCCGAGCAGGCGCTCACCGGCCCCGTCGCCCGCGGCGACGAGGCCACGATCGCCCGCCAGCGCGCCGCGATCGAAGAGCGCGCACCGGACATCCTCGACGCCTTCGATGCTCTTGTGGCCGCATCGCGGGTACTGGCTGCGACATGAGGACGATTCGCACGGTCCCCGAGCTCCGCGCGCACCTCAGCAGCGTGCACGGCACCGTCGGCCTCGTCCCGACGATGGGCGCCTTCCACGCCGGCCACGCGTCGCTGATCGAGGCCGCCCGCCGGGACACCGACCACGTCGTCGTCTCGCTGTTCGTCAATCCCGCGCAGTTCAACGACCCGCGCGACCTCGAGGCCTATCCCCGCGACGAGCAGGGCGACGTCGACATCGCGGACGAGCTGGGCGCCGACGTCCTCTTCGCCCCCGCGCCCGCCGAGGTCTATCCGGCCGGCTTCGCCACCACCGTGCGGGTCGCAGGCCTCTCCGACGTCCTGGAGGGCGACAAGCGGGGCGCCGACCACTTCGCCGGCGTCTGCACCGTCGTCGCGAAGCTGTTCAACATGGTCCGGCCGGACGTCGCCTACTTCGGCCAGAAGGACGCCCAGCAGGTCGCGGTCCTGCGCCGCATGGTCAAGGACCTCGACTTCCCGCTCACGCTCGACGTCCGGCCGACGATCCGCGAGCCCGACGGCCTCGCGCTCTCCAGCCGCAACGTCCGCCTCAGCGCGGGCGAGCGCGCCAAGGCCGTCGGCCTCTCCCGCGCGCTGCGCGCGGCCGCCGAGGGCGGCCTGCCCGCGGGCCGCGCCGTGCTCGCCGAGTACGGCATCGAGCCCGAGTACTTCGCCATGGTCGACCCCGACACGTTCGAGGAGCCCGGCCGCCTCGCCGTCATCGCCGCCACCATCGGTGGCACCCGTCTCATCGACAACGTCCTCACCGAGAGGGCGGCGACCCCGGATCGCCGGGGCGCCGACCCGAAAGGAGCCGTCAGTGTCCTCCCCACCTCGTGATCAGCGTCCCGTCACGCTCCTCAAGCTCTCCGAGAAGCGCGCCCTGGGCGAGCCGATCGTCATGGTCACCGCCTACGACCACCCGTCCGCCGCGATCGTCGAAGACGCGGGCGTCGACGTCGTCCTGGTCGGCGACTCCGCCGCCAACAACGTCCTCGGTTACCGCGACACCGTCCCGATCACCATGGACGAGCTCCTGATGCTCGCCCGCGCCGTCCGCCGCGGCCTCCACACGCCGCTGATGGTCGGCGACCTCCCGTTCGGCACCTACGAGGCCTCGGACGAGCAGGCGATCGCCACCGCGCACCGCTTCGTCAAGGAGGCGGGCTGCGACGCCGTCAAGCTCGAGGGCGGCGGCCAGATGGCCCAGCGCGCACGCGCCATCGTCGAGGCAGGCACGCCGGTCATGGGCCACGTCGGCCTGACGCCGCAGACCGCGACCGCGCTCGGCGGCTACCGCGCCCAGGGCCGGACGGCCGAGCGAGCGAACCAGGTGCTCGAGGACGCGCTCGCGCTCCAGGCGGCCGGCTGCTTCTCGATCGTCTTCGAGGCGATCCCCAACGAGCTGACCGACCTGATCATGGAGCACATGGAGATCCCCGTGATCGGGATCGGCGCCGGCCCGAGCACCGACGGCCAGGTGCTCGTCTACCACGACCTGCTCGGGATCAACGACGCGTTCAAGCCGAAGTTCGTCAAGCGCTACGCCGAGCTGCGCCAGACGATGGTCGACGCCGTGACCGACTACGCGGAGGACGTCCGGACCCGCGCCTTCCCCGGCCCGGAGCACGCCTACGGCGTCGCCCCGGAGGAGATGGAGCGACTGAAGGAGATGCTCGCGAAGCGGGCCCACGCGTAAACATCCGCTTCACAACTAGACTGGCCCGCCTATGGCAGGCCTGTCCCGTCTTTTCGCGCCGCGCGAGCGGCACTTCTTCGACCTGTTCGAGGAGGCCGGGCGCAACATCGTGCAGTCCGGCGACATCCTCGAGCGCATGCTCGATCGCTGGCCCGATCACGGCGAGCTGGCACGCGAGATCGTGATCTGCGAGCAGGAAGGCGACCGGATCACGCACGACATCATCCAGCGCCTCAACCAGACGTTCGTGACGCCGATCGAGCGCGAGGACATCCTCGACCTCGCCTCTGCGCTCGACGACATCGTCGACTTCATCGAGGAGGTCGCCGACTACCTCGCGCTGTACCACATCGAGGCGCCGATGGACCAGGCGCAGGACCTCGCGCGGATCCTCCACCACGCCTGCCGCGAGCTGAACAACGCGATTCCCCGCCTGCGCACGTTCGGGGACATCCGCCACTTCACGGTCGAGATCAACCGGCTGGAGAACGACGGCGACCGCAAGGTCCGCGAGGCGCTCGCGTCGCTGTTCGAGACGGGGATCGACCCGATGATGGTGATCCGCTGGAAGGACATCTTCGAGCGTCTCGAGGAGGCCATCGACTCCACGGAGCGAGCGGCCAACATCCTCGAGGGCGTGATGATCAAGAACCGGTAGGGCATGGACGACGTCGTCCTCTGGATCGTGGTCGGGACGGCGCTCGCCTTCGATTTCACGAACGGGTTCCACGACACCGCCAACGCGGTCGCGACGTCGATCTCGACCCGCGCGATCCCGCCGCGCGTGGCGGTCACCATGGCCGCGATCCTGAACTTCGTCGGCGCCTTTCTCTCGCTCCAGGTCGCCGCGACGATCGCGAGCGGGATCGTCAACCCCGACCTGGTGACGGCGGCGATCGTGTTCGCCGGGCTGGTGGGCGCGATCACCTGGAACCTCGCGACCTGGTACTTCGGGCTGCCGTCCTCCTCGTCGCACGCGCTCATCGGCGGCGTCGTCGGCGCCGCGTTCGTGGCGCAGGGCCCGGACGCCGTGCTCGGCGCCGGCATCGTCGAGAAGGTGATCGTCCCGGCGCTCGTCGCACCGGTGCTGGCGCTCGCGGTGACCGCGGTCGCGATCTCGCTCGCGTACCGGATCGTCGGCCGCCTCCACCCGGGTCCGGTGACGCGCGGCTTCCGCCTCGGGCAGATCATCACGAGCAGCCTCTTCTCGCTGTCGCACGGGACGAACGACGCGCAGAAGACGATGGGGGTCCTCTTCCTGGCGCTCGTGGCGAACGGCAACCTCTCGGTCACCGACGACGTCCCCACCTGGGTCGTCCTGTCGGCGGCGACCGCGATCTCGCTCGGCACCTACGTGGGCGGCTGGCGGATCATCAAGACGATGGGCAGCCGGATCATCAAGATGGACCCGGCGCAGGGCTTCGCCGCCCAGGGCACGGGCGCCGCCGTGATCCTCTCGGCCTCGCACGTTGGCTTCCCGCTCTCCACCACCCAGGTGATGACCGGGTCGATCATGGGCGCCGGCGCCGCCAAGCGGCTCTCCGCCGTGCGCTGGGGCGTCGCCGGCAACATCGCGATTGCGTGGGCGCTCACGCTGCCGGCGTCCGCGGCGGTCGGCGGACTCACCTACGCCATCGTCGCGGCGTTCGGGACGCATACCGCGGGCCCCGTCGTGGTCTCGGCCATCCTGCTCACCCTGCTCACGGCGGCGCTCATCCGTCGCGTCGTCAGCGGCCGCACACTGACGGCGGAGGGCTAGATGCTGGGCGTCGTCGACTTCCACGGGCTCGGCCAGGTGATCTGGGTCTCGCTCGCCGCGGGCGTCAGCGTGACGGTCCTGTACTCGTTCGTGATCTACGCCAGCGTCAAGTCGGGCGAGGCCCGGCGCGGCGGTCGCGCGGCGGCCGGGTTCGCCTACGTCGCCGTGGCGGCGTTCGCGATGACGGTGTTCCTCGGCGCCACCGTCGTCGGCGTGATCGTGATGCTCAGCAAGTCCTAGGTCGGGTACTCGACCGTCCGCAGCACCTTCGCGGGCGCGCCGGCGGCGATCGAGCGCGGCGGCAGGTCGGTGGTGACCACCGAGTTGGCGCCGATCACGCAGCGCTCCCCCACCGTCACGCCGCTGGTGATGACGACGTTGGCGCCGCACCAGACGTTGTCGCCGATGCGGGTCGGGCCCTTGGACGTGAAGCCCTGCCACGGCACCGGCTTCTCAGGATCGTCGAAGCGGTGGTTGCCGTCGGTGATGAAGCACCCGTTGGCGAACATGCAGTGCTCGCCGATCTCGACGAGCTCGACCGCGGCGACCTGGACGCCGAGGTTGAGGAACGTCCCGCCCCCGATGCGGATCCGCCCGGGCGACATCGCGGTCAGCCAGACGTTCGGCTCGAGCAGCACGTGCGGGCCGAGCTCGAGCCGCCCCTCCTGCAGCATCTCGAGCACGTTGCCCTGCACCGGCCAGCGGCAGAACGCCTCGCGGCGCGCGAACTCCAGATGGATGCGCGCGCGGTTCCAGGGCAGCGAGTTGCGCTCGTACCAGCGCCACTTCTGCGCCCACAGCTTCAGCTGTGCGGGGTCCATGAACGGGGCAGTATGCCGCCGCAACGTCGCGTGCAGGTCACCGTAAGGCCGCGCGCCGAAGTGCATCCAGGCGGAATGCGGGCTAAACCGAAGGCATGCGATTCCGCCGATCTCTTCTCGCCGTGACCCCATTCATCCTTCTGGCTGCAGCTTCGCCTGCAAATGCGGCTGTTCCCCACACCGTCCAGCCCGGGGAGACGCTGTGGTCGATCGCAGCCTCCAACAACCTGACCACGCGCACCGTCGCGGCCTTCAACGGGCTGTCCGAGGACGCTCAGGTGGTGCTGGGCTCGACCGTCAACGTGCCGACCGTCGCCGAGGGCGCGATCGCGCTCCAGGGCTCCGCGCCCCAGGCCGCCGCTCCGGCCGCCGCGGCCGCCGCGCCCTCCCAGGGCGCCCCCGCGGTGCTCGGCTCCTACGTCGTGCGCCAGGGCGACACGCTGTCCGGCCTCGCCGCCAACGCGGGCGTCGCGACGGAGCAGATGGCGGCCGCGAACGGCCTCGATCCCACCGCGCCGCTCCTGACCGGGACCGTGCTCAAGCTGCCGTCCGGCGCCCCGACGCCGGTGCGTGCCTCCGAGCCGCTGCCGTCGCAGCGCGTGGTGCCCGCGCACGGGCCGGAGCCGACGCCGACGCGCCTCGGCGCCGGGGACATCCAGTCCGTCGCGTCGCAGTACGGCGTGTCGCCCTCCCTCGCCGCCGCGATCGCGTGGCAGGAGAGCGGCTTCAACAACGGCATGGTCTCCTCGGCCAACGCCCGCGGCGTGATGCAGGTGATGCCCGGCACGTGGGACTACGTGGAGCAGAACCTCGCCGGCCGCAAGCTCGACACCGGCTCGGCGACCGACAACGTCCACGCCGGCGTGCTCTACCTCCAGCACCTGCTGCAGCAGACCGGCGGCGACGAGAGCGCCGCGATCGCCGGCTACTACCAGGGCCTCGGCTCGGTCCAGTCGCGCGGCCTGTTCGACGACACGCAGAAGTACGTCGCGAACGTGCAGGCCCTGCGCTCGCGCTTCGGGGGTTGATTGAGGCCGCTCCGCCTCGTCGCCGCGTCAGGCGGTGACGAGGCGGGCGCGGACCGAGCGCAGCAGGACGAGGCTCAACGCCGCCGCGAGTAGGCAGCCGAGGAGCCAGACGCCGACCGAGTCGACGAGCCGGTGCACCGTCTCGGGCGGGTAGACCGGTGGCGCGCTGTTGCTCACCCAGGGAGCCAACGCGCGCAGCGGACCGTCGATCAGGAGCGCGATGAGCATCGCCGTGGTGGCTGGCGGCGCACAGCCCGGCGATCGGGCGTTCGGCACTCACCCATGCTGCGCCGAGCGCGGCGATCGCGATGGCCAGAACCGCGGGCCCGTTGGAGCTCGCCACGCCGGGATGGACGAGCACCGCCGCCAGCCACGCCGCTGCGGCGGCGACGCCAAGCCCGGCACCGGAGGCGAGCGTGCGGCTCCCGACCGCTGCGAGGCTGGCCGCAGCGACGAGGTAGATCGAGAGGATCGCGGTCCAGACCACGATCACGGGAGTGGCGCTGGCGACGTCGTGCCGGCGGATGCCGGCGACGAGCATCAGCGCCGCCGCGGCGACGAGCGCCGAGCCGGCGGCGCGCACGAGCCGCGCGGTCCCGCTCGCGGCGACCGGGCCGAAGCGACGCGAGCACCACTGCGACGGCGGCGAGGAGCGCCAGCATCGCGAACGCCTCGAGGCGGATCGAGGCGACCGGGATGCCGGCGGCCAGCACCGACGCGCCGATGACGACCACCGTCGCCGGCAGCCACTTGAGCGTCGCGGGCCGGCGCAGTGCCACTCGGGTGCAGCTCACCGCGAAGCGCCACCGATCCAGGCCAGGCTCGAGCGCCGCGAGCTCCGCCTGCATCGCGCGCCCCCACTCCTCGCGGCGCGCCGGCAGCTGTCGCACGGCCCAGCTCAGGAGGCGGTCGGGGCTCATCCGGCACTCCGCGCGGGACGCGGCACCGCGTGCGGCCGGGCGCGCGAGGTCTGCTGCGCGACGTCGGCCGCGGCGCGCGCACCGGCCGCGGTCAGCCGGTAGAGGTGCCGCGGCGGTCGCCCCTCGGGCACGGCGGTCTCCCACGTGCTCTCCAGCAGACCCCGGTCGGCCAGCCGCATGAGGATCGGGTACAGGGAGCCGGCCTTCAGCTCCACTTCCTTCCCCAGCTCGTAGCCGTAGCGCCAGTGCTCAGGATCGACCGCCAGGGCGGTCAGGACGGCCGCGGTCTGCTGGGAAGGGCGTCGCGCCACGACCGAACTCTACCTATATCGAGTTCGGCGCTGGAACCCCTCGAAGGTCTAGTCAGGCAGGAGGCGGGCGGCAAGCTTCGCGGTCGCCGCGAGCAGCCGCCGCCTCCCGTCGTTGCACACGACCATCGCCGTGCACTCGCGCCGGCGGTCGATCAGTGCGGTGGCGACCCAGAACGTGTTCGAGCCCTGCTGGCCCATCGAGGCGCCGGCGGGGGCCCAGCCGGGTGACTGCGCCTTGGCCGGCGTGAGCAGCCGCTCGACGCTGGCGGGCTCGAGGAAGCCGCCGCCCTCGGTGAGGAAGACCTGCTGGAAGCGGGCCCAGTCCTGGAGCGTGAGGTGCAGGCGGCCGGCCGGGCCCATGACCGGCGGGTTGTCGGCGCGCGGGTCGTCGGGCGGCGCGGGGGTGTGCGCGCGGTGGCCGCGGATCGCCGGCGGCGCCCCGAAGCCGCCGGACGCGATGCCGAGCGGCTGGAGCACGTGCGTCGCGAGCGCCTGCTCGTAGGGGGCTCCGGCGATCCGCTCGATGGCAGCGCCGATGACGACGTAGCCGAGGTTCGAGTCGCGGAAGCGCCCGGGCCGGCGAGGGGCGCGCGCGAGCGCGGTCGCCGTCACCTCGGAGCGCTGGGCGGGGAGCGGCCGCATGTCGTCGTATGCCGCCTCCATCGCCGCGCGGCTGAGGTCCGGCTGGAGGCCCGATTCGCCGACGAAGACGTCGTCGATGGTGACGGCGCTCCAGCCGGGATCGATCTCCAGGTCGGGGAACAGCGTCGTGAGCGGAAGGCCCCATTCCGCCTCGCCGCGCTCGACCAACCGCGCGTACAGCGCGGCGGTCATCGCCTTCCCGCACGAGCCGATGTGCCAGGCGTCGCCCGCGCCGACCGGGAGGCCGCCGCTCACCCGCGCGCCGATCAGGTCCAGCTCCACGACGCCGTCGGCGGTGACGAGCGCAGCGCCGACGGCGGGAACGCCGTAGCGGTCGCGGAAGGCGGCGAGCTCGCTCACCGCTCGCTACTCGCGGCCCGAGTCCTCTCCGGCGCGCAGGTCGCGCGTGCGCGGCTCCTGCCCCGCCGGCCGCTCGGCCGTGGCGAGCGGCGGGGCGCTCCATTCGGGGTCCGCCTTCGGCGCCCCGGAGGAGTCGTCGGGCTCGTCGTCGGACTCCTCGGACTCCTCGTCCTCGGACTCCTCGTCGTCGTCCGTCTTGTCCTCAGGCTGATCCTCCGGCCGCCGGCCCATCGTGTCGCGGCCGAGCAGCGGGCCGACCAGCAGCGCCCCGTAGGCCGCCGAGGCGATCGGGACGGCGCCGATCAGCAGCAGGATCACGCCGAGGAACCCGCCGACCGCGCCGAGGCCGATCAGGATCAGCAGCGTGCCGGCCGCGATCCGGGCCAGGCGGCCCTGGGTGCTGAGCAGCCAGTCGGCGGTCGCGTCGGGGTCGCTCACGCGGCGGCCGGGATCTTCTGGCGCCGCGGCGCCCGCCGGGCCCGCACCTTGGGCTCGACGATGTCGGCCAGGAACTGCCCCGTGTACGAGCTCTCGATCGCCGCGACCTCCTCGGGCGTGCCGGAGGCGACGAGCTCGCCGCCCTCCTCCCCGCCCTCGGGGCCCATGTCGATGATGCGGTCGGCGGTCTTGATCACGTCGAGGTTGTGCTCGATCACCACGACCGAGTTGCCCTGCTCGACGAGCCGCTGCAGCACTTCCAGCAGCCGCTGGATGTCCGCGAAGTGCAGCCCGGTGGTCGGTTCGTCCAAGATATAGAGCGTCTTACCCGTTGCGACCTTGCTTAGCTCAGAAGCCAGCTTGACCCGCTGCGCTTCGCCACCCGACAGCGTCGTCGCGGGCTGCCCGAGCCGCATGTAGTCCAGCCCCACGTCGTGCAGCGCCTGGACGCGGCGCTTGATCTTCGGGATGTGGGAGAAGAAGTCGAGCGCCTCCTCGATCGGCATGTCGAGGACGTCCGCGATCGTCTTGCCCTTGAAGCGGATGTCGAGCGTCTCGCGGTTGTAGCGCTTACCGTGGCACTGCTCGCACGGCACGTAGACGTCGGGCAGGAAGTGCATCTCGATCTTGATCTGGCCGTCGCCGCGGCAGACCTCGCAGCGCCCGCCCTTGACGTTGAACGAGAAGCGCCCCGGCTTGTACCCGCGCGCCCTCGCCTCCTGCGTCTTCGAGAACAGGTCGCGGATCTGGTCGAACAGCCCGATGTACGTCGCCGGGTTGGATCGCGGAGTGCGCCCGATCGGCGACTGGTCGACCGAGATGATCTTGTCGAGCTGGTCGATCCCGCGCACGCGCTTGTGGGCGCCCGGCCGCAGGCGCGAGCGGTGCAGCCGGTTCGAGACCGCCTTGTAGAGCACGTCGTTGACGAGGCTCGACTTGCCCGAGCCAGACACGCCGGTCACGCAGCAGAACACGCCGAGCGGCACCTTCACGTCGACCTTCTTGAGGTTGTGCTGCGTCGCGCCCTCGATCTCCACGTAGCCGGCGGGCTTTCTCCGCCTCGCCGGGACGTCGATCGTCCGGGTGCGCGCCAGGAACTGGCCGGTCAGCGACTCCTTGACCCGCATGACCTCGTCGGCCGTGCCGGCCGCCACCACGTGGCCGCCGTGCTCGCCCGCCGCCGGGCCCATGTCGATCAGGTGGTCGGCCGCGCGCATCGTGCCCTCGTCGTGCTCGACCACGAGCACGGTGTTGCCGAGGTCGCGCAGCCGCTCCAGCGTCGCGATCAGCCGCTCGTTGTCGCGCTGGTGCAGGCCGATCGAGGGCTCGTCGAGGATGTAGAGCACGCCCACCAGCGACGAGCCGATCTGGGTCGCGAGCCGGATCCGCTGCGCCTCGCCGCCGGACAGCGTCGCCGACGCCCGCTCCATCGACAGGTAGCCGACGCCGACGTTGTCGAGGAAGCGCAGCCGCTCCTCGATCTCGCGCAGGATCAGCTTCGCGATCGCGCGGTCGGTCTCCGACAGCTCGAGCTGCTCGATCCACTCGAGCGCGCGCGTCGCGCTCAGCTCGGTGAACTGGTGGATCGGCTTGCCGGCGACGGTGACCGCCCGCGACTCCGGCCGCAGCCGCGCGCCCTTGCAGTCCGGGCACGGCCGCACCGACATGTACTCCTCGATCTTCTCGCGCGACCAGTCCGAGTCGGTCTCGCGATAGCGGCGCTCGAGGTTGGGGATGATCCCCTCGAAGCTCGTCATGTACGAGCGCTTCCGGCCCATCCGGTTGCGGTACGTGATGTAGATGCGGTCGCCGTTGGTGCCCTGCAGGAACAGGTCCTGCTGGTCCTCGGTCAGGTCGTCCCACGGCGTGTCGAGGTCGATCTCGTAGCGCTCGGAGATCGCCTGGGTGATCTGCTCGTAGTAGTTCGACGCCCCGCTCGACCACGGCAGGATCGCGCCGTCGGCGAGCGACAGCGACGGATCCGGGACCACCAGGTCGGGGTCGATCTCCATCTGCGAGCCGAGCCCGGTGCAGCGCGGGCACGCGCCGTGCGGCGAGTTGAACGAGAACATCCGCGGCTCGAGCTCCGGCATCGAGATCCCGCAGTGCAGGCAGGCGAAGCGCTCGGAGAACGTCTGGACCTTGTTGTCGGGCAGCGTCTGGACCTCGAGCATGCCGTCGGCCAGCGCGACCGCGGTCTCGACCGA
Organism: uncultured Solirubrobacteraceae bacterium; assembly: GCA_963802905.1. Lineage (GTDB taxonomy): Bacteria > Actinomycetota > Thermoleophilia > Solirubrobacterales > Solirubrobacteraceae > DASQFQ01. The sequence continues at coordinate 160,792 of CAWDKH010000017.1, read as the reverse complement.
GTCGGCGAGCCGCTTGCGCAGCTCCGGCCGCATGATCAGGCGGTCGACCACGACCGAGATGTCGTGCTTGAACTTCTTGTCGAGGACGATCTCCTCCTCGAGCAGCCGCAGCTCGCCGTCGACCTTCACGCGCGTGAAGCCCTCCGAGCGCAGCTCCTGCAGCTGCTTGCCGTACTCGCCCTTGCGGCCGCGGACGATCGGGGCGAGGACCATGAAGCGCGTCCCCTCCTCCAGGCCCATGATCTGGTCGATGATCTGCTCCGCCGACTGGGCCGCGATCGGGCGGCCGCAGTTGTAGCAATGGGGCTTGCCGATGCGGGCCCACAGCAGGCGCAGGTAGTCGTAGATCTCGGTGACCGTGCCGACCGTCGAGCGCGGATTGCGCGACGTCGTCTTCTGGTCGATCGAGATCGCCGGCGACAGGCCCTCGATCGAGTCGACGTCCGGCTTGTCCATCTGGCCGAGGAACTGGCGCGCGTAGGCGCTCAGCGACTCGACGTAGCGGCGCTGCCCCTCGGCGTAGATGGTGTCGAACGCCAGCGACGACTTGCCCGAGCCGGACAGACCCGTGATGACCACGAGGGCGTCACGCGGCATGCTGACGGTGACGTCCTTGAGGTTGTGCTCACGGGCACCGGTGACGACAATCGCTTCCTGACGGGGCACATAACCCAGTGTATGTCGCCCCCGGATGCGCCCGGCGGGCCAACTGTTCCCGCGTCTAGCGGACGATCCGGAAGACCGGGCGCCGCGCCTTGCTCACGTTGCCCGCGCCGTCGCGGGCGCGGATGACGAAGCGATAGCGGCCGGGCTTGAGCGTCTTGCCCTTGAGCCGCCCGCGGAAGCGCACGGAGCTGACGCCCGCGAGGCTCGCCTTCGAGGCGCGGCCCTTGAGGGTGACCCACTTGCGGCAGCGCGTGCCGGTGCGGTGGCGGCTGCTGCGTGCCTTGCGGCGGCAGATGCGGCTGAGGTGGCGGGACTTCTGCACACCGACGGTGACGCGCGCGGGCTCGTTGAGCAGCCACTGGATCGCGGTCCCGACGCGGAAGGCCGCGATGAAGCTGCGGCCGCGGCGGGCGGCGCGGAAGCGCGTGGCGCTCAGCTTCGGCTTGCGCAGGAACGAAGGGGCGGCGAAGTCGACGCCCCGGATGCCGGAGGTGCCGGCGGTCACGCCAGGCGGGAGCGTGACGGTTCTGCCGTCGGGGAGGGTGACGGTGACACCGCCGCCGCCAGGACGTGCCCGGCGTGCCGGGAGTGCCCGGGGAGCCGGGGCCGCCCGGCGTGCCCGGGTCGCCCGGCGTGCCCGGATCGGTGGGAGGCGGCGGAGCGGCCGGGCCGTCCGCATCGCCGTTGCCGCCGCCGCTCTGATCGACGCCGGCGCCACCCACGACGCCGAGCCCGGCCGGCACGCGGAACGCGCCGCCGCTGGCGAGGATCGACATGACCCCGGTCTCGCGGTCGACGTGGATCACGGCGCCGCCGGCGGACCGGCCGTCGGCCACCACGAGGTCGCCGTCGGGCTCGATGTCGATCGCCCGAGGATCGCTCAGCGGCGCGCCCCTCGCGAGCACGGACTTCGCACCGTTGGTCGGGTTCACCTTCACAACCTGGTGTTCGTCCGCGACGTAGAGCGTCCCGTCCTGCTGGACGGCGACGTCGCGCGGGTCGGCGAGCGGCGCACCGGTCGCGACGGTCGTGATCGCGCCGGTCCCGGGATCGATGCGCCGGAGCGCGACGCCGTCGGTCACGAGCAGCTTGCCGGCCTTGTCCATGGCGAGGCCGGTGACGTTCTGGACGTCGGCGACATGCGACAGCGCGCCCGTGGCGAGGTCGAGCCGCAGCACCTCGTCGCGCTGGCGGTCGGAGATGTAGGCCTTGCCGTCGGGCGCCAGGACGATGCCCATCGGGTCCTGCAGACCCTGGCCGCTGACGACCGTGTCGACCGCACCGGAGGGATCGATCGAGAACACGGCCTCGGCGCCCTCGTCGGCGACCAGCAGTGCGCCGTCGGCCGCCACCGCCACGCCCATCGGGTCGCTCAGCGGCGCACCGCCGGCGAGCAGCGAGGCGGCGCCACCGCTTGGGACGCGCAGCACACGGCCGGAGCTGCCGAACCAGTTCCCCTCGTCCGAGATGCCGATGTCACCCGGTGCGCTGTGCGCCGTCGCGGGGGCGATCCCCAGGCAGGCGAGGGCGACGAGCGCGGGCGCGAGGCCGCGCCTCACGCGGGTACCGCCTCCGAGCGGATCTCGGCCGCGAACGCCGCGACCACCGCGGGGTCGAAGTTCGTGCCGGCGCAGCGCTCGATCTCGTTGACCGCCTCGCTGACGCTCAGACCCGCCTGATAGGGACGCTCTTGCACCATGGCACTGAACGCATCACAGACCGCAACGATGCGGGCGCCCTGCGGAATCGCGTCACCGGCCGTACCGTCGGGATAGCCCTTGCCGTCCCAGCGCTCGTGGCTCGCGCGCACCAGCGCGGCGACCGGCTGCAGCGCCGGCGCGACGTTGAGGATGTCCTCGCCGATGATCGTGTGGCGGCGCATGAAGCGCCACTCGCGGTCGTCCAGCGGCCCCGGCTTGTTGAGGATCGCGTCCGGGATCGCCATCTTGCCGATGTCGTGCAGCTCGGCGGCGCGGGCGACGACGTCGCGCTCCTCGATCGGCAGCCCGAGCCGGCGCGCGACGCCGCGGGCGAGCGCCATCACGTCGGTCGAGTGCTCGAGCAGGTCGGGCTCGCGCTCGGACAGGACCTTGAGCAGCACGGTGCGGGTCTGCAGGCCGGCCGAGCTCGGGCGCGCCTCCTTCGCCGCGTACATGCGGCGGTCGGCGAGGTGGAGCGCCTCCTCGGCGGTGTCGGCGTCGGAGGGCAGCCGCACGACGCCGTAGGAGGCGGTCACGTCGAAGCCGTCGCCGCGCGCTTCGAGTGCCCTCGCGGCGTCACGGAACAGCTCGTCGCCGGTGCCGTCGTTGATCAGCAGGCAGAACTCGTCGCCGCCGAGGCGGAAGGCGCGGCCGTGGTCCTCGACGACGTCGCTCAGGTCGCCCGAGAGCCGCTGCAGCAGCGCGTCGCCGGCCGGGTGCCCGTAGGCGTCGTTGTAGCGCTTGAAGCCGTCGAGGTCGAACAGCGCGAGCATCTGCGGCTCAGCCTCCGCGCCGCCCTCCAGCCCGCGTTCGAGTTCCTCCATGAACGCGCGCCGGTTCGCCAGTCCGGTGAGCGAGTCGGTCAGCGCGTCGTGGCGCGCGCGCCGCAGCATGCGGAGGTTGTCGAGGAACGACAGCGCCATCCGCGCGACGGCGAGCGCGATCGCGGTGGCGGCGAGCACGACGCCGAGCGTGTTCACGGAGTGGATCTGGTCGTAGACCAGGATCGCCAGCGCCAGCAGCGTGAAGAAGGCAGGGAAGATGAACACCCGCGCGAGCGGCATCCCACTGCGCGACGACGCGTTAAGCGGGCGCCAAGCGGCGTAGGCGAGCAGCAGGGTGGCGGCCGGCCAGACCGGGGCGAGCAGCGTGTCCTGGCCGTCGGTCCCGAGCGCGATCTCCCGCGCGTAGATGATGTCGGAGACCGCCGACGCCGACAGCGCCACCGCGAACAGCGCCCAGCCGAGGCCTGGGCGCCAGCCGGTCAGCGCCAGCAGCGTCACGACGAGCGCCAGCAGGCCGAGGTCGGCGAGCGGATAGGCGAGGTCGGTCGCCACCTCCCACCCGTAGCCCGCGGTGTCGGTGAGCACGGGGTCGAACGCGACGGTCGCCGCCAGGGCGGCGATCGTCGTCGCGCCGATCGCAGCGTCGAGCCACATCGTGGCGTGGAAGGCGCGGTGCAGCCGCGCGCGCAGAACGAGCACGATCCCGGTGCCGACCGCGAGGTAGGAGCCGAGCCAGAACGCGTCGGCCACAGACGGGTAGGGCGCGAGCTCAGGGGCGTCGGAGTAGGCGAGCTCGTAGATCAGCTCGCCGATCGCGTACATCCCCGCCCCGACGGACAGCGCGAGCCACGCTCCCCGGCGGTCGTCGCTCGTGAAGCCGCGCAGCGCGAGGAGCACCGACGCGCCGAGCCCGAGGCCGATGTACACCCAGCTGGAGAACGCATCGAGCACGCTCGAACCGCCGAGACCGAGAGCGACTGCGACATAGGCGGCGAAGACGACCAGAAGGCTTGCCCATGCCACCCGCAGGGCGCTCCGGCCGGGAATGCGTTCGTTCAAGTGACCTCCCCAGGCAGAGCCAAGGTATCCGCCGCAAACTGCGGACACAAGCCGTGGAGGCCGTGTGTGGACGCTTGGACGATCAGCGATCGGACAACGTGACGACAGACCGCGACGCGCCGGATTCCAGCGCGGCGTGGAAGATCTCGTGCGCGGTCAGCGCTTCTTGCGGAGTGACGCAGCCGAGGCGGTCGCCGAGGGCCCCTTCGCGCTCCGCGAGGTAGGCCGCCCACATCTGCAGGATTGCGTCGGAGAAGCCGAACTCGAAGATCGGCCCGGTCACCGTCGCGAAGGCGGATTGGCTGCCGGTCTCGAGCCGCTCCCAGACCTGGCGGCCATCGCGGACGGCGAAGCGGTTGACCACCTTCGGGTTGGCGGTGGAGAACTCGACGCCGCCGTCCATGCCGAGCGCCCGGATCCGCCACGTGTTCGTCTCGCCGGGGGCGATCCGCTTCGTCGCGAGCGTGAGCGGGAAGCCGGCGTCGGCGTGGATCGTCGCGTTGTCCCAGGTGTCGCAGCGGACGGGCTCGCCGTCCGGGCCGGGTCGCTGCTGGACGATGTCCTGGAGCGTCGCGTGGAGGCTGCGCGGCCGCCAGCCGAGCCGCAGCGGCAGATGCAGGACGTGCATCCCGAGGTCGTTCATGACGCCCGCCTCGCCGCAGAACTCGGCCTGGCGCTTCCAGTTGATCGGCTTGTCGCGGTCGAGGTCGCTGGAGTGCAGGAAGGCGTGCTCGACCTCGATCAGCTCGCCGAGCGCGCCGGAGCGGATCGTGTCGTAGGCGAGCTGGGCGCCCGGGAAGTAGGGCATCTCGCTCGAGCAGCGGGCGAAGACGCTCGAGTCCTCGAGCGCCGCGACGATGCGGCGGCCGGCGGCGAGGTCGATGCCGAATGGCTTCTCGCCGAGGAAGTCCTTGCCGGCGGCGATCGTCTCGAGGTAGAGCGCCTCGTGGAGGTGGTGCGGGACCGCGAGGTAGAGCACGTCGAGGTCGGGGTCCTCGAGCAGCGCGGTGCGGTCGTGGGTCAGCAGGCGCACGCTGTCGATCCGCTCGAACCAGCTTCGCGCCTCGGGGCTCGTGTCGCACACCGCTTCCAACCGCGGCGTGACCGGATGGTTGGAGAGCGCCGCCCAGCGCCCGATCGCCGCCGCCAGCTCGCGGCCCATCAGGCCGCCGCCGACGATGCCGATCCGGGCGACGCTCACGCGAGGCGGGCGAGCGCCTCGTCGACCGTCGCGCCGTCGTGCACGACCGCCATCAGCGCACCGGTCATCGCGGCCGGGTTGTCGTGCTGGATGACGTTGCGGCCGTAGACGATGCCCGCGGCGCCCTGCTCGAGCACGGCGTGGGTGCGCTCGAGGATCTCTTTGTCGGTGACGCGGCCGCCGCCGCGCAGCAGCAGCGGCACGCGGGCCACCTCGACGACGCGGTGGTACTCGGAGATGTCGTCGGTCGGGTCGGCCTTGATGACGTCGGCGCCCAGCTCGACCGCCTGGCGCACGAGGCCCATGATGCGGTTGATGTCGCCGCTGGACTCGTAACCCCCTCCCCCTCCCTCCTTGAACGCGAGCGGCTCGACCATCAGCGGCATGCCGGCGCGGTCGCACTCGGCGCGCAGGTGGCTGATCGCCTCGAGGCAGTCGCGACGGAGCCCGTCCTGGCCGGGGATGTCGAGGAGGTTGACGACGACGCACGCGGCGTCGAGGCGGACGGCGTGGCCGACCGGGTCGTCGATCATGAACGACCACGCCTCGGCGGGCGCCTCGGCCGCGTAGATGTTCGGCGTGTCCGTGCGGAGGACGAGCGCGGGCTTGTCGCGGCCGGGGTGGCGCTGGAGCAGATCGGCCTGGCCGACCGAGAGCTGGATCGCGTCCGGCTTGGCGTCGACGAGCGTGTCGATCGCCTTCTCCATGTCCTCGATGCCGGTGAGCATCGCGACCTCGCCGGGCATCCCGTGGTCGACCGCGACGTCGAAGCAGCGGCCCGAGGTCGCGTGGAAGAGTCGGTTGAGCCGGTACTGCTTCACGACGGACGGGGACACTAGTGGCTCGATGCTGATCGCCGGCCCCAACCTGACGATGGACCGCACCGCCTCGCTGCCCTCATTGCGGCCGGGTGAGGTGCTGCGCTTCGACCGCGTGGTGGTCACTGCGGGAGGCAAGGGCTTGAACGTCGCGCGGGCGGCGCGGGCGCTCGGCCACTCGGCGCTGCTGGTCTCGCTCGCCCCCGGCCACACGGGCCGCGCGGCTGCCGCGCTGATCGCCGAGGAGGGGATCGAGCTGAGCGGCGTGCCGTGCAGCGGCGAGCTCCGCTCGACGATGATCGTGCAGGAGCGCGGCGGGCGAACGACGGTGATGAACGAGCCCGGCCCGCGGGTCGACGAGCGCCGCTGGGCCGACTACGAGAACGCGGTGCGCGGGCGGCTGACATCGCGGTCCGTGCTCGTCTGCTCGGGGTCGGTGCCGCCGGGTGCGCCGGCCGACGCCTACGGCCGCTTGACGCAGATCGCGCAGGCAGCGGGCGCGCGTGCCGTGGTCGACGCGGCGGGCTCGACGCTGCTGCGAGCGCTGGACGCCGCACCGGACCTCGTCACGCCGAACCTCTCCGAGGCAGAGGGCTCGCTGGGGCTCGGCGGCGGCGCGGCGGTCGAGAGCGGAGCGGACGCGCGGCCACGCGCGATGGCGGCCGCGGAGGCGCTGCTGCGGCAGGGTGCACGTGCGGCGGTGGTGACGGCTGACGCGGCGGGAGCGGCCGTGGCGGAGAGCGGTCTCGTCGAGTGGATCCCGGCGCCACGAGTCGCCGAGGTCCGCAACCCGATCGGCGCGGGTGACGCTTTCCTGGCCGCGCTGGCGGGGACGTGGGAGGGCGGCTCGGAGTTGCTGGACGCCGCTCTCGCGGGCGTCGCGGCGGGCGCGGCGAGCGTGGAGCACCCGACGGCGGGCGTGCTCGATCCGGCTCGGGCTCGGGTGTTGGCGGCTCTCGTCAGCCGGGGCGGTTAGACGGGCGGGAACGTCAACGGCGGCTGGGTAGGAAAGCGAGGGGTGAGCCGCCCGGCGCGCACGACCGTCCCCGTTTGCCAAGCGGGACGCTTTGTTGCCGCTATAGGGATAGAAGGCGTCCCACTTGCCCGCCGCCCCCACCGGAACCCTCCCCTCAATGCCGCCGTTGACGTTCGTCACGACCCGCCACGAACGCCCGGCGCCACTACGGCTCGATCACATTCCCCGGATCCGGCCGCTGCCCCTCCCCACCCTGGCTGTAGTCCCCGAACGGCCCGTCCCGCTCCTCCACCACAGCCCGCACGCCGTCCTCCCCGGCGCGCTCGATCCACGCCCGCGCTTCCGGGGTGTTCCGCATCAGCCCATCGAGGATCGGACCGAGCGTCTGGGTCGAGGCGAGGCCCATGTTCTCGTAGGCCTGGTTGACGATCAGCTTCATCGCCGCGAGCTGGGACGACGGGATCCCCGCGAGCTCAGCACGCCAACCCAGCCACCCGCGCCTCGAGCTCCGAGAACGGGACCGCCTCGTTGATCAGACCCACGTCGGCCGCCTCGCGGCCCGACAGCGGCCGGCCGGTCAGCGCGTGGAACTTCGTCCGCGTCAGCCCGAGCCGGTAGATCCACATGCCCGACAGGTAGGCGCCCCACATGCGTGAGTACGGCGTGCCGATCTGCGCGTCCTCCGACGCGATCACGAGGTCGGCGGAGAGCGCGAAGTCGCTGCCGCCGCCGACGCACCAGCCGTGGACCTGGGCGATCACGGGCTTCGGCGCGCGCCACACGCTCATGAGCTTCTGCGTCGGGGCGCTCTGCGGTGCGGTCGCGAACGCGAAGTCCTTGCCCGCGTCCCACTCGCCGTCGGTCGTGATCTGGTCGTCCCAGGCCTTGAAGCCGCCGCCGAAGTCGTAGCCGGCGCAGAACGAGCGCCCCGCCCCGCGCAGCACGATCACCTTCACGCTCCCGTCGGCGACGGCCCGCCCGACCGCCGCCTCGACCTCGTCGGGCAGCGGCGGCACGATCGTGTTGAGCTGCTCCGGGCGGTTGAGCGTGATCGTCGCGACCGGGCCGTCGACGGCGTAGAGGATCGTCTCGAAGGGCGTCATCGCGCGACCTTGACACACATCGCGGCAGCCAATAGCGTCGGACGGGAGGGATGACAACGTTGTCATCAGACAGGCCAACGATGCGGGACGTGGCGGAGCGCGCGGGCGTGAGCCTGAAGACCGTGTCCCGCGTGATCAACGCCGAGGCCGGCGTCACGCCCGCGACCGCCGAGCGCGTGACCGCGGCGATCGCCGAGCTCGGCTTCGAGCGCAACGACCTCGCCGCCTCGCTGCGCTCCGGGCGCTCCTCCTCCACCCTCGGCCTGGTCATCGAGGACGTCGCCAACCCGTTCTACTCCGCCGTCGCCCAGGCGGTCGAGGCCGCCGCGCGCGACCGCGGCTTCCTGCTCATCACCGCCTCCGCCCGCGAGGACGCCGCCCGCGAGCGGGAGCTCGTCGCCGCGCTGCTGCGCCGCCGCGTCGATGCGCTGCTGATCGTCCCCGCAGGGCCCGACCACCGCTACATCGCCGCGGCCTCATCGCATCCCGTCTTCCTCGACCGCCCGCCGCTCGGCATCGAGGCCGACACCGTCCTGCTCGACGACCTCGGCGGCGCCCGCAGCGCGGTCGAGCACCTGATCGCGCACGGCCACACGCGGATCGGCTGCGTCGCCGACGACGCCGAGCTCTACACGATGCGCCAGCGCATCACCGGCTACCGCGACGCGCTCGAGGCCGCGGGCATCGAGTTCGACCCGTCGCTGCTCTCGACCGGCACCCGCGACGTCGCCGGCGCTCGCGCAGCCGCCGCCCGCCTGCTCGCCCTCCCCGACGAGCGCCGCCCGACCGCGCTGTTCACCGCCAACAACCGCAACACGATCGGCGCCCTGCACGCGCTCGCCGGCGCACCCCCGGTCGCCCTCGCCGGCTTCGACGACTTCGAGCTCGCCGACCTGCTCGGCACGACCGTCGTCCGCGCCGACCCGTGGAAGCTCGGCGAGCAGGGCGCCGCGCTCGCCTTCGCCCGCCTCGACGGCGACGAGCGCCCACCACTGACCGTGACCATCCCAACCGAGCTCGTCACCCGCGGCTCCGGAGAGCGAACACCGTGAAGCCACTGAACCTCCCGCCCAACCAGTTCCACCGCTTCTACAAGGGCGGCGCGCGCATCGACGCGCTGCGCGGCGTCCCCGAGGGCGAGGACGGACGGCCCGAGGACTGGGTCGGCTCGACCGCCACGTCGTGGGGCTCGGAGAACGAGGGCCTGAGCCGGCTCGAGGACGGCACGGTCCTCAAGGACGCGATCGAGGCCGACCCCGAGGCGTTCCTCGGCCCCGAGCACGTCGCCCACTACGGCGCCGACCCCGCCCTGCTGGTCAAGCTCCTCGACGCCGGCGAGCGCCTGCCCGTCCACTACCACCCGGGCCGCCCGTTCGCCAAGCAGCACCTCGGCCTCCGCTACGGCAAGACCGAGTCGTGGCTGATCCTCGAGGCCGAGCCCGGCGCCGCCGTCCACGTCGGGCTCAAGGAGCCGCTGGACCTGCAGACCGCCCGCGCCTGGGTCGACGAGCAGGACGCCGACGTGATGCTCCAAGCCCTCCACGAGGTCCCCGTCAAACCCGGCGACGGCATCCTCGTCCCCGCCGGCACGCTGCACGCGATCGGCGGCGGGATCCTGCTGCTCGAGCTGCAGGAGCCGACCGACCTGTCGGTGCTGGTCGAGTGGAAGCGCTTCGGCGTCGACAGCGGCCCCGAGCACCTCGAGCTCGGCTGGGACACCGCGCTGCAGTCACTCGACCTCCAGCCGATCGACCCCGCCGCGCTGACCACGCCCTCCAGCGGCATGCTGCCCAAGGAGGCCGACCCCTACTTCCGCGCCCAGCGAATCAAGCCCGGCGACACCCTTGACCAGAGCTTCTCGATCGTGCTCGTCACCGACGGCGAAGGGACCCTCGGCGACCTCGCGGTGCGCAAGGGCAGCACGGTGCTCATCCCCTTCGGAGCCGGCGAGATCGCGACCGACGGAGTCGAGGCGATCCGCTGCCTCCCGCCCGACCCCACCGCCGGAGACGGCGCCTGGTGACCGCCCCTACAGGCGCAGGTGGACCTTGATCTGGGTCCCGTCCGCCGCCGCCTGAAACGCTTCGGCGGCCTGCTCGAGCGGGAACTCGGCGGTGACGAGCCGAGCGGCCGGCACGACGCCGCCCTCGATCAGGCCGACCGCCCGCTCGACGTCCTCGCGCGTGTACATGGCGGTCCCCTGCAGGCGCAGCTCACGGTCCTGGATCAAGGGGAGCGGCACGCGCACGTCGCCGCGCGGGACGCCCTCGACGACGACCGTCCCGCCCTTGAGCGCGAGCGCGATCGCCTGATCGGTGGAGGCCTGGCTCGAGACGCAGTCGAAGACGACATCCGGGCGCCACGGCAGGCCGTCGCGGATGCGCTCGACCGCGCCATCCTGCGTCGGATCGACGGCGAGACCGGCGCCGAGCTCGAGCGCGAGCGCCCGCTTGGCGTCGATGGGATCCGTGACGGCGGCGGCGACAGCGCCCGAGGCACGCGCCGTCAGCAGGGTCAGGAGGCCGATCGTCCCGGCGCCCAGCACGGCGACGGTCTTGCCCTCGAGGTCGCCGGCGACGCGCACGGCGTGCGTTGCCGTGGAGAGGGGCTCGACCATCGCCGCCTCGGTCATGCTCATCGCCTCGGGGACGTGATGGAAGCGCCCAGCGGGGGCGACGAACGCGTCGGCCAGCGCACCTGACGTCGTGCATCCGACGACGACCAGGTGCTCGCAGAGGTTGTAACGGCCGCTGCGGCAGTAGAGGCAGGTGCCGTCGATCAGGTTCGGCTCCAGCAGGACGCGCTCGCCCACCGCGAAGTCGGTGACCTCCGCCCCGAGGGCGTCGACGACACCGGCGGCCTCGTGGCCGGGGACGACCGGCAGGTCGATGAACGGGTGGTGGCCCGCGAGGGCGTGGAGATCGGAGCCGCAGATCCCCACCGAGTGTGAGCGCACGCGAATCTCCTGCGGGCCGGGCTCGGGGACGGCGACACCGTCCTCGAGGCGGATCTCACCGGGTGCCGCCAGCGTTGCGCGTCGCATCACGTTCTCCCTTGCTGGATCCAGGCCACCGCCGCCCGCGGATCAGGCTCGGCGAATACCAGCGATCCTGGCACGACGCCATCGGCGCCGGCGTCCGCGAGCAGCGGCACGGTGTGGCGGCGGATGCCGCCGTCGACCACGATCTCCGCGCGGCCTTGCGCGAGCGCTCGCACGCGCCCGGGTGTCTGTGGATCGAGGTCGACGCCCTTGATCCCGAGGCGCGTGCCCATCACGAGCACGCGATCCGCGACGTCCAAGTACGGCAGCACCGCTTCGAGCGGGTCCTCGACGTGGAGGGCGAGACCGGCGCGTGCCCCGAGCTCATGGATCGCCTCGACCGTCGCCGCCGGGTCGCGGCACGCGGCCACCGGGACGGTGACCAGGTCCGCGCCCGCTGCCACGAACCGGCCGGTCCAGAGCTCGACGTCGGTGACGCTGAGATGGACGTCGAGCAGCGCGTCCGTGTGGGCGCGCAGCGCGACGACGACGTCGGGCCCGAACAGCAACTCCTCGACGTTGTGGGCGTCGAAGACGTCGACGTGGAGCCCGTCGGCGCAGTCGGCGACCAGATCGACAGCCTCACCGAGCGCGAGCAGGTCAGCCGACCAGAGGGAGACGTACGCCCTCAGGTGCGTCGTGGCTGCCGTCACGCGAGCTCGTCAGGCCAGCGGGCTGACGACGGCCTTGTGCAGCGTCTTGTCGTTGGCGAAGTCGTCGAGCGCCCGGCCGTAGTCGTCGAGGCCGTAGCGATGGGTGATGAGCCCGTCGGTGCGCACCCTGCCGGACCGCAGCGCCGCGATCGCGGCCGGGAACGAGGAGATCTCGGCGAACGAGCCCTTGATCGTGATCTCGCGACGGAACAGGTCGTAGGGGTGCACCGGGAAGGTGTCGTCGGGGTGCGTGACGCCGTAGACCATCACGGTGCCGCCGTCCCGGGTGAGGCCGACGCATTTCTCTCCGACGCGGGCCGAGCCCGTCGCCTCCACCACGTAGTCGTAGCCGCCCTCTGACTGCTCGTAGAGCTTGCGGACGCTGTCCTCCGGGCAGTCGCGCTCGATCTGCACGGTGGAGTCGATCCCGAACTCGCGCGCACGCGCGAGCTGGTTCTCCCGCGGCGAGGCGACGGTCACGTGCGCCACGCCACCGGACGCGAGCAGCTGGGCCAGGAGCAGCCCGGTCGAGCCGGAGCCGAGGACCAGCGCGGTGCTTCCGGGCCGCGGCCGCAGCGTCTCCAGCCCGTGGAGCGCGCACGCGGTCGGCTCGGCGAAGACGGCGACGTCCGCGTCGAGGCCGGCGACGTCGAAGACGGCGTCGGCGGGCACCGTGATCAGCTCGGCGAAGCCGCCGTCGCTGTTGGAGCCGATACCCGTGAGGTTGCGGCACAGGAGCTGGCGCCCGCGCCGGCACTGGTCACAGCGCCCGCAGCTCATGTTGGGGTTGACCGTGACCCACTGGCCGGGCTCGAAGGCGGTCACGTCGTTGCCGGCCGACTCGACCGTGCCGACGATCTCGTGGCCGGGCACGAGCGGGAACTCCGCGGTGAAGTCCCCTTCGTGGATGTGCTTGTCGGTGCCGCAGAGCCCGGTCTGGTGGACGCGGATCTGGACATCGTTCGGACCGGGGTCCGTCGCGCTGATGTCTTCGATGGCGAAGACGCGCGGCTCTGAATACAGAACAGCTTTCATGGAGTGGTCCGATGTCGGAAGGTTTGCGGGAACGCGTTGCCGGCCCGCGCAAAGGCGGGCCGGCGAGTCGCGTGGCTCAGCAGTCGGACTGGTACGTCGCGTCCTCGTTCTCGCTGAGGTTGTCCTTCGTGAGGATCGTCGATCCCGTGGCGATCTTCTTCTTGGTCGCGTCACCGTTCAGCGCGGCGACGGCCTGCTGCACGCCCTGCGCGCCGATGTCGCCGGGCTTCTGGGCGACGAGCGCCTGGAGCAGGCCTTCCTTGAGGTCGGCGACCTGCTTCGGACCGGCGTCGAACCCGACGATCTTCACCGTCTTGTTGCCGGACTCGCGCAGGCCAGCCGCGGCCCCCTCGGCCCCGAACAGGTTCGTCGCGAAGATGCCCGCGAGGTCGGGGTTCTTGGCGAGGATGCCCTTGGTGATCGCGGCTGCCTTGTCGGGCTGGTCCTGGTTGTACTCCTGCCCGAGGTAGTCGAGACCCAGCGACTTGGCCTCTTCTTCGAAGCCCTGGGCGCGCTGGTCGGTGGTCGAGATGCCGGGCTTCACGTTGTTCACGTGGACCTTGCCCTTGCCGCCGATCGCGTCGGCGAGCGCCTTCGCAGCGGCCTTGCCGCCGCCGACGTTGTCCGAGGCGATCTGCGAGACCGCCAGGTCGGCGTTCTCGAGCGTGGTGTCGACGAGCACGATCTTGATGCCGGCGTCGGCCGCCTGCTTGATCGGGACGTACATCGCCTTCGCGTCGGTCGGTGCGATCAGGATCGCGTCCGGCTTCTTCGCGACGACGCCGTTGACGATCGGCGTCTGCAGCGTGGCGTCGAACTGGTCGGGGCCCTGGAAGTCGAGCGTCACGCCCTGCTTCTTGGCCTCAGCCTGGGCACCGCAGTTCATCGTGATGTAGAACTCGTCGCCCTTGACGCCGGCGATCAGCGTCATCTTGTAGTCCTTCTTGCCGCTGCTGCTGCTGCCTGAACCGCCCCCGCCGTCGTCGTCGCCACAGGCGCCGACGACGAGTGCGAGCGACGCGCAGAGGACGCCAACGGCCCACCGCGATCGTGAAATTCCGTGCATTCCTTCTTTCCTCCTCTTGAGGGTGGACATCCGGCCGCTAGCGCGCATAGCGCGAGCGCCGCAACTGGTCGAGGTAGACGGCGAGGATCAGAACGGCACCGACGGCGACCTGCTGCCAGAACGGCTGCACGCCGACGATCACGAAGCCGTTGCGCAGCACCGCCGGGATGAAGACGCCGACGAGCGTGCCGACCATCGTGCCCACGCCGCCGAACAGGCTGGTGCCGCCGATGACGATCGCCGCGATCGCGTCGAGGTTGTCGGTCGAGTGCCCGCCGATCGACGTGGTGCCGAAGCGAGCGAGTGAGAGGAAGCCGGCCAGTCCGGCCAGCGTGCCGCCCAGCATGTAGACCTTGATCAGGTGCCGGTCGACGTTGACGCCGGCGCGCCGGACACCCTCGGGGTTCGAGCCGACCGCGTAGGTGTACCGGCCGAAGCGGGTCTGCGCGAGGATGATCCCGAACACAAGCGCCACCGCCGCGGCGATGATCACCAGGTAGGGGATCTCGCCGAAGAGCCGGCCGGAGCCGATCGTCTCGATCAGCTTGAACGGCACCTCGCGCTCATCCACGCCGCCGGTGATCAGCAGCGCCGAGCCGAGCGCCATGCCAAGCGTGCCCAGCGTGACGATGAACGGCGGGATGTTCGCCTTCGTGATCAGAAAACCGTTGAGCGTCCCCCACGCGCCACCGGCGACCATCGCGACCACGAGGCCGACGAGGATGACGCCCCAGTCGTTGCCGCCCATCGAGTTCATGACCTTCGCCGACACGACGCCGGAGAACACCAGTACCGCGCCGACCGAGAGGTCGATGCCGGCCGTGATGATGATGTAGGTGAGGCCCGTCGCCAGCACCAGCAGCACCGCTGCGTCGGTGGCGATGTTGCGTGCGTTCGAGATGTCGAAGAACTCGTTCCACCTCAGGAGCGAGAACACGACGATGAGGCCGAGCAGGATCGAGGGCGATCGAGATCTCCGACCCTCCGAGCAGCTTCTGCCAGAGCGGCTCGTCTGGCTCGGTCTCGGGCGCCTCGTCGAGCTCTTCTTCGTCGGGCGGGATGACGGGCGTCGTCATGACCGCTTCTCCTCGTCGTCGTCGTGGAATGTCATCGCGCCGGTCATCGCCCCGATGACGTCCTCCATCGAGACGTCCTGGGGCCGCAGCCGCGCGACGCGCGCGCCGAGGCGCAGCACCTCGATGCGGTCGGCGACCTCGAAGACCTCCGGCATGTTGTGGCTGATCAGCACGACCGAGAGGCCGTGCTCGCGCACGCGCTTGATCTGGTCGAGCACGTTGCGGGTCTGGACGACGCCCAGCGCCGCCGTCGGCTCGTCCATGAAGACGACCTTCTTGGCCCACGTCACTGCGCGGCAGATCGCGATGCCCTGGCGCTGACCGCCGGACATGTTGGCCACGCGCGCGCCGGTGTCCTGGATCCTCACCCCGAGCGAGTCGAAGGCCTCGTCGCTGCGCTTGCGCATCTCGGCCTTGTCGAGGAAGCCGAGCTTCCCGAGGAACCCATCGCGCATGATCTCGCGGCCCAGGAACATGTTCGCGGCGGGGTCGATCTCCGCGGCCAGGGCAAGATCCTGGTAGACGGTCTCGATCCCGAGATCGCGCGAGTCGTGCGGCGTCGCGATCGACACCGGCTTGCCCTCGAAGAGGATCTCGCCGCTGTCGGGAGGATGCACCCCCACGAGCGTCTTCACCAGCGTGCTCTTTCCGGCCCCGTTGTCGCCGATCAGCGCGACGACCTCTTGCGGGTAGACCGTGAAGCTGGCTCCGCGCAGCGCCCTCACCTTGCCGAAGCTCTTCACCAGGTTCTTCGCCTCGATAATCGGCTCAGCCATCGCCTTCGCCTCGTCTCGAGGGTTGGTTGTGCACAGGCACGGACGATCGCCCGGGTGCCCGGGTGTTGCCGCTCATTGCTGGATCTCCTCCTCCTCCGAACGCAGGGCCGAATTTGACGGCCTCGGCCGAACTGACCACTTCCGGCTCGACGAACGCTATTGGGCTAATCGAAGAAAGTCAAGCCGATTCGAAACGATTCGAATATCAGAATTTGAGCCGCAGCCCGACGCCTACGGCGTGATCAGTTCGATGTCGAAAGCGGCGCAGAGCTCGCGGACCGCCGGCGACGCGTCGTCCATGACCACCACGTCGACCGCGTCGAGCACGCTGACCCGCGCGAAGTCCGTCGCGCCGACCTTGCTGTTGTCGATCGGCACCACCACGCGGCGCGCCCGCTCGATGACCCCGCCCTTGAGCGCCGCCTCGGCGAGGCTGCCGACGGTGATGCCGAACTCGGAGAAGCCGCTCACCCCGAGGAACGCCGAGCTGAAGGTGAAGCGCTGGAGGTTCTCGAGCGCCAGGTCGCCGGCGACCGAGCCGTCGACACGGCGCACCTGTCCTCCGAGCAGTACGCAGTCGATGGTGGACACCTCCGCGAGCGCGGTGGCGACGGCGAGGCTGCTCGTCAGCACCGAGAGGCGCAGGCTGCTCTCGGCCGCGATGCGGCGGGCAATCGCCTCGACGGTCGTACCGCTGTCGAGGAACACGGAGTCGCCGTCCCGGAGCAGCTGCAGGCACGCCTCGGCGATGACCTCCTTGCTCGCGCGATGCGATTCCTGCCGCTCCGCGAGCTCCCGATCGACGTTCGGATGCACCGCGAGCGCGCCCCCGTGCGTCCGCTTCAGCAGCCCTCGCTCCTGAAGCGCGCTCAGATCCTTGCGAATCGTCGGCTCGGTCACCCCGAACGTCTCCGCAAGCTCGCCGATCCGAGCGCGACCGCGCACAGACACAAGTTCGGCGATCCGCGCCTGCCGCTCGTCAGCGAAAACGGGGCCGTGACTTGCGGAGTTGCTCCATCGTTCCAGCGTAACCGAAACACCCATCCTCGTGCGAATGGTTTCGTTCGAACGCCGAGTTATTTCGATTTGCTTGCGCGAGAGCAGTGGTGCTGATAAAACGAGCGCTATCGAAACTTCGCTTCACCCACTACGACGGCTCCGCCTTGGCGTCCTGACCAGTGGTGGAGACGCACCGGGCATGAATGCCGCGATCGCCGGCGTGTGCGAGCGAGCTGAGCGCATCGGGGGCGAGGCCTGCGGCATCCAGGGCGGCTTCGAGGGGCTTGCCGAGCGGCGCGCGGTTCCGATGACCGGCGACGAGGCACAAGCGCGCTCGCACGAGGCAGGCACCTGGCTCGGCACGAGCCGCTGGAAGGCGCTCGAGACCCCGGCCGGGCGCGACGCGTGCGTCCAGGCGCTCGAGGCCCTCGGCCTCGACGGCGCTGGTCGTGATCGGCGGCCACGGCTCCGCGCTCGGCGCGCGGGTGCTGGCCGACGCAATCCCCGTGGCGTTCATCCCGGCGACGATCGACCAGGACGTCGAAGGCACGGGCGCCACCATCGGCATGCACTCGGCGATCGGCTTGGCGCTCGACACGATCGACCAGCTGCGCGTGACCGGTCGCTCGCTGCCCGGCCGGGCCTTCCTCCTCCAGACCCTCGGGGCACCCAACGGCTACCTCGCCGACGCGGTCGCCAGTGCCGCCGGGATCGATCTGGTCCTCGTACCCGAGCGTCCCATCGACCTCGACGCGGTGGCAGCCGCGCTCCGCGACCGGGCACCGGCCGGCACCGCCATCGCCGTGATGTCCGAGGCGGCGGGCGATGCCGTCCGCGTCAGCGAGGACCTCGCCCGCCGCGCCGGCATCCGCGTGCATCCCACGATCCTCGGCCACGCACAGCGCGCGGCCCGCCCGTTGGAGCACGACCTCGCGATGGCGCGCGAGGCCGCGCGCGTCGCGGTCTACGAGCTCGCCGAGGGCCGGTCCTGCTTCGTGAACCTCGTGCCCGACGGCACCGCCACCGCAGCGCCACTCACGTCACCTCCCCCACCCCGAACCCAAGGAGCGCTCGCATGAGCCTCGGATACGACCGACCGCTGTACATCCTCGCCTTCGACCACCGCACGTCGTTCGCGACGAAGATGTTCGGCATCACCGGCGCGCCGACCGACGCAGAGCGCGCGCGCATGGCCGAGGCCAAGCGGATCATCGGTCAAGGCCTGCTCGCCGTCGCCGACACCGCCGACCGCAGTGTGCTCGGCGCCCTGACCGATGAGGAGAACGGCGCCGCCGCGGCGCGCGAGGCCAAGGCCAACGGCCTCACGCTCGCGATCGCCACCGAGAAGAGCTCGCAACCCGAGTTCGAGTTCGAGTTCGGCGAGCAGTTCGGCGAGCACATCGAGGCGTTCGACCCGGACTTCGCCAAGGTCCTCGTCCGATACAACCCCGAGGGCGACACCGAGATGAACCGCCGGCAGGCCGCCCGCCTCGCTGAGCTGTCGGACTGGCTCGCCCCGCGCGAGACGAAGTACCTGTTCGAGCTGATCGTCCCGCTCGAGCCCGGGCAGTCCGCGGACCAGCGCCCGCAGCTCGTGGTCCAGGCGATCGAGGAGCTCCACGCTGCGGGCATCGAGCCCGACGTGTGGAAGGTCGAGGGCATGACCAGCGCCGACGACTACCGGCTCGTGGCCGAGGCCGCCCGCGCCGACGGCCGCGATCAGGTGGGCTGCGTCGTCCTCGGCGCCGGCGCGGACGAGGCCACCGTCGCCCACTGGCTCGAGGAGGCCGCCCAGGTGGACGGCTTCATCGGCTTCGCGATCGGCCGCACGATCTTCTGGGAGCCGATCTCGCAGTGGCGCGACGGCGACATCGACGCGGACACGGCGGCCACGCAGATCGCGGAGAACTACCGGCGCACGGTGGAGCACTACGCCGGCGCCAAGCAAGCCGTCTGACGCGCTCAGGCGACGATAAGTTTCGGACCGGGATGACCCTCCTCCTGCCCGGTGCGATACGGCAGCGGCCGCCGTCCCCCAATCGGGGACGGCGGGCCGGCCGATGATCCTCGCCGTCGGCGAGGTGCTGATGGAGCTCCGGCGGGCGGAGAGCGACGGCGAGGTCGCGCTGCCCGGGACCTGGGACGGCCCGTTCTGCAGCGGGGCGCCGGCGATCTTCGCGTCGGTCGCGGCGCGCCTGGGCGCTCCCGTGCGGCTGGCCGGGGCCGTCGGCGAGGACGCCTTCGGCCGCCACCTGCGCGAGCGGCTGCAGCGCGACGGCGTCGACGGTGCCGTGCTCACCACGGCGGCCGGCCGCTCGACGGCGGTGGCGATGGTCGCCTACGACAGCAGCGGCGGGCGCGACTTCTTCTTCTCGGTCCGCGGCTCGGCGGCCGAGGCGATCGACGCCGAGGCCGCGGCCCGCGCGGCCGGCGAGGCGAGCTGGATCCACGTCTCGGGCTCGAGCATCGGGTTCGGCGACCCGCTCGCCACCACCGTCGAGCAGACGGTCGCCGCCGGGCTGCGGGCCGGCGCCCGGCTCTCGCTCGACCCCAACCTTCGTCCCGACTCGCCGCCGGAGGCGCGCGAGCGCACCGCGCAGCTCGCCCGCCGCGCGAGCCTCGTGTTCCCCTCGCCGGGCGAGCTCGCCGCGCTCGGGCTGACGACCCGTGAGCTCGTCGACGAGGGGACGCTCGTGTGCGAGACCCACGGCCCGGCGGGCGCGGAGATCCACTCGCTGGGACGCCGACGCGCCCGTGACGGTCCGTGCACCCGCCGTGCACGAGGTCGACCCGACCGGCGCAGGCGATTCGTTCGCGGCCGCGTTCGTCTCGTCGTTCGCAGGCGGCGCCGACCCGGTCCACGCGGCGACGACCGCGTGTGCCGTGGCAGCCCACAGCGTCACGGTGCTCGGCGCGATGGAGGCCGAGGTCAGCAGCGAGCGCTGATCGCGCCCGGCGGCTCGGGCGACGCCAGGAAGCCCGCCGCGACGCCCGCCATGAGCCCAGCGCCCCGGGCGGTCGCCTCCTGGACGGGCGACCACTCGATCGCACCCAGCTTCTCTTCCTTGACGGCTCGCGCCGCGGCGCCCCGCACCCCGCCGCCGGTCCCCACGATGCGCGTCCGCGACCCGCCGACCGCGTCGCTGCGAGCCAGGGTCGCGGCGCTGAGATCGGCTCCCGCCGCCAGCGCGGCCCGCCAGACGTGGGCAGGGCTCATGCCGGGTGCGATGCCGTGCAGCGACAGCGGGCCGTCGCCGCCGAAGCCCTCGACCCGCAGCGATCGCGCGTCCGGCCCGAGCTCCGCGGCGGCCGCGCCGAGCGCCTCTCGCTCGGCCTGGCCGTTGACGCCGAGCATCTGCAACACCGACGCGAGCGACACGTTGAGCTCGTTGCCGCTGAGCAGCGCCCAGCGCTCCGGGAGCACATGCCAGCCGACCGTCACGCCGTTGCTGACCGCGTCGGCGATCTGCTCGCGCTCGAGCGACTGCCGGACGCTGCGCACGAACACGTCCGCCGTCCCCGACGAGTGCAGGACGTCGCCGTCGCCCGTCGCCCCCGCCCCGACCGTCGCCGTCACGTGATCGTGCCCGGCGACGGTGATGACGGCGCCCCGCGCCGCGGGCAGCGCGTCGCCGACGCTCCCCAGCGGCGTGCCCGCCGAGACCAGCTCGGCGACGAAGCTCTCCGGCACGCCGAGCCAGGCCAGCGCCTCCGGCCACCACTCGGCATCGCGCAGCGAAAGCATCCCGGTCCGCGAGGCCAGCGACAGCTCCGCGACGTCCGCAGCGCCGAGCGAGCGCGCGATCCACTCGGGCATGCCGAGCCAGCGCACCGCGGCGGCGGCGCCCGGGTCGTGCGAGCGCTGCCACCGCAGCTTGGCGAGCGAGCACAGCGGCGAGGCCGGCAGCCCGGTCTGCGCGGCGAACCGCGTCCGGTCGAGCTCGCTCGCGATGGCGCGTGCCTCATCCGTCCCGCGGACGTCATGCCACGCGATCGCCGGGCCGACGGGCTCGCCGCGGCGATCGAGCAGCACGCCGGTCTCGGCCATGCCGGCGACCCCGACCGCCGCGACGACCCCCGCGGGGGCGTCGGCGAGCGCGCTCGCGGCCACCTCGTGGACCGTCCGCGTGACCACGTGCGGATCGAGCTCGGCACCGGTCGGCACCGAGGCCCACGGCGTCCGCGCGCGGGCCTCGCTCAGCTCCTGCCCCTCCGAGTCGAGCACGAGCGCCTTGCAATAGGTCGTGCCGACATCGAGGCCGAGCAGCAGCTGCTCCACCGCTACCCCGCTGCGTCGACGATCGCCAGGAGCTCCTCGATGCGAGCGCGGCCGACGCCGTTGAGGAACTCCCGCCGCTCGGCGGAGGGCCGGCCGACGGCCTCCTTCCACAGCGAGCGCCCGGCGATGAACCCGTCCGCCCCGCCGTCCATCGCGTCGCGCAGCTGCCCGCAGAACGCCTCGTGATCGACGCCGGCCGAGAGCACGGCCCACGGCACGTCGATCGCGTCGGTGATGCGCTGGCACCCGCTCGCGCTGCCCGGGTACTCGAGCTTGAGGACCTTCGTGCCGCACTCCTGCAGGAAGACCGCGCCGTCGACGACCAGGTCTTCCTTGCGGCCGGCGAACTCCTCCGGGCTCTCGTCGTCGAGCCGGTAGGTCATCAGCTCCATCACGCACAACAGGTCGGCGCGCGCGCAGTCCTCGAGCGTGGCCCGCACCGTCTCGGCGGTGTAGCCGTCGAGGTCCTCGCGGTCGGCGCGGAGGAACACCATGACCTTCGCGGCGGTGGCGCCCAGGGCGCGCGCGCCGGCGGCGCCGAGGCCGGGGATCAGCCCGGAGCGGCGCAGGTCGCCCTCGACCTCGTGGCCGTCGGCCTCGATCCGGACGATCAACCCGACGTCACGCGCGAGCACGTCGCGGTCGACGATGTCGGGCATCGACACGTCGGGGTCGAGCAGCACGGCGCTGGCGTCGCGCCCGATCGTGTCGACGAGATCTGCCTTGAACGCCCGCTGCTCCTCGGGAGCACTCGACACGCCGAGCCCGTCGAGCATGTCGACGAGCGGCTGGCCGTGATCGGCGGCGATGACGGCAAAGCGGTTGCCGGAAGTCTGGATCTGGCGCAGGGCACGGCGCTCGGCCGTGGTCAGCGTGGTGGTGGGGCGGGTGGTGTCCGTGAGCGGCATCGGCGTTCGTCCTCACTTGCGGTTCGTTTCGTTTGTCTGGTACAACCCTACGACGTGCCTGAACATTTGTCCAGCACATTTGTGCAAGAACTGACCGACGCGGCCGAGCTGTACTACCGCGACCAGCTCTCCCAGCAGGAGGTCGCGCAGCGGCTCGGCGTGTCCCGGTCGACCGTGTCGCGGATGCTGCAGCTCGCGCGCGACGAGGGGATCGTCCATATCGAGATCCGCCGCCCGTCGTCTCCCGAGCGCCTGTCGGAGGCGCTCGGCGCCGCGCTCGGCCTCAGGCGCGTGGTCGTGGTCCCCGCCTCCAGCCGGAGCGGACTGCACGTCCTCGTCGCGCCCGCGGTCGAGGAGATCGCGAGGCTCGAGCTGGCGCCCGGCGACGCGATGGCCGTGTCATGGGGCAGCACGATCGAGGAGATCGCTCGCGCGCGGCAGTTCCCGCCGCTGCACGGCGTGCACCTCATCCCCGCCGTCGCCGCGTTCGACGAGATCGACGCGCGCTTCCAGACGAACGAGATCGCCCGCCGCATCGCCGCGCTGAGCGGAGCCGACGTCGACTTCCTGCACTCCCCGGCGATGCCCTCGCCGCGGCTGCGCCGGACGCTCCTGGCCGACGAGCAGGTCAGCCGCCGGCTGGCGCTCTGGGACCGGCTCGCGGCCGCGCTGGTCGGCATCGGGCCGCCGACGGCAGACGTCGAGACGGCGCCGGCTCACGCCCTTGCCGCACGCGCCGACCTCGCGCACGCGGTGGGTGACGTGGCCTCGCGCTACTTCGACCTGGAGGGGCAGCCCGTCGGATTCGAGAACGAGAAGCTCCTGCTGGCCGTGTCCCGCGAGCAGCTCCGCAACGCCGGCACCGTGATCGGCGTCGCCGCCGGAGCGGTCAAGGGGCCGGCGATCGTCGGAGCCGCGCGCGCGGGGCTGATCCATGTGCTCGTCACGGACGACCTGGCGGCGCGGGCTGCGCTCGACTGCGTGAGCGCCGCGACAGACTAGGTTTCCACCCCGTGAGGGAGCTCCTGCTGGGCCTCGACCTGGGCACGACGTCGTGCAAGGCCGCGGTCGTCACGCCCGACGGCGAGGAGATCGCCCACGGCCAGGCGCCCCTGGCCTGGACGACCGTCCCGACCGGCGCGGAGATCGCGCCGCAGAGCTTCCTCGACTGCGCGCTGGCGGCGGCGCAGCAGGCCCTCGCCGACGTGCCGGGCGACCGGATCGCCGGACTCGGCGTCTCCAGCATGGCCGAGACCGGCGTGCTGCTCGGGCGCGACGGCGAGCCGGTCGTGCCGTCGATCGCCTGGTACGACTCGCGCGGCGAGGACGAGGCGCGGCGGATCGACGACGAGTTCCCGGACTTCAGCGCCACCACCGGGCTCTCCTCGCGGGCGCTCCGCACCGTTTCGAAGTACCGCTGGCTGCGCGACCACGTGCCCGAGAGCGAGCGCGGCGTGCGCTGGCTGGGCGTCGGCGAGTGGGTCGTGCACCGGCTCGGCGGCGAGCAGGGCGCAGAGCTCTCGCTGGCGTCGCGCACGGGCTGGCTCGACCTGCACGCGCGCGGCTGGTGGGACGAGACGCTTGCCTGGTCGGGAGCGCCCGCCGGGCTGCTGCCCGAGCCGGCGTTCGCGGGCACGCCGCTCGGCCGCGTCGGCGACGCCCTGCCCGCCGCGCGCGGCGCGGTGCTGGCCGTCGGCGGCCACGACCACCTGAGCGCCGCGGTCGGCGCGGGCGCGGTCGGCGAGGGCGAAGTGCTCGACTCGTGGGGCACCGCCGAGGCGTACGTGCGCGCGGTCGCACCGCTTGACCGCGAGCAGGTGGCCCAGGCGGTGGACGACGAGATCATGGTCGGCTGGCACGCCGTCCCCGACCGCCAGAACCTGCTCGGCGCGATGCGCTCGGGCGCCGCCCTCGGCCGCGTCCTGGCGCTGCTCGGCGTCGGCCCGGAGGGTCGCGACGCGCTCGAGCGGGCGGCGCTCGAGGTCGACCCCGAGGGGATCGAGCTGATCGGGCTGAACGACTACCGCGTCGGCCTGGTCAACATCGGCGCCGACCCCTCCCCCGCCATCGTGTGGCGCGCCGCGCTCGAATCAGCGGCCCGCAGCGGGCGCGACCTGCTCGACCGGATGGCGCGCGTCGCCGGCCCGCACACGCGGCTCGTGATGGCCGGTGGATGGTCCGAGGGCGTGGCGGCACGCGCCGTCAAGGAGGCGCACATCGGCGCGTTCGAGCGCTCGCACGCGGTCTTCATGGGCGCGCGGGGCGCCGCGCTCACCGCCGGCCGAGCGGCGGGGCTGGTCGGCTAGGCGGCCCAGTGGCAGGGCAGCTGGACCCACACCGTGGTGTGTTCGGTCCGGCGCACGCCCCAGTCGAGCGCGAGCGCGTCGACGATGTTCAGGCCGATCCCGCCGGCGATGGGGTCGGCGGGCCGCCGCTGCGGCTCGTCCTTCAGGCCGTCGTCCTCGACCTCGAGATGGAGCACCTCGCCATCGGCCGTCGCGCGGACGCGCAGGACGTCGTGGTGTGCCAGCCCGGCGTGGCGCACGCTGTTGGTGAGCAGCTCCGTGACCACGAGCTCGGCGTCACCCAGCTCCCGGTCGGGGATCGTGCCGGCCAGCCAGCCGCGCAACACGGCTCTGACCTCCTCGGCGGACTCCGCACGCGCGAGGACCTTCATATGGAGGGGATTCCGCACAGTGCCCTTTCCGGTCGCGACCCGCCGTCGCGACATTCGGGTTCCAAGTCCGTCGCCTCCGTCGTCAGCGGAGGAAGCCGTCCTCGGCGAGGTGCCTGTGAACGCGGCGGCGACGTGAGCACCTCCGCCCGTTCCCGTTAATCCTCGGATACCCGTATCGGCTGCTCTGACACTGCGCGCGCGACGGCATCGGTCAGCGACAGGACCCCGCCCGCGCGGACCGCCTGGCGCGAATGCCTCGTCGCCGAGCGCCTCGCGCAGCGTCGCCTTCACCTTGGCGACCCACGCCTCCTCGTCCGGCTGGCGCGCCGCGCCCACGGCCTCGCGCGCCGCCTCGGCGGAGCCGATCAGTTCCGCGCCCGTGCGCGGCTCGACGACCGCCGGCGAGCGTCTCCAGCGTCTCCAGGATCCCGGGACGCTCATCCAGCTCGATCGAGAGCGCCAGGCCCTCGCGGAGCAGCGCGAGCGCCCGCGCCGAGTCGCGCTGCCCGAGCAGCAGCGCACGGCCCAGCGAGCGCAGCGCGGACGCCACGTGCGCGGGGTCTCCGGTGCCGCGCGCGAGCACCACGCTGTCGTCGAGCAGCTCGATCGCGCGGTCGTGGCCACCCGCGCCGCTGTAGGCGAGGCCGAGGTTCTGCGTGACCACGTCGAGCATCGCGACCTCGCCCGCGTCGCGCCAGATCCCGACCGCGCGCTCGTAGAGCCGGATCGCCTCGTCGAAGCGGCCGGCGTAGAGCTCGAGGTTGCCGAGATTGACCGAGGCGCGCGCGAGGCGGCCGGTGGCGCCGGTGCGCTCGGCGAGCTCGATGCACTCGGCGAACAGCTCGCGCGCCGCCGCGAAGTCGCCCTGCTCGCCGGCGAGCACACCCGCCGCGTTGAGCGTGCGCAGCCGCAGCTCCGGCGGCCCGTCGCCGCTCGCCAGCGCGGCGGTCGCGAGCGCGCGGCCCTCGGCGAGGTTGCCGCGCGTCGTCCAGTAGCGCCAGCTCCCGAACAGCGCCAGCGCGGTCGCGGCGTCACCCTCGCCGACGGCGAAGGCGATCGCCGCGCGGATGTTCTCGCGGTCGTCGTGCTGGCGATCCAGCCAGGCGCCGACGTCGCCGCCGAGTACGTGCTCGTCGGTGTGCTCGGCGTAGGCCCGCGCGTGCCGGAGGCGGACGTCGCGCCCCGAGGGCAGCTCGGCGAGCCGCTCGAGCGCGTACTCGCGCACCGTCTCCAGCATGCCGAAGCGGCCGCCGGTCGCCGTCACGAGGCTGTGGTCGGTGAGCGCCGACAGACCCTCGAGCACGTCCGGGCCGCACACCGCCTCGGCCGCCTCGAGCGTCCACCCGCCGACGAACACGCCGAGCTCGGCGAACAGCCGCTGGACCGGCGGGTCGAGCAGGTCGTAGCTCCAGCCGATCGCGGCACGCAGGGTCTGCTGGCGCGCCGGGGCGTCGCGCGGGCCGCCGCTCAGCAGGTCGAGCCGCCGCTCGAGCCGCTCGAGGATCGCCGCCGGGCTGAGCAGCTTCGAGCGCGCGGCGGCGAGCTCGATCGCGAGCGGGAGCCGGTCGAGCCGGTCGCAGATCCGCTCGACGTCCGGGCCCGGCTCCACCCTCGCACCGAGCGCGCGGGCGCGGGTGACGAACAGCTCGACGGCCGGCTCGCGCGCGAGCGGCGAGACCGCGAGCTCGCGCTCGCCGGCGATCCGCAGCGGCGCGCGGCTCGTCGCCAGCAGCGTCACGCGCGGTGCGGTGGCGAGCAGCGCCGCGAGGTCCGGGGCCGCCTCGAGCACCTGCTCGAGGTTGTCGACCACGAGCAGCAGCTCGCGGCTCGCGAGGTACTCGGCCAGGTCGTCGACCACGCCGAGCGCCAGTGCGATCGCGGGGACGACGCGCACGGCAGCGTCGATCGCCGCCAGCGGGACGAAGCGCGCGCCGTCGCCGTAGCGATCGGCGGTGCGGGTCGCGAGCTCGAGCGCCATCCGCGTCTTGCCGATCCCGCCGGGCCCGGTCAGCGTGACGAGCCGCACCGCCGGGTCGTCAAGCAGCGCGGCGGCGGCCTCGACCTCGGCCTCGCGCCCGAGCAGCGGCGTCAGCGGTGAGGGCAGCGGCGGGGGCTCCGGCGCGCGCGCCGGCTCGTCGACGTCGAGCGAGGGGTCGTGGGCGAGGATCGCCGCCTCGAGCTGCTGCAGCTCGCGGCCGGGATCGAGGCCGAGGTCCTCGACCAGCGAGCCGCGCACGCGGCGGAACGCGTCGAGCGCGTCGGCCTGGCGTCCGGCGCGGTAGAGCGCACGCATCAGCTGCGCGTGCAACCGCTCGCGGTACGGGTGCTCGGCCGCGAGCGCCTCGAGCTCACCGACGAGCGCGGCGTCGGCACCGGCCGCCAGCTCGGCGTCGATGCGCTCCTCCAGCACGGCGAGCCGGAGATCGGCGAGCCGGCCGGCCTCCCCCGCCGCGGGCCCGAGCAGCGGCGCGTCGGCGAGCGGCGGCCCGCGGAACAGCGCGAGCGCCTGAGCCAGCAGCGCCGACGCCTCCCCCGGCTCCCCGGCCGCGCGGGCACGCGCGACGAGCGACTCGAAGCGCTCGAGGTCGAGCTCGCCCGGCTCGAGCGCGATCGCGTACCCCGAGGCGCGCGTGACGATCCGATCGTCCGGCCCGAGCGCGCGCCGCAGCCGCGAGATGTGGACCTGCAGCGCCTTCGCCGCCGTCGCCGGCGGGTCCTCGCCCCACAGCATGTCGATCAGCCGCGCGGGCGCGACGGCCTCCTCGCGATGCGCCAGCAGCAGCGCCGCCAGCAGCGAGCGCTGCTTGGCGGCCGGCAGCTCGATCGGGCCGGCTGGGCCGCCGACCCTGAGCGGCCCGAGGATCGCGAAGTCCATCCGCTTTACCCGGCGGTTACCGGCACGCCACCGCGCCACCGCACGATGGCGCCGTGCTGATCGAGACCACCCATTCGAAGCAGATCATCCCGACCGAGGGAGGCCGGCGTGCCCTGGCGTCGCGTGTAACCACCACCAGAGAGGACGCAAACCATGCCCATGCGTCGCTACTGATCCACACACGAAAGGACGCGAACCATGCCCGTCCGTCGCATGTAACGACCACGAGAAAGGACGCGGCTCATGCCCTTGCGTCGCTACTGACCACAACCGGAGAGGACTCCATTCATGCCCGCACGTCGCTACTAACCACCACCCGAGAGGACTCCATCCATGCCCTGGCGTCGCTACTGATCCCGGATGCCTATGCGTCGCTTCTGAGGAACCACCCGTATGCGTAGCGTCCAGGCCCTCTGGCGGGAGGAGCGGCCGTCGCGCTGGTTCTTCGCCGCCCACCTCCAGGGTGGCCTGGGTGCCGCCGCCGGCTACGTCGCGCTGATGCTGCTCGCTTACGAGCGCATCGGCTCGGCGTGGGCCGCGACCGCGGTGATGCTCGCCGACCTGATCCCGTCGATGCTGCTCGGCCCGCTGCTCGGCAGCCTCGTCGACCGCACCGGCCGCCTCCGCTGCGCGATCGCCAGCGACATCGTGCGCGCGTCTGCCTTCGCGGGCCTCGTCTTCTGCGACGGCATCGCGTCGATGATCGCGCTCGCACTCGCGTCCGGCGTCGGCAACGCCCTCTTCCGCCCCGCGACCTCCGCG
This sequence comes from uncultured Solirubrobacteraceae bacterium, assembly GCA_963802905.1. GTDB lineage: Bacteria > Actinomycetota > Thermoleophilia > Solirubrobacterales > Solirubrobacteraceae > DASQFQ01. The sequence continues at coordinate 132,338 of CAWDKH010000017.1, read as the reverse complement.
CTGCTGCCCTCGCTCGTGGACGGCACGCGCCTCGCGCCCGCCAACGCGCTCTACAGCATGGTCCGCGACGTCGGCCAGCTGGTCGGCCCGGCCTGCGCCGCCGGCCTGCTCCTGCTCGGCTCGCCTGAGCTCGTGCTCGGCCTCAACGCCATCACCTTCGCGATCTCCGCAGGGCTGCTCGTGCGCCTGCGCGGCCACGTCCGCGCTGTGTCCGCCGCGCTGGACGACGAGCCTGAAGAGCGCTCCACGCTCGCCGGCATCGGCACCGTCGTACGCGACCCCGTCGTCCGCACGCTCATGGGCTGCTCCGGCGCGGTCGTCCTCGCCGTCGGCTCGATCAACGTCGGCGAGCTCGTGCTCGCCCAGCAGGACCTCGGCGCAGGCCAGGCCGGCTTCGCCCTGCTCGTCAGCGCGTACGGCCTCGGACTGATCGGCGGCTCGCTGCTCGGCGCCGGCAGCGAGGCGGGCCTCCGCCGCCGCTACTTCGGCGGGATGGCACTGATGGTCGCGGGCCTCGCGGGCTCCGCGTTCGCGCCCGCCGTCGGCTTCGCGATGTTCAGCTTCGCGCTCACCGGCGCCGGCAACGGTTTGTTCGTCGTCAGCGACCGCGTGTTGCTCCAGCGCATGGTCCCCGAGCGCCTCCATGGCCGCGCCTTCGGTGTGCTCGACTCGGTCGAGGCCTGGGGCTTCGCCGGCGCCGTGCTCGGCGGCGGCGCGCTGGCCGCCGCGTTCGGCGGGCGCGTGACGTTCGCGGCCGCCGGCGGCCTGATGCTGATCGTCCTCATCGCCGCGAGCCGCGCGCTGTCGACCTCGCGCCTCGAGCTCGCCTTTTGCGTTCCTCAGACGGCGCCGGCGTCGGCGAGCTTCGCGCGCAGGTAGTCGAGGAACGGCTCGGGGCGCAGCGTGTCGCCGGTGACGCGCTCCAGCAGCTCGCGCGGCGGGAACTTGCGGCCGTGGCGGTGGATGTGCTCGCGCAGCCAGTCGCGCAGCGGCGCGAGCTCGCCGCGGCCGAACTGCGCCTCGATCTCGGGCAGGTCCTGCTGGATGCGCGTCCACAGCTGGGCGGCGATCAGGTTCCCGAGCGTGTACGTCGGGAAGTAGCCGAACAGCCCGGCGCCCCAGTGCACGTCCTGCAGCACGCCCTGGGCGGCATCCGGGACCTCGATCCCCAGCAGCCGGTGCATGCCCTCGTCCCACGCGGCCGGCAGGTCGTCGACCGCGAGCGTGCCTTCGAGCATCGCCAGCTCGAGCTCGAAGCGCAGGATGATGTGGAGGTTGTAGGTCGTCTCGTCGGCGTCGACCCGGATCAGCGAGCGCTGCACCGAGTTGACCGCGCGGTAGAACGCGTCGGCGTCGACGCGCGCCGGGATGCCGGGGCCGAGGTGCTCGCGCAGCTTCGGCAGCACCCAGCCACAGAACGGGCGCGAGCGGCCGACGACGTTCTCCCACAGCCGGCTCTGCGACTCGTGGATGCCGAGCGAGACCGGCTGGCCGAGCGGGCTGCGCGCGAGCTCCGGCGCGATGCCGGCCTCGTACAGGCCGTGCCCGAACTCGTGCAGGGCGGAGAAGTGCGCGACGCCGAAGTCGTTGAGGTAGTAGCGGGTGGTGATGCGGATGTCGGTCGGGCCGAGCGACTGCGCGAACGGGTGCGGCGCCGGGTCCAGCCGCCAGCCGTCGGGGTTGAAGCCGACCGCCTCGAGGACGTCCATCACTGCGCGGCGCTGGTCGTCGACCTCGAACGGGCCGGAGAAGACGCCGTCGTTGCGGGGCTGCCCGTCGTCGCCGGCGACCTCGGCGACGAGCGCGACGAGGTCGTCGCGGAGGTTGGCGAAGAGCGGCTTGAGCTCGGCGGTGGTGAGCTCAGGCTCGAAGTCGTCGAGCAGGATGTCGTAGGGGTGCTCGGCGGGCTCGAAGCAGGCGACGTAGCGGTGGCGGAGCTCGATGTGGCGCTCGAGCGCGTCGCGGAAGAGGCTGAAGTCGGCGGCCGCGCGGGCCTCCTGCCAGGCCTGCTGGCCGAGCGCGTCGGCATGGCTCATCTCGGCAGCGAGCTCGGTCGGCACGCGCGCGGCCTTCTCGTGGTCGCGCCGCACGGCGGTGAGCAGGCGGACGGCGTCGGAGTCGGGGTCCTCGGACTCGGCCCACGGGGCGAGCGCGTCGAGCAGGCGCCCGATCTCGGGGTCGATCAGCTTGTTGTGGCTGATCACCTCGAGCGTGGCCGAGTGGTCGGCGCGGGCGGCGGCGCCGTTCGGCGGCATCATCGTGTTCTGGTCCCAGAACAGCATCGAGTGGATGCGGCCGAGGTCGGTCAGCTCGGCCATCCGCTCCTGGAGGGCGGCGAGTTCGGCGGGCGCGGCGCTCACGAACCGGCGAGGGCGTAGACGTCGTCGAGCACGGCGGCCGGGTCGGCGAGCGAGTAGTGCTCGGCCAGGTACTTCTCGGTCTCGTCGCGCGGCGTGCCGGCGAGGGCCATGTCGAGCGCGACGAGCCGCGCGTCCTCCTCGTCGCCGCCGGAGGACGCCTTGGCGGGCTTCTTCGCCTTCGGGGCGCGCTTGGCGCGGGCCTTCGCGGCGGCCGTCTCGGGCGCGCCCTCGGTCGCGGGCGCCTCCGCCACGGGAGCCTCCTCCGCCATGGCCTCCGCCGCCAGAGCCTCCGTCTCCGCGGGCTCCTCCACCTCGAGCTCCTCCACCGGCGGAAGCTGCTCGTCGATCGGGTCGTCGTCGACCGGCGGCGCGATCTCCACGACCTCGGCCTCCAGCGAGCGCAGCTCGGCGGACAAGCGGCCCGCGTCCTCGCGCAGGCTGTCCATCAGCGCGCCGAGCTCGTCGTGCATCGCGCCGAGCCGCTCGAGCAGCTCGCGGGCAGCCGTCGAGACGCGGTGGACGTGGTCGCGCGCCTCCTCCCCGGCCTCGGCACGCAGCTGGTCGGCGGTCGTCTCGGCGGCTTCGAGGATCTGCTGCACGCGGGACGACGCCGCCGCCGCGACCGGCTGGCCGCCGCGGCCGCGCATGCTCTCCACCTCGTCGGCCACGTGGCGCAGGTGGGCGTCGACGGCGTCCGGCTCGTAGCCGCGGCGCACGGTCGGGAAGTCGGAGCGCTGGATCGAGGGGCGATCGATGGGCACGCCCTGATGCTACGCATTGACCTCGCGCAAGACCGCCTGGGCCACGAAGTGCGCGAGTTCCCGCTCGAGGTCGACGGTCATGGCGAGGCTCACGCGGCCGCGGATCGGGCGCGGCTCGAGCGCGACCTCGATCGCCCATTCCAGCCGGTAGGGCTCGGCGGGCCGCGCCTCGGTCGCGGTGTACTCGCGCACCACGGCGTCGTCGACGATGTCCCAGCGCGCCGGGACCGCGTGCAGCGAGCGGGTCATCACCTGCAGCGTGTCCTCGACCGGGTGAACGTCGAAGCGGAACAGCCCGGGCGCGAGCAGGATCGTCGAGCGTGCGGCGTCGTCGACGAGCTTGTGGCAGCTGAGCGAGAGGCCCCCGCCGGGCAGCGCGCTGGCGAGCTGCCCGTGGGCGGCGCCGATCTCCGCGGCGGGGCGCGGGTCGAGCAGGCTCATGGCCGCGCCAGCCACAGCGTCGCCCAACCGTTCGCGCTCCGTCGCGCGCGCTCGCTCAGGCCGGCCGCCGCGTAGAGGTCGCGCGTGGCGGTCGCCTGGTCGTCGACGATGCCGCTCGCGATCACGTGATCGGTGGCCGGGTTGAGGCCGCGCGCAACGTGCTCGTGCACGAAGAACGGGAGGTTCGCGGCGAGCGTCGACGCCGGCGGCGGCGGCACCTCGCGCAGGTCGACCTGGACCGCCTGGACCGCGAGGCCGTTGCGCGCCGCGTTGCGCCGCGTGGACTCGACCGCCCGCTCCTCCACGTCGACCGCGAACACCGGGTCCCAGCCGAGGCGCGCGGCGGCGAGCGCGAGCACGCCCGCGCCGCAGCCCAGGTCGGCGAGGCCGCCGTCGGCGTCCACCTGCAGCAGCAGCTCGAGGCTCATCCGCGTCGTCGGGTGCGCGCCGGTGCCGAACGCGCCGTCGACGGGCTCGATGACGATCTCGGGGAGGCCGTCGCCCGGCGGGTCATTCGGCGAGCGCACCCGGATCCGCCCCGCGACCTCCCAGGCCCGGCTCACCCGCCGCCGCGCCGCGACGTCCTCCTCCTCGCGCGCGAGCAGCGCGTCGCCCGCGAGCGCGTCGAGCTCCGCGCCGCCCGGCGTGTCGCCGTAGAACGCGACCTCGGCCCGGTCATCGTCGAGCGCGCGCTGGTAGACGCCCTGCGGGAGCAGCGGCATCAGCGCGTCGAGCACGTCCTCGACGGCGTCCGAGCGCAGCGTCAGGACGACGCGCCTCAAGGCAGGCTCGGCCGGCCGCTGTCGTCGCGAACGATCAGCCCATCCCGCTCGAGGCCGGCCAGCGCGCGCTCGCGGCGTTCCTCCGCCAGCGGCGGCCCCGCTTCGCCCGCCACCAGCGCGGCGAGGATGCGGCCGCGCGCCCAGCGGTCGCTCGCCTCGAACGGCTCGCCGCGGGGCCGCACCACCGGCGCCACCGCGTCGGGGCCTGCGCAGCCCTCCTGCAGCGGGCACTCGCCGCAGCGCGGGCGCCGCGGGCGGCAGACCATCGCGCCGAGCTCCATCATCGCCTGATTCCACGCGGCGGCGCGACCGTCGGGCAGCAGCTCGGCCGCGCGGCGCGCCAGCGCCCGCGGAGCGCGCCGGACGCCGTCGCGGCGCTCGATCACCCGGCGGACGTTCGTATCCACGGCCGCGACCTGCGCGTCCCAGGCGAACGAGGCGACCGCGGCGGCGGTGTACGGACCGACCCCAGGGAGATCCTCGAGCTCCGCCGGCCAGCCGTCCGCCGCCACGACCCGCGCCGCCGCCTGCAGCGCCAGCGCGCGCCGGTTGTAGCCGAGCCCGCTCCAGGCGCCGATGACGTCGGCGGCCGGCGCAGCCGCCAGCGCCTCCGGATCGGGGAAGCGCGCGAGGAAGCGCTCGTAGTGCGGCACGACCCGCGCCGCCTGCGTCTGCTGCAGCATCACCTCGCTCACGAGGATCGCCCACGGGTCGCGCGTGAACCGCCACGGAAGCGGCCGGCGCACCGTCTCGTACCAGTTCAACAACCGTTCACCGGGCACGTCGGGCGACACTAGTACGTTGCTTGGTCGATGTCCGAGCCCGCCATCACCGCCAGCGGCCTGGCCAAGTCCTACGGCGATGTGATCGCCCTCGACGGCATCGACCTCGAGGCGCAGGAGGGCACGGTGCTCGGCCTCTTGGGGCCGAACGGCGCCGGCAAGACGACCGCGGTGCGGATCCTCGCGACGCTGCTCAAGGCCGACACCGGCAGCGCCCGCGTCGCCGGCTTCGACGTCGCCAGGCAGGCGCCGCAGCTGCGCGCCCATATCGGCCTCGCCGGGCAGAATGCCGCCGTCGACGAGAACCTCACCGGTTCAGAGAACCTCGAGATGGTCGGGCGCCTCTACCACCTCGGCAAAGGCCCGTCCCAGCAACGCGCGCGCGAGCTGCTCGAGCAATTCGAGCTCGAGCACGCGGGCGACCGCCCCGCCAAGACCTACTCGGGCGGCATGCGCCGCCGGCTCGACCTCGCGGCCGCGCTCGTCGCGCGCCCGCCGGTGCTGTTCCTCGACGAGCCGACCACCGGCCTCGACCCGCGCAGCCGCCGCGCGCTGTGGGACACGATCGAGGACCGCGTCGCGCGCGGCGCGACCGTCCTGCTGACCACGCAGTACCTCGAGGAGGCCGACCGCCTCGCCGACCGCATCGCGGTGCTCGACCACGGGCGCGTGATCGCCGAGGGCACGTCCGACGAGCTCAAGGACCGCGTGGGCGGCGAGCGGCTCGAGGTCACGCTCGCCGGCGAGGCCGACGCGGAGCGCGCCGTCGACGTCCTCGCCCCGCTGGGCGACGGCGACCGCCCCGTCGCCGACGGCGCGCACGTCACCGTCGCGGTCGCGCGCCGCACCGGCGCGATCGCCGCGGCGGTCCGCAGCCTCGACTCGGCGGGCATCGACGTCGAGGACCTCGCGCTCCGCCGCCCGACGCTCGACGACGTCTTCCTCGCCCTCACCGGCAAGCACGCCGAAGAGGAGACCGCCGGCGACGAGGAGGAGGTGCCCGCGTGAGCTCGCTCGCCTACACGATCTCCGACACGGTGGTGATCGCCAAGCGCAACCTGCTGCGGATCCCGCGCCAGCCCGACCTGCTGATCGCCTACACGATCCAGCCGGTCATGTTCATCGTGCTGTTCGTCTACGTCTTCGGCGGCGCGATCTCAACGCCCGGCTACGACTACGTCGACTTCCTGATGCCGGGGATCATCACCCAGTCGATCGCGTTCGGCGGCTTCGTGACCGCGATCGGGCTCAACGAGGACCTCCGCAAGGGCCTGATCGACCGCTTCCGCTCGCTGCCGATGGCGCGCTCGGCGGTGCTCGCGGGCCGCACGATCGCCGACATCGTGCTCAACGCGTTCTCGCTCACCGTGATGATCGCGGTCGGCTACCTCGTCGGCTTCAACTTCAGCTCGCCCGCCTACGAGGTCGTCGTCGGCATCGTGCTGCTGCTCTTGTTCGGCTACGGCTTCTCGTGGTTCTTCGCGCTGATGGGGATGGTCGCGAGCTCGCCCGAATCGGCGCAGTCGATCGGCTTCCTGGCGATCTTCCCGCTCACGTTCGCGTCGTCGGCGTTCGTCCCGACCGACTCGATGCCGCCGTGGCTGGAGGCGTTCGCGAACGTCAACCCGTTCACGATCGTCGTCAACGCGGTGCGCGCGCTGTGGATCGAGGCCCCCGCCGACAACTACATCTGGGGCGCCTTCGCGTGGTCATTCGCGATGATCATCGTCTTCGCCCCGCTCGCCGTGCGGGCCTACCGGCGAGCGGCGGTCCGCGCCTAGGCTCCTAGCGCTGCAGCACCAGCTTCGTCCGCCCGAGCCACCCGCCCCAGCCGTCCGAGGTGAACGAGTCGGAGAACCGCAGGTACACGGTCCGGCCGCCCCCGCGCAGCGCGTTCAGGTCGAGGTCGCGCCACTCGCGGTTCGACTGATCGCGGATCTCCCGGTCCTCGTGCAGCACCGTGGTCCAGCTCGACCCGTCCGTGGACGCCTCCACGTGGAACTCGTTGCCGATATTGAGGCTGAGCGTCCCACCGGTTACGTCGGCGGGCAGCTCCAACTTGTAGACGAAGAAGCGCTCGTTGTCGGTGAAGCGCCCGCGCCCGTCGAAGGCCGGACCGTCGAGCTGCGAGCCGCCGTCCTCGCTGAGCCACGGCTCCTCGGCCGAGGTGCCAGGGCTGAACTCGATCGTGTCGCCGAGCACCTGCACGGTGCCGGTGCCGTGCACCTCGACCGACGCCCCGGACGTCGCCGTCGCCTCGACGTCGTACTCGCCGGGCTCCACGCCGGCGGGCACGGTGACGTCGAACGTCAGCGTCTGTGACCGCCCGGTCGCCAGCGGCCCGAACGAGCCCGTGGCCGGGCTCGCGCTCCAGCCGTCAGGGACGTCGAGCGAGACGTCGCCGCTGAGCGACGCCCCGCCCGAATTCCACACCTCCACGCGCACGGGCACGGTCGAGCCGGGCCAGGCCGCGCTCGACCCGACCTCGGTGCCGAGCGGCACCGCCTCGTCGTGGTTGAGCAGCTCGATCTCGGCGAGCGTCCCGCTGGCCTCGAGCCGGTAGCGCTCGTAGCGGCCCGGCCGGTCGACCTTGAACGCCCGCGTCTGCTTGCGCCACGTGAACGTCTCGCCGGAGCGCGTGTCGAGCACCTTCCACGACCGGCCGTCGTCGTTGGAGCCCTTGAGCGTCCAGCTCTTCGGGTCCGCGCCCTCCGCCTTGCCAGACGTCAGCGTGTAGAAGCGGGCGTCCCGCCGCCGGTCGAACGCGTACTCGACCCACTTGTCCGTCGTCGCCTCGGTGGCCGACGTGTCGTCGAACAGCGCCGCGACGTCGTTGCCGGTGCTCGACGTCGCCTCGCCCCCGTGCTTGCCGGTGGCGTCGCGCAGCGGCCGCGCCGGCTCGCGCCCCTCGGTCAGCGACGGCGGAGCCGTGTCGCCGTGGGTCGCCCAGTCGGACGGCCGCGGCCCCATGTCGAACGTCAGGTCGGCGCCGTTGGCGAGCATCGAGTGCGGCAGATACGTCTTGTCCCAGCGCCGGCCGTTGACCCGCAGCCCCTGCACGTACACGTTGCGCGTGCTGTTGTTCGGCGCGCGGACCACGATGTCCCGCCCGGGCCGGTGGATCGTCAGCTTCTTGAACAGCGGCGAGCCGATGACGTAGTTCGGGCTGCCGACCTGCAGCGGGTACAGGCCCGCGGCGGCGAACAGGTGCCAGGTGGACGTCTCGCCGTTGTCCTCGTCACCGGCATAGCCCTGGCCGATCTCGGAGCCGGCGTACATGCGGCGCAGGACCTCGCGCGTCTTCTCCGCGGTCTTCCACGGCTGCTTGGCGTACGCGTACATCCACGGGATGTGGTGCGACACCTGGTTGGAGAAGCCCCATTGGCCCATGCGCACGTCGCGTGCCTCGAGCATCTCGTGGATCGTCCCGCCGTAGGAGCCCGTGAACGTCGCGGTCTCAGGCGTGGCGAAGAACGTGTCGAGCTTGTGCGCGAGCGCGTCCCGGCCGCCGTAGAGGTTCGCGAGCCCCTGGCCGTCCTGCGGCACGTGGAACGCGAAGTTCCAGCCGTCGGTCTCCGTGTAGTCGTGCTCGTGGCCCCACACCCGCGGGTCGTACTCGTCGGGCGAGGACTTCCAGCGGCCGCTGGCGGCGCGGCCCTGGAAGAAGCCGATCGCCGGGTCGAACATGTTCACGTAGTTGGTCGCGCGACTGAGGAAGTACTCGGACTCCTCCTTCAGCCGCCGCTTGTCGGCCCCGGTTGCGTGATCGGCCAGCGCCTTGGCCATGTTGCCGATGCCGTAGTCGTTGATGTAGCCCTCGAGCGCCCACGAGACGCCCTCCGACACCGCCGACGGCGTGTAGCCGAGGAACAGCGACGTCTCCAGGCCCTTGCGGCCGACGCTCGGGTCGTTCGGGTCATCGCCCGGCGGCTCCACGGTGGCGTTCCGGACCGCTGCGTCGTAGGCGTCGCGTGCGTCGAACCCCTTGACGCCCTTCACGTAGGCGTCGGCGAACGCGACGTCCGAGCTCGTGCCGGTCATCAGGTTCGCGTAGCCCGGCGACGACCAGCGCGCGATCCAGCCGCCGTCGCGGTACTGCTGGACGAAGCCGTCGATCAGCTCGCCGGCCTGCGCGGGATCGAACATCGCGTAGCCCGCCCACACGGTCCGGTACGTGTCCCAGAAGCCGTTGTTGACGTAGACCTTGCCGTCGACGATGTCCCCGCTGGTCTCGGTCTCCGTCGCCTGCGGCGAGTCGGTCGAGGACTGGACCGTGTGCTTCCACTTCGGGGAGGCGGCGGTGCCGACGTTCTCGTGCGCCGAGTTCGGATACAGCGACAGCCGGTAGAGGTTCGAGTAGAGCGTCCGGCTCTGGTCCGGCGTGGCGCCCTCGACCTCGACGGCGTCGAGCTTGTCGTCCCACTTGTCCTGGGCGCGCCCGGCCAGCGACGTCAGCGTGTCCGTGGGCCGGATCTCGAGCTGCAGGTTCTTCTTCGCCTGCTCGATGCTCATCAGCGAGGTGGCGATCCGCAGGTTCACGACCTTGTCGGTCGTCGTGTCGAACTTGACGTAGCCGGTCGAGTCCCGGTCGCCCGCGTCCAGCTTCCCGCTCTGGGTCACGTCCTTGTCGAACGTGCCGTAGACGAACAGGCGGCCGGCGCCGTTGGAGAGCCCGCTGGCGACGTCGGACCAGCCGCTGATCGTGCCGTCGGCCTCGTTGATGGTGAGGCCGGACTCGCCTTCGTCCCGGTCGACGTTGTCGAGGATCACGTTGCCCTCGTCGCCGGTGAACTCGAAGCGGAACAGCGCGGCGTGGTCGGTCGGCGCGATGTCGGTGCGCATGCCGTTCTCGAACTTCACGCCGTAGCGGTATGGCTTGGCGATCTCGTTCTCGTGCTTGAAGGTCAGCGCGCGATCGTCGCGGTCGGCCTCGGGCTCGCCGGTGGCCGGCGACGGCATCACCTGGAACGTCTGGCGGTCGCCCATCCACGGGCTCGGCTCGTGCGAGGCGGTGAACGCCTCGATCCGCGGCAGGTTGTCGTCGTTGTTGTCCTGCTGGTAGGCGTAGAGCCAGCTGATCGAGCCGGCGTCGGTCATCGGCGTCCAGAAGTTGAAGCCGTGCGGCACTGCGGTGGCGGGGATGTTGTTGCCGCGGCTGAAGCCGCCGGTGGAGTTCGTCCCGCGGGTCGTGAGCACCCAGTCGGACGGCCGCGCGTGGGTCTCCTTGGTCGGGCTGCCGTCGATGCGGATGTCGTCGATCCAGCCGTTGAACAGGTGCGTGCCCTTCGGGTTGTCGTAGCCGACGAGGATGCGGTCGATCGTCTTGCCCCGCGCGACCGCGCCGATGTCGGAGACCTTGTGGTTCCACTGGTTGGCGTAGAGCGACTTGCTCGCGCCCTGGCCCTGCGGGTCGAGGTCGTACTCCTGCTGGTCGAGCGCGCGGAGCTCGGACAGGTAGGTGCCGTCGGTGAAGGCGAGGTCGACGGCCGCGTACGTGCTCGGGTAGCCGAGGTCGTTGTTGGTGAGCTCGGGGAAGATCAGGTAGCTGAGCTCGCTGGTGCGCGTGACGTCGATGTCGACGTCGAAGACCTTGTCGTAGGCGTAGCCGCGGCCCTCGGCGGTGTGCCCGCCGGAGTAGCGCAGCGCCTTGACGCCGGTCCAGCCGGCGTTCGGCTTCATCGTCGGGCCGTTCACCGGGCCGGAGGTGGCGAACGCCTTCATGTCAGTGGCGGGCGGCGGCGTGGTATCGCCGTCGGAGAGCTGGAGCTCGGCGAGCTGGGTCAGGCCGTCGCCGTGGTTGGCGGTGATGTTCAGCCGGTAGAACTCGTACGAGCCGGGGTCGGCGACGTCGTACTCCTTCGTCTGGAAGCGCTCACCGAAGTCCTGGCCGCTCTGCGTGTCCACGGTGGTCCAGCTGCTGCCGTCGTGCGAGCCCTGGAGCTGCCAGTCGCGCGGGTCGCGTTCCGCCGAGTCGTTGGCGGAGGACAGCGCGTAGCGGACGACCGTGACCGGCTCGGAGAGCTCGTAGCGGAGCCAGCCGGTCGGCTCGAACGCGAGCCACTTGCTGTTGACGTCACCGTCGTTGACGCGCTCAGCGGTCTCGCCGGGCGGGTTCTCGGCACTCGCGGTGACCGCGGTGACCCGGTCGCGGATGTTGCCCGGGATCCCGGGCGTCGAGCTGCCGGTGACGCCCGACATGCGCTTGACGCCGTTCGCGTCGGTCTCGGCCGTGCTCTCCCACGTCGGCGCGGTCTCATCCGCCTCGAACGAGTTGAAGAAGTCCGTCTGTGCCTGCGCCGCCGGCGCTGCCGACGCACACAGAACGGCCGCCAACCAGGCCGCCATGAGAACCCGACGTGACCCCATCTTTCGCCTCCCCAAACGAGGATGACAACGTTGTCATCCAACCCCGAAAAAAATCCCTGCCTCGGCTGGAAGGTACGCCCGCAGTCGGGATCCGTCAAATGGGAACCGTCGACGAACGTCAACCCCGGCATTGAGGAAGGGGTTCGGGTGCGGGCGGCGGCAAGTGGGACGGTTTGACCCCCTATACGGTGGTCAAAGCGTCCCGCTTAGCCCAGCGAGCTTTGCGCCGGGCGGCTCACCGCTCGCTCCCTACCCAGCCGCCGTTGACGTTCGCCGGTCAAGCCACGAACGCCCGAACAATCAACCCGCGGGCTTCGCCGCCTCGTCCAGCTCCCGCCGCAGATCTCGGATCTCGTCGCGCAGCCGCGCGGCGTACTCAAAGCGCAGCTCCTCGGCCGCGGCGAGCATCTCCTCCTCGAGCTCGACGATCGTCGACTCGATCTCGGCGGGCTCCATGTCGACGCGCTTCTCGCGGCGCCGGCGGCCCTTGGTCGGGACCTTCGAGTCCGACATCAGGAACTCCGTGATGTCGGAGATGCCCTTGACGATCGTCTCCGGCGTGATGCCGTGCTCCTCGTTGTAGGCCCGCTGGATCGCGCGGCGGCGGTCGGTCTCGCCGATCGCCGTGCGCATCGCTGCCGTCTCCTTGTCGGCGTACATCACGACCGTGCCGCCGATATTGCGCGCCGCGCGGCCGATCGTCTGGATCAGCGACGTCTCACCGCGGAGGAAGCCCTCCTTGTCGGCGTCCAGGATCGCCACCAGTGAGACCTCCGGCAGGTCCAGGCCCTCGCGCAAGAGGTTCACGCCCACCAGCACGTCGTACTCGCCGAGCCGTAGCTCGCGGATGATCTGGATCCGCTCGAGCGTGTCGACCTCGGAGTGCAGGTAGCGGACCTTGAAGCCGACCTCGAGCAGGTAGTCGGTGAGGTCCTCACTCATCTTCTTGGTCAGCGTCGTCACCAGCACGCGCTCGTTGCGGTCGACGCGCGTGCGGATCTCGTTCATCAGGTCGTCGATCTGGTTGCGCGTCTCGCGCACGATGACCTCGGGATCGATGATCCCCGTCGGGCGGACGATCTGCTCGACGATGTGCTTGGAGTGCTCACGCTCGTACGCGCCCGGCGTCGCCGACACGAACACCATCTGCGGCGTGATCGAGAGGAACTCCTCGAACGTCTGCGGCCGGTTGTCCATCGCGCTCGGCAGCCGGAAGCCGTACTCCACCAGCGTCGACTTGCGCGAGCGGTCGCCCTCGTACATGCCGCCGATCTGCGGCACGGTCTGGTGCGACTCGTCGAGGAAGCAGACGAAGTCCTTCGGGAAGTAGTCGATCAGGCAGTACGGGCGGGCGCCGGGCGCGCGGCCGTCGAGGATGCGCGAGTAGTTCTCGATGCCGGAGCAGAAGCCGACCTCGCGCAGCATCTCCATGTCGTACTGCGTGCGCTGGCGGAGGCGGTGCGCCTCGAGCAGCTTGCCCTCCGCCTCGAGCTCGGCGGTGCGATGGTTGAGCTCGCGGCCGATCTCGGCCACCGAGCGCTCCATCGTCCCTTCCTTGACGTTGTAGTGCGTCGCCGGCCAGATCGCGACGTGCTCGAGGTCGTCGACGATCAGCTCGCCGGTCAGCGGGTCGAAGTGCTGGAGCCGCTCGACCTCGTCGCCGAACAGGATCGCCCGGAACGCCGTCTCCGCGTACGCCGGGAAGATCTCCAGCGTGTCGCCGCGGACCCGGAACGTCCCCCGCCCCAGCGCGGTGTCGTTGCGGTTGTACTGCAAGTACACGAGCTTGCGCAGGAGCTCGTCGCGATCGACGTAGGCGCCCTTGATCAGCGTCTGCAGGTTGTCGTTGTAGGTGTCCGGCGAGCCGAGGCCGAAGATCGCCGACACCGAGGCGACGATCAGCACGTCGCGGCGCGCGAACAGCGCGGCCGTCGCGGCGTGCCGCAGGCGGTCGATCTCCTGGTTGATCGCCGAGTCCTTCTCGATGTAGAGGTCCCGCGAGGGGACGTAGGCCTCGGGCTGGTAGTAGTCGTAGTAGGAGACGAAGTACTCGACGGCGTTCTGCGGGAAGTACGTGCGGAACTCGTTGCAGAGCTGCGCGGCCAGTGTCTTGTTGTGCACGAGGATCAGGGACGGCTTCTGCAGCCGCTCGATCGTCGCCGCCATCGTCATCGTCTTGCCGGTCCCCGTGGCGCCCAGCAGCGTCGTGTAGCGGTTGCCCTCGTTGACGCTCTCCGCGATCCCGTCGATCGCCGCCGGCTGATCGGCGGTCGGGCTGTACACGCTGTCGAGCTTGAAGGGAGGCATGGCCGACCAACAGTATGGAAGGTGTCCGACACGACCCGTGTCTGGTTTGGTCCGCCCGCAGTTCGGACAAGCGGGCTCTCATGCAGAGGATCGTCGTGGCGGCGAAGGCGGGAGCCGACCAGCCCTGGCTGGCGGACGCCGCCGCCGAGCTCTCCCATCAGACCGGCGCGGCCGTCTCGGTCGTGTCGCTCGACGGCGTCGACACCCAGACGCTCGCCCCGATGCCGCGCTCCGAGTACCAGGAGCTGGCCCAGGCCGCCGTCGACGGATTCCTCGAGCGCCTCCGCTCCGCCGGCGTCGAGGCCGACGGCGAGGTCCGCTCCGGCCCCGTGATCCGCGGCGTCCTCCTCTACGCCGAGGAGCATGACGCCGACGTGATCGTGTGCGGCGCCTCGACAAAGGGCAGGGTTGCCCGCCGTGTTCTCGGCAGCGTGCCGGTCGAACTGATCCAGCGCGCCCGCCGCCCCGTCCTCGTCATCAGCCCGTCCTAGGAGAAGCCCACCGTGGCGACCGCCGAGCACAAGCCGCAAAAGACCGGCGTCTTCGCGACCAAGCCGATCGACGTCCTGGTCAAGCAGACCCAGGACAAGGACACGCAGCTCAAGCGCGCGGTCGGCGCGCTCGACCTGACCGCGCTCGGCCTCGGCGCGATCATCGGCACCGGCATCTTCGTGATCATCGGCGAGGCGATCACGACCTCCGGCCCGTCGATCGTCCTGTCGTTCATGCTCGCGGGCATCACGTGCGTCTTCTCGGCGCTCGCGTTCGCGGAGCTCGCGTCGGCGATCCCGGTCTCGGGCAGCGCCTACACCTACACCTACGCGACCCTCGGCGAGCTCGCGGCGTGGATCATCGGTTGGGACCTGATCCTCGAGTACGGCGTCTCGATCGCGGGCGTGGCGATCGGCTGGGGCGCGTACCTGAACGAGCTGCTCGACTCGCTGTTCGGGGTCGCGCTGCCGAAATCGCTCGCCAACCCGCCCGGCGAGGAGGGCGGCCAGTTCAACCTGCCCGCGATGTTCCTCGTGCTCGCGGTCTCCGGCGTCCTGATGGTCGGCGTGCGCGAGTCCGCGCGCACGAACACGATCATGGTGTTCGTCAAGCTCGCCGTCCTGACGCTGTTCCTCGTGCTCGGCGTCACCGCCTTCACGGCCGACAACTTCTCGCCGTTCTTCGTCGAGGGCCAGGGCGTCGACGGCACCGTGACCGCGGCGACGCTGATCTTCTTCGCCTACATCGGCTTCGACGCGGTGTCGACCTCCAGCGAGGAGGTCAAGGAACCGGGTCGCGACCTGCCACGAGCCATCATCGGCTCGCTCGGGATCGCGACCGTGCTCTATATCCTCGTCGCGGTCGTCGCCACCGGCGCGCTGCCGTTCGACAAGCTCAAGGGCCAGGACGCGCCGCTCGCGACCGCGCTGAGCGAGGGCGCCGGCTTCGACTGGGCGGCCAACATCATCTCCTTCGGCGCGCTCGTGGCGATCACCAGCGTCGTGCTGACGCTGCTCTACGGCCAGTCGCGCATCCTGTTCGCGATGAGCCGTGACGGGCTGATGCCGCGGCGCGTCGCCCACGTCAACAAGCGCACCCAGACCCCGGTGATGCTGATCGGCGTCCTCGGCCTGATCTTCGCGCTGCTCGCGGCGGTCGTGCCGCTCGCCGAGATCGTGAAGCTCGTCAACATCGGCACGCTGTTCGCGTTCATCGTCGTCAACGCGGGCGTGTGGATCCTCCGCCACACCAATCCGGACATGGAGCGCACCTACCGGGTCCCGCTGGTGCCCCTGTTCCCAATCATCGGGATCCTGCTGTGCGTCTACCTCGCGACGAAGCTCGAGGCCGAGACGTGGATCCGATTCATCGTCTGGATGGGCATCGGCCTCGTCGTCTACGGCGTCTACGGCTACCGCCACTCGCGCCTGCGCAAGGGCGAGGTCGTCGCGCCGGACGCCGAGCTTCCCGGCGCCTCATAGTCCCAATCGCGGTTTAGGCCCGCGCGGCGCGGGCACGGTTGGGACGCGGGATTGTCCTTGAGGAGGAGGGGTTGTATGTCCAGGTCCGTGGTCGTCGCAGCGCTGATGGCGCTCGGGTTGTTCGCACCGTCGCTCGCCGAAGCAGCCGACCAGCTGTCGACCTCCGACCGGCTCGACGACCGGCGCTTCGTCACGATCGGGCCGCGCGCCTATGAGCTCGGCACCGAGGCTGGGCGCTACCCGGCGGCCGGCTTCCACACCCGCGGCGAGATGGGCGGCGTGTGGACGCCGCCGATCAAGCTCGTCGACGGCATCTGGTTCGGCGTCGGTGACGAGTGGATCGGCCCGGCCTCGCGCTTCACGAGCGGCTGGGGCCACGTGAAGATGCGCCTGCCGCGCACCGGGGGGCTGCGCGTCGAGCGCACCGACTTCGTGCCGGGCGAGCGCCGCGGCGTGCTGGTCGGCCTCAAGCTCTCCGGCAAGAGCCATCAGACGGTCGACCTGCGGATGCAGACGCACTCCGAGCTGATGTCGATCTATCCGTGGGGCGAGACGACGCCCAGCCAGACCGACTTCAACCAGCCCGACAGCGTGGCCTTCCAGGGCCGCGAGCTCGTGTTCGGCGAGTCCGGCACGCCGCCGGTGACGAACGCGATCCCGCACGACTGGGGCGCCGCCGTCGGCAGCGCGCTGACGCCCACGGGCCACCAGACCGGCGACGGCTTCCGCGGCCCGCAAGAGCCTGTGGAGGAGGACGAGCTGTGCGGCCCGTCCGGCCCGAACACGCCGCCGACGCCCGATGCGCTGCGACGACACCGCCTACGGCAAGGGCAAGGGCGGCGAGCTCACCTACGAGGTCAAGCTGCCACGCTCCGGCGAGACCACGGTGTGGTTCGGCGTCGCCGGCTCCGAGTCCGGCACGTCCGGCGCCCGCGCCGAGCTGCGCAAGCTGCTCGACGAACCCGGGCGCGCGCTGCGCGCGAAGCTGCGCGAGCGCGAGGCGCTCTCGCAGCACACCAAGCTCGAGCTGCCGGGCGACCGGCTGCTCGCGCGCGGCATCGAGTGGAGCAAGCAGAATCTCGCCGACTCGGTGCAGGAGGCGCGCGACCTCGAGCTGCGTGAGGTCAACGCCGGCAAGAACTTCCCGGCGCCCAAGGCCACGATGGCGAAGGCGCGCTTCGTCGGCGCGGGCTTCCCCGACTACCCGTGGCTGTTCGCCACCGACGGCGAGTTCACCGCCTTCGCGTCCGTCGCGCTCGGCCAGTTCGAGCCGATCAAGGAGCACATGCGGGCGCTCAAGGAGGCGTCGGTCAAGCTCAACGACAACTCGGGCAAGGTCGTCCACGAGGTGGTCACCGACGGCTCGGTCTACTTCGGCGCCAACGCCGACGCGGGCAACACCGACGAGACGGCCAAATTCCCCAGCGCGGTCGCGCTGATCTGGCGCTGGACGGGCGACGACGCCTTCCGCGACGAGATGTACGGGTTCGCGAAGTCGAACCTGGAGTACATCTACCGCGAGCTCGACCAGGACGGCGACGGCTGGCCGGAGGGTCTCGGCAACGTCGAGCGGCCCGGCATGGGCGAGGAGAAGCTCGACAACACGACGGCCACCATGCGCGGCCTGCGCGACCTCGAGGACCTCGCCAAGTCCAAGGGCGACACGGCGACCGCCGACTGGGCGCGGACCAAGGCCGAGAGCCTCGAGTCGCGCTTCGAGCAGGCGTGGTGGATGGACAACATCCCGCAGCACGCCGACTCGCTCGACGACCCGGGCAACGTCCAGGTACAGCAGCGCCACTGGATCGGCGTGACGCCGATGGAGATCGAGACCGTCCGCGACGGTGAGGTCGTGCCCGGCCTGACCACCAGCGATCACGGGAACCGCGCGCTGACCCTGCGCGAGACGCCCTGCTACGGCGACGACTTCGGCCTCTTCCACACCGGCGACGCGGGCTGTGACCCGGCGGAGTCGGCAGTGCCGGCCGAGAAGACGACGTTCTCGCTCAACACCTCGATCATGGCCGTCGGCGAGGGCAACTACGGCCGCCTCGGCAAGGACCAGCAGCAGCGCTTCACGACGGCCAACCGCCGCGTGCAGCTGCCGGACCCGGACGAGCAGCCCGGCGCGATGCCGGAGATCGTCCCGTCGCCCGGCTACCAGCCGCCGCAGCTCGACCGCAAGTTCACCGAGCGGGCGATGGTGCTGCAGGCGTGGGGCAACTACGGCACCGCGTGGCCGGTCGTGCACCAGCAGCTCGGCGTCCGCCCGGACGCGGGCCGGCGCGCGCTCGAGGTCGTGCCGCAGGTGCCCGAGGGCCAGTCGCGGGTGGCCGGCTCCAACATCCGCCTCGGCAACCGCGGCGCCGCCGCGGTCGAGGCCTCGCGCTCCGGCAAGACCTACAGCACGCGCGTGAAGGTGGGCGCGCCGATCACGAAGCTCTCGATCGGCCACACCCTGCCCGCGGGCGCGAAGGTCGCAAAGGCGACGCTCGACGGCACGCCGGTGACGCCGCGAGACGCGGACGACCAACCGCGGCCTCGAGGTCACGGTCCCGACGGGCGCGGGCACGCACACGCTGGAGGTGACGGCGGGCTAGCCCGCCGCGCGGTAGAAGCGACGCCGGGCGCCGGTCACCACGGCCGGCGCCGGCTCCGCCGGCTCGGCCTCCGCCTGGGCCACGCGGCGCGCGCGCAGCACCGCGTTGAGCTCGCCGCCCAGCAGGATCGCGATGCTCGCCAGGTAGGCCCACAGCACGGTCGAGACGACCGCGTTGACCGCCTGGCCGATCAGCGTGACCGACGGGTCGTTGCTGGCGACGCCGCTCCAGTCGCGCGCGCCCGCGGTGAGGCGGAATGCGACGGCCGCGGAGATCCAGAGCACCGCGCCGACGACCGCCCCCGGCAGGCAGTCGCGCCAGCGATGGTGCACGTTGGCGCTGAAGCGGTAGAGGCAGATCAGGAAGGCCACCACGAGCGCGAACCCGATCGGCCAGCGCAAGACCGACCACACCGCGCTGTAGGCGCCCTCGATTCCGAGCGTCTTCGCCGGATCGCCGGTCAGGTCGCCCAGCGGCCCGGAGACCATCATCTCCGCGGTGACCGCGACGACGGCGACCGAGACGAGGCCGAACCCCAGCGCGATGAAGCGCTGGATGAACGTCGGCCGGTGGTCGCGGACGCCGTAGCAATCGTCGAGCGCGTGGCTGGTCGCCATGAACAGGTGGCTCGACAGCCACCAGGCGATCAGCAGCGCGCCGATCGCGACGTCACGGTGCGGCTGGGTGAGCTGCGCGTGCACGAACGGCGTGATCACCACGTCGGCGAGCTCGGGCCCCATGAGGACCCGGACCGCGTCGCTCGCGGCCGTCTCCGCCTTCTCCACCGCCCCCGAGCCGACCAGGTTCTCGGAGAACCCCAGCGCCGACCCGACCGCGATCGTCGACGGCACCAGCGTCAGCACCGCGAAGAAGGCCATCTCCGCGGCGTGACCGGTCGTGCGATGCGCCTTCGCGCCGCGCCACACGTCCAGCGGCAGCGACCACGGCCCGGGCTTGGCCAGCGCCTCGTCCCGCCACTTTGCCGCGGACTGGGCCCGTTCGCTGATCCGGTTATTGATGGGGACGCCCATGTGTCACACGGGGTGGGTTCTCAAGCAATCATGCCGCACCCGCCAAGACGAGCCGGTGGCGCGCGAAGCCTTCCGTGCAGAGCACCTCTCCCCCCTCGAGCACCGTCATCGCCTCGCACCCGCGCAGCCGCGCCGTCCACGCCGGCCCCCGCCGACCCATGGCGAACGCGGCGGTCGCGATGGCGTCGGCGCGCGCCAGCGAGCGCGCCACGACCGTGACCGACAGCGCCCCGCGCGCCGGCCCGCCGCCCACCGGGTCGAGCACGTGGTCGCCGCGCTCGTAGGCGCCCGAGGTCGCGACCGCGGCGTCGCTCAGCTCGAGGGCGGCGCACAGCGCGTCGCCGCGCAGCGGGTGGCGCACGCCGACCCGCCACGGGCCGCCGCGCAACAGCACGTCGCCGCCCGCGTCGATCATGAAGCGCCCCCGCAGCAGCGCCGCCGCGCGATCGACGGCCCAGCCCTTGACGAGCCCCGAGGGGTCGAGCGATCCGCCGGCGCGCGCGTCGAAGTAGCCGCCGGTCTGCACCCGCAGCCGCTCGCAGCGCGCGAGCACCTCCTGCACGT
Organism: uncultured Solirubrobacteraceae bacterium; assembly: GCA_963802905.1. Classification (GTDB taxonomy): domain Bacteria; phylum Actinomycetota; class Thermoleophilia; order Solirubrobacterales; family Solirubrobacteraceae; genus DASQFQ01. The sequence continues at coordinate 112,371 of CAWDKH010000017.1, read as the reverse complement.
CGGGGTGCGCGTCCGCGACGTGCAGCTCGCCGCGATCGATGCGGCGGATCTCGGAGTCCTCGCGATAGGTGCTGAACGTCGCGTCGACCCACCGCAGCCACGCGAAGACGCGCTCGGCGCCGTGGTCGCAGACCACCGTGACCGGCATCCCCATCACGAGCTCAGTCGACACGGGCCGCCTCGATCGCCCCCGCGAGCGAGTTGATCCAGCTCTCGCTCGTCCCGGTCGCGCCGGTCACGGTGTCGATGTCCGCGCTGCCCGCCTCGAGCGCCTCGCGCCGCAGGATCGGCTCGGCGCGCGCGTTGAGCGCGTTGGTGTGGACGTCGGCGCCGGTCAGGCTCAGCGTCTTGACGTCGACGAGCCGCCCGCGGTGCACCCACGCCTGCACCTGGATGCTCGAGAACGGGGTCTGCAGCAGCGGGCCCTTCGCCGTGATCGTCCCGGGCGGGCGCGGCCGCGGCGCCGGCGTCGCGGCCGCGCGCTCGGCCGGCCGCCGCAGCGCGGAGTTCGGGTTGAACGTCATCGGTGGGTGCGTGTCGTAGGCGGCCAGCAGCACGACGGCGATTGCGGTGACGAGGAGGACGGCGGCGGCCTTGCGCATCAGAACGCGAACCGCTCCGTGTAGATGTGGCGGCGCGACACACCGCTGCTGGCGAGCGTCACCCGGATTGCGTCGGTCATGGCCGGCGGGCCGCACACATAGACATCGCGCTGCGCGATATCGGGCACGAGCCGCCGCAGCTCCTCGGGCGACAGCGTCTCGGCCTCGCGGTGGTCGCCGAAGACGTAGTGCAGCTCGGCCCCCCGGCGACGCGCGATCAGGTCGAGCTCGTCGCGGAGGATCACGTCCTCCGGCGTCAGCGCGCGGTACACGACCGCGATGTCGCCGGGCTCGCCGGGCATGTCCTCCAGCAGCGCCCGGATCGGCGTGATGCCGACCCCGCCGGCGATCAGCGCGACGCGCGGGCGGCGGCGGGCGGCGCTCGTGAAGGCGCCGAACGGCCCCTCGGCGATCACGCGCGTGCCCGGCGGGATCGCGCGCAGCCGCGCGGTGTAGTCCCCCAGCCCCTTGACGGTGATGCGCATCCGCTGCCCGTCGGGCGCGGCGGACAGCGAGAACGGGTGTGCCTCCCACCAGCGGTCGCGGGTGAGGAAGCGCCAGGTGAAGAACTGGCCGGTGCGCGCCTTCAGCCCGTCGAGACGGACGCCGCCGATCTCGATCGAGACCACGCCGGGCCCCTCCTCGACGACCCGCTCGACGTGCAGCCGGTGCCGCACGCTCCGCGCGACGGGGACACCGAGCCGGAAGATCAGAATGATCGCGAGCGTGACGACGTAGAGCGCGATCCAGTACGCCCTGGCGGCAGGCTCGCCGACGAAGTCCGTGCCGGTCGCGAGCTGGTGGCTGAACGCGAGCGCGACGCCGAGGTAGGCGTAGAGGTGCACGAAGTACCAGGTCTCGTAGCGCAGCCGCCGGCGCACGATCACGATCGAGGTCACGACCACCGCGATCAGCGCGGCGAGCCCGGCGATCGCGGTGATCACGCCGGGGTAGCCGGAGATCAGCTTGCTCAGCTCGTCGAGCAGTGACAGCTTGTCGGCGAGCGCGTAGCCGACCGTGACGAGCACGGCGTGCGTGACCAGCAATGAGATCGCAGCGAAGCCGTTCAGCCGGTGCAGGCGCGTGAGCCGCTCGAAGCCCGCGAGCCGCTCGAGCGGCGGGAGCCGGGCGAGCAGCACGAGTTCGACGAGCACCAGGTAGGCGCCGAGGAGGCCGGCGATGCGTCCGATGCCGACCAGCAGGCTCGCGGTGTCGTGGACGTCCTCCACCCCACCCGAGCGCCACCACAGGCTGACGACCACGACCGCGTTGGCCGGCACAAGGAGTGCCAGCCCCCAGCCGGCGATCCTCCCCCGGATTCCGCGCACGGGTGGAAGGATGCCAGCCCCATGACGCTGCGCCTCGCCGATCACTGGCTGTGGGACTTCTGGTTCGCCGTCGACGGCGAGGACGTCCATGTCTTCTACCTCCAGGCACCGCGGTCGCTCGGCGATCCCGAGCTGCGCCACCACCACGCCACGATCGGGCACGCGGTGTCGCGCGACCTGCGGCGCTGGGAGGTGCTGCCCGACGCGCTCGGAACCGGCGCCCCCGGCGCGTTCGACGACCTCGCGACCTGGACCGGCAGCGTCGTGCGCCACGACGGGCGCTGGCATCTCTTCTACACCGGCATCGCGCGCGCCGAGGCCGGCGCGGTGCAGCGGATCGGCCACGCCACCTCGGACGACCTGCTGACCTGGGAGCGCGACGGGCTGTTGCTCGAAGCGGACCCGCGCTGGTACGACCGCGAGGACTGGCGCGACCCGTGGGTCGAGTGGGATCCGGAGCGCGAGCGCTGGGACATGCTCATCTGCGCCACGTCGGCCGGCCGCGGCATCCTGGCGCACGCCCACTCCGCCGACCTGCGGGCGTGGACGACCGGCCCGCCGCTGTCGCCGCCGACCGCCCACGTGCAGGTCGAGGTCCCGCAGCTCGTGCAGCGCAACGGCGGCTGGTGGGTGCTGTTCTCCGACGTGTTCGTGGGCTCCGGCATCCATTACCTCGCCGCGCCCGAGCGCCTCGGGCCGTACCCGGCCGAGAGCCGCGACCTGCTCCCCGACGCGCGCCCGCGCCACCACTACGCGGGGCGGGTCCTCGAGCACGGCGGCGAGTCGCTGCTGTTCGCGTGGCTGATGGACGACGAGGACGGCGTCTTCACCGGCGAGCTCAGCGACCCGATGCCCCTATAGCCAGGCCGGTCGTCCGTCCCAGTCGTGCTCGAACGCCCAGCGCGCACCGACCGTCCACGCTTGGACGAGGTTCGTCAGCCGCGAGGGCTCGAGCTCGCCTTCGCGCGTGACCGCATAGAGCTCGGGCGCGTGGCCGAGCTCGTCGAGCGCCGCGAGCACGCCTGAGCGCACGCGCTCGGCGTCCTCGTGACGACCGGCGGCGCGCAGCCCGCCCCATCCGAGCCACGAGTCGAACGGCCAGACGCTGCCGCGGTGGTAGCTCTGCGGATCGAAGGCGGGCATCGAGCTGGCGAGCGTGCGCAACCCGTAGGCGGTCAGCACGTCGGGCTCGCTGAGGCGCGCGGCGACCGCGTCGCGCTGCTCGCCCTGAAGCGCGCCCGACCACAGCAGCCAGCCGAGCTGCGAGCCCGGGCCGGGCACCGGCAGCCCGTCGCCCTCGAGCGCCATCACGCCGGGGCCGAAGTCGGTCGCGATCCGCTCGGCGAGCGCCTCCGCGCGCCGCGTCCACGCCTCCTCGCCGGAGAGCTCCGCGAGCGCGCGCAGCGCCGCGTAGGCGACCGCCTGCACGTCGGCGTCGGCGAGCGGCGGCTCCGGCGTCGAGCCGTCCGGGCGCACGATCCCGCCGCCGTCGGCGTCCTCGCTCGCCGGGCCCATGACGTCGCGCCAGCCCTGCTGAGTGAGCCCGCCGGAGCCCAGCCGCGGCCCGTAGCGGACGACGCCGCCGCCGTCGACGAGCGCCTGCTCGAGCCACGCGCCGGCGGCGCGCCAGGCGCCCTCGAGCTCGGTGGCGAGCGCGCCGTCCCCGGTCGCCGCGAGCACCACGAGGAACCACGAGGTCGAGTCGGCCGAGCCGTAGTAGCGCAGCTCGCCGTCGCGCACCGGCCACTGTGCTCGGTGTGCCACGCGGGCGCTTGCGGCCGCCACTCATGGAGGATCTTGCCGGGCTGCTCGTCGACCTCCGGGTCGTCGCGCTGGCCCTGCAATGCGGCGAGCGCGCGCACCGTCGCCACCGCGACGTCGGGCCGCGCCGGCAGCACCTGCAGCGCGGTGATCAGCGAGTCGCGCCCGAACAGCGCGTGGTAGCGGCCCGGGTCGCCCGCGGCGACGGGCGGCGTCGAGGCGTAGACCCAGCCGTCCTCCGACAGCAGGTCGTCAAGCACTGCGGACGATCACACCCTGTGAGGGCGCGAGCACGAGCGTCCCGCTCACCGCCTCGCCGTCACGCGACCGGTCGGTCGCCAGCGCGATCGTCCCCTCGACCCCCTCGACGCCCGCCTCGGCATCGGACAGGTTGAGCACGACCACGTGACCGTCGCCGCGCCGGTACGCCCACACGCCGTCGGGCGTGGGCAGCGACGCGTAGCTCCCGCCGGTCAGGTCGGCGGCGGCGCGGCGCAGCGCGATCAGGTCGCGCGTGAAGTGCAGCGTCGAGCCGGCGTCGTCGCGCTGGGCGGCGACGTTGTGCGCCTCGGTGTCGCCGAACGGCAGCCACGGCTCGACGCCCGCCTCGGTAAAGCCGGCGCCAGGCTCGGCGCTCCAGTGCATCGGCGTGCGGCAGGTGTCGCGGTTGCGGCTGGAATCGCCGGTGCGGTGCGGCACCGGGTCGAGCGCGTTGGCGGGATCGAGCGGCACGTCCGGCAGCCCGATCTCGTCGCCGTAGTAGAGGAACGGCGTGCCGCGCAGCGTCAGCAGCATCATCAGCGCGAGCCGCGCCCGCTCGGGGTCGCCCGCGGCCCAGCGCGTCGCCAGCCGACCGGCGTCGTGGTTGGAGCCGGTGTAGACCGGCCACGACGCCGCCGGCAGCTGCGCCTCGATCCCCTCGACGATCGTGCGCATCGGCTCCGCCTCCAGCGAGGCGTGCACGAACAGGAAGTTGAACGCCAGGTTGAGCTCGTCCTGACCCTCGCCGTAGAACGGGATCAGCTGCTCGAGGTTGAGCACGTAGGTCTCGCCGACGAGGATCGACGGCGGCTCGGCGGCGTCGGCGACCGTGCGCCAGCGGCGCAGCACGTCGTGCACCTCGGGGCGGTTGAACGAGTACTTCTGCTGGTGTCCGCGCGCCTGGACCAGCGGATGGTCGTCGGGCGTCGCCACCGGGTCGTCGCGCAGCTCGCGGTCGTTGACGATCCCGTGCGTGACGTCGATCCGGAAGCCGGCGATCCCGCGCTCGAACCAGAAGCGCAGGATGTCGTCGAACGCCTCGCGCACCTCCTCGTTCCACCAGTTGAGGTCGGGCTGGGTCGGCAGGAACATCTGGAGGTAGAACTGGCCCGAGGCCTCGTCGAGCGTCCACGCCGGGCCGCCGAACGAGCTCTGCCAGTTGTTGGGCGGCGAGCCGTCGGGCTTCGGGTCGGCCCACACGTAGAAGTCGCGGTAGCGAGCGTCCCGTCCGCTCAGCGCGTCCTGGAACCACTCGTGGCGGTCGCTCGTGTGGTTGGGGACGAGGTCGAGCAGCACGCGGATGCCGCGCCGGCCGGCCTCGGCGATCAGCTCGTCCAGGTCCTCGAGCGTGCCGAGCGCCGGGTGCACGGCCGTGAAGTCGGCGACGTCGTAGCCCCAGTCTTCGTTCGGCGAGGGCATCGTCGGGTTGAGCCAGATGCCGTCGATCCCCAGCCACTCCAGGTGGTCGAGATGCGCGATCACGCCGCGCAGGTCGCCGATCCCGTCGCCGTTGGAGTCCGCGAACGAGCGCGGGTAGATCTGGTACAGCACCCCGTCGCGCCACCACACCGGATTGGTCGCCTCAGCCATGGCGGGGCAGCATACGCACCGCCCGGATTTGACAGCCCTGCAAGGATGGAACCGCTTCCACAGCGGTTTCCATCGGAGGAGGATGGGGTGACCACTATCGCGCGGGTCGCAGCGCTCGCCGGCGTCGGAGTCGGGACGGTCTCGCGCGTCCTCAACGACTCGGGCGCGGTCAGCGCCTCCACGCGCCGCCGGGTCGAGGAAGCGATCGACGCGTTGGGCTACGAGCCGAGCGCCGCAGCACGCGCGCTGTCGACCGGGCGCACGATGTCGATCGGCGTCGTCGCGCCGTTCCTCACCCAGTCCTCCGTCGTCGAGCGGCTGCGCGGCGTCGCCCGCCGCGTCGCCGACGCCGACTACCGCCTGCTGCTGTTCGACGTCGAGCACCCCGACCGGCTCTACGACTCGGTTGGCAGCTTCGCGGTCAACGGCCGCGTCGACGGCCTGCTGGTGGTCTCGCTCGCGCTGCCCGAGGGCTTCCGCGCCGGCAGCGTGCCGATCGTCCTCGTCGACCGCGAGAGCGACCACCTCCCCAGCGTCCACATCGACGACGAGGCCGGCGGCCGGCTCGCGGCCGAGCACCTGCTCGGGCTCGGCCACACGCGCATCGCCTTCATCGGCGACACCGAGGAGAACCCGTACGGCTTCGACTCCAGCGCGCGCCGCCGCCGCGGCTACGAGGCGGCGCTGCACGATGCCGGCGTGGCGATCGACCCGGCGCTCGTGCGGTCCGGGCCCCACGGCCGTGACGCCGCGCGCGCTCTCGCGCGCGACCTGCTCGGCTCGTCGGCGCCGCCGAGCGCGATCTTCGCCGCCTCCGACGACCAGGCGCTCGGCGTGCTCGAAGCCGCCGAGTCGGCGAGCGTCTCCGTGCCCGATCGACTCTCCGTCGTGGGCTTCGACGACCTCGAGGTCGCGCGCTACGCGCACCTCACGACCGTGGCGCAGCCGCTCGAGGCGAGCGGCGCGCGCGGTGTGGATCTGCTCCTCGACGCGCTGGCAGGCGAAATGCCGCGCTCGGAGCAACTGGACTGCGAGCTCGTGGTGCGCGGCACGACCGCGCAAACGGGCCCGGAGATGGCGAACGAACGTGGGGGAAAGCCCCATGTGCGAACGCCGCTGCTCAATGGCATGATGCGAACGTCCCGTAACACAGGAGGGGGAAGCAGATGAGGGGTCGAGGGTCTTCTGTAGTTCTCTGCGCGCTGCTTGCGCTCGCGCTGGGTCTGATGGTCGCTGCTTGCGGCAGCGACGACAGTGGTGGCAGCAGTAGTGGTGGTGCCACGGGTAGTGAGAAGGGGTCGACCGAGGGCGCGAAGAAGATCGATCTCTCGCTCAAGGACAACGCGAAGGGCACCGTCCGCTACTGCCAGGGCAAGGACACGGCAGGCGACGCGAAGGACTGGGTCAAGACGTTCAACGCCCAGAACAACGGCGTGACGGTCGAGCTGGTCGAGTTCTCGCCCGACGCCGGCCAGCAGCGCCAGTCGTTCGTGCAGCGCCAGGAGGCCAAGTCCCCCGACTGCGACATGTTCTCCTCCGACGTGATCTGGACCGCTGAGTTCGCGTCGCAGAAGTGGCTGTACGACATGACCGAGTACGTCGAGGCGAAGAAGGACCAGTACATCCCGGCGACGCTGGCGACGATCACGTACGACGGCAAGATCTGGGGCTCGCCCCGGACCTCGGACGCGGCGTTCCTCTACTACCGCACCGACCAGGTCAAGTCGGTTCCGGCGACATGGCAGGACGTCTACAAGGAAGCAGCCGCGAAGGACGGCATCGTCTACCAGGGCGCGGCCTATGAGGGCCTGACCTGCGACTTCCTCGAGATCGCCTTCGCCGCCGGCGGCAAGGTCCTCTCCGAGGACGGCACGAAGGCCGAGTTCGACTCGCCCGAGAACCTCAAGGCGCTGCAGTTCATGGTCGACGGCATCAAGGACGGCGCCGCGCCGAAGGCCGTGACGACGTACATGGAGGAGCAGGCCCGGATGTCGTTCGAGGCCGGCCGCGCGACGTTCCAGCGCAACTGGCCGTACGCGTACGCGACCGCCAAGAAGAACAAGGACGCGCCGGACTTCGAGGTCGCGCCGTTCCCGGAGTTCGAGGGCGCGGGCAAGGCCGGCATCCTCGGCGGCCACAACGACGTCATCTCGGTCTACGGCAAGAACCCGGGTGGCGCGCTGAAGGTGCTCGACTTCCTCTCCTCGGAGGAGGAGGCCGTCACCCTGGCGAGCGAGTTCTCCCTGCCGCCCGCGATCGCGTCGGCGTACGACGATCCGGCCGTCAAGAAGGCGCTCCCGTTCTCGGCCGAGCTCAAGCAGGCGATCTCCCAGGCGAAGCCTCGCCCGGTGTCGCCGGTCTACCCGCAGATCTCCGCGGCGATCTACAAGAACGTCAACGAGGCCCTGTCGGGCGCCGTTTCGCCTGAGGAGGCCCTGAAGAAGGGGCAGACGCAGATCGAACAGGCCCTGAAGACCTTCTAAACATCATGGAAGCCGCCACAGTCAGTGCGGGCGGTACCGCGCGGCGGCGCTCCCGGGGTGTCCCGGAGCGCCGCTTGGCGTGGTACATGGTCTCGCCGTCACTGGCGCTCATCGCGCTGGTGGCCCTGTACCCAATCGTCTACGCGGTTTGGCTCTCGCTGCACCAGTACTCGCTGATCCAGGCGGGCGTGCAGCGTTGGGCCGAGCCCAACATCTTCGCCAACTACACGACCGCCCTATGGGGAGACGCCTCCGGAGATTTCTGGGAGGCGACGCGGACGACGTTCGTGTTCACGTTCTTCGCCGTCGGCCTCGAGTTGATCCTTGGCGTCGCGATGGCCATGGCCATGCACGCGGCGTTCAAGGGCCAGGGCATCCTGCGGACGGTCATCCTCGTGCCGTGGGCGATGCTCACCGTCGTCACCGCGATCACGTGGCGCACGATCTTCGCGCCGGAGCTCGGGTTCACGAACACCCTGTTAGGTGCCGTCGGGTTACCCGACGACACGGTCTGGCTCGGGGAGTCACCCCAGGCCCTGATCGTGATGATCATCGCCGACGTCTGGAAGACCGCGCCGTTCATGGCGCTGCTCGTGCTCGCCGGGTCTGCAGGTGATCCCGACCGAGCTCTACGAAGCCGGGAAGGTCGATGGCGCGACGGCATGGCAGCGATTCACCAAGCTCACGCTGCCGCTGCTCAAGCCGGCGATCCTGGTGGCGCTGATCTTCCGGACGCTCGACTCGCTCCGGATCTTCGACCTGCCCTACGTGCTCACCCAGGGCGCGCACGGCACCAACACGTTGTCGCTGATCTCCTATGAGGCGTTCGGCGCCAACCGGTTGTACGGCGAAGGCTCGGCGCTGGCGATCCTGACGTTCCTGATCGTCATGGCGGTGTCGATGATCTACATCTTCACCGTGGGCGGAAACCTACGTGGAATGGCGGAGGACTGATCCATGGAAGCTGCGTCCGTACCCGCCCCCGCGGAAGCCACCCGCGCCCGCACCAAGACCAAGAAGCCGCCGCGCCAGGGGACTCCCCCCTGGATGTGGGTGGCTGTCTTCGCGATCGTCGTGTTCTGCCTGTTCCCGTTCTACTGGCTGGTGAACACGTCGCTCAAGACCGGTGGCGACCTCTCGAACGCCGCGCTGCTGCCGCCCAACCCGACGCTGGACAACTACGAGTCGGTCTTCAAGGACCCGGCCTTCACGTCGGCGTTGCGGAACAGCGCGATCGTCTCGCTGGTCACCACCGTGCTGTCGCTCATCGTGGGCTCGTTCTGCGCATACGCGCTGGCACGCCTGAAGATCAAGTTCAAGTTCCTGATCCTCGCGATCATCCTGTCGATCACGACGTTCCCGCAGATCACCATCGCCGCGCCGATCTTCAAGCTGTGGCGCGACATCGGGCTGTTCAACACGCTGATCGGCCTGATCATCCCGTACCTGACGTTCTCCCTGCCGCTGGCCATCTACATCCTCGTGTCGTTCTTCCGGGAGATCCCGAGAGACCTCGAGGAGGCGGCGCTCGTCGACGGCGCGACGAACTTCGAGGCGTTCCGCAAGGTCGTGGTCCCACTGGCAGCACCGGGCCTCGCGACCGCGGGCATCCTGACGTTCATCGCCACCTGGAACGAGTTCCTCCTGGCCATCACCCTGACGTCCAACTCGGACGCGAGAACGGTTCCGGCCGCGATCGCGTTCTTCACCGGCTCGACCCAGTTCGAGCAGCCACTGGGCACGATCTCGGCGGCGTCGGTGATCATCTCTGTGCCGCTGATCCTGGCGGTCCTCCTGTTCCAGAAGCGAATCGTCGCGGGCCTGACGGCCGGCGCCGTGAAGGGATGAACCTGCATGGCTGAAATCACACTGAAGGGCGTGACCAAGCGCTATCCCGACGGCACCGAGGCGGTCAAGGCGATCGACCTCGACATCGCCGACGGGGAGTTCATGATCCTGGTCGGGCCCTCGGGCTGCGGCAAGTCGACGGCACTGCGGATGATCGCCGGGCTCGAGGACATCTCGGACGGCGAGCTGATCATTGGCGGCGAGGTCGTCAACGACCTCGCCCCGAAGGACCGGGACATCGCGATGGTGTTCCAGAACTACGCGCTGTATCCGCACATGACGGTCCGCGACAACATGGGCTTCGCGCTCAAGCTGGCCAAGACCGACAAGGCGGAGATCGACCAGAAGGTCGAGGAGGCCGCACGGATCCTCGACCTCGAGGCGCATCTCGAGCGCAAGCCGGCCAACCTGTCGGGTGGCCAGCGCCAGCGCGTCGCGATGGGCCGCGCGATCGTGCGCGACCCGCGCGCGTTCCTGATGGACGAGCCGCTGTCGAACCTCGACGCGAAGCTGCGCGTGCAGATGCGCACCGAGGTGGCGCGGATCCAGCAGCGGGTGGGCACGACGACGGTGTACGTGACCCACGACCAGACCGAGGCGATGACGCTGGGCGACCGCGTGGCCGTGATGCGCGCGGGCAAGATCCAGCAGGTCGCCTCGCCGAAGGTGCTCTACGAAGACCCAGCGAACCTGTTCGTGGCCGGCTTCATCGGGTCGCCGGCGATGAACTTCCTGCCGGCGAAGGTCGAGGGCGGCCACGTCAAGCTGCCGTTCGGCGACGCACCGCTGCTTCCGCACCTCAAGCACAAGATCGGCAATGAGTCGCGCGAGGTCATCGCGGGCATGCGCCCCGAGCACTTCGAGGACGCGAACGTCGCCGCGGAGCGTGGCATCCAGGGCATGAAGTTCAAGGCCAAGGTCGAGGTCGTGGAGTCGATGGGCTCCGAGCTGTACGCGTACTTCGACGTCAAGGGTGCGGCGCAGAGCGGCGAGCTCGACGATCTCGCCCAGGACGCGGGGCTCTCCGAGCTCCCGGGCCAGGGCGGCGAGACCACGCACGTGGTCGCGCGCCTCGACGCCACCAGCAGCGCGGAGGCGGGCAAGGAGATCGAGCTCGTGCTCGACACCCACGGGATCAAGCTGTTCAACCCCGACGGCGGCAACAACCTCGCCGACGAGGAGCCCGCCTCGGCGGGCGCCGCGAGCTAGGACATTGGGTGGGCGGCCGGCCTCCGGGCCGGCCGCGCCGGCCTGGTGGCAGCGCGGCGCGGTCTATCAGGTCTATCCACGCTCGTTCGCCGACGCTGACGGCGACGGGGTCGGCGACCTGCGCGGGCTCGCCGCGCACCTCGACCACCTGAGCGACCTGCGGGTCGAGGCGGTCTGGCTCTCCCCCATCTTCACGTCGCCGATGGCCGACTACGGCTACGACGTCGCCGACTACTGCGACGTCGATCCGCTGTTCGGCACGCTCGAGGACCTCGACCGGCTCGTGGCCGCCTGCCACGAGCGCGGCATCCGCGTCGTGCTCGACTGGGTCCCGAACCACACGTCGGACCGGCATGCGTGGTTCGAGGCGTCGCGCTCCTCGCGAGAGGACCCGAAGCGCGACTGGTACGTGTGGCGCGACGGGGTCGATGGCGGGCCCCCGAACGACTGGGTGTCGATCTTCGACGCGGTCGGGCCGGCGTGGACCTACGACGAGGGGACCGGGCAGTGGTACCTGCACTCGTTCATGGCCGAGCAGCCCGACCTCAACTGGGACAACCCGGAGGTCGAGGCGGCGATGCACGACGTGCTGCGCTTCTGGCTCGACCGTGGGATCGACGGCTTCCGCCTCGACGCGATCGTCAGGATCGCCAAGGACCCGCTGCTGCGCTCCAACGGCTCGGGCGCGCTGCGCCACGACCAGACCTGGGACAGCATCCACGACCGCCTGCGCGGGATCCGCCGGGTCGTCGACGAGTACCCGGACCGCATGATCGTCGGCGAGGTCGACGCCTCGGATCTCCACGGGCTCGTGTCGTTCCTCAACACCGGCGACCAGCTGCACATGGCGCACAACTTCCTGTTCGCCGAGCTGCCGTGGAGCCCGGAGGCGTTCGCGGCGTCGATCGAGGACTTCGAGGAGCTCGCCGAGCAGATCGCGTGGCCGGCGTGGTTCCTCTCCAACCACGACATGCCGCGGGTGGCGAGCCGGTTCGACGAGGGCGGCCAGGGAGCCGCCCGGGCGCGGGCGCTCCTGCTCGTGCTCCACGCGCTGCGCGGGACGCCGTTCATCTACCAGGGCGAGGAGCTGGGACTGCCCGACGCGGTGATCCCGCCCGAGCGCGTCGTCGACGTCGACGGCCGCGACCCCGAGCGCGCGCCGATCCCGTGGCGCCCACCCTCCGAGGCCGGGCCGGGCGCGGGCTTCACCGACGGCGAGCCGTGGCTGCCGCTCGTCGAGGACGCCGAGTCGCTGTGCGTCGAGCGCCAGGCCGCGGATCCCGCGTCGACGCTCTCGCTGACGCGGCGGCTGGCGGCGCTCCGGGCGGCCGAGCCCGCGCTCCAGGGCGGCGACCAGCGCCCGTGCGACCTCGGCCACACGGTGCTCGCGTGGACCCGCGGCGACACGTTCCTCGTAGCGGTCAACTTCGCGACCGAGCCGGTCGCAGGTGGCGCTCCCGCACGGCGCCGAGCTCGTGCTCTCGACCGACCCGGAGCGGGCCGAGGGCGAGGCGCCGGCCACGCTGCAGCCCGCTGAAGGTGTGCTGCTCCGCCTGCCGTCGTAGGCTCCCGCCATGCGCCCGTGGGTGATCGGCCTCTTCTTGCTCTCGCTCGTCGGCGTCGTGCTGATCCTGATCGGCGGCACAGCGCTCGTCGCGGTCGGTGTCGCGTGCATGGGCGTCGCCGCCGTGGGCGCCGTCTCGCTGGGCTTCTTCATCGTGGGGCGCAGCGAGGACGAGGCGCGCGCCGAGGAGGAGGCCGCGCGAGCGGCCCGGCAGACCGAGAGCCCCGGCAACGGGGACGGGCGGCTCACGTCGCGGCGGCCGCCACGGTCTCGCGGGGACACCTAGCGGAGCCCTAGAGCCGCAATCGCAGCGCGAGCCTGCTCCGGCTCCGCACCTTCGGCGACCGCTGCGAGTGCCGCACGCCACGCCGCCGCGAGCACCCGGCCGAGCAGCGGCGTCGCCGGGGCGACGCTCGCGCTGAGCATCTCGGCCAGTCGGTCATGGTCCGTGCCGGCCGGCGGGTCTCCCAGGATCCGGAGGAAGCCCTCGCGCACCGCGAAGTCCAGCCCGACCAGCAACGCGGCCGTCACGGCTGCCGGGCGATCGGACTCCGGCCCCGAGGCCGCGACGGCGCCCTCCATGCGGTCCAAGAGGCGCCGTTCGACGTCCTCACGCACGAAGGCGTAGAGCCCGAGCTTGCTCCCGAAGTGGTGGTAGAGCGCACCCGTGGTGACGTTCGCCGCCGCCGCGAGCTCAGCCACCGTGACCTCGTCGAACGGGCGCGCCCCGAACTCCTTGACCGCGGAGAGCGCCAGCCTGCCCTTCGGCGACGTCGAAACCGGGATCCACTCAGGCACGCGGGCCATAATGCCGTTATGCTCTCCGCAAATCCAGTTACGCACGGAGGGTTGCGCCATGAAGCTCGAGTTCCTGTTCACCCCCACCTCCGACCTGAAGGCCTCGCTTGCCCTCTACCGCGACGGCCTCGGCTTCACCGAGGTGTGGCGCGAAGGCGACGCGACCGTCGCGCTGGCGCTGCCGGGCACCGACGTGCAGCTCATGCTCGACGCCAACGATCCCGACGCCCCGATCGGACCGCTGTTCGTCGTCGACAGCGTCGAGGCGTTCCATGCCGGGCGCCCGGAGACGCTCACCGTGGCCGATGCGCCCTCGGAGATCCCCGGCGGCTTCCTGGCCACCTACCAGGACCCGGGCGGGGCGACCATCTACGTCATGGACCAGTCGACGGACCAGGCCTAAGCGCCGCCGTACCCGAACCCCCCGTCCGAGTCGATGACCTGCCCGGTCACCCACTCGGACTCCTCCGACGCCAGCCACGCGATCAGCCGTGCCGCGTCGTCCGGGGTCCCCCACCGGCCCCGTGGCATCGCTGCCGTCACCTCGGCCCGGATGTCAGCGGGCGCCCAGCCCGTATCCGTCGGCCCGGGGTTGACGGCGTTGACGGTGATCCCGCGCGGCGCCAGCGCATCGGCCAGCGTCAGCACGATCCCGCTCAGTGCCGCCTTGCTCGTCGCGTAGGGCACCTCGCGCCGCATCGGGCCGCGGCCCTGGCCCGAGGTGAGCAGGATCACCCGGCCGCCCTCCGAGCGCTCGAAGCCCGCGGCGAAGGCCTGCACCAGCAGCAGCGTCGCGCGGACGTTGACCGCCAGCGCCAGGTCGATCGACTCGGTGGTCATCGCCTCGACCGTGCCCTCGCCCGGCGCGGCGTGGTTGGCGATGAGGACGTCGACGTGGCCGAGCGCGAGCCGGGCCGCGCCGAACACCGCGGCCGGCGCCTCCGGCTCGGCGAGGTCGGCCTCGAGGTGGCCGGCGAAGTCCAGCGGGGGGTCAGACCCCCTGTCCCACGCCTGCGTGAACACCGCCGTCCCGTCGGCGACGAGGCGGCTCGCGGTGGCGAAGCCGATCCCCTCGCGCCGGCCGACGCCGGTGACCAGCGCCGCGCGGGTGCTCAGAGCCCGAGCTCCCGCCCGTACTCGGAGCGATAGCGGCCCCGGACCTCCAGCACCTGCTGGACGTAGTGGCGCGTCTCCGGGAACGGGATGTGGCGCGCGTGGTCGAACTCCTCGCCACGGTGGCGGGCGTCGAAGATCCACTGGTCGACCCTGCCCTCACCGGCGTTGTAGGCCGCGATCGCGAGCACCTCGTTGCCGCCGTAGCGGCGCAGCAGGTAGCGCAGGTAGAACGAGCCGTAGGAGATGTTGACCTGCGGGTTGGCGAGGTCGCCTCGCACGAACGCGGTGCCGCCCGACTTGCGCGCGATGTCGTCGGCCGTCGAGGGCATCAACTGCATCAGCCCCTTTGCCCCTGCGTGCGAGGTCTGGTCGCGGAAGCGCGACTCGGTGTAGATGACGCCGGCGATCAGCGCCGGGTCGAGGCCCTTGTCGGCCGCCTGCTGGCGGATGATGTCCTCGTGGCGGAGCGGGAGGACGACCTCCTGCACCGCCTTGTCCACACGCGGCGCGACGACGGCGGCGATGAGCCCGCCGAGCACCACCACGGCCGCCACGAACCACGCCAGCCGGCGCGCAAGAACCCGGCGCCGTGCGGCGGCGCTGGGACGGCGGGCTCGGGTCGTCGCGGATCGCGTGCTCATGACTTGCTCAGCTTCTCAAGTACCCCGGTCAGCGTCTCCTGGAGATCCTCGATCGTCCCGGAGTTTGCGACCGTGTACGTCGCGCGGGCGGCTTTCTCCTCCTGGGTGAGCTGGCGCGACGTGCGCTCGTCGAGCGCCTCGTGCCCCCTCGCCCCGGCGCGCTCGCGCCGTGTGGCCTCGTCGGCTACCACTGCCACGGTAGCGTCGAACGCTTCGTCCATCCCGGATTCGAACAGCAACGGCACCTCGACCACCAACGCCTTCGGCGGCGGGTCGCGGGATTCCTGCTCCTGGCGCCACTCCCACATCCGCGCCCCGACCCGCGGCCACAGCAGCTCCTCGAGCCACTTGCGGTCCTCGGGCGTCGCGAACGCGTGCTTGGCGATCTCGGAGCGCTCGGTGGTGCCCCAGCGCTCCATCACGGCCGCCCGGACGTCCGGGTCCTCGTACAGCTCGTGCACCACCGCGTCCGTCGACAACGTCGCGGCGCCCAACCGCTCGAACGCGGCGAGCGCCTCCGACTTGCCGGCCCCGATCCCCCCGGTCAGGCCGACGAACGGCGGGCTAGGGCTGCTCTTCAGGGTCCTCTTCGGCGGCCGCTTCTTCGACGGCCGCGTCGGGCGCTGCCGGCTCGTCCTCAGCCTCGACAGGCGCCTCAGCGACAGGCTCGGCGGGCGCCTCGGCGACAGCCTCGGGCTCAGCCTCGACCTCGACCTCGGCGACCTCGGCCGGAGCCTCAGCCTCGGGAGCGTTGGAGAAGACGTCCTCGGACAGCCCCAGCTCGGGCACGTTCTCGAGGTCGCCGGCACCGCCGTCGGACGTCTCGGTCGGCGCCATCGTGTCGCGCTGCGGCAGCACCTGGCCCTCGACCCGCTTGATCGACAGCGAGAGGCGGCGCCGCTCGGAGTCGATCTCGAGGATCTTGACCTTCACGTCGTCGCCCGGCTGGATGATCTCCCGCGGGTTCTCGACGTGGTGCTGGGCGAGCTCGGAGATGTGCACCAGGCCCTCGACGCCCTCGAGGATCTCGACGAAGGCGCCGAACGCGACGACCTTCGTGACCTTGCCCTCGAGCTCGTCGCCGACGTTGTAGGTGTCGACCACGCGCTGCCACGGATCCTCCTGGGTCTGCTTGAGGCCCAGGGAGATGCGCTGTCGGTCACGGTCTATATCCAGCACCTTGACCTGCACGGTGTCGCCGATCGAGAGGATCTCGCTCGGGTGGTTGACATGCGACCACGACAGCTCGGAGATGTGGATCAGGCCGTCGATCCCGTCGAGGTCGACGAACGCGCCGAAGTCGACGATGTTGGAGATCTGCCCCTCGATCACGAGACCGGGCTGCAGGCGCTCCAGGATCGCCTGACGCTGTTCCTTGCGCTCCTCCTCGAGGACCGCGCGACGGCTCAGCACGACGTTGTTGCGCGACCGGTTGAGCTCTATGACCTTGGTCTCGATGTTCTGACCGAGGTACTCGTCGAGGTTCGGCACGCGGCGGATGTCCACCAGCGAGGCGGGCAGGAAGCCGCGCACCCCGAGGTCGACGATGAGGCCGCCCTTGACGACCTCGATGACCGAACCGGTGACTGGCTCGCCGGATTCGGCGGCACCTTCGATGCGGCGCCAGGCACGCTCGAAGCGAGCGCGCTTCTTGGACAGGATCAGGCGGCCGTCCTGATCCTCCTTCGTGAGTACGAGGGCATCGACCTCTTCTCCGAGCTCGACCTCCTCAGACGGGTCCACGGACTTACGGATCGAGAGCTCGTTATTGGGGATAACCCCTTCGCTCTTGTATCCGATATCGACGAGGACTTCGTCCTTGTCGATCCGCACGACCTTGCCGGTGACGACGTCGCCTTCTTCGAAGGGGACGATCGTCGCGTCGTAGTTGGGAAGGATCTGACCATCAACCTCGATCAGCATCCCGTTCGAGCCCTCAACGATGTGAATATCCGTCGGGGCTTCTGGGGTCAAAGTAGCTTCCATCAGCGGCGAGATACTGTAGCGAACATGCCAGTACGAGCCACGAAGCGGGGCGCCGAGAGAACGCCGATGAACGGGGATTTCGACGTCGTCATTTGCGGCGCGTCGTTCGCGGGTCTCACCGTCGCGCGCGAGCTGCGCGCTACCGGCGCCCGCGTCCTGGTGCTCGACCGCTACGAGATCGGCGAGCGGCAGACCTCGGCGTGCGCCGCCCCGACGGAGTGGCTCGTCAACCTCGGGCTCGAGGATGCGGTGCTGCAGACCTTCGACTCGCTCGTCTTCCACACCCCGACCATCACGGCCCGCTGGCCGCTGCCGTGGACGTTCTCGACCTTCGACTACCGACGGCTCTGCGAGCTGCTGTGGGAGCAGCGCGGGCGGTTCACCGAGTTCGAGACCGCCAAGGTCTCCGGGCGCACCGGCAACGTCATTCACACCGACCGCGGCGATGTCTCGGCGGAGCTGATCGTCGACGCGCTCGGTTGGCGGCGGCTGCTGGACCCCGACCGCGAGGTCACCCCGCCCGAGGCGCTGATGTCGCGCGGGCTCGAGGTCCATCCGGCCGGCACCGGCACGGATCTCGAGGTCTGGATCCACAAGGGCTACGTCGAAGCAGGCTACGGCTGGTCGTTCCCCGCCGGTAACGAGGTCCGGGTGGGCGTCGGGTCATTCGAGCCGCGCCACCACGTCAAGGAGCCGACCGTCCGCCTCGCCGGCGACCTCGGCCTCCCGCCCGACGGCTACCAAGGCAACTGGATCCCCCACGCGATCCGCCCGGCGGCCGCCGACGGCGTCTTCTTCGTCGGTGACTCGGCGGGCCACTGCATTCCCTTGACCGCCGAGGGGATCCGCACGGCGTTCTACTTCGGAATCGCCGCCGGGCGCGAGCTGCGCGCCGTGCTCGAGGGCGACCAGTCACGTGAGCAGGCGCTCGTGCGCTACGCCCACTTCTCGGCCGAGCGCGCCTGGAAGTTCGCGTGGATGAAGCGCTGGCAGGACACGGTGTGGCGCCTGCGTCCCAGACCGCGCGACCTGCTCGTCGGCTCGCTGCGCTCGCAGCGGCTCTCCGAGTGGGCGTTCGGCCACTACCTGCGCGTCGCTCCACCGGACTTCGCGCTTCCCGCGCCGCCCGTCGCGGTCGCGCCCCAGTCCGCGCAGGTCGCCGCCTAGATGGACTCCGGCTTCGGCTGGGCGCCCTTCGGCCGCGCCACGGAGGCCTCAGAGGCGGCCGCACCGGCGTCGTCGATCCCCGCCCGGCGCCTCGCGATCGTCGCCTGCATGGACGCCCGGCTCGATCCGCTGCGGGCGCTCGGTCTCCAGCTCGGCGACGCCCACGTGATCCGCAACGCGGGCGCGGTCGTGAGCGACGACGTCCTGCACTCGCTCGAGGCATCGCGAGCGCTCGCGGGGACGACGGCAGTGGTGCTCGTCGCCCACTCCGACTGCCGCGCCCACGACGGCGACGACGAGGTTGCCCGCGCGGTGGTCCGCAACGGGATGCAGCGGGTGCGCGACGCCCTGCCGGGCGTCGACGTCTCCGCCGTGTTCTACGACGTCGCCGGCGGGCGCGTCAGCCCGCTCTGAGCGCGCCGCGCAGCCAGGCGCCGACCGTGTCGATCGCCTCGCGCGTCTTCGGTGTCGCCGCCATCCAGCGCCAGAAGCCGTGGATCGTGCCCTCGAAGCGCTGGTGCTCGACGTCGACGCCCGCCTCGCGCAGCTTGCCCACGAACGCCTCGCCCTCGTCGCGCAGCACGTCGAACTCGGCGGTCAGGACGTAGGTGGGCGGGAGCCCCGCGAGGTCGTCCGCCCGCAGCGGCGACGCGTCGGGCTGGAAGCCGTCGGCGCCGTCGAGGTAGAGGTTCCAGTAGCGCTGCAGGCCTGCCGCGGTGAGGCCGTAGCGCTCCTTGAAGTCCCGCATCGACGGCGTGTTGAGGCCGGCGTCGGTGACCGGGTAGATCAGCGCGATCGCGTCGACCTGGTCGCGCAGCCGCCGCGCGACCCCGACCGCGAGGTTGCCGCCGGCGCTGTCGCCGGCGACGGCCACCGGCTGGTCCAGCACGCGGGTGACAGCGACGCAGTCCTCCAGCGCCGCCGGGAAGGGGTGCTCGGGCGCGAGCCGGTAGCCGACGCTTGCCACCGTCGCGCCGGACGCGTTGGCGAGCGCGCGGCAGGACGTGTCGAACGAGTCGATCGACCCCACGACCCAGCCACCGCCGTGCAAGTAGGCGATCGTCCCGCCGGTGGGCTCGAGCGGCGTGTACAGCCGCACCGGCACGCCGGCCAGCTCGACGTCCTCGACACCCCCGACCTCCTCGCCCGGTCCGCCGAGCTGCTCGGTCTCGTTCTCGTGGCCGGCGCGCGCCTGGTCGACGGGCACCTCATGCGCGGGCGGCCCCTCGAGGGCGAGCGCGTTCATCCCGTCGAGGACCTTCTGGATGCCGGGGTCCATCACGCGGGAGCGGGCGTGTCCACTTGCGCGTGGATGCGGCGCTTGGCTTCCTGGAGGCGCCCGCCGGGGCGGCCGGCGCGTACGGCGAGGATCTCGCCGAGGATCGAGAGCGCGGTCTCCTCCTGGGACTCGGCGCCGATGTCGAGCCCGCAGGGCCCGGCGATGCGCGCAAGCGCGTCCTCTGTCACACCTGCCTCCAGCAGCCGCGCGCGGCGCTTCTCCTGGTTGCGGCGCGAGCCGAGCGCGCCGACGTAGAACGCCTCGGTCTCGAGGATGGCCTGTAGCGCGGGCTGGTCGAACTTGGCGTCGTGCGTGAGCACCACGAACGCGGTCTGGTGGTCGGGAGCGACGTCGGCGATCGCCTCCCCGGGCCACTTCACGATCAGCTCGTCGGCGCTGGGGAAGCGCTCGGGGGTGGCGAACGCGCGGCGCGCGTCGGCGACGTAGGTCTTCCAGCCGAGCAGCTTCGCCGCCTTGCACAGCGCCTCGGCGGTGTCGACCGCGCCGTAGATCATCAGCCGCGGGGGCGGCATGTAGACCTCACCGAACACTTTCCGGCCGGGCAGCTCGAGCAGCGTGTTGCGCGCGCCGCGGATGACCTCGTCGGCCTCGTCGGCGAGCTCGACCCCGGTCTCTCCCTCCTCGACGAGGAACTTGGCGCCCGCGCCTTCGCCCTCGACGACCGTGAACAGCACCGCGCGCCCGCCGCGCTCCTGGATCGCGGCGAGACGCTCGAGGTAACTCACTCGACCTTCTCCACGAACACGTCGATCTCGCCGCCGCACGGCAGGCCGACGTTCCAGCCCTCGTCGTCGGAGATCCCGTAGGTCAGCAGCTTCGGCTTGCCCGTCTCGAAGACCTCCTCGGCCTCTTGGACGATCGCCGACTCTACGCAGCCGCCGGACACCGAGCCGCAGA
Source organism: uncultured Solirubrobacteraceae bacterium (assembly GCA_963802905.1). Classification (GTDB taxonomy): domain Bacteria; phylum Actinomycetota; class Thermoleophilia; order Solirubrobacterales; family Solirubrobacteraceae; genus DASQFQ01. The sequence goes on along the minus strand of CAWDKH010000017.1, from coordinate 91,820 downwards.
GCGCGCCGCCGCTCGCGACAGCGAAGGAGGAGCCCACCGGGCGCGGTGCGGAGCGGCGCGTGCCGACGACCGTGGCGACCACCACGTCCTCGCCTGCGTCGCGCCAGCGGCGGATGTCGTCGAGCAGTTCCTTCACGGTCCCTCCTTGGGCCTCGGTCCTCTCCTCTGGAGGGTAGTTGACCGGCGTAGGATCCCGCCATGGCCGACACGTTGACCGCACCCGCGAACCTGATCGCCGGCGAGTGGCGCCCGAGCGCCGCCGGCGACACCTACGAGAAGCGCAACCCTGCCCGGCCGGACGAGGTCGTCGGTGAGTTCCCGAGCTCGACGCGCGAGGACGTCGACCTGGCGGTCCAGGCCGCCGAGGACGCGCGGCGCGAGTGGGCGCGCGGGCCGATCGCCCGCCGCGCGGGCGTGCTGACCGCAGCGGCGGCGCTGATCGACAAGCGCGCCGAGGCGATCGCGCAGGACATGACGCGCGAGATGGGCAAGCCGCTGCGCGAGGCGCGCATGGAGGCCGCGCGGGCGGCCCAGATCCTGCGCTACTCGGCAGGCGAAGCGTTCCGGCCGGTGGGCGAGCTGTACCAGCAGGCGGTCACCGGCGGCCCGGTCTACACCGTGCACCGCCCGGTCGGCGTCGTCGGTCTGATCACGCCGTGGAACTTCCCGGCCGCGATTCCCGTGTGGAAGCTCGCGCCGGCGCTGATCTACGGCAACACCGTGGTGCTGAAGCTCGCGCAGGACTCGCCGCTGACCGGCCTGCACATCGTGCGCGCGCTGGACGACGCCGGGCTCCCCGCGGGGGTCTTGAACGTCGTGATCGGGCGCGGCTCAGCCGTCGGGACGCCGCTGGTCGAGCACCCCGGCGTGCGCGCGATCTCGTTCACCGGCTCGGTGCCGGTCGGCGAGGGCATCCGCGAGGCCGCGGGCCGCCTCGGCAAGCGCGCGCAGCTCGAGCTCGGCGGGCACAACCCGCTGATCGTGATGGCCGACGCGGACCTGGGGCGCGCGGCCGAGGCCGCCTACGCGGGCGCGTTCTGGTCGGCCGGGCAGAAGTGCACGGCGACGCGGCGGATCTACGTGCAGGACGGCGCCTACGACGCGTTCCGCGACGCGTTCCTCGCGCGCGTCGAGGCCGGCAAGGTCGGCGACCCGGCCGATCCGGAGACCGAGGTCGGGCCGCTCGTCAACGAGAGCGCGATGGAGGACGTGCTGGGCGCGATCGAGCGCGGGCGCTCGGAGGGTGGCTCGGTCCTGGCCGGCGGGTCGCGCGCCGACGACGACGCCTACCTCGTGGCGCCGACGGTGTTCGAGAACGTCGCCGACGACGCGATGCTCTCCTGCGAGGAGGTGTTCGGCCCGGTCACGTCGCTCTACCGCTTCGGTTCGTTGGACGAGGCGCTCGCGCGGGCGAACGCGGTCGAGTTCGGGCTGTCGGCGGCGCTGTTCACGTCGTCGCTCCCGGCGACGCAGCAGTTCGTGGACCAGGCGGAGGCGGGGATCCTCCACGTGAACTCCCAGACCGCAGGCGCCGACGTCCACGTGCCGTTCGGCGGCGTCAAGAGCTCCGGCTTCGGCCCGCACGAGCAGGGCCGCGCGGCGCGGGAGTTCTACACCGAGGTCGTCACCGTCTACCAGGACGCGTGACGGCAGCGACAAAGACCGCCCCCCGCCTAGAACCCGCGCCGCTCGCGCGCGGCTATTGCCCGCGGATCCCGCCCGCTCGCCCTGCGCGAGACCCACACGGCGTGGCCGACCCACAGCACGAAGAGCACGACCATCACGATCGTGAGCGTGATGACCTCGCCGGGCGAGTAGGCGCCGAGCGCGAGGAGGAAGGCGAACAGGGCGACGATGGCAACGAGCAAGATCCAGAAGCTCTCGCTCATCACGGCCCAGATGCGCCGCCCGTTCATCGCTCAGGACTCTACGAAATACCGCCCGGTCTCGCCACCCGAGAACCACCTGCTCGTGACGGTCTTCTTGCGCGTGTAGAACTCGACCGCGTCCGGCCCGTGGGCGTGCAGATCGCCGAGGAACGAGTCCTTCCAGCCGGAGAACGGGAAGAACGCGACCGGCGCCGCGACGCCGACGTTGACGCCGATCATCCCGACCTCGACGTCGTGCCGGAAGCGCCGGACCGCCGCGCCGGACTCGGTGAAGATCGAGACGCCGTTGCCGTAGGCGCTCGCGTTGACCGTGCCGATGGCGTCCTCGAGCGACTCGGCGTGGACCATCGCGAGCACGGGGCCGAATACCTCGTCGCGCCAGACCTCCATCTCGGGGTTGACGCCGTCGACGATCGTCGGGCCGACGTAGCCGTCCGGCGCGTTGCGGCCGTCGAGCACGATCTCGGCGCCCTCGGCCTCCGCGCGGTCGACGTAGCCGCGCACGCGCTCGCAGGCGGAGCGCGAGATCAGCGGGCCGACGTCGACGCCCTCCTCGAGCCCGTCGCCGACCCTCATGCCGGCGGCGGCCTCGCGCAGCGCGTCGCGCAGGCGTGCGTGGGCGTCGCCGACCGCGACGACGACCGAGCCCGCCATGCAGCGCTGGCCGGCCGCGCCGAAGGCGGAGCCGAGGATGCCCGACACGGTCTTGTCGAGCACGGCGTCCGGCATCACGACCATGTGGTTCTTCGCCCCGCCGAGCGCCTGCACGCGCTTGCCGCGCGCGGCGGCGCGGGCGTAGACGTGGCGCGCGACCTTCGCCGAGCCGACGAACGAGACGGCGTCGATGTCCGGGTGGTCGAGGATCGCGTCGGCGATTGCGCGGTCGCCGTTGACGAGGTTGACGACGCCGTCGGGCAGGTCGAGCTCGTCGAGCGACTCGAACACGAGCGACTGCGTCATCGGCACCTGCTCGGACGGCTTCAGCACGAACGTGTTGCCGCACGCGATCGCGAACGGCAGGAACCAGAACGGCACCATCGCCGGGAAGTTGAACGGGACGATCGCCGCGCAGACGCCGACCGGCTGGCGCACCGTCTCGGCGTCGACGTTGCGCGCGACGTCCTCGATGATGCGGCCCTGCATCGTGGTCGGCACCGCGCACGCGGCCTCGACCATCTCGATCATGCGGCCGACCTCGGCGCGCGCGTCGGGCAGCGTCTTGCCCATCTCGGTGGTGACCGCGCGGGCGAGCTCCTCGCGGCGCACGTCGAGCTTCTCGCGCAGCGTGAACAGCCGGCGGGCGCGCTCGGGCACGGCGACCGCGCGCCAGGCCGGCAGCGCGCCTCGCGCGGCGGCGACGGCGGCGTCGAGCTCGCCTGGGGTCGACAGCGGGACGCGGGCGATGGCGTCGCCGGTGGCGGGGTTGGTGACGTCGAGCAGCTCGGAGGACTCGGACTCGGTCCAGCGGCCGCCCACGTAGTTGGTGAGAAGCGCGTGGGGTGTCGGTGGTGGCCATGCTGGGAGGCCCTACCCCCGGACGACGAGCAGCGTGCCCGCGGCGAGCAACACGACGCCGATCGCCTTCATCACGCTGATCGGGTCCTTGTCGAGCCCCAGCAGCCCGAACTGGTCGATGATCACGCCCATCGTCAGTTGGCCGGCGATGGTGGCGGCGACGATCCCGCCCGCGCCGAGCGTGCGCACGGTGACGATCACGGTCGAGACGTAGCACGCACCGAGCACGCCGCCGATCAGGTACTGCGGCGCCAGCGACTTGGCCTCGGCGATCTGGCCGTAGCCGCCCTTCACCAGCCCGGCGATGACCGCGAGGATGATCGTGCCGGTCAGGAACGAGAAGAACGCGGCCTGCTGGTTGCCGATCGTCTTGCCCAGATGCGGAGTTGATCGGCCCCTGGAGGGCGAGCATGCCGCCGACGGCGGCGGTCAGCGACGACTGCGACGCCGCGATCCACTACTTCGCGTCCAGCCAGTTCGGGCCGACGCCCGAGTCGACGGTGAGCGGCGGGTCGATGTCGGCGGCGCCGACCATCTCGGCGCGCGCGATCTCGGTCGCGCGTTCGGCCTCGTCGATCGGGCCCTCGAACAGCAGCTCGTCGTGGATCTGCAGGATGCAGCGGGTCTGCAGCCCGGCGGCCTTCAGCGCGTCGTGCGAGCGGACCATCGCGACCTTGATGATGTCGGCCGCGGTGCCCTGGATGACCGAGTTGACCGCGAGCCGCTCGCCGAGCTTGCGCGTCTGCCAGTTGCGCGCGCGGATCTCGGGGATCTGGCGGCGGCGGCCGAACAGCGTGCCTCACGTAGCCGTGCTCCTCGGCCTGCGTGACCGCGTCGGCCATGAACTGCGCGACCGCCGGGAAGCGCTCGAGGTAGCGGTCGATGAACTCCTGCGCCTCGTCCTGCTCGATCTGCAGGCGGTCGGCGAGCCCGTAGGCGGAGAGGCCGTAGACGATCCCGTAGTTGACCATCTTCGCCTTGCTGCGCATGCCGACCGTGAGGTCCTCGGGCGCGGTGTCGAAGACGGCGGCGGCGGTCTCGGTGTGCACGTCCTCGCCGCGCAGGAAGATGTCGCGCAGCACCTGCTCGTTGGCGATGTGGGCGAGGATCCGCAGCTCGACCTGGGAGTAGTCGATGCTGATCAGGCAGTTGCCGGGCTCGGCGATGAAGCAGCCGCGGATCTCGCGGCCCGTCTCGGTGCGGATCGGGATGTTCTGGAGGTTCGGGTTGATGCTCGCGAGCCGGCCGGTGGCCGCCGTGACCTGCAAGAACGTCGTATGCAGGCGCCCGTCGTCACCGATCCAGGCGGGCAGCGCGTCGAGGTAGGTCTGGACGAGCTTGGAGAGCTCCCGGAAGCGCTCGATCTTGGGGATGATCGGGTGCTCGTCGCGGATCGCCTGCAGCACCCGCGCGTCGGTGGAGAAGCCGGTCTTGCCGCGGCGCTTGCGCGACAGGCCGAGCTTCTCGAACAGGATGTGGCCGAGCTGCTGCGGGGAGCCGATCACGAACTCCTCGCCGGCGTCATCCCAGATCTCGCGCTCGAGCTGGTTGGCATCGGCGCGGATTCGGCTGGCGACGGTCTCGAGCTTCTCGGTGTCGAGCTTGATGCCCTGCTTCTCGCACTCGCGCAGGACGTGCACGAGCGGCAGCTCGATGTCGGTCAGGAGGTCGACAAGCCCGCGCTCGTGCAGCTGTGCGGCCTGCTGCTCCGCGAGCGTGTGGACGAGCACCGCGTTGGCGCCCTGCTCGTCCTCGGCGTTGACGGCGAGCCCGCGCTCCTCGACCAGCTCGTCGAGCGGGTAGCCGCGCCGGGCGGGATCGAGCAGGTAGGCGGCGATCTCGGTGTCGAACACGAGGTTGGGCGGGACGTCGCCGAGCGCCTTGGCGTCGTGGGCAACGACGGGGCGGTCTTTGGCGGCGGCGACCAGTTCTGCGGGGTCGTCGCATTGGCCGACGAGCACGTGGCTCCCGCCGGCGTAAGCGCCGAAGCGCCAGTGCTCCTCGCGCGGGATCAGCTCGCCCTCAGCGATCTCGGGGGCGAGGGCGACCAGCGCGAGCGGGTCGCCGCCGAGCATGTCGATGTCGGCGGGACGGCCCTCGCGGACCGGGATGGTCTTGGCGTCCTGTGCCTCGGGGCGTGGGATCGCGTCCGCCTCGAGCTCGTACAGCGCCTCTTCGAGCCGGCGCAGCGGGTCGCGCAGCTCCCACTCGCGGAAGGTCTGGCGGAGGTCGGCGCGGTCGGGTCGGCGGGTGACTTCGGCCTCGAGGTCGAGGTCGACCGGGACGTCGAAGACCATCGTCGCGAGCTGCTTGGAGACGCGCGCGTCCTCGGCGTGGTTGGTGAGGTTCTCCTTGCGCTTGGCACCGGAGATCTCGTCGACGCTGGCGAGCACGGTCTCGAGGTCGCCGAAGCGCTGGAGGAGCTCGGCGGCGGTCTTGTCGCCGATGCCGGGGACGCCGGGGATGTTGTCCGAAGTGTCGCCCTTGAGGCCGATGAAGTCGGGGATCAGCTCGGGCGGGATGCCGTAGCGCTCGATCACGCCCTCGCGGTCGTAGACCTTCGTGTCGGTAATGCCCCGTGAGGTGGTCATGATCCGCACGCCGTCGTCGACCATCTGGTACGCGTCGCGGTCGCCACTGACGACCATCACCGGGATGCGGCGCTCCTGGGCCTGCCGGACGAGCGAGGCGATTACGTCATCGGCCTCGTAGCCCTCGACGGAGATGTTGCGGTAGCCGAACGCCTCGACGAGCGGGCGCAGCGCAGGCCACTGCTGCTTGAGCAGGTCGGGGCGCGAGGAGCGCTGCGCCTTGTAATCGGCGGAGATCTCCTTGCGGCCGGACATCCCGGCGTCCCACACCACGACGGTCGGCACCTCGCCGTAGTCGGTGAGAATCTTCACGAGCATCGACGCGAAGCCGAAGATCGCGTTGGTCGGCCGGCCGTCCGAGGTGGCGATCGATTCGGGCAGCGCGAAGAACGCGCGGTAGGCGAGCGAGTTCCCATCGATCAGGAACAGCTCGCGGGGTGTGTCGCCGTTGCTCTTCGCCATCGCGTGAGAACACTTTATGTCGCCCGGGGGTCGAGGCTCGGCGCGGTGTGCAGGGACCCTCGATAGGCTGGAGATCCGCGATGGCCGAAGAGACCACCGAGCAAGACAAGACTGACGTCCCCCTCCCCGCCGAGGCCGCCGCCACCGAGGCGCCCGCGGAGGAGACACCGGAAGTCCCACCCACCGACGCCCCGCCCGAGCCTCCCGCTGCGGAAGCCGCGCCGCCGGCCGAAGCGCCGACCCCCGACGCAGCCGAGGGCACACCGGCCGACCCGACGCCCGCCACCGCCGAGGAGTCCCCGACCGCCGCGCCCGAAGCAGCGCCGGCCGCGAAGGAGGAGGCGCCCGCCCGCCACACCGCCGGCCGAGACGCCGCCGGCCGCCGAAGGCACACCGGCCGACCCGACGCCGGCCAGCACTGAGCCGGCCGCAGAAGCCGCGCCCGCCGCAGAAGCGCCCGCGGCCGAAGCACCCGCTGCTGAGGCCGCTCCCGCGCCCGCCGCCGAAGCACCCGCGGCCGAAGGCGCTCCCGCGCCCGCCGCCGGAGCACCCGCGGCTGCGGCCGCCGAAGCGCCCGCCGCTCCGGCCGCGCCCGCCCCCGAGGGCGCGCCTGCTCCTGCCGCGCCCGCCGCTCCTGCGACCGAGGGTGCCGCTCCCGCCGCCGAGGGTGCCGCCGCTCCGGCCGCCCCCGCCGACGCGAAGCCCGCCGACGGCCGGCCCGCGCGGCCGCCACGGCCCAAGCGCCGCCGGCCGTCCGCCGCCGAGCGGCACCGCCGGGCGTTCTATTCGCGGCTCACCGAGGTCCGCAAGGGCGACACGGCTCCCGTGCAGCCCTCCACGCCCGCGCCGCCCGCCCCCGCTGCTGCCGCCGAGGCGCAGCCGCCCGCCGATGCGAGGCTCCCGCCGAGGGCGCGGCTCCCGCCGAGGCCGCTCCCGCTCCCCCCACGCCGGCTCCCGAGCCCGAACCCGTCAACGAGGCGCAGCGGTCCGCTCGCGTGCAGGCCCGGCTCGTCGCCGCCGTCGAGCGCGTCGGGGGCCCGGACGCCGTCCGCGAGGCGCTCTCTCCCCCGCGCCGCGAGGACGGGCAGACCATGAAGTGGTCGGCCGTCTGCTGCGAGCGTGCGGAGGGGCTCAAGCCCGGCGATCCCGTCTTCCAGGCCTGGGTCCGGCTCGCCGCGACCCCCGTGCGCGAGGTCAAGGCCGTCACGCAGCCGCCCCGTGAGGACCGCGGCCCGCGCCGTGGCGGGCGCCGCGACGGACGCGGCCGCCAGGGCGGCGGCCCGCGCGACGACCGGCCGGCCGGCCGCGAGGAGCTCGCCGCGCTCGGCCGCGACGGCGCGCTGCGCCGCCAGGTCCGCATCGTCGGCCTCGAGGACGAGCAGAAGGACAAGCAGGCCCGCGACGAGCAGCGCAAGGCCGAGCGCGAAGCGAAGCGCAGGGCCGAGGCCGAGCGCCTCGCCCGCCTGGGCTACTAGTCCGAGCCGCCGATCAGCTCGTCCGGGTCGTCCACGACCGGGAAGCGCTGATCGATCCGCGTGACCTCGAGCAGGCGCGCGATCATGCCGTCGCCGCGCACGAGCCCGAAGCGCATCCCCTTATCGCGCGCCCGGAGGTCGGCCGCCAGCAGCACGCGCACGCCGGTGGAGTCGAGGAACTCCAGCTCGCGCAGGTCGACGACGAGCAGCTCGGCGCCGTCCATCGCCCGATTGAGGTCCGCCGTCGCCTGCGCCTCGGTGGCGATGTCGAGCTCGCCCTCCATCGTCACGATCGCGGCGGCGTCACGCCGCTCGACGCTCGTCGAGAAGCTCATCGTTGCTGCCTCAGCTCGCACCACACCACGTTGGCCTCTCCGTCGTGCTCGACGCCCCAGCGCTCCGCCAGTTGATCGACGAGCACGAGGCCCCAGCCGCCCACGTGGCCCGGATCCGTCGGCGCCTTCGGCGGCCGGAAGCCGGGCCCCGGATCCCGGACCGCGACCCGTACCACATCGTCCTCCACGGCCACGGACAGCTGTAGCGGCTGCGTCGCGTCGAGACCCGCGTGCCGCACGCTGTTCGTCACCAGCTCGGAGATCAGCAGCACCACGTCGCCGAACGCCGATCCCAGGTGGCCGTCGAGCCCGGCGATCGCATCACGTGCCACCTTCGCCGAGTGCGGCTCTGCGGGCAGCTCCAGCGCGATGAGCGGTTCGACTTTCTTCATCGGCCGTCCTCGGAGCCTACCGGCGCCAGATTCCTCGCCGCCAACAGGCACACGTCGTCGCCCCCGGCCGGCGCGTACTGAACCAGCGCCGCCCGCAGGTGCTCGAGCAGCGCAGCCGCGCTCTCGCTCCCGTGCGCCGCGACCATCGACCGCAGCCGCTCCTCGCCGAAGCGCCCGCCCGACATGTCGCGCGCATCCGTGATCCCGTCGGTGTAGAGCAGCACGCCGCCCGCCTCGCGCAGCGGCGCGATCGAGCTGCTCACGTCGAGCTCGAACTCGAGGCCCAGCGGCTGCCCGGCCCCCGCCGAGTCCAGCGGGGTCCCGTCTTCGAGCCGCAGCGGCGACGGGTGGCCCGCGATCGCCCAGGTGAACGTCGCATCGGCCGGGCGGTGCACCACGCACACCGCCGTCACGTAGTCGACCGAGGTCCCCGCACGGTCGATGAGCGCCGCGTTCGCGAGCCGCAGCAACCGCGCCGGATCGTCCTCGAACGGCGCGAACGTCACCAGCGAAGTGCGGACGAACACGGCCCGCCGCGCCGCCGCCACGCCCTTGCCCACCACGTCGCCGACCAGCAGCACCGTGCTCCCGCGCGGCCCCTCCGCGGTGAGGAAGAAGTCGCCGCCCACACCCTGCTCCGCGGGGACGTAGTGCGCGGCGAGCTCGAGATCCGGCCGCGGGACCACCTGCGCCGGGCGCAGCGCCTCGCGCACCGCTTCGGCCTCGTCGAGCTCGCGCACGAGCGTGAGCTGGCGCTCAAACAGCCGCGCCACGAGCACCGCCACGAGGGTCAGCGAGCCGAGCCGCACGACCGCCGCCCACACGACCGTGTGCAGCTCAGCCTCCATCGACGGGTCGAGCCGCTCCGCGATGAAGAACGCCACCGCCGCGGTGACCGCCACCGCCACCCCGCCCTGGACCCCGAACCACAGCGCCGCCAGCACCGTGGGGAGCACGAGCAGGAACGTCGCCCCGATGTACGTCGGGTCGTCGAGCACGAAGCGCACACCGAACAGCGCGACGAACAGGCCGACGACAATGGCCGCGCGCCGCGCGTCCGAGTCCCTCATTCCGGCGCGAAGCCTAGTTCACCTAACATGCCGCGCCCATGACTGGAGCCACGTCCGCGCAGTACTCCCTGACCATCCGCGTCGAGATCGACCATCGCCCCGGAATGCTGGGCAAGGTCGCCAGCGCGATCGGCGACGTAGGCGGCACGATCGGCTCCGTCGACCTCGTCGCCTTGTCCGGCGGGCACACCCTGCGCGACATCACCGTCGACACCGCCGGCGACGAGCACGGCGCGCAGATCGTCGCGGCCATCGGCGGCGTCGACGGCGCCACGGTCATCGACAGCACCGACCGCACGCTGCGCATGCACGTCGGCGGCAAGATCGAGCAGCACAACAAGCACCCGCTGAAGAACCGCGACGACCTGAGCATGGCCTACACCCCCGGCGTCGCGCGCGTCTGCATGGCCATCCACGCCGACCGCGACAAGGCCTTCCAGTACACGATCAAGCGCAACACGGTCGCCGTCGTCTCGGACGGCTCCGCCGTGCTCGGCCTCGGCGACATCGGCCCTGAGGCCTCGATGCCGGTGATGGAGGGCAAGTGCATGCTCTTCAAGGAGTTCGCCGGCATCGACGCGTTCCCGATCGTCCTCAACACCAAGGATCCCGACGCGATCGTTGCCACCGTCGAGGCGATCGCTCCCGGCTTCGGTGGCATCAACCTCGAGGACATCTCGGCTCCGCGCTGCTTCGAGATCGAGGACCGGCTCAAGGCCGCGCTCGACATCCCCGTCTTCCACGACGACCAGCACGGCACCGCGGTCGTCACGCTCGCGGCGCTGCTCAACGCAGTCAAGATCACCGGCAAGCGCCTCGAAGACCTCAACGTGCTGATCGTCGGCCTCGGCGCCGCCGGCGTCGCGGTCGGCAAGATCTTCCGCGAGGCGGGCGTCCGCAACCAGATCGTGTGCGACTCCCGCGGCGCCTTGCACACCCAGCGACCCGACTACCTCGACGGCTCGATGCCGGCGATCAAGCGCTGGTTCGCGGAGGAGACGAACCCGGAGGGCCGCACCGGCGGGCCCGCCGAGGTCATCGACGGCGCCGACCTCTTCGTCGGCCTCTCCGGCGCGCGCGTGATGCCGCCGGCGGCGCTGGCGCGCATGAACGACGACGCGATGGTGTTCGCGATGGCGAACCCGAACCCCGAGGTCACGCCCGAGGAGGCCGCGCCGTACGCGCGCATCATCGCCACCGGGCGCTCGGATTACCCGAACCAGATCAACAACGTCCTCTGCTTCCCCGGTGTCTTCCGCGGCGCGCTCGACGTGCGCGCCCGCGCGATCACCGAGGAGATGAAGATGGCCGCCGCGCGCGGGATCGCCGAGATCGTGGCCGACGACGAGCTGCGCGAGGACTACATCGTGCCCTCTGTCTTCAACCGCGACGTCGCGATCGCCGTGGCCGACGCGGTCGCCGCGCAGGCGAAGGCGCAGGGCGCCGCGACGGCCGCCGGGGACGAGGTTGGCTACGCCCCCGGCGACACGTCGGACTTCAGGGCGCTCGATCGCCTAGGTGACGTCGCGCGGGACCGTCACCCGCTGGGCGACGAGGCCCAGCGCGGTGATGACGCCGGTCAGCGCGAGCGCGGCGTAGCCCCAGGCCATCGGCTTGATGAGCCCGAGCGTGCTCTCGACCAGCGTGAACGGGAGGTAGTGCCCGGCATCGCCGAGCCAGCCGCCCGCGATCTTCTCGGCGATCCAGACGCCGAAGATCACGACCATCGCGGTCGTCGGGTTGCGGGTGAGCGACCCGACGACGACGCCGAGCATGCCGCCCAGCACGGTCGCGACGGCGATGTGTCCGGCCATCAGGAGGCCGGCATCGCCGAGGCCGAGCGTCAGGCCCTTGGAGCTCACGACGGCCTCCCCGATCGGTGCAGCGATCGCGGTGACGACGAGCCCGACGACGAGTCCGACCAGCGCATACGTGATGAGCTTGGCCACCAGGACCCGCTGACGCGCGGGGCTGGCGAGGAAGCGCTGCGAGATCGTGCGATGGCGGTACTCGCCGGCCGCGGCGTTGGCGCCGAGCACGGCGAGGAAGAACACGGCCGCGTAGCCGATCGCGACGATCGTCTCCCGCAGCTCAGCAGGGGTGCTGAAGTTCTTGCCGCCCGCATCGCCCATGGCGAGGCCGGCGGTCAGGAGCGTGATGAGGAGCAGGCCACCCGCCGCGTAGGCGGTGCTGCGCAGCGTGCGGAGCTTCAGGAGCTCCGAGCGGACGAGGGCGATCATGCGGCCATCTCCAGATCCGGCGTCGTCGTGAGGTCGAAGAAGACGTCCTCGAGGTTCGAGGACTCGGCGGTGATCTCGTGCAGGACGACGCCGTGGTCGAACGCGAGCTGCCCGATCGCCTCCTGGGTCGAGCCGGCCACGACGAGCGCGTTGACGCCCTCATAGTCGGCGTCGAAGCCCCAGGCGGTGAGCACGCCGGCGAGCTTCTCGAGCTGCGGCGAGCGCACGCGCACGCGCGGCCCGGCGTTGCTGCTGAGCGCGTCCAGCGTGCTGTGGGTGATCAGCCGGCCGTGGTTGATGACCACGACCTCGTCGACGGTCTGGGCAACCTCGGAGAGCACGTGGCTGGAGAGCAGCACCGTGCGACCCTCGGATGCGAGGGTGCGCAGGAAGTCGCGCAGCCAGCGGATGCCTTCGGGGTCGAGGCCGTTGGCGGGCTCGTCGAGCACGAGGATGCGCGGGTCGCCGAGCAGCGCGGCGGCGAGGCCGAGGCGCTGGGTCATGCCGAGCGAGAAGCCACCGGACCGGCGCCGGGCGGCGCCGCCGAGGTCGACGAGCTCGAGCATCTCGTCGGCGCGCGAGACGGGGATGCCGCTCTCGGTCGCGAGGACGCGGAGGTGGTTGCGAGCCGTCCGCGCAGGATGCGAGGCGGCCTCGAGCATGACGCCGATCTGGGTTACCGGATCGCGCAGCTCGGTGTACGGGAGGCCATTGATGGTGGCCGTCCCGGTGGTGGGAGTGACCAGGCCGACAAGCGAGCGGAGGGTGGTGGTCTTGCCGGATCCGTTGGGACCCAGGAAGCCGACCACCTTCCCCTCGTCGATGTCGAAGCTCAGGTCGTCGACGGCCCGCACGGGGCCGAAGTCCTTGGTCAGGTTCTGAATCGAGATGATGGGCATGTGACGTTCATCATCCGGAGCGGCCGCCGCAGCTACGAGCGTGGTGGCAGGCGTCGAAGGGTGAACGCAGAGGAACCCTCCCCCGTACCGATGACATGAACATCACCATCACCGGAGCCAGCGGCCTCATCGGCAGCCGGCTGGTGGAGCGCCTGCGTGCCCGCGGCGACGACGTCACCAGCCTGTCGCGCAACCCCTCCTCGCCCGGCGCGCTGCGCTGGCTCCCCGAGCAGGAGCCGGCCCCCGCGGCCGCGCTCAACGGCAGCGACGCCGTCATCCACCTGGCCGGCGAGAACGTCGCCCAGCGCTGGAGCGACGACGCCAAGCGCAGCATCCGCTCCTCCCGCGAGCTCGGGACCCGCAACCTCGTCGCCGGGATCGAGGCCGCCGAGCCGCGCCCGCGCGTGCTCATCTCGTCCTCCGCGGTCGGCTACTACGGGCCGCACGGCGACGAGGAGATCGACGAGACCTCCGCGGCGGGCGACGACTTCCTCGCCGAGGTGTGCGTGATCTGGGAGCGTGAGGCGCAGCGCGCGGCGGCGCTCGGGCTGCGCGTGGTCTGCATCCGCACCGGCGTCGTGCTCGACCAGAACGGCGGTGCGCTGGCCAAGATGCTGCCGTTCTTCAAGCTCGGCGTCGGCGGCCCGGTCGCCGGCGGCAACCAGTACCTGCCGTGGATCCACGTCGACGACGTGGTCGGCATCTACCTCGCCGCGCTTGACGGGGACGAGTGGAAGGGCGCGATCAACGCCAGCGCACCCACCCCCGTGACCAACAAGACGTTCTCGAAGGCGCTTGGCCGCGCGCTGCACCGGCCGGCCATCGCCCCCATCCCCGCCCTCGCCATCCACACGCTCTACGGCCAGATGGCCGAGATCGTCACCAAGGGCCAGCGCGTGATCCCGCGCCGTGCGCAGGAGCACGGGTACACGTTCGTGCACCCCGACCTCGACGAGGCGCTGCGGGCCGCGTTGTAGTTACTTGGAGATCGCGGTCTCGCCGTGCTCGCCGGCAGAGGCCTCGCCGGACATCTCGGCCTCGCGCGGCTTCTGGCGCCGCTGCCACGGCTTGCGATCGTGCCACTCGGCCGTCGCGTCCTTGGGCGGGATCACGAGCCAGATGACCACGCCGAGGACCGTGAGGATCAACCCGGTGCCGAGGCCGGACTTCTCGCTGTACCCCTTCGAGCGTGCCAGCTCGGCGGAGAAGATCGCGCTGAGCAGCCACGCGTACAAGAGGTAGAGGTAGACCGCGCCGCCCGCGGCGAAGACGGGAGTCATGTGCCCAGGTAGGCCTTCATCACCTCGGGGTCGTTGCGCAGCGACTCCGAGTCGTTGGTCAGGGCCACCTTGCCGGTCTCCAGCACGTAGCCGCGCTTGGAGACGTCGAGGGCGTAGTTCGCGTTCTGCTCGACGAGGAGGATCGTCACCCCGCGCTGGTTGATCTCGCGGATGATCTCGTAGATCTTGTCCACGATCACCGGCGCGAGCCCGAGCGAGGGCTCGTCCAGCAGCAGCAGCTTCGGGTTGGCCATCAGCGCGCGCCCGATCGCGAGCATCTGCTGCTCGCCGCCCGACATCGTGCCTGCCTTCTGCTTCTCGCGCTCCTTGAGGCGGGGGAACAACTCGTACACGCGGTCGACGTCGTCGCCGATGTTGACGTCGTTGCGGGTGAAGGCGCCCATCTCGAGGTTCTCGAGCACCGTCATGCGCGAGAACACGCGCCGCCCTTCCGGCGCCTGCGCGATCCCAAGCTCGGCGATCTGGTAGCCGAGCAGGCCGTGGATCTCGCGACCGCGGAACTTGATCGAGCCGATCTTCGGCGGGTTGAGCCCGGAGATCGAGCGCAGCGTCGTCGACTTGCCGGCACCGTTGGAGCCGATCAGCGTGACGATCTCGCCCTCGTTGACGGTGAGCGAGATGCCCTTCAGCGCCTCGATCGAGCCGTAGAAGGTGTGGATGTCCTCGACCTCGAGGACCGGTGTGGCGCCGTTGCCGTCGCTCATGCCTGGCTCCCGAGATAGGCCTCGATGACGCGCGGGTTCTCCCGCACCTCCTTCGGCGTGCCCGAAGCGATCATCTCGCCGCCGTCGAGCACCGTGATGTGGTCGGAGACCGTCATGACCACCTTCATGTCGTGCTCGATCAACAGCAGCGAGATGTCCTGCTCGCTGCGCAGCTTGTCCATCAGCTCCCGCAGCTCCTCGGACTCCTGCGGGTTCATGCCCGCCGTCGGCTCGTCGAGCAGCAGCAGCTGCGGCTCCGACGCGAGCGCACGCGCGATCTCGAGCCGCCGCTGATCACCGTAGGGCAGGCTGACCGCGAGGTCCTGGTGACGGCGCGGGATCCCGACGATCTTGAGCAGCTCGCGAGCGCGCGCTTCGGTCTCGCGCTCCTCGCGGCGCACGAACGGCGTGTGGAGGATCGAGCCCGTGATGCGCGCCTTCATGCGGCAGTGGTGGCCGACCATGACGTTCTCGAGCACGGTCATGGTCTTGAACAGCTTGATGTTCTGGAACGTACGCGCGATGCCCGCCTGGGTGACGATGTGCGGCGCCCTCGCCGTGATGTCGCGCCCGTTGAAGGTGACCGTGCCCGTCGTCGGCTTGTACAGGCCGGTCATGCAGTTGAAGAACGTCGTCTTGCCGGCGCCGTTGGGCCCGATGATCGCGACGATCGCCTTGCGCGGGACCACGAAATCGACGTCGTTGACCGCCACCAGGCCGCCGAAGCGCTTCGTGATGCCCTTGGCCTCGAGGACGTTGTCGGTGACCTCGCTCACGGTGCCTTCACCTCGATCAGCGAGTCCTCGAAGGCATCCTCGTGGAGCTCGATCTTGCGCCGCCGGTTGGGCAGGAAGCCCTCGGGCCGCAGCACCATCATCACCAGCAGCAGGAAGCCGAAGATGCCGAACGAGATCGACGTCACGTCGAACTCGAGGCCGAACTTGTCCGGCACGCTGTTGAGCTCGGGCAGCAGCCAGCGGTTGATCATCGACAACGCGACCGCGCCGAGGATCACGCCGGCGAGGTTGCCCATGCCGCCGAGGATGATCATGCAAAGGATGAACACGGAGAAGCCGAACTCGAACTGGTCGACGTTGATCGTGTTCTGGAAGACGCCGAGGAACACACCGGCGAAGCCGCCGATCGACGCGCCGATCGCGTAAGCCCAGAGCTTGACGCGCACGAGGTGGACGCCCATGGCGGCGGCCGCGACCTCGTCCTCGCGGACGGCGATCCACGCCCGGCCGAGGCGCGAGTCGCGCAGCCGGATGTTGACGAACAGCACCACGAGCAGCATGCCCAGCGCGATGAAGTAGAAGGGCGTGATGTCGATCCGGGTGATGTTGTCGAGACCCGGGAGCGGGAACCACGGCTTGTCGACCGGCGTGATGCCCTGGCGGCCGTTGGAGATGTCGAGGTTGCCGAGGCCGAACGGACCGCTCGTCGAGAGCTCGAAGACGCGCGGCACGATCTCGCCGAACGCAAGGGTCACGACCGCGAGGTAGTCGCCGCGGAGACGGAGCGTCGGCGCACCGAGGATCGCCCCCCACAGCGCGGTGAACGCCGCCGCCAGGCACGCCACGAAGAAGAAGTTGATGTGGATGCCGGGCAGGTTCTTCGTCTGGTCGGCGACCAGGATGTGGACGTTGGAATCCGCGAAGTGGCCGGACATGAACCAGCCGGCGACGAACGCGCCGATCGCGAAGAACGCGACGTAGCCGAGGTCGAGCAGACCCGCGAAGCCGACGACGATGTTGAGCCCGAGGGCCATCATCACGTAGGCCAGCGTCGTGATGATCGACTCGTAGAGCCCGTCATTGAAATTGTCGCCGTACATGCCGTAGAGGCACGCGAGCACGAGCCAGAAGATCGCCCACACCCAGTTCGGCAGCAGCCCGGCGACCTTGTTGAACGCGTCGACCACCGGCGCCATCCGGCCGCGATGCGGAGCGGCGGGCTTGGTCTCGGTGGTCGCGCTCATCCTTCTCGGGTCTCCTCGCCGAACAGGCCCTGCGGGCGGAACACCATCACGAGTACGAGGATCGCGAACACCACCGCGGGCGCCCAGGCGGAGCCGTTGTCCAATCGCGACTCGACGGTCTGCTGGATGATCCCGATGATCAACCCGCCGACCACCGCGCCCTTGAGGTTGCCGATGCCGCCCATCACCGCGGCGGTGAAGGCGATCAGGCCGGCCGTGAAGCCCTGGTTGAACTGGACGGTGCCGTTGTAGAGCGCGTAGATGAGGCCCGCCGCGCCGGCCAGCAGGCCGCCGAGCAGGAAGGTCAGCCCGATCGTGCGGTCGACGTTGATGCCCATCAGGCGCGCCGCGTCAGGGTCCTGCGCCGAGGCGCGCATCGCCTTGCCGTACTTCGTCTGGCCGACGAAGTAGAGCAGCGCGATCAGCAGCGGGATCGTGACGATCCAGGCGAAGAAGTCGGAGCGCACGAACGTGACGCCGCCGAGGTCGAGCACCTGCTGCTGGGAGCGGATGAGGTCCGGCGGCGAGTCCGGCGTGGGGCGCCACAGCAGGCCGACGTTCTGCAGGATGAAGGACATGCCGATCGCCGTGATGAGCGGCGCCAGCTTGGGCGAGCCGCGCAACGGTCGGTAGGCGACCCGCTCGATCATCACGTTGAGCAGGCCCGATCCGACCATCGAAACCGCGAGCACGAGGAGCAGCCCGAGGATCAGCACGAAGACGCCCGTGCTCTCGGTCATCCCGAGCGTCGCGTACATCGAGACCGAGATGAACGAGCCGATCATGAACACCTCGCCGTGGGCGAAGTTGATCAGCTCGATGATGCCGTAGACCAGCGTGTACCCGAGCGCGATCAGCGCCCAGATCGTGCCGATCGAGAGCCCGTCGACGACATTATTGAGCGTCCGCTGGGGGTCCTCCACCAGCAGGACGAGCAGCACGCCGCCAATCAGGATCCAGAGGATCTGGGCCCCGATGAAGTCGGATACGCGCTTACCCGGAGGGGCTTGCGGCTGGGGTACGGAGGCAGCTTCCATCGCCGTGTGGCGCGCAGCCTTTCAGGTTCACGTCCCGCCCGCAATCCTGCGGGCGGGACGTTGCAGAACCTGATGCCCTAATTGCCCGTCTGGGCCTTGATGACCTTGTCGAAGACGAGCTTGCCGCCTTCAATCCGGTTTCCACCGTAGTCGGACAGCGTGGTGTCGCCGTTCTCGTCGATGTCGTAGGTGCCGAGCACTGACTCCCGGCCCTTCGTCTTGAAGAACTCGTCCACCACGGCCTGACGGTCGTTGCCCTTTTCGCCGGCGGCCTTGATCGCCTCGAGCGTGACGCCCATGGCCTCGTAGCCGTAAATCGCGTACGGCTCCGGGTCCTTGCCGTACTTCGACTTGAACTCCTTGAAGAAGTCCTGCGCCGACTGCGGGTACTCCTTCGGGTCGAGCGTCGGGTTCGTGATGTAGGTGTTCTTCTCCACCTTCGAGCCCAGCTTCTCGCTGAACGCGGACTCGGCGACGCCGTCAGGACCGAACAGCTTGATGTCCGGGTTCGCGGCGGCGACGTCCTTGAACACCTGGACGCCCTTGGACTGGGTGATGCCGCCGAAGAAGAAACCGTCGGCGCCCGTGCCCTGGATCTTGGAGGCCAGACCGCGGAAGTTCGCGGCCTTGGTGTCGATGCCGTCGTTGCCGGCGACCTCGATGCCCTGCTCGCCGGCGATCTTCTCGACCTGGTCGGCGATGCCCTTTCCGTAGACCTCCTTGTCGTTCAGGATGTAAATCTTCTTGACACCCTGATCCTTCATGTAGGAGACCTGCGCTGCCGCCTGGATGTGATCGGCGGGCACGACACGGCCAAACGTCTTCGAACCGGACGGCTGGTACTTCTGCGGCTCACCCTTGTCCGCTCCCTCGGAGCGGGTCAGGCCGACGTAGGTGTTCGACGGTGAGACCTGCAGGATGCCGGCCTCGTTGAGCAGCGGGGCGGAAATTGCGGACCCGCCCGAGTTGAACTCACCGAGGTAAGCGATCGTGTTCTCGTCGCCGACCGCCTTGCGGGCGTTCTCGGAGACCTTGCCGGGCTCCCACTTGCCGGTCGCCGCAGTGGCGTCGTCAAGGGAGACGTACTTGATCTTGAAATCTCCGGCCTTGCCGCCGGCCTTCTCCAGGGCCAGCTGCTCGCCGCGAACGACGTCCTCGGACTGCGGCCGACCATCGCCCTGCAGCGGAAGCGACGAATAGATCGTCAGCTCTTTCCCGCTGGCCTTACCACCACCACCGCCGCCGCCGCTGTCATCACCGCATGCGGCAACGCCAAACGCCATGGCTGCAACGAGGCAGCTCCATACTGCCAACCAACGTACTCTCAAGAGGACCCTCCTCAGGGTTACTCGGGTTTGCGGGCCGGAATACTAGGGCGCCGGTCGGAGCACGCCAAACTTGGCGTACCGCTCGGTGCGGTAAAGAAGCCCGCTAGTTGGGGTCTTCGGGGTTCGGGCGGTTGCCCGGCAGGTAGGGCGCGATCATCCGCATCGTCGCGGCGATGATGACCAGCCCGATGGTGAGCAGGAAGGCGTCGAACGACTTGACGTCGAGCGCCCACAGGATGATCCACAGGACCAGTCCGGCGCACGTGGTGAGGAAGAGCCCCATCGCGGCGGGATCTTACGCGTCGGCCCGGGCGAGCGCTGCCGCGAGACCCTCCACCAGCACCCGCATGTCCTCCCCGTCGGCGGCCGCGCGGACCAGGCGGGAGCCAATGATCACGCCCTCGGCGCCCGCCGCGGCGGCCGCTGCAACCTGCTCCGGCGTGGAGATCCCGAACCCGAGCGCCACCGGCACGGTCGTGTGGCGCTTGACGCGCGCCAGCAGCTCGGCCGGGTCGAGCTCCGTACGCTCGCCGGTGGTGCCGGTCACCGACACCGTGTAGACGAAGCCGCGGGCCTGCTCGCCGATGCGGGCGAGCCGCTCCTCCGGAGTCGTCGGGGCGACGAGCGGGACGAGCGCGATCCCCACCGCGTCGCAGGCCGCGAGCACCGCCGGCGCCTCCTCGAGCGGGAGATCCGGAATGATCAGACCGCTGACACCGGCCTGTGCCAGTTCGTCAGCGAAGCGCTCGACGCCGCGTGCCAGGACGAGGTTCGCGTAACACATGAGGATCACCGGCAGGCGCTCGGAGAGCGAGCGCGCGAGCTCGATCACCGCCGGCACGGTGACGCCCGCCTCGAGCGCCTGCGTGCCGGCCGCGTGGATCACCGGGCCGTCGGCGAGCGGGTCGGAGAACGGCACGCCCAGCTCGACCAGGTCGGCGCCGCCGTCGGCGTAGGCCTCGCCGATCGCCCGCGACGCCTCGAGGTCGGGGAAGCCGCCCATCATGTAGGGCATGAACGCGGCGCGGCCGTCCGTGGCGGCGAACGCCGCCGCGATCCGCTCGAGGCCGGTGCTCACCGCGCGTCCAGCGCCGACAGGGCCTCGGCGAGGTCCTTGTCGCCGCGGCCCGAGAGGCAGATCAGGTCGAGCTCGGACGGGCCGGCGGCAAGTGCCCACGCGACGGCGTGCGAGGACTCGAGCGCCGGGATGATGCCCTCGAGCCGCGCCACGCGCTGGAACGCGTCCAGCGCCTGGCGGTCGGTGATCGCCTCGTAGGTCGCGCGGCCGGTGTCGCGCAGATGCGCGTGCTGCGGGCCGGTGCCGGGGTAGTCGAGGCCGGCCGAGATCGAGTGGGCCTCGAGGATCTGACCGTCCTCGTCCTGCATGATCGCCGAGTAGGCGCCGTGCAGGACGCCGCCGCGCCCGCCGAGCGTGAGCGGCGCGCCGTGGCGCCCGGTCTCGATCCCGTCGCCCGCGGCCTCGACGCCGATCAGTTGCACCTCGGCGTCGTCGACGAACGGCACGAAGATCCCGATCGCGTTGGAGCCGCCGCCGACGCAGGCGATCACGCGCTCCGGCAGGCGGCCGGCCTGCTCGAGCACCTGGGCGCGCGCCTCGTCGCCGATCACGCGCTGGAGGTCACGCACGAGCGCCGGGAAGGGCGCCGGGCCGACGCTCGAGCCGATGATGTAGTGGGTGTTGCCGACGTTGGCGACCCAGTCGCGGATCGCGGCTGACACCGCCTCCTTGAGCGTCCGCGCCCCCGCCTCGACGGGCTCGACGGTCGCGCCGAGCAGGCCCATGCGCTGGACGTTGGGCTGCTGGCGGCGCATGTCCTCGGTGCCCATGTAGACGATGCACTCGAGGCCCAGCAGGGCGCAGGCGGTCGCGCTGGCGACGCCGTGCTGGCCGGCGCCGGTCTCGGCGATGATCCGCGTCTTGCCCATGCGCTTGGCCAGGAGCGCCTGGCCGAGCGCGTTGTTGATCTTGTGCGCCCCGGTGTGGAGCAGGTCCTCGCGCTTGAGGTAGATCGGGCGCCCGACGGCCTCGGAGAGCCGCCGCGCCTCATACAGCGGCGTCGGGCGGCCGGCGTAGTCGTGCAGCAGCCGCGCGAGGTCGGCCTGGAAGCCGGCGTCGGCGCGGGCCTCGAGCCACGCGGCTTCGAGCTCGGCGAGCGCCGGCATCAGCGTCTCGGGGACGAACTGGCCGCCGTAGGGGCCGAAGCGGTGCTCGACCGCGGTCACGCGGTGACCTCATTTCCCGCAGCGATCGCGAGGAACTGCCGGACCTTCTCGGGATCCTTGACGCCGGGCGCGCTCTCGGTGCCGGAAGCGCTGTCGACCGCGTACGGCTGCGCCGCCTCGATCGCCTCGGCGACGTTGTCGGGACCGAGGCCGCCGGACAGGATCAGCGGGATCTTGGAGCGGCGGGCGGCGAGCATGTCCCAGTCCCAGACGCGCCCGCTGCCGCCGCGCAGGTGGCCCGCGGCGGCGTCGAGCAGATGGAAGTCGGTGCGGTAGCGCTCGAGCGTGCGGATGTCGCCCTCGGTGGCGATCTGCGCCGCCTTGATGATCTTGCAGCCCGTGCGGCGGGCGGCCTCGGCGCAGAACTGCGGCCCCTCGTCGCCGTGCAGCTGCAGGTGCGAGAAGCCGATCGCCTCGGCCTCCTGCGCGAGCTCCTCGAGCGTCGCGTTGACGTAGACGCCGACGCACGCCACGCGGCGGCGCTGCTGGCTGACGATCGCCGCCGCGGCGTCCGCGTCGCAGACGCGCGGCGAGCGCGACCAGCGGATCATCCCGATCGCCCAGGCGCCCAGCTCGACGGCCAGCTCGGCGTCCTCGCGGGTGGTGATGCCACAGATCTTCGCGCGCGTCACGCGGACATCGTAGGCGGGCGCTACTCGGCGGCGGTGCCGCTCGGGCGCTCGCCGAGATGCACCGTCGCCTTGACCGGCTTGCCCTCGCGGCGCAGCTCGACCGCGACCTTCTGGCCCGGCCGCATCCCGCCGAGTGCGGCGTGCACGTCCTCCATCGTCTGCACGTCACGGCCGCCGAGCTTCGTCAGGACGTCGCCACCGAGCACGACGATGCTGCCGTCGCGCTCGTCGATCGCCTCGCGATCGCCGCCGCGGATGCCCGCCGCAGCGGCCGGCGTGTCCGCCTGGACCGCCTCGATCAGCACGCCGTCGCGCGCCTCGCGCCCGCGGACGCCGAGGAACGGCCGCCGCACGCGCCCGGCCCGCTCGAGCTCGGGCATGACGCGCCTGACCGTGGCGGCGGGGACGGCGAAGCCGATGCCGACGCTGCCTGAAGTGCCCTCTCCCCCGGTCGCGATCTGCGAGTTGACGCCGATCACGCGCCCGGTGGCGTCGAGCAGCGGCCCGCCGGAGTTGCCGGGGTTGATCGCCGCGTCGGTCTGGATGACGTCCTCGATCGCGAACCCGCTCGGGGCGGTGATCCGGCGCTGCAGCGCCGAGACGACGCCGGTCGTCAGCGTGCGCTCGAGCCCGAACGGGTTGCCGATCGCGACCGTCGGGTCGCCGACGCGGACGGCGGAGGAGTCGCCGAGTGCCAGCGGGTGCAGGTCGGCCTCCTTGGGATTGACCGACAGCACCGCGAGGTCGGTGTCGGCGTCCTTCCCCACGACGCGGGCCGCGACGGTGCGATGGTCGGAGAACGAGACGCGGACGTCGAGGGAGTTGGCGACGACGTGGGCGTTGGTGAGGATGTGGCCCTTCTCGTCGAGCACGAAGCCGGAGCCGGTGGAGAGGTTCTCCTGCTGGCGCGGGAAGACGTCGAACGGGGACTGGGCCTGCTGCACCGAGCGGGCGCGGATGTAGACCACGCCCGGCGCGGCCTTGCGGTAGATGCCGCGCGGGGTCAGGCCGCCGGCGCGCGAGGTCGAGGCAGGCGCCGCCGAGCCCAGCGGGGCCTGCTGGACGATCGTGGTCGTTCGCTGCGCGCCGACGGCGCCGACGCCGAGGAAGACGCCGGCGGTCACGCCGCCACCGATCACGGCAGCGGCCAGCGGGATCACGACAGAACGCGCGGGCATGACATGGTGGAGCGTGGTCGACGCCCGTGAACGCGGGCTAAAACGCAGCCAGGCGGTGGCTTAGTCGCGCTCGCGGCCGGCCGCGAGCGTGCGGCAGGCGGCCTCGATGTCCTCGGCGCGCATCAGCGTCTCCCCCACCAGCACGGCATCGATCCCGACGCGGTCGAGGTCGTCGAGCTGCTCGCGGGTCGAGAAGCCGGACTCCGACACGACGGTCTTGCCGGCCGGGACGTCGGAGAGCAGCTCGTAGGTGCGCTCGATGTCGACGGTGAAGTCGGCGAGGTCGCGGTTGTTGAGGCCGAGGATCTCGGCGTCGACGTCGAGCGCGCGTTCGAGCTCGTGCTCGTCGTGGACCTCGACGAGGACGTCGAGATCGAGTGCGCGCGCCTCGCGATAGAGCTCGAAGAGGTCGTCGCTGTCGAGTGCCGCGACGATCAGGAGGATCGCGTCGGCGCCGGCGGCCGCGGACTCGTAGAGCTGGTACGGGTCGACGATGAAGTCCTTGCGCAGCACCGGCAGGTCGGTGGCGGCGACCGCCGCCTGCAGGTCCTCGAGCGAGCCGCCGAAGTGCTGCTCCTCGGTGAGGACCGAGATCGCCGCGGCGCCGCCGCGCTCGTAGGCCTGGACGATGTCGGTCACGCTGGCGCCCTCGCGCAGCACGCCGGCCGACGGCGAGCGGCGCTTGTGCTCGGCGATCACCGAGATGCCCGGCGCCGCGAGCGCCTCGCCGAACGGGCGCCCTTCGGGCCGCTGTTCCAGCGCTGCTTCGAGGCGGGCGAGCGGCGTAGTCGAGCGCCGGCGCTCGAGCTCTTCGCGTGTTGCGCCGACGATTCGTTCGAGCACGTTGTTCAAGACGGCGCCAATTGTTGCGTCAGCGCGACGAGCGTGTCGAGCGCCTCGGTGGCGGCGCCCGAGTCGAGCGTGGCCTCGGCGGCGCGGACACCCGCTTCGAGCGTCTCTGCGCGGCCCGCGACGTAGATCGCGGCGCCCGCGTTGAGCGCGGCGACGTCGCGTGCCGGGCCCTGCTCGCCGGCGAAGATGCGGCGCGTGATGGCGGCGTTGTGCTCGGGCGGGCCGCCGGCGATCTCCTCGTACGCGCTGCGGGGCAGCCCGACGTCCTCCGGCGCCAGCGCGTAGGAGGTGATCTTGGAGCCGTCGACCTCGACGACCGTGGTGGTTCCCGCCGTGCTCATCTCGTCCAGTCCGTCGTCGCTTGAAACTACCAATGCCTTCTCGGCGCCCAAACGCGCGAGGGCGCCGGCGATCGTGTCGAGGAAGGCCGGATCGGAGACGCCGATGACCTGGCGCCTCGCGCCCGCCGGGTTGGTCAGCGGGCCGAGGAAGTTGAAGATCGTGCGCACCGCGAGCTCCTTGCGGACCGGGATCACGTGGCGCGTGGCGCCGTGGTGGGCGGGCGCGAACATGAAGCCGAAGCCGGCCTGGTCGAGGCAGCGGCCGACCGCCTCGGGAGTGAGGTCGATGCGGACACCCAGCGCCTCCAGCAGATCGGCGGAGCCCGACAGCCCGGTGGCGGAGCGGTTGCCGTGCTTGGCCACCGCGCAGCCGGCGCCGGCCGCGATCAGCGCGGCGGTCGTCGAGACGTTGAAGGTCGGGCGCCCGCCGCCGGTGCCGGCGGTGTCGATCAGGTCGTGGCGGCTCGTGGTCACCGGCGTCGCCAGCAGCCGCATCGTCGTCGCAAGCCCGACCAGCTCGTCGATCGTCTCGCCCTTGGTACGCAGCGCGATCAGCACCGCGGCGGTCTGGGCCTCGGAGGCATTGCCGCCCATGATCTCGGCGAGCACGCCGGCGGTCTGCTCGGCGGAGAGGTCCTTGCGGGCCGCCAGCGCGTCGATCGCCTCGGTGAGGACGGCGTTAGGCAAGGAACGTCTCCAGCAGCTGCTTGCCGTCGGGCGTGAGCACGGACTCGGGGTGGAACTGGACGCCATAGGCGGGCAGCTCGGTGTGGCGCATCGCCATCAGCACGCCGCCGCCCCAGGCGGTCGGAGCGAGCACCGCGGGCAGCTCGGGATCCACCACCAGCGAGTGGTAGCGCCCGACCACGAGCGGGCTCGGGAGGCCGGTGAACAGCCCGGTGCCGTCGTGCTCGATCTCGGTCGTCTTGCCGTGTACCGGGAGGTGGCGGACGACGGTGCCGCCGAACGCCTGCGCGAGCGACTGGTGGCCGAGGCAGACGCCGAGCGTCGGCACGCCGGCCTCCGGGAAGCGCCGCATCGCGTCGACCGAGATCCCCGCCTCGTTGGGCGTGCACGGCCCGGGCGAGACGACGACGCGGTCCCACGTGCGGCCGAGCAGGTCGTCGACCGAGGCGACGTCGTTGCGCACGGCCTCGACCTCCGCCCCCAGCTCCCCCAGGTACTGCACGAGGTTGTAGGTGAAGGAGTCGTAGTTGTCGACGACGAGGACCCTCACGGCCACTCTCGCTGCCCGGCGGCCAGCTCGATCGCCCGGACGACGCCGCGGGCCTTCGCGCGCGACTCCTCGTACTCGTAGTCGGGCTTGGCGTCGGCGACAGTGCCGCCGCCCGCCTGCACGTGGGCGACGCCGTCCTTGATCACGACCGTGCGGATGCAGATGCAGGTGTCGAGGTCGCCGCCGTAGGAGAGCCAGCCGACCGCGCCGCCGTAGGCGCCGCGCTTGACCGGCTCGAGCTCGTCGATGATCTGCATCGCGCGCACCTTCGGCGCGCCAGACAGCGTGCCCGCCGGGAGCACGGAGCGCAGCGCGTCGATCGCGGCCACGTCGGGGCGCAGCTCGCCGCGCACGCTGGAGACGATGTGGATCACGTGCGAGTAGGTCTCGACGGCCATGAACGTCTCGACCTCGACGGTCCCGTACTCGCACACGCGGCCGAGGTCGTTGCGCCCGAGGTCGACGAGCATCACGTGCTCGGCGCGCTCCTTCTCGTCGGCCAGCAGGTCGGCGGCGATCGCGATGTCGGCGTCGGCGTCGGCCCCGCGCGGGCGCGTGCCGGCGATCGGGCGCGTCGAGGCGGCGCGGCCGGAGACTGTGACGAGCGGTTCGGGCGAGGCGCCGACGATCTGGAAGTCCTCGAAGTCGAGGAAGTACATGTAGGGCGACGGGTTGACCGCGCGCAGGCCGCGGTAGATCGAGAACGATTCGACCGGCGAGGGCGCCGACCAGCGCTGGCTCGGCACGACCTGGAAGGCGTCGCCGGCGTGGACGTACTCGACGATCCGCGCGACCATCGCCTCGAACGCCTCGCGGGGCATGTTGGGCTCGAACTGCGGCTCAGGCCGCTCCGGGTGCGGCTCGGGGCGCGGCAGCGGGCCGGCCAGGCGCTCGCGCACCTCGGCGATCCGCTCGCGGGCGCGCGCCTCGCCCCTGCCTCGGCCAGAGGCCTCATCACCGCTTCGCTCGGGCTCCTCGCGGTAGGCGTTGGCGAGGATCGTGACCGTGTGCTTGAGGTGGTCGAACGCCACCAGCACGTCGCTCAGCATCAGCGCCATGTCCGGCAGGCCGAGCACGTCGGGGTTGGGCTCGCCGAGCGGCTCGACCGCGCGCACGCAGTCGTAGCCGAAGAAGCCGACCGCGCCGCCGGTGAACGGCGGGCCGTCGGCGAGCGGCGCCTGGCGGTGCTCGGCGACCTCGGCGGCAGCGATCGCGTACGGGTCTCCCCCGTCCGCGAGGCTCCAGCGCACGACCTTGCGGGGCTCGACGCCGATGAACGAGTAGCGGCCGACGCGCTGGCCCTGCTCGGCCGACTCGAGCAGGAAGGCGGGGCCGGTGCCGCGCAGCTTCAGGAACGCCGAGACCGGCGTCTCGGTGTCCGCGATGAAGGTCTCGGTGACCGGGATGACGTTGTAATCAGCGGCGACGGCCATCGAGTACCCGCTCGGGGTCGGCGAGGCTCAGCCCGCGCGAGTGCAGCAGCACGGTCAGGTGGTAGAGCACGTCGGCGGCCTCCTCGGCCACGCGCTCGTCGGACTCCTCGCGCGCCGCGCGCGCGACCTCCTCGGCCTCTTCCTGCACCTTGGCGCCGATCAGCGCCGGGTCGGCGAGCAGCTCGGCGGTGTAGGAGCCCGCGGGCGGGTCGTGCTCGCGGGCGACGACCGTGCGCTCGAGCGCGGGCAGCGCCTCGTGCGGAGCGGCGGGCTCGCGCTGGCCGTTGTGGAAGCAGGTGCGCTCCCCGGTGTGGCAGGCGGGGCCGCTGGGCTCGACGAGGGCGAGGATGGCGTCGGCGTCGCAGTCGTAACGGAGTTCCTTGACCGCCTGCGTATTGCCCGACGTCGCGCCCTTGTGCCACAGCTCGTCGCGCGAGCGGCTCCAGAAGTGCGTCTCGCCGGTGGATTGGGTGCGCTCGAGCGCCTCGGCGTTCATGTACGCGACCGTAAGGACCTCGCCGGTCGCCCAGTCCTGGACAACGCACGGGGCGAGCCCTGCTGCATCCCACGAAATTTCGGTGGACTCCATCGCCGGGAACACATTAGTGTCGGCCTGCGATGCGTCACGTTCCCGCGCTGAGCGCGCTGATCGTCTTCGCCACCGCGGCGCCCGCGGTCGCAGCGCCTCCCACCTTCAGCGGCCCGACGCCGTTCGACGCCGGGGCCTTCCCGTTCTCCCTTGCGGTCGCGGACCTCGACGGAGACGGCAGGCCCGACCTCGTCTCGAGCAGCTCGAACTCGATCGGCACCCCCGCACTCAACGTGTTCCGCAACACCACGCCAGCCGGCGCGGCGACACCGAGCTTCGCGACGCCCACGCCGTTGGGCGCCATCAGCACCGCCTGGTCGCTGGCGGCGGCCGACGTCGACGGGGACAACAAGCTCGACCTGATCAGCGCCAACGCCGGGCCCCCCGACGCAGACGGCAACGCGGTCTCGGTCCGGATCAACACCACGGCGGCCGGCGCTGCAACCCCGACCTTCGCCGCCCCGCTGGTGTTCCCCGCCGGTGAGGTGCCGCGGTCTGTGGCCGCCGTGGACGTCAACGCCGACGGCCGGTCCGACCTCGTGACCGCCAACGAGGAGGGGAGCGACGGCAACACCGTGCTCATGAACACGACGACCGCCCCCGGCGCGCCGTCCTTCAGCTCACCGACCGGGTTCGAGGCCGGGAACGCTCCGCGGTCACTGGTCGCCGTCGACGTCAACCGTGACGGCCGACCCGATCTCGCGACCGCCAACAGCGGCTCCTCCGGCACCGCGGGCGTCACGCTCCTGCTCAACACGACGGCGGCCGGCGCCACCGCGCCGTCGTTCGCCGGACCGACTCCGCTCGGCACAGGCATCTCTCCGCGCGGGGTGGCGGCGCCCGACCTGAACGGGGACGGCAGGCCCGACCTCGCCACCGCAGACTTCGGCGAGATCGAGACGGGCGTCAGCGTCCTGGTCAACGGGACCGCGGTGGGCGGGTCCATCCCGAGCTTCTCGGATGCCCGGAGGCACGCGGCCCGGGAGAACCCGGGGTCGGTGACCGCCGCCGACTTCAACCACGACGGCAAGGTCGACCTCGTCACCGATGACATCCTGGTGGTCAACGCGACCGAGCCGGGCGAGGAGCTCCCAGCCTTCGACGAGCCCGTCGGGCTCGCCGCCCCCGGCGCGATCGCGGCCGACCTCAACGCGGACGCCCGTCCCGACCTTGTCGCCAGCGGCTCGATCCTGCTCAACACGACGCCGCTCCCGCTGACCGCCGGCCCGTCGAAGCTCGGGTTCGGGAACCAGGTGCTCGGCACCATCGGCGCGCCGAAGACCGTCACGCTCTCGAACTCGACGCCGGCGACGCTCCCCGTCGCCGTGGGCCTGAGCGGCCACACGGACGACATGCTCGTCAGCCGCAACACCTGCGGCGACGGCGTGCCGGGGGACGGCGCGTGCTCGATCGCCATCCGCTTCGCGCCGGGCGCGACGGGTCCGCGGGCCGCGACGCTGACCCTCGACCCGGCGGGTCCGCAGCGCGTCGAGGTCGCGCTCACCGGCACCGGCGCCGCCCCACCGCCGGGCCCGGCCCCGGCGACCCAGACCGCGCCGACTGGATCGACGCCGGTGACGACGACCCCCACCACGCAGCCCAGCCCTCAGGCCCGCGCCACGTGCAAGGCGGCCAAGCCGAAGCGCGGCTCGCGCCGCACCGCCCGCAGGCGGGTCACGTGCAAGGTCCGGCGCGGCCGCGCAGGAGCCGCCTGGCGCGTCACGCGCAGCGGCCGCACCCGCGCGAAGGGGACGCTGCGTCGCGGGACCGCCACGCTGCGCCTCCGCCTCGCGCCCGGCCGTTACACCCTTTCGATCGCCGGGCGCCGCGCCGCGTCGTTCCGCGTCCGCCGCTGAGCGAACGCGGGGTCGGCCTGGCGCAGGTACCAGCCGTAGGCGCGGTCGGCGACCCGGCGGCGGCCGGCGAGCGCGAGCAGGCGTGCGAGCAGCCGCGGCGGCAGGGCCGGGATCAGCCGCTGCAGCTTCAGCGCCCAGGCGAAGGCGGGCGCGTGGCGGCGCGAGAACGCGCCGTAGGCGGCGAGCGCGGACTCGCGGGTCCGCTCGCCGGCGAGCACGCCGCGCAGCTCGCGCCCACAGGCGATGCCGAAGTAGAAGGCGGTGCGGATGCCCTCGCCCGAGAGCGGGAAGCAGTGCCCGGCCGAGTCGCCGACGAAGAACACGCCGTCCTCGGTCGCCGGGCGCAGCTGGTGGGGGAACCAGTTGCCCTGGTAGCGGACGGGCGGCACGCCGACCCGCGCGGCGATCTCGCGCGTCGGCTCCTTGACGTGGTCGCGCGGCTCGTAGGAGCCGACGCCCACGCGCTGCTCGCCGGAGGCCGGCACCGACCACGCGTAGCCGCGGCGGATCAGCGAGCGGTCGATCCACACGTCGAGGTCGACGCCGCCGCCCTCCGGGTGGACCTCGAGGCCGCGCGAGATCATCGCCTCGGGCGGCTGGACGTTGGCGCCCGGGCCGAGCACGCGGCGCCAGCCGAGCGCGTCGACGATCAGCGACGCCCGCAGCGGCCCGCGGTCGGTGTGGACGGTGTCGCCCACGCGGCGCTCGACCTTCGCCACCTCGAAGCGGGCGTCGCACTGCTCCCACAGCTCCTCGCACAGCGTCCGGTAGTCGAACGACGTCCAGCTCCACGGCAGCCGGTGGCGCGCTGAGCCGTGCGGCGTGTGGAAGCTCATGCACTCGAGCTCCTGGCGGGCGGCGCGGCGGATGCCCATCGGCTCGAGCCACGGCGTCGGGATCGCGCAGGCGCTGGTCTGGCGCTCGCCGATCTCGTAGCGGTCGATGACGAGCACGTCGGCGCCGCAGCCCGCGAGCTCGCGCGCGACTGCCAGCCCCGCGAAGCTCGCGCCGCAGATCAGCACGTCGGCGCGCTCGTCGAGCGGCGTGCGCTCGTCGCCCCGCAGCGTCGCGCGGCGCGTCATCGCCGCAGCGCTGCCAGCGCGACCAGCGGGAGCTGCCAGGCCGGCAGCCGCGGGCGGCGGCCGAGCACGTCGTAGCCGAGCGCCTCGACGCGGTCGAGCACGCCGAGGTAGATCGTGCAGGCGAGCCGGATGCCGGGCCGCACGGACGCGCGGCGCGGCCTCGACGGCGCTTTCGGCGCTCGCGAACAGCCCGCGCGCGCGGCGCACCTCGTGGGCCACGAGCGCGCGCAGCTCGGGCGTCGCCGCCGGGCGGTCGAAGTCGGCCTCCGCGACCCCGAAGCGGTCGCGCTCCTCGGCCGGCAGGTAGATGCGATCGAGCTTGCGGTCCTCGCGCACGTCGCGGATGAAGTTGGCGTGCTGGAACGCGAGCCCGAGCCGGCCGAAGCCCGCGTGCTGCTCCTCGGGCACGCCGAGCAGCGGCGCCATGATCCGCCCCACCGAGCCGGCGGAGCCCTCCATGTAGGCGACGAGCTCGTCCCACGACCCGATCCGCACCGGCGCGCAGTCGAGCCGCATCGAGCGCATGTAGAGCGTGAGCTCGCCCAGCGGCAGGCGGTGGCGGTGGCCGGCGTCGACGAGCGCGCGCACCACGGGCTGGCGGGATGCGGTCCCGGCCGCGAGCTCGGCCTCCCAGGCGTCGAGCGCGGCGCGGCGCGCCTCGGGGCGGCCGTCGCGGCGCGGGCCGTCGACGATCTCGTCGGCGGTGCGGACGTAGCCGTAGAGCGCGTGCGTGGCCGGCCGGATCTCCTCCGGCAGGCGCCGCGTGGCCCAGTAGTAGGTCGGGTCATGGCGCCGCTGCATGCGCCGGCACGTCTCGTAGGCGCGGCTGAGCGCCGGGTCGATCGCCTGAGTCGTCATCCTCTTGGCGCTAACGATGGCAGGGCTGCTCGACAAGCACCTCATCTACGTCACCGGCAAGGGCGGCGTGGGCAAGACGACCGTCTCCGCGGCGCTCGGCCTGGCGGCCGCTGCGGCGGGCCGCCGCACGATCGTCTGCGAGGTCGCCCAGCAGGAGCGCGTGTCGCGCGCGTTCCAGCGCGAGGGTGTGCAGCGCGAGACCGAGGTGGAGCTCGCCGAGAACCTGTGGGCGATCTCGATCGACCCCAACCTCGCGCTCCAGGAGTGGCTCTCCAAGCAGCTCGGCGGCGGCCCGCCGGTGCGCCTGCTGGCGCGCTCGTCGGCGTTCCAGTACTTCGTCGCCGCCGCGCCGGGGGCGCGCGAGATGATCACGATCGCCAAGGTCTTCGAGCTCGCCCAGCTCGAGCGCTGGGATCGCCACCACCGCACCTACGACCTCGTGATCGTCGACGCGCCCGCCTCCGGCCACGGTCTGGCGATGCTCTCGACGCCCAAGACGTTCGGAGAGATCGCACGCGTCGGGCCGATCAAGCGCCAGGCGGCGAAGATCTCGGCGATGCTCGGCGACCCGACGCGCACCGGCTACCTGGCGGTCGCGCTCGCGGAGGAGATGCCCGTCAACGAGACGCTCGAGCTCGGTACGCGGCTCGAGGCGGCGGTCGGCATGGGCCTCGACGCGGTCGTCGTCAACGGCCTCTACCCCGAGCGCTACACGAAGGCCGAGGCGACGATGCTCCGCAGCGCCGCCAAGAACGGGCTCGAGCCCGAGGCGCTCGCCGCGGTCCGAGCCGCGCTCGCCGAGCACGAGCGCTCGCGGTTGCAGCAGGCGCACGTCAGGCGGCTGCGCAAGGAGGCCGGCGCGCCGGTGCTCGAGCTGCCGCTGCTGTTCGAGCCGCAGGTCGGGCTCGACGAGTACCAGTACCTCGCCGAGCAGCTGGACGGGGCGCTCGCGCCGCCTACCGAGGACTGACTGTCCGCTCAGACGGCGTCGCGCAGCTCGCGCATGCCCTGCTCGCGCGTCGTGACCGGCGCGTAGCCGAGCTCGGAGCGGGCGCGCGTGTCGTCCAGCGTGCACTCCTGCGAGGCGACCCAGGCGGCGAAGCGCGTGAGCGGCGGCGCGCCAGGCAGCGGCAGCAGCTTCCAGGCCATCTCCGCCGTCGCAGCCAGCGCGCGCGCCACCGGCGCGGGGACGCTGGCGGTCGGCGGCGTGACGCCCTGGGTGGCGATCAGGTCGCCCACGAAGTCGCGGAACCGCACTGGGTTGCCGTCGGTGACGAAGTAGGCGCGGCCGCCGCGGCCGTGCTCGGCGGCGCACAGCAGGCCCTCGACGGTGTTGTCGACGTGCGTGGTCGAGGTGCGGTGGCGGCCGCCGCCGACCCAGCGGAACGCGCCCGAGCGCGTGCCGTCGACCAGCAACGGGAGCAGCGTGGTGTCGCCGCGGCCCCAGACGAAGCGCGGGCGCACGATCACCGCCTCGAGCGCGCCGCGGCTCTCCTCGAGCACGACCTGCTCGGCCATCGCCTTCGAGCGCGAGTAGGGCGCCTTCGAGCGCAGCGCGAGCGGATACGTCTCGTCGGCGTGGACCAGCGGCTGGCCGTGCATCAGCACGGCCTCGGTGCTGACGTGGACGGCGCGGCCGACCGCGGCGGCGCGGCAGGCGCGCAGGACGTTGCGCGTGCCCTCCACGTTGGCCTGCACGAACTCCTTCCAGGGCCCGAAGTCCTCGACCTTGGCGGCGGCGTGGAAGCAGACGTCGGCGCCCTCCAGGCCGGCCACGAGGGCGCTCAGGTCGCCGAGCTCGCCGCGGACGGGCTCGGCGCCGCGCGTGCGGACCGAGTCGGCGGCGCGGTCCGAGCGGGCGAGCGCGCGCACCGTCCACCCGTCGCGCGCGAGGCGCTCGATCAGGCGCCCGCCGACGAAGCCAGAGCCGCCGGTGACGAAGGCGAGGGGCATCGCGCGCAACACTAGATGCCGCATGCTGCCCGAGCCCTCTCGCCGCCTCGCGCCCGGCGCGCGCTGGCTCTGGCGCGCCCAGGGTCTGATGGCGACCGTCGCGGCGCTGATCGCGGCCGGCGTCCTGCAGTCCTCCGCCCCCGGCGGCGTCGCCTGGATGCTGGTGCCGATCTTCGTGCTCGTGATCGGCGTCGGCGTCGTGCCGGAGCTGCGCTGGAGCCGCTGGCGCTACGAGGTCCGCGACGAGGAGATCGACCTCCGCCACGGCACGCTGCGGATCACGCGCACGCTCGTGCCGATGCTGCGCGTCCAGCACGTCGACACGACGCAGGGACCGATCGACCAGGCGCTCGGGCTGGCCACCGTGGTCGTCCACACCGCGGCCGGCGCGACGACGATCCCAGCGCTCGAGGAAGCCCACGCCGGCCGGCTGCGCGACCACATCGCCACGCTCGCCCGCACCGCCGATGAGCTCTAAGCCGCTGAAGCTGCACCCGGCCGCGATCGGCGTGCTGGCGCTGGCCGCGCTGCGCGACGCCGCGCTCCCGATCGTGATCCTGCTCTTCACCGCGGTGGCGGGCAGCGGCGGCCTCGACACCGCCGCGCTGGAGCGCGGCGCGCTGTACCTCGTGATCGGCGTCGCCGGCGCCTCGCTGATGGGCTTCGTGCGCTGGCGCACCACGAGCTACGCGGTCGACGAGCGCGGGATCCACTGGCAGAGCGGCCTGGTGCGCAAGAAGTCGACGACCGTGCCGCTCGGCCGCATCCAAGGGCTCGACACGGTGGCCGGACCGGTGCAGCGGCTGTTCGGCGTCGTCGCCGTCAACGTGCAGACCGCGGGCGGCGGCGCCAAGGGCGAGATCGTGCTCGAGGCGCTGGGGCCGGGAGCGGTCGAGCGGCTGCGCGAGGCGGTGCGCGCGCGACGCCCCGAGGTCGCCGACGCCGCGCCGGCGGGCGGGCTGCCGGAGCGCCGGCTGAGCCGCCGCGACGGGCTGGTGGCGGCGCTGACGGCCGGCCAGCTCGGCGTGATCCTGCCGGTGCTCGCGGTCGGC
Source organism: uncultured Solirubrobacteraceae bacterium (assembly GCA_963802905.1). Taxonomy (GTDB): domain Bacteria; phylum Actinomycetota; class Thermoleophilia; order Solirubrobacterales; family Solirubrobacteraceae; genus DASQFQ01. The sequence continues at coordinate 57,294 of CAWDKH010000017.1, read as the reverse complement.
TCGCAGCTCCTCACCCAGGTGTTCGGCGATCCGGATGACGTCGAGGAGGCGGCGCGGCTGGTGCCCGACAGCGTCGGCGACTGGGAGCTCGCGCTGGGCGGCTTGTTGCTGTTGGCCTGGGCGCTCTCCGTGGCGGGGTCGCTGGTCGCGTTCGCGGGTTTCGCGGTCACGCGTGACGGCGAGCGCCTGCGGATCCGGCGCGGGCTGCTGCAGCGCAGCGAGGCCGCTGTGCCGGTGCGACGCGTGCACGGCGTGCGCGTGGTCGAGGGCCTGCTGCGGCGCCCGTTCGGGCTCTGCACGCTGCGGGTCGAGGTGGCCGGCTACGCCGCCGAGGCGAGCGCCGCACGGACGCTGTTCCCGCTGCTGCGTCGCGGCGACGTCGAGCCGTTCCTGGCCGAGCTGCTGCCGGAGCTGGCCGACGACCCGAGCGGGCTGGCCGCGCCGCCGCAGCGCGCCGCACGCCGGTACGTGCTCCCGGGCGCGCTGGCCGGCGCGGTGCTCGGCGGGGTCGCGTGCTTCGTGTTCCCGGACGCGACGCCGTGGCCGCTGCTGGCCGCGCCGCTGCTCGCGTTCGACGGCTGGCTCGACTACCGCGCGGCCGGCTGGCGGCTGCGCGACGGGCGGCTCGCGATGAGCTCGCGGCGGCTGGCGTGGTCGACGCTGCTCGCCCCCGCCGCGCGGCTGCAGCAGCACGCGATCGCGCAGAACCCGCTCCAGCGCCGGGCCGGGCTCGCCGACCTCGCGGTGGCGGTCGGAAAGGGTGGCCACGCGCGGGTGCGGCATCTCGAGGAGCCGGTGGCGGCCGAGCTGTGGGAGGCGCTGCGGCCGTCACGGCGGCGACCTGAGCTTCGACGTCGGCTCCCCCCCGCTACCCCTCGGCCGCGCGGCTCACGCTCGACGACGTGGAGTGGAAGCCGATCTCGCTCGGCGGCCTGTTCAAGCTCACAGGCCGCTCCTCGTGGGGGCTGAGCGACGAGCGCGAGGCCGGCATGGCGGAGATCGAGGCCCGCGCCGCGCGCTACGGGCTGCCGCCGGTGCGCTGGCCGGAGCCGTGGCCGGGCCACACCCGGGAGCGATGCGCGGCTGCTGGTCGCCGACGAGGGCGGCGTCCTGACGGACTTCGCGCGCACCGCGCAGCAGGGCTTCGGGAGGGCCGCGACCGCTGTCGTCGACGAGGCTGCTCGAGGCCGCAGCGCGGGCGGGGCTGGACCCCGAGCACGTGCGCGAGCGCTCACGGCGCCGGAGATCAAGCTGCGGCTGATCGCCGAGACGGCAGCCGCCCACGCGCGCGGCGTGTTCGGCGTCCCCACGCTGGCGGTCGGGGAGCGGCTCCTGCGGGGTGACGATCAGCTGGGCATAATTGATCCCGAGCCGGTCCAGCAGCGCGTCATCGGCGCGCCAGCTGCGGCGCACGCGGACGGAGAGGTCGAGGTGGACGCGCATCCCGACCGCCTGCTCGAGCTCGCGGCGCGCGGCGGTGCCGATCGCCTTGATCATCACGCCGTGGCGCCCGATCAGGATCCCCTTCTGGGACTCCGTCTCGACCCAGAGCAGTGCGTGCACCTCGACGAGGTCGTCGCGTTCGATGATCTCGTCGACCTGGACCTCGACGGCGTGCGGGACCTCCTGGCGCGTGCGGTGCAGCACCTGCTCGCGCACGAGCTCGGCGAGCCGGACGTGCTCGGGCTGGTCGGAGATCTCCTCGAGCGGGAACAGGAACGGCCCCTCGGGCGCGAGCTCCACGAGGTGCTCGACGAGCGGGCCGATGCCCTTGCCGCGGGAGGCGGAGATCGGGAAGACCTCGCCGTCGAGGCCGAGGTCGGCGGCCGCCTGGAGCGCCTGGATGGTGCGCGTGCGGTCGAGCCGGTCGATCTTGTTGACGGCGATCACCGAGGGGATGCTGGCGGTGCGCAGCGCGTCGGCGATGAAGCGGTCGCCGGGGCCGCCGACGCCCTGCTCGCCGTTGAGGACGAGCAGCACGGCGTCGGCCTCCTCGAACTCGTGCTCGACGCGGCGCTGCATGCGCTCGGTCAGCGCGTCGCGCGGGCGCTGCACGCCCGGCAGGTCGGTGAGCACGAGCTGCCACTCGCCGGGTCGCGTCGCGACGCCGCGGATCGCCCGCCGGGTGGTCTGCGGCTTGTCGGAGACGATCGCGACCTTCTGACCGACGAGGGCGTTGACGAGCGTCGACTTGCCGACGTTCGGGCGGCCGGCGAGCGCGACGAAGCCAGAGCGGGTCATCTGACCCACGAGACGATCTCGGCCTGCAGCGCGAGCATCTCGCCGCGGTCGGTCTCGTGGTCCATGCCCACGAGGTGCAGCGTGCCGTGGACGACGGCCTCGGACAGGTCGACCGTGTGCTCCACGCAGATCACGACGTCGCCGAGCTCCCGCGCCCCGACCTCGGGGCCGTCGAGGTCGACCGGGAACGAGAGCACGTCGGTCGGGCCCTCGACCCCGCGGTGCTCGGCGTTGAGCGCCGCGATCCGCTCGGCGTCGACGAACTCGACCGCGAGGTGGCCGTCCTCGACGCCCGCCGAGGCGAGCGCGATCGCCACGAGGCGCCGGAGCGACTCCTCGGGCAGTTCGGAGGAGCCGATGACCTCGACCTCGAGCACTATTTCGAGTGGCGCCTGGGCTGCTGCGCGGGGCGCAGCTCGGGTGCGGCGCGCTGAGCGTGCTCGTCGTAGGCGGCGACGATCCGCTGGACGAGCTTGTGCCGCACGACGTCCTCGCCGCCGAAGCGGATGAACTCGATCCCCTCGACGCCGGTGAGGATGTCGTTGACCACGATCAGGCCCGACTTCTGGTCGCGCGGCAGATCGACCTGCGTGATGTCGCCGGTCACGACCATCCTCGAGCCGAACCCGAGCCGGGTCAGGAACATCTTCATCTGCTCGGGGCTCGTGTTCTGCGCCTCGTCGAGGATCACGAACGAGTCGTTCAAAGTCCGGCCCCGCATGAACGCCAGCGGCGCGACCTCGATGACCGCGCGCTCGAGGTGGGCGGCGACGCGCTCGGCGTCGAGCATGTCGTGCAGCGCGTCGAACAGCGGGCGCAGGTACGGATCGACCTTCGCCATCAGATCGCCGGGCAGGAAGCCGAGCCGCTCCCCCGCCTCGACCGCGGGGCGGGTGAGGATGATGCGGTTGACCTCGCGCTTGCTCAGCGCGGCGACGGCCATCGCGATGGCGAGGAACGTCTTGCCGGTGCCGGCGGGGCCGACGCCGAAGGTGATCGTGGAGCGCCGGATCGCGTCCACGTAGCGCTTCTGGTTGACCGACTTCGGCGCGACCTTGAGATTGCGGTGACGCCACACGACGTCCTCGAGCACCTTGGCGGGCGACTCGCTCGCGTCGAGCACGCGTGCGACCGACTCGATCGTGGCCGGGCCGACCTCGTGCCCGCGGGCGACGAGCGAGGACAGCTCGCGCACCACGGTGGCGCCGGCCTGCACCGCGTCGGCGTCGCCGTCGAGCGTCACGACGTTGCCGCGGAGGAAGATCGCGCAGTCGAGGTGCTCCTCGAGCGTGCGCAGAATCTGGTCCTGGGCGCCGGCCAGCTCGGCGGCGACCTCGTTGGAGAGCTCCAGTTGGCGGCGCGCCACTAGGCGGTCAACGCCTCCTTGACCTTGCCGGAGACGGCTCGGCCGTCGGCGCGGCCTCCCGCGGCGCTCATCACGTGCTTGATCGCCTTGCCCATGTCGCGCGGGCCCTCGGCGCCGGTCTCGGCGATCGCGGTCGCCACCAATGCGTCGAGCTCGGCGTCGGACAGCTCGGCGGGCAGGTAAGCCTCGATCGCGGCGGCCTCGTAGGCCTCGGTCTCGGCGAGGTCCTCGCGGCCCGCGTCGCGGTAGGCGCTCTCGGCCTCGCGGCGGCGCTTGCGCTCGCGGCGCAGCACGGCGAGCTCGTCGCCGGCGCCCTCCTTCGCGTCCTTCTGCAGCTCGGAGAGGACCAGCCGCAACGCGGCGGCCCGCTCGCGATCCCCGGCCTTCATGGCCGAGTTCACGTCCGCCCTGATCTGCTCGGTGATCTGCACCTGGATCAAGGATAGAGCCCGTGTGGACGGCTCTCGCCACACAAAAAACGCCCCGGAGCCTGGGCGCAGGCTCCGGGGCGCGATACGGGACCGAGGTCCCGCAGTTTCGGCAGGTGGGGACTAGCGGGTTTCCTTGCCGCCGGAGATCTTGTCGACCATCTCGCCCGCAGCCTTGGCGATCTTGCCGTCGACGTCAGCGGCGATGAGGGCGCCGATGATGACCGCGACGACGAGCAGGATGCCCATGTACTCGGCCGCGGTCTGACCGGACTGGTCGGCGACGCGGTTGCGAAGACGAGTGCCTGCGCTGTGAGCCTGAATGCAGAACTCGCGGTAAGCGGCGGTGAGAGTGGTGGTGATGTCCGACATGTGGCTGAGCCCCCTGAGTGGAGTTGACCGATTGACTGCGGTCAGTATTCCCGTGGCTCAGCGGTCCTACGAGAGGCCCAGGTCTCAACCTTCGGGGGGCCGGGGGTCCCAAATTCGCTTGGGACCCCCCTGGGTCCAGAGGGGCCTCTCAGGAGTCGCGAACGCCCAGCCAGAGCGCGATCGCCTCGGCGCGGGAGTGCACGCCGATCTTCTCGTAGATGCGCGAGAGGTGGTTCTTGACGGTCTTGTTGGTGATCACGAGTTCCTCGGCGATCTCGCGGTTCGAGAGGCCGCGGGCGAGCAGGTTGAGCACCTCGCGCTCGCGCGCGGTCAGCGAGCCGAGGCCGAGCTCGTCCTCGTCGTTCGACACGCCGGGCGAGCGCCGCAGGACGTCGAACACCGCCGGGGTGACGGCGGGCGAGAGCACCATCTCGCCGCGGGCGACCGCCTTGATGCGGATCTCGAGCTCGTCGGGCTCGAAGCGGCCGTGCACGAGGTAGCCGGCCGCGCCGTTGCGGATCGCGCCGGTGACGAGGTGCTCGTCCTCGGAGTAGCTCAGCATCAGCACCTTCGAGCGCTGGGCCAGCGGCCCAGCAGCGGCGACGCCGTCCATCACCGGCATGCGGACGTCGAGGCAGACGACGTCGGGGCGCAGCTCCTCGGCCTTGGCGATCGCCTCGCGGCCGTCCGCGGCCTCCCCCACGACCTCGATGCCGTCGGCTTCGGCCAGCAAGCTGGCAATACCGCGACGCACAATCGCGTTGTCGTCGACCAAGAGGATGCGGATCATCGCCAGGTGTAACCGGGGACGGAGCGGGTCGGCAGCGTATCCGGCGCTGCGGCCGGAGCGGGCTCCGCCTTCGCCACGGGCGCCTCGGCGGGCAGCCACACCGACAGGACGCAGCCCTCGCCGGGCGCTGACTCGACGCTGAGATCCCCGCCCGCGAGCTGCGCTCGCTCGCGCATCCCGGTCACCCCGAAGTGATGGCTGCGCGCGAGATCCTCGAGCGTGTCGGGGACCTCGAAGCCGGCGCCGTCGTCGGCCACGGTCAGCACCGCGCGGCCCCCGAGCCGCCGCAGCCGCACCGTCACCTTGGCCGCGCGGGCGTGGCGCTCCACGTTGCCGAGCGCCTCGCGCAGGATCCACTCGAGCTCGCGGGAGGCAACCGGGTGCAGCTCGCCGACTTCCTCGACCATCAGCGCCACCTGCACGCCGCTCGACTCGCTCCAGCGCCGAGCCTCGGCCTGCAGCGTGGCCGCCAGCGGCAGCTGCTCGCCGGCGTCGGTGCGCAGCCCGATGATGATCTCGCGCGCCTCGCGCGTCGCCTGCCGCGCGTCGTCGGCGAGCCGCCGCGCCTCGTCGGCGGCGCCCTCCGGGTCGCGCTCGATCCGGCGCGCGAGCGCGAGCGCCGCGAAGCCCATGCCCGACACCGTCTTGGCCAGCGAGTCGTGCATGTCGCGCGCGAGCTTCGTGCGCTCCGATTGGGAGGCGAGCTCGGACTCGGTCTCGGCCTGGCGGTCCAGCAGCCCGCGCAGCGCCGCGCCCGCGCAGGCGATCAGCGGGTAGAAGGCCGGCATCACGAGCGTCGCCGCCTCCTCGTCGCGGATCGACCAGACCCAGAAGTAGACACCGATCAGCATCACCGAGAACAGCCCGGCGCCCGCCCAGCCGTAGACCAGCCCGCCGAGCAGTGCGGTACTGAGCGTGTAGTAGAAGAACGGCGAGTTCACGCCGGTCATCAGCAGGATCAGCGTGGCCAGCACGAGCTCGCCCGCCAGGTAGCCCGGGTGGCGCACCAGCACCGGGCCGACGCGGTCCCAATAGCGCAGCGGGATCGCGGTCGTGACGGCGGCGACGAGGATCGCCGCGGCGGGCAGCGTGCGGTCGCCGTCCTCGCCCCACAGGGCGACGACGGTGATCAGCAGGATCCCGGCGCGGAACGTGAGGATGCCCTTGCAGGCCGACTCGAGCCAGCCGCCCGCTCCCCCCTCGCCACGCGCGAGGATCCGATCAGCCACCCCCGAGGACCCCCGAGTCGAGGATGTCGGTGCCGAGGATCATCGAGGCGAGGATCAGGATGATCGAGCCCGGGACGATCAGCGTGGTCACGATCAGCGAGATTCGCGGCGCGGCGCGCGCAGCCCTCCTGCGCGCGTTCTGGGCGGCCGACCGCCGCATGTCCAGCGCGATGTCGTTGAGCGCCTCCGAGAGCGGCACGCCGAGCTCCTCGGCCTGCAGCTGGGCGCCGACGAAGGTCGAGAGCGACTCGGAGTCGTTGCGCGTGCGCAGCGCCAGGAACGCGTCGCGGCGCGTCGCGCCGAGGTCCATCTGCCGCAGCGCCATCAGGATCTCCTCGCCCGCCGGGCCGCCCAGCGACTCCGCCACGCGCTGGAGCGCCGAGCGGTAGCCGAGGCCGGCGCGCACCGTGACGGCGAGGATGTCGAGGAAGTCCGGGAGGTCGCGCTCGATCCGCTCCTGGCGCAGCCGGCCGGAGCGCGAGAGCAGGATGTCGGGCAGGAACCAGCCGGTGAAGGTGGCGACGAAGGCGATCAGCCACGAGCCGCCGATGATCGCCAGGAAGCCGAAGAAGCCGCCGGCGAGCACCGCCAGCGCGCCCTTGGTGCCGATGAAGCCCTGCACGGTCAGGCCGCCGGGGCGACCGGCGAGGTCGAGCCGGCGCGCGATCGCCTCGCGGCGGTTGAGCCGCGTGCCCTGCGCGAGCCGCGGGCCGATCCGCTGCGCCAGCCGGTCGATCAGGCGGCGGAAGATCGAGCGGCGGCGCCCGCCGCCGGTGTCCGCACCGGTGCGCGCGGCGAGCCGGTCGACCGGGCCGCGGTCGAGCAGCAGCGGGACCGACAGGAGGGCGCCGGTGACGCAGACGGCGGCGAGCGCGCCCGCCAGCAGCGGCGTCACACGTCCACCTTGGTCGAGGCCCGGATCAGCACGAAGGCGATCGCCCACAGCGTCCCGGCCACGCCGAGCGCGAGCAGCCCCGGCAGCGAGGAGGTCATCTCGCGCATCACACCCGGGGTGAAGACGTTCATCAGCACGATCGTCGCGATGCCGATACCCGCGACGACGTAGGAGGTGAACACCGAGCCGGACAGCACGGTCCGGATCTCGCGGATCAGGTCCTTGCGCGCCTCGAGCGTCCCGCCCAGCTCCTGCAGCGCGCGCACGGTGTCGCCACCGGCACGCTGCTGGATCACGATCGTGGTCATCAGCACCGCCACCTCGCGTGACGGCAGCCGCTCCTGCAGGCGCTCGAGCGCGAGGTCCAGCGGCTGGCCGAGGCGCATCTCCTGCACGACGCTCGCCATCTCGGAGGCGGCGGGGTCGTCGAGCTCGCGCGCGGCCATCTGCACCGCGCCGGCAATCGAAAGCCCGGCTTGCGTGCCGTTGGAGAGCATCCGCGCGAGGTCGGGGAGCTGGTCCATGAACGCGTCGCGGCGCTTCGCCCGGGCGCGCTCGACGTACCAGCGCATCCCGAGCACGACGAAGACGTAGCCGAGGATGAACGCGACGATCACGGGCACCAGCAGCGTCAGCACGAGGCTCAGCAGCGCGCCGCCCGCCACCACGATCGCGACCGCGTCGACCGGCGACAGTGGGCCGCCCGACGCGCGCAGCCACTGCGCGAGCCTCTGACCCGACGACGTGCGTCGCAGCCGCGTGTCGAAGCTCTCGAGCGCCGCCCGGTACGCGCTGCCCCCACGCTCCTCGCGCCCGCGCGCCGCCAGCGCCGCGCGCCGGTTCGAGCCGCCGACCCACAGCGTCGCGCCGATCAGCGCGAGCACCATGACCCCGAGCAGCAGGATCAGCGCGAGGGTGTCCTTCTCCACTAGTTGGCCTTCCGCACCGGCGTCTGCTCGAGGTCGGCCTCGGGGCCGAACTCGGGCGGGATCTCGAGCCCCATCTGCTCGAGCCGAAGGTGGATCGCGGGCGGCAGCGGGAAGTGGCGGAAGCGGCCGCTCACGCGGCGGTCGGGACCGATCGGGTCGGCCTCGAAGCGCGCGACGGTGCCGAGCCGGAACGTCTCGCGCCGTGTCGACGCGACGATCGCCACCTCGGCGATGCGGCGCTTGCCGTCGGCGAAGCGGTCGATCTGCACGATCACGTGGATCGCCGAGTTGATCTGGTCGCGCAGCGCCTCGAACGGGATGTGGAGGTCGCTCATCGTCGCCAGCGTCTCGAGGCGGTGGATCGCGTCGTCGGGCGAGTTGGCGTGCACGGTCACCAGCGAGCCCTCGTGGCCGGTGTTGAGCGCCTGCAGCATGTCGAGCGTCTCCGCGCCGCGGACCTCGCCGACGATGATGCGGTCGGGGCGCATGCGCAGCGAGTTGCGCACGAGGTCGCGGATCGAGACCTCGCCCTTGCCCTCGACGTTCGACGGCCGCGCCTCGAGCGTGACCACGTGCGGCTGCTGGAGGCGCAGCTCGGCGTTGTCCTCGACGGTGATGATGCGCTCGCCGGCGGGCACCGCCGCCGACATCGCGTTCAGCAGCGTCGTCTTGCCGGCGCCCGTGCCGCCGGAGATGACGACGTTGAGCTTGCCCTCGACGACCGCGCGCAGCAACTGCGTGGTCGGCGCGTCGATCGAGTTCATCTCGGTCAGCTGGTCGAGCGTGAACAGGCGCGGGAAGCGCCGGATCGTCATCGTCGGCCCGCGCAGCGCGAGCGGCGGGATGATCACGTTGACGCGCTCGCCGGTGGGCAGGCGCGCGTCGACCATCGGGCTCGACTCGTCGACGCGGCGGTTCACCTGCGACACGATGCGGTCGATCGTCTGGTAGAGCTGGCCCTCGTCGGTGAACGTGATCTCGGCGCGCTCGAGGCGGCCGTCGCGCTCGAGGTAAACCTCGTCGGGGCCGTTGACCATGATCTCGGTCACCGACGGGTCGGCGAGCAGCGGCTCGAGCACGCCGAGGCCGATCGCCTCGTCGATCACCCGGCGGATCAGGCGCGTGCGCTCGGCGGTCGAGAGCACCGGCCCTTCGCGCGAGACCATGCGCCCGACGACGCGCTCGAGGCGCGCCCGGCGCTGCGCGGAGGACAGCTCGGCGATCTCGGAGAGGTTGACCTCCTCGAGCAGCCGCTTGCGGTAGTAGGTGACGCCGTCGCCGTCGTCGTCGGTGGAGCGGTTGATGGCGGCTTCGCCGGCGATGCGGTCGCGGAGGCCCATCAGCTCGGTAGCTCCGCGGAGCGGGTCGCGGTCAGCTGGTCGCTGGTCAGCAGCCCCGGGATCAGCAGCGGCATCCGCACCGTGACGGTCGCCTTGTCGCCGTCGATCTTGATCTTCTCGATCGTCTTCTGCAGCGGCGTCGAGAGCGCGTTCTTCGCGGCCTTCTTCGGGTCGCCGCCGCGGCCTTCGACGCGGCTGGCGGTGCGCGCCGCGTTCGACACCTGCGTGTAGGTCCAGGCGGCGAGGCAGACCTGCCAGATGATCACGGTCACCAGCAGGAGCCAGAAGATCATCCCCATCACTTCCGCGGAGGCCTGGCCCGCCTGGTCGGCGAGACGCGCCCTCATGAGTCCTTGTCCTTCTTGGCGGGCTGCGGGGTCGGCACCTGCGAGTCGGGCAGCGGCGCGTCTTCCACGGACGTCGAGGCGTGGTCGGAGACCTTGAACCCGCTCTTGAGTCCGGGCAACACGACCGGCACGTTCAGGCGCACGTTGACCGTGACGGGATCGTCCTTGTCGATCTCGATCTTCGCGTCCTTGCGCCACGCCTTCGGCAGGTCCTCCTCCGCCGCGTCGCGGTATGGCTTGTTCTTCTTCGTGTCGACGGTGTTGACGGCGAGCTCGCGCGCGCCCTCGCGCGCCGCGTGGCCGGCAATCAGGTACGTGTAGCCGAGCAGCCCGACCTGCCACAGCGCGAGCAGCACCAGCGCGAGCGGGAACAGCACGCCCATCATCTCCGCGCTGCCCTGACCCCGCTCGCCGCCGAGCCTGGCCAGCAGGCCGCGCGGCTCGGACGGGTCCGTGTCCGGCTCGTCGCCCGACACCGGCCGCGCGTCGGCCTCGTCGAGCAGGTTGTCGAAGCTCGCGCGGAGCTTCGCGTCCTCCATACGTGCCGGTGTACCCGTATTCACGGCCGCCTCGAAGGCGGAGAAGTCGGCGGGGATCGTCGTCTTGGCGAGCTTGCCGGCGGTCACCTTGCGCGCGAGGTCGGGCTGGACCTCGAGCTTGCGCGACGCGCGGTTGAGCACGACGAGCACGTCCTCGTCGTCCTCCCGCACCTGCAGGCGCTTCCACAGATCGAGCAGCCGCTTGACGCCGCGCAGCGAGACGACGTCGGGCTGGGTGACGACGAGCACGCGGTTGGCGAGCTCGGCGCCGATCGCGCTCGCCTCGGAGACGGTGGCGCCGAGGTCGACGATCGTGAGCGCGTGGCGCGCCTTGACGGCGGAGAGGATCGGGCGCGCGGCCAGCGCGTTGACCTCCTCGGCGCGCTCGCCGTCGTCCGGCGCGAGCAGGACCCGGAAGCCCTCCTTGTGCGTGTAGAGCGTCTCCTGCAGGTGGCGCACCGAGATCTCGTCGGCGACCTCGACGAGGTCGACCACCGAGCGGCGGTACGGCATGTCCAGGAACGAGCGGAAGTCGCCCTTCTGCAGGTCGAAGTCGACGAGGCAGACCGGCCGCCCCGGCGCTGCGCGCACGGCGGCGAGCGCGAGCTGCAGGCAGACGGTCGTCGTGCCGACGCCGCCCTTGCTGCCGGCGACGCCGATCAGCTGCCCGCCGAGCGCCGCGCCGGCCGACTCCTCCCCGGAGACGCGATCGCGCATCGTCCGCGACCACTGCGAGGCGGCGCGCACGCTGCCCTCGAGCTGCTCAAGCGACAGCGGGAGCGAGACGACGTCGCGCAGCCCTGCCTGCATCGCGGCGCGGAACATCTCGGGCGAGTCGTCCGCGGCGATCAGGACGAGCCCGAGCTCCGGGAAGCTCGACGCGATGTCGCGCGCGACGTCCAGCACCGGCACCCCGCCGAGCGCGTCGTGGAGGATGACGACGTCGACCTCCAGCCGGCGCAGCGCGCGGGCGAGCTCCTCGGCGTCGGAGACGCGATCGACGACCTGCAGCTCCTCGCCCTCACCGGCGAGCGCCGACGCGCTCTGGGCGAGCTCGGCGTCGGCGATCGCGAGGAGCAGCCGGTGCTGGGTCATTTCAGGTCGGGCCGGGTGTAGATCTTCTCGCCCTTCTTCAGCGGCGTGACGTCGCCGGGGCGCCGCAGCGCCAGCCGGACCTCGTCGGCGAAGGACTCCGCGTGCGTGACCTGGAGCTGCTGCTTCGGCGTCAGCGCGAACGTGACCGGCACGACCTCCTGCGGGTCGGACTCGGCCTGCTGCACGCCACGGCCGCCCTTCAGCTGCGACTGGCCGACGTTGATGATGCGCGCGGCCGGCACGACGACCGTCGAGCGCGGGTGGATGCCGCGGTCGGGGTCCCCCTGGAAGGTGCCCACGATGTCGACCACCGAGTCAGGGCCGATCTTGCCGGCGACGCCGGTCTCGGCGTCGACGAGGATCGCGACCTCGCGCTGGCCGGGGCCGAGCTCGGGCGGTGCGATGAGCATGTCCCGCTGCAGCATCGAGTCACGTGAGAGGTCCGTGCCGGCGACGTAGCCGACGAGCTGCCCGCGGTTGCGCAGCGCGGTGCGCGGCGCCCAGCGCTTGGGCATCGTGATCTCGGTGACGGCGCCGTCCGGGATCGATTCGAACGCCTTCACGGGCTTGGAGAGAACGAGCAGCTTGATCTTGGGATCGACCTCGGTGCGGACGTCGGCGACGTAGGACGCAACGAGGACAAAGACGGCGAGGAGGCCCAGGCCTGAGAGCACGAGCAGCAGCAGGCCGCGGCGTTGACGTGGATTCATCGCATCTGAAAATACGCGCTGTCCGGCGGTTTGGAAGGTCCCAGCGAAAGGTTGAGCCCTAGTCCCGGACGAATGTTGAGTCCCCAGACCCACGCCCGGCGCCCAGGGCGGGTCTACCCTGCCGGGACCATGCTACGGCGGGAGACCGGACAGATCCTCCCCGGGCTGATCATGCTGATGCTCGCAATTCTGGCCATTGGCATGCTCACTTTCCGGATCGGCAAGGCGGCCGTACTCCGCTCGGGCGCCCAGACCGCGGCCGACGCCGCCGCGCTCGCCGGGGCCGGGAGCATCAAGGACCAGCTGATCGCGCAGATGGCGACGACCGGCACCGCGGACTTCTCACGGGTGAGCGAGCCGATCGTGCGCGCCGCCGCCGCCGACTACGCGAAGCGCAACGGCGCGCGACTGATCGACATGAAGATGGAGGGCGCGGACGTGCGCGCCTGGGTCAGCACGGAGGAGAAGATCGACCCGCCGAAGCAGACCCGCGAGGGCAAGGCGTCGGCGCGGGCGCGGGTCGAGCTCGCGACGTTCCAGTCGCTGGGGCTCAACTTCGGCGGCGGCGGTGCAACCGGCGGCGGGACCGGCAACGTCCACATCACCGACAAGGAGTGGAAGGACCTCGCGAAGGACCTCCACAAGCCGCTCGACTGCCCCGACATGCGCGTGCTCGCCGACTTCTTCAAGAAGCACGGCGCGATCCCGCCGTTCGAGAACACCTACATGGGCGACCCGCCGATGGCCCCGGGCGGCGAGCGCGACTCCACGTCCCGGCACTACGCGTGCGGCAACTCCGGCGCGATCGACCTCAACTACCCGCAGGGGATCGAGGGGTCGATCATCGACGAGGTCCGCCCGCACCTCATCGAGCTCGGCTTCTTCACGATGTGGCAGGTCGAGAACCACTACGACCACATGCACGTCGACTTCGGCGGCGGGGTGTCGCCCACCCCCGGCAGCTCGCTGGGCGCCGCGGGCTCGCTGACCGACTCCTTCCTGGAGGTCAAGCTCGTCGACTGGGACGAGGCGTCCCCGATCGGGCTGGCGAACCAGTTCGTGGGCGGCGCGGGCGGGATCCCGTTCGGCCCGCCCGATCCCCGCATCGCCAACGCCCTGTGCCAGGAGCTCGACCGCTTCAACGTCTCCCCGCTCGTCCGCCTCGCGGCGTGGGAGACCGCGATCGTCGAGTCCGGCGTGAAGATCCCGCCCACCAACGACGGCGACTCGCTCGGGCCGTTCCAGCAGCGGCCCGAGCTGGGGGACCGCGAGTCAGCGGCTCGACGGGCACTACGCGGCGGCGGCGTTCATCCGCGCCGCTGAGCGGATCGAGCGCGGATACTCGGACGCCGGCACGCTGGCGCAGGCCGTGCAGGGCTCCGCGTATCCGTACCGCTACGGCCAGCGCGCCGGCCAGGCCGCCGCGCTCAACGACAAGTTCTGCGGCTGATGAGGCGCCTGCTCGCGTGTGCAACGGCCGTGGTGTTTGCGCTCGCGCCCGCCGGCTGCGGCGGCTCGTCCGAGCCCGCCTCCGCTCCGGTGAAGGCCACCGGCACGGCGCCGCCGATCGGGACGCCGCAGCCGCTCGCCTACGTGGGCGACGCGAAGGCTGCGCTGGCGCGCGGCGAGATCGCGGTCGTCGATTTCTCGAATCGCGTCGCCGTCGCGCCGTCGCGGATGGACGTCAACAAGGAGCAGCAGCTGTCGCAACTGCGCTGGACGGGCTGGGGCAGCGAGCGCACAAGCGGCCGCGGCGACCTGCGGACGCTGATCTGCGAGCCGACCTGCGCGCAGGGCGTGTTCGAGGATTCGCACGGCGTGGTCGTGCTGTCGGCGCCGAAGCGCTGCGGCGACCGGCGGTTCTACACGCGCTCCTCGATGACCTACGACGACCCGGACACGGGCAAGACCCGCGCCCCCGCCACCTACCTGCGGACGCCGCCCTGCTGATGCGGCTGCTGCGCGCGACGACGGACTGGACGACCGCGATGGCCGCACAGCGGGCACGGCGAGCGGGCGATCAGCTCGCGGCACCAGCGGCAGACCCACGGCTCGAGCTCGGCCAGCAGGTCCTCGGCGAGGTCCTCCGCGTCGATCGGGAAGACCACGCTCTCCACGACCTTCGAGGTGCCCCACCACGACGGGCCGTTGGGCGTCGCCTCGACCTCGGCCACCGGCAGCCCGCCGAGCGCGCGGTTGACGGTGTCCTTGGCCCACGCGGCGTCGCCGTTGCGCGGCGCCACGACCATCCGCGACGGGCGGCCGATCTCCGGCAGCGGCACGCCGGGCTCGCCGGCGGACAGCTTGTGCACGGACGGCTCGGGCCAGCTCGAGACGCCGAACGCGCTGTTGGGACCGAGCGAGGCGAGGTGCTGGCCGAAGCTTGGCGCGGGGGCGCTCAGCCCGGATACCGACCCGAGCCACGTGAAGACGTGCAGCTCGGTCTCGAGCTCGGGCAGCAACGAGGCGAGCACGCCGGCGGACGGGACGTGCGGCGCGAGGCTCGAGGCGAGCGAGCAGAGCACCGCGGCGGCCAGCGGCGGCAGCGCGGTCTCGTGCACGGCGACGCGGTCGGTGTCGAGCATCGAGCGCGCCATTGCCAGGCGCAGCGCGCCCTCGGGCGGGAACCACTGGGGCAGGACGACGATCACGGCGCCGCCCGCTTCGATGCCGGAGGCCAGCGCCTGCACGAGCACGTCGGCCTCGTCTGCCGCCGGGACCTCGAGCACGGCGTCGATCCGCCCCTCGCTGCCGACGAAGCGCTCGGGCTTGAGGCCGAACGCCAGAATTACGGGGAGTGGACGATCAGCCGACCGATCCGATGCCTGTCCCTCTGGGTTAGCGGGCACTACATGAACATAGTGATCAACCGCCACGCCTTGGTACGGACGCCCGGCGCTGGCACCATGTAGGGAGCGATATGGAGATCGTCCTCGCACTCGCCGCAGTTCTCGGCATCAGTCTCATCGCAGTTCCCTCGTCTCCGTCGCCGCAAGCGGGGGCATGTGCGGGCGAACGCGCGCAAGCAGTGGACGACGAGCCAGACGACCCGTCGCCGCCCCGCGCGGGCCAACGGTCGAGCGAACGGCAGCCGCATCCGCTCCCGTGGCCGCACCGCCGCGGTCGCCGCCGGTGCCGGCGCGACGACGACGTACGCCGCCGATCAAGAGCTCGACTGGGACGACGATCTCGACTGGGGCGGCGACACCGCGGTCGCCGAGCCGCCGCCGGCGCCGGTCGAGGACGAGCCGGTCTGGGACGACTGGGCCGATGATCACGCGAACGGCAATGGCAACGGCAACGGCGCCGTCGCGGCCGAGCCGCCCGCCCCCGTGCAGGAGCCTCCGGCCGCGCCGAACGGCACCACGCCGCTGCCGGCCGAGCCCACGTGGGACGAGCCGGCGTGGGACGACTGGGACGAGCCGGCCGAGGAGCCCGCGGCCGCCGCCGTCTCGCCGCCCGCTGAGGACACGCGGGAGGCAGCCGAGGAGCCGGTCGCCGAGCAGCCCGTCGCCGAGCAGCCCGTCGCCGACGAGCCGTCGCCGAGCAGCCCGTCGCCGACGGAGCCCGTCGCCGACGAGCGCGTCTCCTCGTGGGACTGGGACCCCGCACCTTCGCCCGCGCCCGCCGCGGAGCCCGAGAAGGACGCCGAGTGGGACTGGGAGCCCGCGCCGGCCGCGCCCGCCGAGGCGCCCAAGTCGCGCGAGTCGCGCCGCAAGCTCAACCCGCTGGTGCTCGTCGCGCTGTACGCGGCGTTCGGCATCGGCGTGATCGTCATCGGCGTGAGCGTGTTCTCGGGCGCGCTGTCCGGCTCCGAGAGCAAGGCCCCGCCGCGCACGTCCGCGACCGTCGAGGCGACCGCCACACCGACGGCGACGCCGACCCCGGCCGCCGCGACCGGCCCGACCGCGGCCGAGAAGGCCGAGGCCGCGCGGCTCCAGCAGGCCTTCCAGGACCAGACCCGTGCCGCCTTCGGCCAGGAGGCCATCGCCGTGAAGCGCGCCCAGCGCGCCGCCCGCCGCGCACGGGCCGCCCGCCGTGCCGCCCGTCGCCGCGCTGCGAACCGCCGTCGCGCTGCCGCCCGGCGCCGCGCCGCGGCGTCGCCGCCGGCCAGCACCGCTCCGGCGGCCCCCACGCCCTCGTACACGCCGCCCGCGTCCGGCGGTGGCGGAGGCGGCGGTGGTGGAGGCGGCGGTGGCGGCTGCGAGTTCTGCATCGGCTGAGGCCTGCCCGCGGCTCGACGGCCTGCCCGGCCGCGACCTGACGGGTGGCCTGCGCGTCGCGGAGGCCAACAGCCGCGCGGCGCGCATGAAGGGCCTCGCCAAGCTCGACGTGCTGCCCGAGCGGCTCGCGCTGCACATCCCGCGCTGCCGCTCCGTGCACACGTTCACGATGCGCTTCCCGCTCGACCTGATCTGGCTCGGCAAGGACGGCGAGGTCGTCCGCGTCGACCCGGCGGTCCCGCCGCGGCGGCTCAAGTTCTGCTTCAAGGCGCGCTCGGTCGTCGAAGCGAACGCCGGCACCGCCGACGGCTTCGTCACCGCCGGCCTCTGACGACAAGTCGTCTCGAGGTCGCATAGCGACCTCGAGCTGACACTCGTCAGCGCGCGAGCAGCACGGCGGCCCACTCGCCGCCGAAGCGCCGGTCCCGCTCGCGCAGGCCGTGCGCCGCGAACGCCGCGGCGACCTCGTCCGCCTCCTCCCGCAGCAGCCCGGACGCGATCAGCCGCTCCGGCGGGCGCTCCAGCAGCCGCGCGACGTCGAGCAGCAGCGGGCGGACGAGGTTGGCGAGCACGGTCGGCGCGTACGGCGCGGGCTCGCGCCGGAGGTTCACGCGCTGGACCTCGACCGCGGCGCCGTTGCGCTCCGCGTTCTCCTTCGACGCCTCCAGCGACGCGGGCTCGACGTCGACCGCCAGCACCGGCGTGTAGCCGAGCCGCGCCGCCGCGATCGCCAGCACGCCGCTGCCCGAGCCCCAGTCGGCCAGCGCGCCGCCCGGGTCGAGCTCGAGCAGCAGCTCGAGGCACAGCCGCGTCGTGTGGTGCGCGCCGGTCCCGAACGCCTGGCCCGGGTCGATGACGAGGTCGATGCCCTCCTCCGCCGCCAGCGCCTCCTCCCACGGCGGCCGCACGCGCAGTCGCCGGAAGCGCCACGCGACGTCGACCGGCCGGTGCCACGCCTTCCAGCGGTCGGCCCAGTCGTCGGGGACCTCGGTGGTCGAGACCTCCACCAGCACATCGCCCGCCGCCGCCTCCAACGCCGGCAGGTCGGGCAGCTCCCCCGCCGCGCCGTAGAGCGCGTACTCGACGACGTCCTCGTCGACGTCGGTCTCCTCGAGCCCGGCCGGCGAGAGCTCGAGCAGCTCGGCGAGCACGATCTCCGCCGCGGCGCGCGGCACGCGCACCGCGAGCCGGATCACCCGGCGAGCACCCGCTTGAGCTTGGCCAGCATGCCCTCGTCGGAGCGCAGGTTGTCCTCGGTGACCGTCGCCGCGAAGTCCTCGAGCATCGAGCGCTGCTGGCGCGAGAGCCGGCGCGGGATCGCCACGTTGACGACCACGCGCAGGTCACCCGTGCGGCCGCGCGACAGCGGCGGCAGCCCGCGCCCGCGCAGCAGGATCGTCTCGCCCGGCTGCGTGCCGGCCGGGATCTCGAGCGGCACGTCGCCGTCGAAGGTCGGCACCTGCACGGTCGTCCCCAGCGCCGCCAGCGGCGCCGGCACGTCGATGACCGTCACGAGGTCCTCGCCGTCGCGCAGGAAGCGCTCGTCCTCGCGCACCCGCACCACCACGTAGAGGTCGCCGGGCGGCCCGCCGCGCTGGCCCGCGTGGCCGCGGCGCGTGAGCCGGATCCGCTGGCCGTCGGCGATCCCGGGCGGGATGTCGACCGCCACCCGCTTCTGCTCGGCGACCATGCCCGCGCCGTCGCACTCGCTGCACGGCGACTCCGGGATCCGGCCCTCGCCCTCGCACCGATCGCAGATCGAGGTGCGCACGAGCTGGCCGAACGCCGTCCGCGCCACCCGCTGGTGCTGGCCCGTGCCGTCGCAGCGCGGGCAGTCGATGATCGGCGTCCCCGGCTCCGCCCCGTTGCCGTGGCAGGTCGGGCAGAGCGCCGCCGCCTCGTAGGAGATCTCGACCTGCGTGCCGCGCGCGGAGTCGGCGAGGTCGATCGAGGCGGCGACCACCACGTCGCCGCCCTGGACCCCGCCGCTGCGGCCGCGGCGCCCGGCGCCGAACGCGGCGTCGAAGCCGCCGGAGCCGAAGAAGGCCGAGAACAGGTCGGAGACCGAGCCGAACGCGTCCATGTCCGGCGCGTAGCCGCGGCCGCGCAGGCCGTCCTCCCCGTAGGCGTCGTAGAGCCTGCGCCGCTCGGGGTCGTTGAGGACCTCGTAGGCGGCGGCCGCCTCCTTGAACTTCTCCTCCGCGTCGGGGTCGTGCGCGTTGACGTCGGGGTGCAGCTCGCGCGCGAGCTTGCGGAACGCCTTCTTGATCTCGGCGTCGTCGGCGCCCCGGTCAACGCCGAGCGTCTCGTAGTAGTCGCGCGCCATCAGGACTCGCCGTAGACGTCTTCGACGAAGTGCGAGAGCTGGACGGCCGCCGCGCGCACGGCGCGGATCGCCACGGCGTAGTCCATGCGGGTCGGGCCGATCACCGAGACGGTGCCGAGGTTGCGGCGCGGCAGCCCGTAGTTGGCGGCGACGAGCGACAGGCCGTGCAGCGCCGGCGCGGCGTTCTCCTGCCCGATGCGCACGTAGGTGTCACGCTCGGCGAGCGCGTCGGAGAGCACGCTGAGCAGCGTCACCCGGTGCTCGAGCATCTCCATCACCGCGTTGAGCTGGGTGAGGTCCTGGAAGCGGTACTCGGACAGCAGCCGCGCGGCGCCGTCGACGTAGAGCGCGTCCTCCGCCGTCTCGGCGAGCTCGGTGAACGCCGGCGCGAGCTGGGCGAGGAAGGTGCGCTCGGT
Organism: uncultured Solirubrobacteraceae bacterium; assembly: GCA_963802905.1. Lineage (GTDB taxonomy): Bacteria > Actinomycetota > Thermoleophilia > Solirubrobacterales > Solirubrobacteraceae > DASQFQ01. The sequence continues at coordinate 38,048 of CAWDKH010000017.1, read as the reverse complement.
GGCGGGCAGCGACGGGTCCTCGAGCTTCGTATGCAGCATCCGCGCACCGAGGCCCATGCCGACGAGCGTGTCGTTGAGGTACGCGGCCGCCCACTCGGCGAGCCCGCCGTCGACCGGGCCGTCGAACGCGAACACGCGCTTGGAGACGCCGCCGGTCGACGTGATGATCACGACCATCAGCACCTGCGGCTGGAGCGCGAGCACCTCGACGTGGCGGATCGTCGTCGTCGCGATCGGGGGCGCGGTGACGATCGCGAGGAGGTTCGTGACCTGCGACAGCGTCTCGGTCGTCACCCGCATCGCCTCGTCGACCTCGCGGCGCGCGAGCGTCAGCTCCGGCGCGCGCGGCTCGAGCGCCCTCGACGTGCGCTGCGGCAACACCTTGTCGACGAAGTAGCGGTAGCCGGCGTCGGTCGGCACGCGCCCCGCCGACGTGTGCGGGTGCGCGAGCAGCCCCAGCTCCTCGAGCACCGCAAGCTCGTTGCGGATCGTCGAGGGGCCGTAGCCAACCTCCTCGTCGGAGGCCAGCGCCTTGGAGCCCACGGGCTGGCCGGTCGCGGCGAAGCCGTCGACCACCTTGCCCAGCAGCAGCTCCTGGCGGGGCGAGAGCATGCGTTCGATTGTAAGAAGGGGCCTTGCGATCAGCCGACGCGCAGCTCGGCCTGCCCCTTGCGGATGATCCTGCGGCCGTCCTGCACCGCCTCGGCCTCGACCGTGGCCACGCCGTCCTCGACGGCCTTGACGGTCGCGTTGACCGAGATCTCCTGTTCGGGGAAGCCCATGCCGCGGAACTGCACCTCGAGGCGGCGCAGCGACTGCGGGCCGTCGCCGGCGGCGCTGACCGCGCGGGCGACCTGGGCCATCGTCCACAGGCCGTGGAGGATGCGGCCGGGGAGGCCGACCGACTGGGCGAACTCCTCGTCGATGTGGATCGGGTTGAAGTCGCCCGACGCGCCGGCGTAGCGGTAGGTGAGGTACTTGTCGGGCGTGACCTTGAGCTCGGGCAGGTCCTGGCCCGGTTCGAGCGCGCTCATCGGACGATGTTGGTCCACTTGCCGGTGCAGACGGTGGCGCCGTTCTGGTTCGTCGAGCGGCTCTCGAAGACGTAGAACTCCAGGCCGCCGCGCTCGGAGACGTCCTTGACCTCGACCTCGGTGGTGATCTCGTCGCCGGCGACGACCGGCGTCTCCCACACGAACTCCTGGCCGCCGTGGACCATGCGGGCGAAGTCGATGCCGACCTCGGGGTCGAACAGCGCCGGCCCGATCGCGCGGCCGGTGTAGACGACGACGAACATCGGCGGGGCGACGACGTCGTCGTAGCCGGCCTCGCGGGCGGCCTCGGGGTCGTGGTGGCGGGGGTCCTCCTCGCCCACCGCGGCTGCGAACTCGCGCACCTTCTCGCGGCCCACGGCATAGCTCACGGGGTCGTAGGTCTTGCCCACCGCATCGGTTTTCAGAGTCAAGCTTTCCTCTCTTTGCGGGACTCTGGACCCTACCTAGCCAATATGCAGGTTCCGTACGCCGCGAAGCGTGGGACACTCCTCCTCACATGAGCAGGCGCTTAAAGGTGCTTGCGGCCCTCAACGTTCTCGGTTGGTTGGTCGCGGTGCCGTTGCTGCTGGTGGCGCTCGTCGACCCCTTCGTGGACTTCGGTGACTGGCCAGACCGGCTGATCGGCGATCGCAATGGCGACGTCCAGCTCCGCACGCCCGCTGCCAAGGCGCACGCCGAGGTCAAGCGCGAGTCCGCGCGCAGCCGCGCTCGCTCCGCCGAGGACGACGATCCGCTGCAGGCCGCGCGCGACGCCCTCGCCCAGTTCAACTCCGCACCGGCCGCGGGCGGCACGACGCCCGCCACGACCGGTGGTGGCGCGCCGGGCAGCGGCGGGCCGAGCGGCAGCTTCGGCGGCGACGGCCCCGCCTCGCCGGTCGGCCAGACGCGGCCGGGCACCGGCGGCGGCGTGCCCCGCCCGGCGCCCCTGCCCGTTCCGGTCGTCCCCATCCCCGGCGCCACGGCTCCCGGCTCCGTCCCGGTCGCCCAGCCCGACTTGCCGGTGCCCGTGCCGTCGCAGCCGTCCAACGACGCGGACATCCCGTCGCCCGACCGGCCGATCGCGTCGCGCCCGCCGGGCGACGACGGCCCCGGCCCCGGGCCGACCCCGACGCCCACGCCGTCGCCGGAGCCGACGCCCGAGCCCACCGCGACCCCGGAGCCGACGGCTACGCCCGAGCCGACCGCTACGCCCGAGCCGACCGCGACGCCCGACCCCAGCGCGACGCCTGAGCCGACCGCGACACCCGAGCCCACTGCCACGCCGGAGCCGACGGCGACGCCCGAGCCGCCCCCGCCCGAGGTCCCGGTCCCGCCCGACGACCCGCCGCCGCCTCCGCCGGACGAGCCGCAGGATGACCACGGGCACATCCCGGCGGGCGTCAAGCCGCCGCAGGACCACATGCCGGGGCCGGACCTGCCCGACGCCCCAGGCCCACCGCCGGCTTAGTCGGCTAGTCGCCGTCGAGCTCGAGGACGGCCAGGAAGGCGTCCTGCGGCACTTCGATGCGGCCGACCTGCTTCATCCGCCGCTTGCCTTCCTTCTGGCGCTCGAGCAGCTTGCGCTTGCGCGAGATGTCGCCGCCGTAGCACTTGGCGGTGACGTCCTTGCGGAACGCCTTGACCGTCTCGCGGGCGATGATCTTGGCGCCGACGGCGGCCTGGATCGGCACGTCGTACTGCTGGCGCGGGATCCGCTTGCGCAGCCGGTCGACCAGCCCGCGGCCGGCCTCGTAGGCCTTGTCGCGGTGCACGATCATCGAGAGCGCGTCGACGGGGTCGCCGGCGAGCAGGACGTCGAGCTTGACCATGTCCGACGGCTTCATGCCGGTCGGCTCGTAGTCGAGCGAGGCGTAGCCGCGCGTGCGTGACTTCAGCTGGTCGAAGAAGTCGAGCACGATCTCGGCGAGCGGCAGGTCGTAGGTGACCTGCACGCGCTCGGCCGACAGGAAGTGCATGCCGACGTGCTCGCCACGGCGCTCCTGGCAGAGCTCCATGATCTGGCCGATGTGCTCCTTGGGCGCGAGGATCGAGGCGCGGACCATCGGCTCGCGCACCTCCTCGATGCGCGCCGGGTCGGGCATGTCGGACGGGTTGTGGACCGTCAGCTCGGTGCCGTCGGTGAGCGTGAGCGCGAACTCGACCGACGGCATCGTCGCCATCAGGTCGACGTCGTACTCGCGCTCCAGGCGCTCGCGCACGATGTCCATGTGCAGCAGGCCGAGGAAGCCGCAGCGGAAGCCGAAGCCGAGCGCGTCGGAGTTCTCCGGCTCCCAGAACAGCGCGGCGTCGTTGAGCGACAGCTTCTCGAGCGCGTCGCGCAGCTCCTCGAACTGGTTGGACTCGATCGGGAAGAGGCCGCAGAAGACCATCGGCTTGACGTCGCGGTAGCCGGGGAGCGGCTCGGTGGCGGGATTCGCCCGCGTGGTCAGCGTGTCGCCGACCGGCAGGCTGCCGACGTCCTTGATCCCCGTGATCAGGTAGCCGACCTCGCCGGCGGAGAGCGACTCGGCCGGTGACATCGCGGGCGTGAAGAAGCCGATGTCGTCGACGTCGGCCTGCGTGCCGGCCGCCATCGCGGCGATCGCCTCGCCCTTGGTGAACGTGCCGTCGACGACCCGGATGTAGGCGATCACGCCGCGGTACTGGTCGTACTCGGAGTCGAAGATCAGCGCGCGCGGGGGCGCGTCGGGATCGCCGTGGGGCGGCGGGACGCGCGCGACGAGCTCCTCGAGCACCTCGGCGACGCCCTCGCCGGTCTTTGCGCTGATGCGCTTGACCTCGTGCGGGTCCTCGCCGATCAGCTCGGCGATCTCCTCGGCCACGCGCTCCGGCTCGGCGCCGGGCAGGTCGATCTTGTTCAGCGTCGGGATCAGCTCGAGCCCGGAGTCGACCGCCAGGTAGGTGTTGGCGACGGTCTGGGCCTCGACGCCCTGGGAGGCGTCGACCACCAGCAGCGCGCCCTCGCACGCCGCCAGCGAGCGGCTGACCTCGTAGGTGAAGTCGACGTGCCCGGGCGTGTCGATGAGGTGCAGCTGGTAGGTCTCGCCGTCCTTCGCCTCGTAGAACACGCGCACGGCCTGGGCCTTGATCGTGATCCCGCGCTCGCGCTCGAGGTCCATCGAGTCGAGCAGCTGGGCGCGCATGCTGCGCGGGTCGACCGTGTGGGTCGTCTCGAGGATGCGATCGGCCAGCGTCGACTTCCCGTGGTCGATGTGGGCGATGATCGAGAAGTTCCGGATGTGGGCCTGGTCCGCCATGGGCGGAGGACAGGTTACGAGGCGCCGCGTCCCATCCGGCCGCGGATCAGGCGGATGATCTGGTTCGCCTCGGGAATCCGGAGCGCCAGCACGACCGCGGCGTAGGCAGCACTGCTCAGGGCCATCGCGACGGTGATCGCCACGAACTGGGCGAGCAGCGACTCGCCGAGGGCGTGGTTGAGCACGTCCCACACCCCGTAGGCGACGAGGCCGAGCACCGCCCCGCCGACCAGGATCCCCGCCACCGCTCGCAGCGTCCGGCCGATCTCGAAGCCGTGCAGCTCGCGGCGCAGGAAGTAGGCCTGGACGACGGTCATCGCCGCCGAGCCGGCCGCGGTACCGATGACGATGCCGGCGATGCCGAGCGGCTTGTAGAGGGCGAGCGAGACGCCGGTGTTGACGAGCAGCGACAGGCCGGCCAGCGAGGTCGGGAACCACGGCCGCTGGAGCGAGAAGAACGTCCGCGTGAGCAGCAGGTTGGCGCCGCTGAACGGCAGCGAGAAGCTGAACCAGAAGAGCGCCTCGGCCACCTCGTCGGTCGAGGCGGCGCCGAACTCCCCGCGCTGATAGACGAGACGGGTCAGCGGCTCGGCCAGCACGGCGGTGAAGAACGCCGCGGGGATCAGCAGCAGGGCGATCTGGCGGACGCCGTTGCCGCTGGTGGCGCGGAGGCCCGCGTAGTCGCGGCGGGCGGCGAAGCGCGACAGCGTCGGGAAGAGCACGGTCGCGACCGCGACGCTGAAGATGCCCTGGGGCAGCATGTAGAGGCGGAAGGCGCGGTCGATCGCCGCCGGCGCGGACTCGGACACGAGCGAGCCGAGGATCGAGTTGATCAGGACGTTGAAGTTGATGAGGCCGAGGCCGATCGTCACCGGCAGCATCAGGATCAGGACGTGCTTGATGCGCGGGTTGCGCCAGTGGAACGAGATGTGGAGGTGGAAGCCGACGCGCTTGAGCACCGGCAGGCACATCGCGAACTGGGCGATGGTGCCGAGCACGATCGCGATCGCGTACGCGTAGACCTCGTTGGGGCCCGAGAACAGCGGCTTGAGCGCGACCAGCCCGACGATGATCACGAGGTTCCAGACCACCGGCGAGATCGCGGGGATCGTGAAGTGGTCGTAGGCGTTGAGGATCCCCACCACCAGCCCGTTGAGGCCGAGCAGGACGACGATCGGGAACATCACGCGGCTCAGGCCGACCGTGAGCTGGTCGAGCTCCGCGCTGAACTGGTCGCCGGTGATCGGCGGGATCACGATCGGCGCGATCGCGATGAAGATCAGCGTGACCGAACCCAGGACGACCAGGATCAGGCCGAACAGCGCTCCGGCGAGCTCGAACGCCTCCTTGCGCTTGCGCTGCTCGAGCAGCTCGGTGAAGACGGGAACGAAGGCGGCGGACAGCGCGCTGTCAGCGACGAGCGCACGGATCAGGTTCGGGACCTGGAAGGCGATCGTGAACGCGGAGAACGGACCCGAGGTGCCGAAGTAGCTCGACGCGACCACCTCGCGGATGAGACCGGCGATCCGGGACAGCCCGGTCGCGATCGAGAAGATGGCCGTGTTGACCGCAATCCGGCGGGGAGGTTGAGTGGCCGGAGGGTCCACTGGTTTCGAGGCCGGAGCGTCCAAGAGCCGCCGCTATAGTAGGCGCCCGTTCCGATGGCCAATATCGCCTCACAGAAGAAGCGGATCCTCCGCACCGAGCGCGAGCGACTCGAGAACCGGCGCTACACGTCGGCGATCAAGACGTACTTCCGCCGCCTTCAGGCTGCCGTCGAAGGTGGCGACGCCGACGCCGCCGAGGTCGAGCATCGCCAGCTGATCCGGCTGGTCGACAAGGCCGTCAAGCGCGGCGCGCTGCACAAGAACGCCGGCGCCCGCAAGAAGTCACGCGCCGCGAAGCTCCACCGCAGCGCCTCCGCCTAGCTCGCCGCCGCGAGCACTGCGCGCACCGCCTGGGTGTCCTCCTGGAGGGCGCCCTGGGTCGCCCCGCCCCCGCGCGTCTCGAGCTCGAGGTCGGCGATCACCTCGAGCGCGTGGCGGAACGACTCGACGTCGCGCTTGCCGACGTCCTCGACGAACCGGGCGGCGACGCGCGGGCTCATGCGCAGGCCCTTGCGCGCCTCTGACGCCGGCTGGCCGGCGGCGAGCGCCTCGGCGACCTTGAGCGCGTCGCGGAGGCGGTTGGCGATGTTGTAGAGCAGCCCGGGCAGGCGCTCGCCCTGGGCGCGGAGCTCGACCAGCGCGCGCATGGCGGCCTGCTCGTCGCCCGCGACGAGCGCGTCCCCCAGCGTCCAGATCTTGCGCTGGGCCGAGTTGGCGCTCGACTCCTCGATCTCGGTCTCGCCGATCGACGCGCCCTCGCCGTGCTCGAGCGCGAGTTTCTCGAGCTCGCGGAGCAGCCGCTGCTGGCGCTCGCCGACCTGGTTGACGAGGGCCTTGGCGCCGGCCTTGTCGAGCTCGAGGCCGTGCTCGGCGGCCCGGGCCTGCAGCCAACTCGGGAGCTCCCACGGCTTGACGCCGCTCTCGACGGCGATCGCGCCGCCGGCGGCCTCGACCGCGGCGCGCAGCCCGTCGGGGACCTTGTAGCGCCCCTCCTCGCGGCCGAACAGCGCGAGCGTGAGCGTCTCGCCGTCCATGCCCCGCATCGCTGCGGCGACGGCCTCGACGTCGGCGTCCTTCCAGCGCTCCACGCCGTCGGCGATCACGAAGCGGCGGCCCATCGCGAAGCTCATCGTCGTGAGGGCGATGATCACCTCGTCGGGCGTGCACAGCTCGCCCTCGAGCACCTCGACCCCGCCGGCGCCGCTCTCGGCCTCGGCGAGCTCACGCAGCTTCGCGCGGCGCTCGGAGATGCGGCCGTGGTCGTCGCCGAGGACCAGGTAGACGGACTTGAACGCGGGCACGGCGGCCGAGTCTAGAGGCGGCCTCAGCGGGATCGCTCGATCCGCTCGCTGTTTCCGGACACGCGCAGCCGGACGGTGCCGTCGCGGTCGGTGCGGACGACCGTCGGGACCGCTGCCTTGAGGGCGGCGAGGGTGTCTGCGGTGGGATGTCCGTAGGTGTTCTCCCGCCCGACCTCGATCGCCGCGAACTCGGGCTTCGTGCGCGCGAGCAGCGCCGGCAGGCCTGGGTCGTCGCTCCCGTGGTGGGCGACCTTGAGGACGTCGACGTCGGGGAGCTCGAGCGGGCCGGTGACGCCCGACTCGGCGTCGGCGGGGAGCAGCACGTCGAAGCTCCCGACGCTCGCGAGCGCGACCACCGCGCGATCGTTGGGGTTGCCGTCCGGGCGCCAGTCCGGCGAAGGCGGCGGCGGCCACAGCAGCCGCAGGCGGATCTGGCCGAGGCTGAACGCCTGGCCGGCGTGGGCGGCGAGCGCGGTGCGCGGCAGGCCGCGCTGCACGCGGGTCGGCCAGCCGGCGCCGCCGTCGAGGATGAGGCGCGGCTTGAACGCGGCGATGACGTCGAGCCCCATCCCCTCGTGATCCGCCTCGGCGTGGGTGAGCACGAGCGCGTCGAGCCGCTCGACGCCCGACTCGCGCAGCCGCCGCAAGATCGGGCCGCCCGGCGGGCCGGTGTCGACGAGGATCGAGGCGCCGCCGTGCTGGAGCAGCGTCGCGTCGCCCTGGCCGATGTCGAGGAACGAGATGACGAGCTCGCCCGGGCGCGGCGCCGGGGAGCCGCGGAGTGCCGGGGCGGCGATGAGCGCGCCGGCGACGACGCTGAGCGCGGCCACCGCGATCCGACGCCGTCTCGCGTCCTCCCCCGGGCGCCCGAGCCATCGCCAGGCCCGCCCGACGGCCACCATCGCCCCCGCACCGGCCGCGTAGGTCAGCGCCAGCCCCACCGGGCCGCCGAGCCGCACCGGCAGCGCGGCCGCGGGCGGCTCGGCGGCGACGTGCGCGATCCACTCCACGTAGGCGAGCAGCGGCCCGTTGAGCAGGTTCAGGGGCACACACAGCGCCGGCGAGACCTGCGCGGCTGCGATCCCGAGCATCCCGAGCCACATCACCGGCGCGACCGCCGGCGCGGCGACGAGGTTGGCCGGCAGCGAGGCGAGCGAGACCTGCTCGAAGTAGAGCGCCATCAGCGGCGCGGTGGCGACCGTCGCGGCCGCGGTGACCGCTCCGGCGTCCGCCAGCGGCCCGGGCACACCGGCGCGCCGCAGCCCCTCGCGCCAGCGCGGTGCGAGCGCGAGCAGCCCGACGACCGCGGCGAACGAGAGCTGCCACCCGACCTCGCCCGACGCCCGCGGGTTGAGTGCGAGCGTGAGCACGACCGCCAGCCCGAGCGCGTACCAGCGCGACGCCGGCCGGCCGGCCAACGCGGCCACGAGCCCGGCGCCGCCCATCACGCCGGCGCGCTGGATCGACGGGCCGCCGCCGGCGAGCGGGACGTAGACCACGACCAGCGCGAGCGCCAGCGCCAGCCGTGCGCGGAGCGGGAGCCCCGCGACCATCCCGACCCCGAGGGCGAGCATGGCCAGCAGGACGACGTTCTGGCCCGACACCGCCAACAGGTGAGCGAGGCCCGACCGCTGGAAGTCGGTCCGCACCGCCTCCGTCAGCCGCTCGTCCTGGCCGAGGACCATCCCGCGCAGCAACGCCGCCTCCTGGTCCGGCAGCCCCCGCGCAAGCCCCACCTCCGCCCGCCGCCGCACCCGGTCGAGCGCACCCGCAACCCCACCCCGCCACGCTCCAGTGGCCCGGAACCGGTCCACCTCCAGCGCCGCGTGCGCGCCGCGCCGAGCTTGGAACGCGTCGTACTTGCCGAGCGGAGCGACACGTCCCGCGACCGCGACCAACTGCCCGACCTCGGGCCACGCGTGGCGCGACGCGGAGCGGTCAGCCTGGGCGGGCCCGCCGCCGGCAACCCACGGCCGGTCCGCTCCGGGCACGCGCAGCCGGGCGACGGCGACCTCGTCGAGTCCGCCCAGGCGGACGCGCGCGGAGGCATGGGCGCCGTGCTCGCGAACCGGCTCGAGGAGCGTCGCGGTCCCCTCCCACCGCTGGCCCGTCATCGCGCGGAGCGAGCCGGCGTCGAGCGCGGCGAGGCGCGCGTCGGCCAGCGTGGCCCCGCCGAGCGCGGCACCGGCCGCGAGCAGCGCCACGCCGCTCCGGCCGGCGGCGAGGGCGAAGAGCGCCGCGGCGGCCACCGTCGCGGCCGGTGAGAGCGGGCCGAGGGCGAGGCCGGCCGCGAGGGCGAACAGGACGACGTGGCGCGGATGCTCGCGGACGCCGTGGAGCGCGCCGAGGACGCGGCTCCGCGCCTCTCTCACACCCGCACCTGCTCGCGCAGGGCCGCCAGCCGCTTCTCCCCGATGCCGGAGACCTGGCCGAGCTCATCGATCGAGCCGAACCCGCCGTGCTGCTCGCGGTACTTCAGGATCGAGGCGGCCATCGCCGGGCCGACGCCGTCGAGCTCGTCGAGCTGCTCGGCGGTCGCGGTGTTGAGGTTGAGCGGGACGCCCTCGGCCGGCTCGTCGCCGGCAGCGGTCGCGCCGCGGAGCGGCACCAGGACCTGGCGGCCGTCCTCCAGCTTGGCGGCGAGGTTGAGCGCGGCGAGGTCGGCGCGGCGACGGGCCCCGCCCGCGCGGCGGACCGCGTCGACGACCCGGGCGCGCGCCGAGAGCCGGTACACGCCCGGGCGCCGGACCGCGCCCGCCACGTGCACGGTCACGCGCGACGACGCGCCCTCATCCGCGACGTGGATCGGTGGCGCGGCTCCGGCCGGCTCGTCATCACCGCGGCTTAGGTAGCGGGCGCCGAGCAGGACCACCGCGACCAGCCCGAGCGCCCACAGCGCGATGACGTGGCGAGGCGTGTCGGGCACACCCGCCGACGCTAGGCGCGGCGGGCGCGCGGATCAGCGTCGCTTTGTCACGAAAATGCAGCTTCGTGACGACGAAATTGACACCGTGTCGTTGACGCGCGTGCGTCGCTCCGGATACCGTCGCGACGAGGGGCGACCGCGGTTGCGACGTACACCGTCCCGCCCGGCTCCCACTGGATCGCGGTCAGCCGGGGCTGGTCCGACGGCCCTCGCGCGAATGACTGCTCGGAGACCCGCGAGAAGCTCAAGACGCTGATCGGCCCGACGGCGCGCGTCGAGCTCACGGTGCCGGCCGTCGACGCGAAGGCCTGCAATGCCGCCAAGCGCGCCCTGACGAAGCAGAAGCAGGCCGTGAAGAAGCTCCAGAAGCGCGTCAAGCGCGCCTCAGGGGCGAAGAAGCGGCAGCTGAAGGCCAAGCTCAAGAAGGCCAAGACCAAGCGCACCAAGCTCGCAGCACGCGTGCAGCGCGACTGCTGACGCTCGGCGCGCCGCGCAGGTCGCGGCGCGCCTAGCGGACGACGAAGTTGACGAGCTTGCCCGGGACGACGACGACCTTGATGACGTCCTTGCCGTCCACGTGCGCCACGATCCGGGGGGTCCTGGCCAGACCCTCCAGCTCTTCCCGCGAGGCCGCAGCGGGCGCCTGCACGCGGTCGCGGAGCTTGCCGTTGACCTGCACCACCAGCTCGACGGTGTCGCGCTCGAGCATCGCCGGGTCGGCGTCGGGCCACGGCTCCTCCCACACCCGCTCGCCGGTCAGCAGCTCGTAGACCTCAGCCCCGGCGTGCGGCGCGAACGGGAAGATCAGCGACGCCGCCGTGGCGGTGGCGAAGTGCATCGCCGCGGGCGAGGCGGCCTCGCGCCGGCGGTAGGCCTCGTTGACCAGCTCCATGACCGCCGCGATCGCCGTGTTGAACGCGAACCGGCCCGCCATGTCGTTCGTGACCTTGTCGATCGCCCAGTGCGCCTTGCGCATCAGCTCGAGGTCGTCGCCCTCGGGGATCTCCAACGGCCCGAGCGCCGGCCCCTGCTCGCCCAGCTCCGCGACGTCGATGCCCAGTCGCCACAGCCGCGACAGGAAGCGGTGCACGCCCTCGACGCCCTCGTCGGACCAGTCGGCGTCCTGGTCGGGCGGCCCGATGAAGAGGATGTAGCAGCGCGCGGTGTCGGCGCCGTACTTCTCGACGTAGCCGACCGGGCTGATGACGTTGCCCTTCGACTTGGACATCTTCGCCCCGTCGCGCGTGATCATCCCCTGCGTGAACAGCCGCGCGAACGGCTCCTGGAAGTCGAGCAGCCCCATGTCCGCCAGCGCCTTCACGAAGAAGCGCGCGTACATCAGGTGCAGGATCGCGTGCTCGACGCCGCCGATGTACTGGTCGACCGGCATCCAGCGCGAGAGCACCGCCGGGTCCCAGGCTGCGTCGTCGTTGCGCGCGTCGCAGTAGCGCAGGAAGTACCAGCTCGAATCGACGAACGTGTCCATCGTGTCCGTCTCGCGCTTCGCATCACCGCCGCACGACGGGCACTCGACCCGCAGCCAGTCCTCCGCCGCGGCCAGCGGTGAGCGCCCCTTCGGCGCGTAGTCGCGCACGTCGGGCAGCTCGACCGGCAGGTCCTCCTCCGGCACCGGCACGAGCCCGCACTTCGGGCAGTGGATGATCGGGATCGGGCAGCCCCAGTAGCGCTGCCGTGACAGCAGCCAGTCGCGCAGGCGGTAGTTGATCGAGCGGTGGCCGCGGCCCTGATCGTCGAGCCAGTCGACGATCTGCTCGAGCGCCTCGCGGTTGTGCATCCCGTCGAAGCGCGGATCGGAGTTCACCAGCGTGCCGTCGCCCGTGTAGGGCAGCTCACCGTCTCCCTCGATCACACGCGGGATCGGCAGCTCGTACTTGACCGCGAACTCGTGGTCGCGCACGTCGTGGCCGGGCACCGCCATGATCGCGCCGGTGCCGTACTCCATCAGCACGTAGTCGGCGACCCACATCGGGATGCGCTCGCCGTTGACCGGGTTGATCACGCTGCGCCCCAGCGGCACGCCGGTCTTCTCCCGCTCGACGTCGCCGCGATCCTCGTGCGACTCGGTCAGCGCGTGGTTGACGTACTCGCGGACCTCGGCCTCGTGCTCGGTGCCCTCGGCCAGCCGCAGCACGTCGGGGTGCTCGGGCGCCATCACGAAGAACGTCGCGCCGAACAGCGTGTCCGGCCGCGTCGTGAACACGGGGTAGTCGACGCCCATCTCGGGCGAGCTGAACTGCACCTCGGCACCCTCGGAGCGCCCGATCCAGTTCTGCTGCATGCGCACGACGTGCGTGGGCCACTCGACCGTCTCGAGGTCGTCGAGCAGGCGGTCGGCGTAGTCGGTGATGCGGAAGAACCACTGCTCGAGCTGGCGCGCCTGCACCGGCGTCCCGCAGCGCTCGCAGCGCCCGTCGATGACCTGCTCGTTGGCGAGCACGGTCTGGTCCTTCGGGCACCAGTTGACCGCCGCCTCGGAGCGGTAGGCCAGCCCGCGCTCGTAGAGCTTCAGGAAGATCCACTGGGTCCAGCGGTAGTAGCTCGGCTCGTTGGTGGCCAGCTCGCGCGACCAGTCGAACGAGACCCCCCATGAGTGGAACTCTCGCTGGAAGGATTCGATCGCCTTCGCGGTCGACTCGCGCGGGTGCTCGCCGCTGCGGATCGCGTGGTTCTCGGCCGGCAGGCCGAAGGCGTCGTAGCCGATCGGGTGCAGCACGCGGCGCCCGATGCGGCGCTGGAAGTGCGCGACGGCGTCGCCGACCGCGTAGTTCTTCAGATGCCCCATGTGGGGCTCCCCGGATGGGTAGGGCAGCATCTCGGCGACGTAGAACGCCTCGGCGCCGTCGGCGGCCTCGTTCGAAACCTCCCAAGTGCGCTCGCGCTCCCACAACGCCTGCCACTTGGGCTCGACGGTCTTCGGGTCGTAACGGCGCTCCGTGCTCATGCGCGGGTGAGGTTAGCGGCCGAAAAAGCCTGGACCTTCGGCTGTGGTGACGCCATGTCGACACCGAAGATGCTGGCTCACGTGAATCGACATCGCGTAACCCTTCTTTGCTCCGCCGCCATTCTCGCCGCCCTGCTTGTACCGGGCTCGGCGTCCGCCGCTTCTTATGACTTCCCGCTGAGCGGCTACTGGCCCCTCAACGAGGGCAAGGGACAGGTCGTGCGCGACTGGTCGGGAAATGGCAACCACGGCCAGCTCGGCTCGACGCCGGGCGTCGACGCCAACGATCCGTCCTGGATCAAGGGCGCCTTCTTCTGGAGCTACGGGCTCCACTTCGACGGCGGTGAGTTCGTCGACGATCCCGGACTCGAACGACCTCGAGCCGCAGCAGATCACGGTGTCGACATGGTTCCGCAACAGTGGCTCACCCGGCCAGCACAAGTACCTGGTCGCCAAGGGGTCGAACCTCTGCGAGAGCTCTTCCTACGGGCTCTACACGGGCCTGAACAACGGTCTGCTCTTCTACGTCAGTGACGGCACCGAAGCCGGGGTCACGATCTCAGCCGATGCCGGCCAGGGCGTGTGGGATGGCAAGTGGCACAACGCGTCTGGGACATTCGACGGCAGCACCGTCCGGCTGTTCATCGACGGTAAGGAGATCGGTAGCGGCATGCCGCGGGGCGGCGCGCCCATCGGCTATGGCACGCCGGCCGGCAACACGACGCTCGGCAGCCTACGGCGGCACCTGCGACCTCAGCCTGACCGGCGACCTCGACGAGGTGTCGATCTGGAAGAAGGCGCTCCCGATCGCGGAAATCTGGAAGAAGGCCGCCGTCCTCCTCCAGCCGCACTGAGTCGCGATAAACTGCGCTCGCCCAGGGGCTGTAGCTCAGCTGGGAGAGCGTCTGGCTGGCAGCCAGAAGGTCAGGGGTTCGAGCCCCCTCAGCTCCACTGTCACGAGGCCGTCCGAAAGGGCGGCCTCGGTCGTTAAGCCCCGACCGCGTGGCGCGGCGCCTCGCCCCAGAGCTGCTCGAGCCGGTAGTAGTCGCGCGCGTCGGGGGTGAAGACGTGGACGATCACGTCGAGGTAGTCCATGAGGATCCAGCGCGCCTCGTTGAGGCCCTCGACGCGGCGCGGCAGCACGCCGCCGTCCTGCTTCATCCCTTGGTGGATGCCGTCGTGGATCGCCTTCGTCTGGCGCTCCGTGTTGCCGGAGCAGATGACGAAGAAGTCGGTGTAGCCGATCACGTCGTGGAGGTCGATGACCACCACGTCGACGGCCAGCTTGTCGGCGGCCAGCTCGGCGATGCGGTCGGCGAGCTCGCGGCTCTCGGCGGGGGTCATCGAGCGCCCACCTGCGCCTGGTAGAGCCCGCGCTCGGTGATCGCGCGCTCGACCGCGTCGGGCACGAGCCAGCGGATCGGGAGGCCTCCGGCCACCCGCCGGCGGATCAGCGAGGACGAGACGTCGATCCGCGGCATCGAGAAGAAGCGCACGCGCTCGGGCACGCCCGGCAGGCCGTAGAGCTCATCGAGCACATCGTCGCGGCGCGTCGCCTCGCGCTCAGCGACCGCGAGCTCGGCGAGCTCGAGCACGGCGGCGGGCTCGCGCCAGCCAGGCAGCCCGGCCGCCTGATCGGCGCCGGCGATGAAGGTCAGGTCGTCCTCGGGTCGAGCGTCATGAAGCGCTCTCAGCGTATCGACCGTGTAGGACCGGCCCTCCCGCTCGATCTCGTGCGTCGACACCTCGATGCCCGGCGCGTCGCCGACCGCCAGCCGGCAGAGCTCGAGCCGGAGCTCGGGCCCCGGGTCGGCTTGCAGCGGCTTGTGCGGCGGGGTGTGGACCGGCAGCAGGAGCACGCGGTCGAGCTCGAGCGCGATCAGCGCCTCCTGGGCGCACAGCATGTGCCCGATGTGCGGCGGGTTGAACGTCCCGCCGAGGAGGCCGACGCGCGCCAACTAGGGCCGGGCCTGGCCGTCGCCCTCGACCAGGTACTTGAACGTGCACAGCTCGCGCAGGCCGATCGGGCCGCGCGCGTGCAGCTTCTGGGTCGAGTTGCCGATCTCGGCGCCCATCCCGAATTCGCCGCCGTCGGTGAAGCGCGTGGAAGCGTTGACGTATACGCAGGCCGCGTCGACGCCGAGCTGGAACGCCCGCGCCGCCTGGGCGCTGCCGGTGACGATCGCCTCGGAGTGGCCGGAGCCGTACTGGTTGACGTGCTCGATCGCCTCCTCGTAGGAGCCGACGACCTTGACCGCCAGGATCAGCGCGAGGAACTCCTCGCCGAAGTCCTCGTCGGTGGCGGCGACGGCACCGTCGAGCAGCGCGGCGGCGCGCTCCTCGGCGCGCAGCTCAACCCCCGCGTCGCGCAGCGCGGCGCCCGCGACGGGCAGGAACTGCGCGGCGACGTCGGCGTGCACGAGCAGCGTCTCGGCCGCGTTGCAGACGCCGGGGCGCTGGGTCTTGGCGTTGAGCACGATGCGAAGCGCGTCGTCGAGGTCGGCGGTGGCATCGACGTAGACGTGGCAGTTGCCGGACGCGGCGTAGATGACGGGGACCTTGGCGACGGCGCTCAGCGCCTTCTTCAGGCCCTCGCCGCCGCGCGGGATGATGAGGTCGACGACGCCCTCCTGGCCGGCCAGTTCGGCGAGCTGCTCCCGGCCGCCCGAGACGAGCGAGACCGCACCGTCGGGGAACTCCGGAGCGACGATCGAGGCGAGCACGGCGTTCGAGTGCGCCGCCGAGGACGAGCCGCGCAGGACGATCGCGTTGCCCGACTTCAGGCACAGCGCGGCGGCGTCGACGGTCACGTTCGGCCGCGCCTCGTAGACGACGGCGATGACGCCGAGCGGCACGCGCACCTTGCGCACGTCGAGCCCGTTGGGGAGCCGGTGGCCGTCGATGACCTCGCCGACGGGGTCGGGCAGCGCGGCGATCGAGCGCACGGCGTCGGCGATCGCCGAGATCCGCGTGGGATCGAGCGCGAGCCGGTCCATCAGCGCGTCGGAGAGGCCGTTCTCGCGCCCGGCGTCGAGGTCGCGGGCGTTGGCCTCGAGGATCTCGGGCGCGCGCTCCTCGAGCTGGTCGGCGACGCGCAGCAGCGCCGTGTCCTTGTCCGCGGTGCTCATGGTGGCGAGCGCGCGCGAGGCCGTACGGGCGGCGAGGCAGATCTCGGTGACGGTGGGGGATGCGACGGCCATTGGAAAAGTCTAGGCCAGCACGAAGTAGTCCCGGTGGACTGCTTCCTCGGTCGCGCGCGGCAGCTCCTCGCGCACCTCCGCGGACTTGCGGCCGATCACGCGCCGCAGCTCGACCGCCGAGTAGTTGCAGATCCCCTTGCCCACGATGCCGTCGTCGGCCTCGCGGACCTCGACCGCGTCGCCGGCGTCGAAGCGGCCGTTGACCTCGACGATGCCGACCGGCAGCAGCGACGTGCCGCCGTCGCGCAGCGCCCGCGCGGCACCGGCATCGACGCGGAGCGTTCCCTGCGCCGGCTTGGCGTACTTCAGCCACAGCTTGAAGCTCGAGTGCTTGCTCTTCCGGGGGGCGAAGCGCGTGCCGACCGCCTCGCCCGCCCACGCGCGGGGGATCACGCCGTCCTCGAGGCCCGAGGCGATCACGGTGCTGATCCCCGCCGAGGTGGCCATGTCGGCCGCGACGACCTTCGAGCGCATCCCGCCGGAGCCGAGCGGCGAGGTCGCGTGCCCGATCTCGAGCACGTCGAGCGCCTCGGGATCTTCGACGAGGTCGACGAGCGTCGCGCCGGGATCGATGCGCGGGTCGGCCGTGTAGAGGCCGCCGGTGTCGGTGAGGAGAACGAGCAGGTCCGCGCCGGTCAGCACCGCCACCTGGGCGGCGAGGAAGTCGTTGTCGCCGAAGCTGACCTGGTCGGTGGTGGTCGTGTCGTTCTCGTTGATGACCGGGACGATGCGCCAGTCGAGCAGCTTGCGCAGCGTGCGGCGCGCGTTGACGTAGTGGGTGCGCGCGCTCATGTCGAAGAACGTCAGCAGCACCTGCGCGGAGGTCAGCCCGCGGTCGCGCAGCAGCTCGTCGTAGACGCGGTAGAGCTTGCCCTGGCCGACCGCGCTCGCCGCCTGCAGATCCTCGATCGCGCGCGGGCGGATCGGGAGCTCCAGCAGCCGCATGCCACGGGCGATCGCGCCCGAGGTGACGATCACCACGTCGACCCCTTGGGCGTGCAGCGCGGCGACCTCGTCGCACACGCGCTCGAGCACGCCGGGGCGCAGGTCGCCGGACGCCTCGGCGACGACGGAGGATCCGAGCTTGACGACGAGGGTGGGCATGGCGGGATTCAGGTTAGGAGTTCTCAGGACCGCTACATGCGCTCGGGCGCGGCGCGCTGTGCTGTCGGGCATGCTGAGAACAACGCTCCTCACCCTCGCCATCGCCCTGCTGGCGGTCGTCCCGGCCGCCGCCCACGACCGCGACCCGAGCCTCAAGAGCCGCGCGATCCTCCCCGCGGACGCCACCTGGCCCGCTCCGTTCCCCGCCGCGCCCAACACCGAGCCTGCGCCGGCGCCCGGCTCGGTCCAGCCGGTCGGCGGCTTCTCCGCGCTGCTCGCGGGGCCGCACGGCAGCCTGCTCGCGATGCCGGACAACGGCTTCGGCTCGAAGGCCAACTCGCACTCGTTCCTGCTGCGGGTCTACCAGGTCAGGCCGAAGGGCTACGACATCCAGATCCAGCGCGCGATCGACCTGCGCGACCCCGACGAGCGGATCCCGTTCGCGATCGTGAACGAGGGGACGCAGGAGCGCTACCTGACCGGCGGCGACTTCGACATCGAGTCGTTCCGCATCGACCGCAAGGGCACGCTGTGGTTCGGCGACGAGTTCGGTCCCTTCCTGCTCCACACGGACGCGAGCGGCAAGGTGCTCGAGGCGCCGATTCCGCTGCCCGGCGTCCGCTCGCCGGACTATCCGGGCCTGCCCGCCGGCAAGAACAACCTCGCCGCCTCAAACGGCTTCGAGGGGATGGCGATCTCACCCAACGGGCGCACGCTGTACCCGACGCTCGAGGGCCCGCTCGCCGACGACACCGACAAGACGATCCGGCGCTCGTACACGTTCGACATCGACAAGCGGCGCTACGAGAAGGGCTACCGCGTCTACAAGGTGGCCGACCCGACCTTCCTCGTCTCCGACCTCACCGCGCTCGACTCCAAGCGCTTCGTCTCGCTCGAGCGTGACAACGGCCAGGGACCGGCGGCGATGCACAAGCGCGCGTTCGTGGTCGAGCCGCGCAACGGCGCGCTGGCCAAGCGCGAGGTGCTCAACCAGCTCGACATCGCCGACCCGCGGGAGATCTCGCTGGAGGGCCCGGTGCGGGCGGGCGACTTCGGGCTCGGCAACCCGTTCAAGATGCCCTACCAGACGATCGAGGCCGTGCTGCCGGTCGACAAGGACGAGCTGGCGATCGTCAACGACACGAACTTCGGCTCGACGGGCCGCAACCCCTCGCTGCCGGACTACAGCGACTTCATCCGCGTGAAGGTGCCACGGCTCCGAGGATGAGGTCGACGAGCACGGCGGGGTCGCGGCGGGCGACCTCGCGCGTGCCGTCCTGTTTGACGAGCTCGAGCTCGTCCTCGCTGGTCAGCATGCGCAGGCGGCCGGCGCGCAGGAGCTGCTCGTCGACGCCGCCGAGCCGCCCGGCGAACGTGGAGTAGACGGGCGTCCCGAGCGCGACCGCCTCGCGGTTCATCGTGCCGCCGGCCGAGACCACGAGGTCGGCGAGCGCGATCAGGCTCTGGGCATCGACCGCACCGGCCGGGAGGATCACCGACGGCAGCTGCGCGGTCTCCAGGTACTCGCGCTGGGCCGCGGTGCGCGGGATCACGACGGCGTGGACCTGCGGGTCGCGCCCGAGGCGCTCGAGCACGCGCGGGAAGATCTCGTTGGAGAGCCGGTGGTAGAGCGTGACCTCCGGCGGCGGGCGCACGATCACGATCACGCGCCCCCGGTCGACCCCGAGCCGGTCGAGCTCGCCCTCGTCGGGCGTGAAGTCCGACAGGTAGTACTCCTCCTTGAGCCCGGCGTACTGGACGAGCTTGGCCGGCCCGACCCCGAACCGCTCGAGCCGCGCCGGCGGGATCGTGTCGGGCGTCATCACGCGGCGGGCGAGCCGGCAGCCGATCCTGTGCTGCTGGACGGCGAACTCGTAGTCGAACGTGTTGACCGCGGGGATCCGCAGCGACGCGGCGGCGAGCGCGAGGTCGTTGGAGCCGTGGGCGACGGCGAGGTCGAAGCGGCGGTTCGCCGCGAAGCGCCGCATGTTCCACGAGCGGGCGGCGAGCGCCTTGGCCTTGCCGACGGTCGACGCCCCGCCGTGGCCCGGGCCGACGGCGGTGTACGCCATCCCCATCCGCTCGAGCAGCGGGATGTTCTGCGCGTAGTCACGCGCCGTCACGTCCACCTCGTGCCCCGCATCGCGGAGGAGCCGAATGATCGGCCGGAAGACGACCGGGTGCGCCGGCGCCGTCATGTCGATCCAGATCCGCAGGGTGGGTGAGGCTAGCGGGGGTGGCGGCGGGCGGTCGCGGCAGCGCCGGCGAACGTCAACTGCGGCATTGAGGGGAGGGTTCCGGTGGGGGCGGCGAGCAAGTGGGACGGTTTGGACACCGCTATAGGGGGTCAAACCGTCCCGCTTACCCAAGCGGGACGCTTTTGGGCCGCTCTACCAAAGCGTCCCACTTGGCCGCCGCGGCACCCGAACCCCAGCCCTACCCAGCCGCCGTTGACTTTCGTCTAGAGCGGCGTCCCCGGATCGAGCTCGAACACGATCCCGCCGATCTCCACGTCGTCGCCCGGCACGAAGCCGGCCGCCTCCAGCGCGCTGATCACGCCGAGCCGCTGGAGGCGGCGCTCGACGTGCGCGAGCGCCTCCTCGTTCTCCATGTCGTGGCGGGCGATCAGGCGCTCGACGACCGCGCCCGAGACGCGGAACTCTCCCGCCCCGGTCTTCTCGACGTCGAACTCGCGCGCCGCGGCCGGGCGGTAGACGCGGTACTCGGCCAGCTCGTCGGCGCCCTCCTCGAGCGGGACCGGGTCGGCGACCGGGACGCGGCGGAGCAGCTCGGTGGCGAGGTCATCGAGACCCTCGCGCGTGGCGCTGGAGGTGATCAGCACGGGCACGTCGGACAACCGCCCGCGCCACTCCTCCGCCGCCGCGGCCGCCTCCTCCGGCGTGACGAGATCGGCCTTGCTCAGCGCCAGCACCCGCGGCAGCTCCGCCAGCCGCCGGTCGTGCTCGGCCAGCTCGTTCTCGATCACGGTGTGGTTCTCGATCGGGTCGGAGCCGTCCAGCGGGGCGAGGTCGAGGACGTGGACGAGCAGCCGCGTGCGCTCGACGTGGGCGAGGAAGTCGTGGCCGAGGCCGGCGCCGCTGCTCGCGCCCTCGATCAGCCCGGGGATGTCGGCGACCACGAGCTGGCGGTCGGCGGCCTCGAGCGTGCCGAGGTTCGGCTCCAGCGTCGTGAACGGGTAGCCGGCGATCTTCGGCTGCGCCCGCGTCAGCCGCGAGATCAGCGACGACTTGCCCGCGTTCGGGAGCCCGACGAGCCCGACGTCGGCGAGCAGCTTGAGGTGCAGCTCGACGGCGCCCTCCTCCCCCTCGAGCCCCTTCTCGGCCAGCCGCGGCGCCTGCCGCACCGCGCTCGTGAAGCGCTTGTTCCCGCGCCCGCCGCTGCCGCCGCGCGCGAGCGTGATCTCCTGGCCGGGAATGACGAGGTCGAAGCGGGTGCCGTCCCAGCGCTCGAGCTGGGTCCCCGGCGGCACGCCGATGACCAGCGGATCGCCGTCGGCGCCGTGCTTCTGGGCGCCCTGCCCGTGACCGCCGCGCTCGGCGCGGAAGTGCGCGCGGCGGCGGAACGACTGCAGGTCGCGGAGCGAGTCGTCGACGCGCACGAGCACGTCGCCGCCGCGGCCGCCGTCGCCGCCGTCCGGCCCGCCCTTGGGCACGTGGGCCTCGCGGCGGAACGAGACGGAGCCGTCCCCGCCGCGCCCGGCGCGGACCTCGATCTTGGCGCGGTCGTGGAGCAAAGCCGGGTAACCGTAGCCGCATGGCTTCGAACTCAGACCCCGTCTTCCTCATCACCGGCGCCTCCAGCGGCATCGGCGCCGCCACCGCCCGCCACGCCGCGGAGGCCGGCTACCGCCTCGTCCTCGCCGCGCGCTCCACGGACAAGATCGACGCCCTCGCCGAGGAGCTCGGCGGCGACGAGCGTGCGATCGCCGTGACCTGCGACGTCACCGAGTGGGACCAGCAGCAGGCGCTCGTCAAGGCCGCGCTCGACGCCTACGGGCGCGTCGACGTCGCGTTCGCCAACGCCGGCTTCGGCGCGCCGCGCGGCTTCCAGGAGAGCGACGTCGACCACTGGAAGGAGATGGTGCTCACCAACGTCTACGGCGCCGCCCTCACGATCCGGGCCACGCTGGACGCGCTCAAGGACAGCAAGGGCCACATGCTGCTCACCGGGTCGGTGGCCGGCCGCCGCGCGGTCGTCGGCTCGCTCTACTCCGCCACCAAGTGGGCGATCACCGGCATGGGCGAGTCGCTGCGCCAGGAGCTCAACGACAGCGGCGTGCGGGTGACGGTGATCGAGCCGGGCATGACCGACACGCCGTTCTTCGACTCGCCGCTGCAGCTCGAGCCGCTGCAGGCCGACGACATCGCTCGCGCGGTCATGTTCGCCGTGCAGCAGCCGCCGCACATGGACGTCAACGAGATCCTGATCCGGCCGACCGCCCAGCCCGGCTAGGACAGCTCGACGACCACCTTCACGTCGCCGGGGCCGCGCTCGAGCGCCTCCTGCCAGCGATCGAGCGGCACGCGCCGGGTGATCAGCCCGCGCAGCCACGCGCGGTCGGCGGCGGCCAGCGCCTCCGCCGCCGCCTCGTAGTGGCGGTGGTTCGCGCTCACGGTGCCGAACACGACGTCGTTCTCGAGCACGAGGTCGCGGTTGAAGCCGCCGATGTCGAAGTCGAGCGGGCGGCCGCCCGAGGACACGCCGGTGAGGCAGACGATCCCGTTGCGCGTCGTGCCGCGCAGCGCCTGTGCGACGACCGGGCCGGCGCCGGTCGCCTCGACCACGATGTCGACCCGGCCGGCGGCCGAGGCGTCGCCCGCGTAGTACGTCCCGCCGAGCTGCGCGACGAGCTCGGGCTTCGGGCCGTCGGTGACCTGGTCGAGCACGTGCACCTCGTAGCCCCGCTGCACGGCGAGCAACGCGGCCAGCAGCCCGATCGGCCCAGCGCCCGTGACGAGCACGCTGCGCGGCGCGAACGTCGCGCGCGCCCCGATCCGCTCGATCTGCTCCCACGCCTTCGCGACCACGCTGGTCGGCTCGAGCAGCACGCCGACGTCCTCGAGCCCCGGGTCGAGCCGGATCGCGAAGTCCGGCTCGACGCGCCAGCGCTCCGAGCCATAGCCGTGGAGCTGCTTGATCCCGCGCTCGGTGTACTCGCCGTTGGCGCAGAAGTCCCACGCGCCGGCCGCGCACGGCGCACACGGCACCGCGTCGGGCCGGCGGACGATGCCGACCACAAGGTCGCCGGCCGCGAAGCCCGAGCCGTCCGGCGCCTCGAGCACCCGCCCGAGCGACTCGTGGCCGAGCACGAGCCGCTCCTCCCCCGCCGGCGGCCAGCCGTACTCGCCGCGCACGATCTCCCCGTCGGTGCCGCAGATGCCGAGCGCCAGCCCGTCCACCAGCAGCGAGCCGGCCGCCGCGGCCGGCTCGGGCACCTCGTCGAGCTGCGCGGAGCCCGCCCGGCCGGGGATGACCGTGATCGCGCGCATCAATCCGGGTCCGCGTTGGCGTCGGCCGCGTGCACGGAGACGACGCCGTCGAGCTCGCCCAGCTCGGTCACCAGACCGGTCAGCGGCTCCCGCCCGCGGACCTCGACCGCGACCGTGACCCGATCGTGCTCGTCGCGGTCGAACGACACGTCGGAGACGTCGAAGCCCGCGCTCGTGACCCGCGCGAGCGCCTCGCGCAGCACGCCCCGGCCGTCGTGGTAGGTGATGCGCAGCGGCGACGGGGCAAACCCCGAGCGCGGCAGCCGCCGGGCCAGCAGCGGATAGGTGGTGGTGACGAGCAGGTAGGCGAGCGTCGAGGCGACCGCCAGCACCGCCAGCCCAGCCCCGGCGGCCATCCCGACGGCCGCCACCAGCCACACGCCGGCCGCGGTGGTCAGGCCGCGCACCGAGTCGCGGCGGACGAAGATCAGCCCGCCGCCGATGAAGCCGATGCCCGACACGATCTGGGCGGCGACGCGCGAGGGGTCGAGCACGACCTCCCCGCGCTCGAGCTCATCGAAGAAGCCGAACTCGGAGACGAGCAGGAACAGGGCGGAGCCCAGCCCGACCAGCGTGTACGTGCGCAGCCCGGCGCTCTTCTGCCGCCACTCGCGCTCGAGGCCGATGACCGTCGAGAGCACGAGCGCCAGCCCGAGGCGCCACAACAGCTCCCACTCCGTCGTGTGCATCCGAGCAGGTTAAACGTCCGTCGAGATCCCCCGTCGCCCTCCCCGAAAGTCGAGGGTGGGTCGCGGCCGCACGTGGTTCGATCGGCGCATGGCGGCCCCTCGGCATCGTTGCTTCGCCGTTGCCGCAGCCGCGGCCGCGCTGTTGGCGCTCCCCGCGGGGGCATCGGCCACCGCGCCGTGGAGCGGCTCGTTCGCGCCGATCCCCGACGCGAGTGCGACGCCCGCCCCACCTCCGCAGAGTGCGCTCACGCGGATCCCCTACGCGGGTGGCTACGCGCGAGCCGCCCGGACTTCACGCGCCTGCCGAGGGCGGGTCTCGCTCAGCCTCAAGCGCGGCGCGCAGCTGCTGCAGCGCCGGACCGCCAGGCTCGACCGCCGCTGCCACTTCCGCGTCACGTTCCGGGTGACCCGTGAGCAGATCGGCGACGCCACGCGACTCGCCGTGGTGCAGCGGCGCGGCAGCAGCCGCGCGACCGCGACCGTGCGCGTCCCGCCCGCAGCATCCGACCTGCTCGGGAGCCGCGGACTCGATCCGGGCCACGTGGCCCCAGCGGCGATCCAGCCCTACAAGCCGTTCCTCCGGCCGGGCGTCGTACCCCGCTGACGCGAAGGCCGCTACTCGGTGGCGGCGGGCTCGACCGAGATGGTGCGGCCTCGGCGGCCCTCCTTGAACTGCACGATGCCCGGGCCCTTGGCGAAGATCGTGTCGTCCTTGCCGATGCCGACGCCGGCGCCGGGGCGGAACTTCGTCCCGCGCTGGCGCACGATGATCTCGCCGCCGGTGACGGTCTGGCCCGCGAAGATCTTCACGCCGAGGCGCTGGGCGTTGGAGTCGCGGCCGTTACGGCTGGAGCCGAGCCCCTTCTTATGAGCCATTCTCGGCCTCCTCGGTCTTCTTCGATGACGACGACGATCCCTTGCCGACCGAGATGCTCGTGACCTCGATGCGGGTCAGCTCGGAGCGGTGGCCCGTGGTGCGCTTGTAGCCGCGCTTGGGCTTGAACTTGAAGATGCGCAGCTTGGGGCCGCGCTCATGGCCGAGGATCTTGGCCTTGACCTTGATGCGGCCGAGGTCGGAGCTGGCGAACAGCGTGTCCTTGCCGCCCGCGTAGAGCAGCGGCTCGAGGTCGATGGACGCGCCCTCGTCGGCCGTCAGGCGGTCGACGAGCAGGGTCGTCCCCTCCTCGACGCGGTGCTGTGTTCCGCCGCACTTGACGACGGCGTAAGTGGATTCGGGCATAAGTTCAGATCACTCGCTGGCTTCGGCCTTCGCACGCGAACGGCGCCGTCCGCCTCTGCGGCCGCGGCGCCGAGGCTTCGATTCTAGCGTCTCGTCGTCGCCCTCCGGCGTGTCGCCTTCCTCCGGCTCCGGCGGCTCCTTCGGCTTCGCCGCTGCCTTGGGCGCGGCCTTGGCGGCCGGCTTTGCCGCCGCGCGGGGCTTGCGGCGGGCGCGCGCCTTCGCGGCCTTCGCCCGCTCCTTGGCCGCCTCGGCGGCCTCCTCGGCCTCGGCGCCCACGAGCACGGCGCGGGCCAGCGTGCGCCCCGCCTCCTCGATGTGGACGAGCTTCTTCTCGCCGACGTAGGGGATCGCGTTGACGACCTCGATCATGTAGCCGTCGACCTTGGCGACCGCGTCGTCCTCGTTGTACATGTGCGGCTCGACGATGTGGACGTGCACCTCGTCGCCGGCCTGGAACGGCACGGCCTGCTGCTCGATCTCCTCGCGCGCGCCCTCCTGGGTGACCGCGAAGTGCACGAGCGGCAGCCCCTCGGACCCCTCGAAGAAGAAGCGGCGGCCGGTCTCGTGCTCGAGCGCGTGCAGGTTGTGCGCCCCGTCGTGCGTGAACCAGTGGGTGACGCGCGGATTGAGGCGCACGAGGTAGGCCTCGGGACCGTCCTTGCCGGCCTTGACGACCATCTTGCGCAGCTCGCGCTCGACCTCGATGGCGATCGTCTCCTCCGACTTCACCACGCCCTCGCCGTCGCAGGTGGGGCACGGCTTGGTCATGATCTCGCGCACGCCGTCGGTGACGTTCTGGCGCGTCATCTCGACCAGCCCGAGCGGCGAGATCTCGACCACGAAGGTCTTCGTGCGGTCCTCGTCGAGCGACTTGCGCAGCGTCTTGAGCACGGCGTCGCGGTTGCGCGCGCGGGCCATGTCGATGAAGTCGATGACGATGATGCCGCCGATGTCGCGCAGCCGCAGCTGGTTGACGACCTCCTCGGCCGACTCGAGGTTCGTCTTGGTGATCACGTCCTCGAGCCGGGCCGACTTGCCGCGGCCGGTGAACGAGCCCGAGTTGACGTCGATCACGGTCAGCGCCTCGCCGTAGTCGATCATCAGGTAGCCGCCGCTGGGCAGGTCGACGCGGCGCGTGAGCATGCCCTCGATGACCTTGTCGACGCCGAAGGACTCGAACAGGTCGGCGTCCTCCTCCCACAGCTCGACGCGGTCGACGAGCTCCGGCGCGGTGCGCGTGAAGAACGACGTCAGCCGCTGGTGCTGCTTGGGATCGTCGACGATCGCCTTCTCGAAGTGCTCGGAGAAGATGTCGCGCACGACGCGGATCGAGAGGTCGGCCTCTTGGAAGACCATGTCGGGCGCGATCGTCTCCTCGACGCGCCGCTGCAGCACCTCGTTGAGCTTGAACAGGTAGCCGAGCTCGCGCTCGAAGTCCGCGCGCTTGGCGCCCTGCGCCGCGGTGCGGATGATCGCGCCGCCGCCGCCGAGGTCGAGCTGCTTGGCCTCCTTGCGCAGGCGGTCGCGCTCCTTGTCCTCGAGCCGGCGCGAGACGCCGACGCCCTCGCCGGTCGGCGCGTAGACCATGTAGCGCCCGGCGATCGTGAGCTCCATCGAGAGCCGCGCGCCCTTGGTCTTCAAGGGGTCCTTGACGACCTGGACGACGATCTCCTGCCCGGGTGCGAGCAGGTCGTTGATGCGCGGGCCGCTCTTGCCGCGGCCGCGCTTGACCTGCTCGACGCCCGGCAGCACGATCTCGTCGACGTGCAGGAAGCCGTTCTTGTCGAGGCCGATGTCGACGAAGGCGGCCTCGAGGCCGGGCAGGACGTTGTCGACCTTGCCCTTGTAGATGTTGCCGACGATCGAGCGCGAGCCACGCCGCTCGAAGTAGATCTCGGCGGCGCGGTAGCCCGCAGGGACGTCACCCGACTTCGGGCGGCGACCCCCCTTCTTGGCTCCGGTTGTGGGCGCGGCGGGATTGCCAGGCGCCTCCAGCATGGCGACGCGGGTTTCCCCGCGGTCGGCCGTGACCAGCACTTGCTTCTTCAAGGAGAATGCCTCATTGGGTTAGAAGACGGTGGCTCGTCCCTTCCGCGAAGCGGTGTCGCGCGCCTGCGCGTGGACCGATTGCAGAAGGCCGATGGCCAGGAAAGTGACGAGCATCGACGAGCCGCCGAAACTCAAAAGGGGTGCCGGGACTCCCGTGATCGGCATGATCCCCACAGTCATACCCACGTTTACGAAAATCTGGAAAAGCAGCATCGCTGTGATGCCGCCGGCGAGCAACGCGCCGTACAGGTTCTTCGCGACCGTGAGGATGTGCAAACCGCGCCATATGAGCAGCGCGTAGAGCGAGAGGACGAGGGCGGCACCGGCGAACCCGTAGGTCTCGCCGACCACCGCGAAGATGAAGTCCGTGTGGTGCTCGGGCAGGAAGTTCAGCCCGGTCTGGGTGGCGTTCTCGACGCCGCGCCCGGTCTTCTCGCCGGATCCGATGGCGATCCGTGACTGCTCCTGCTGGTAGCCCGCGTCCCCCGGATCGCCCGAGGGGTTGAGGAACGCGGTCAGGCGCTGCACCTGGTAGGGCTTGAGCACCTCGACGCCCATCGCCGGGGCGGCGACCAGCACGAGCGTGATGGAGATGGCGCCGAGCGCCGCGAGCGCGGCGAAGTGGCGCCACGGCGCCCCCGCCACGAACAGCAGCGCGAGCACGCCGACGACGTACACGAGCGACGTGCCGAGGTCGGGCTGGGCCATGACCAGCATCGCCGGCAGCAGCGCCAGCAGCATGACCCGCGCGGTGACCTCGCGGCCCATCCGCCGCATCCGGTCGACGATGAAGCCCGAGAGGGCGATGACCAGCAGCAGCTTGCCCAGCTCCGAGGGCTGGAAGCGGAAGAACGGCAGCTCGATCCAGCGCTTGGAGCCGCGCGTGGCGGTCGCGAGGCCGAACACGAGGAGGATCGAGGC
This sequence comes from uncultured Solirubrobacteraceae bacterium, assembly GCA_963802905.1. Classification (GTDB taxonomy): domain Bacteria; phylum Actinomycetota; class Thermoleophilia; order Solirubrobacterales; family Solirubrobacteraceae; genus DASQFQ01. The sequence continues at coordinate 10,227 of CAWDKH010000017.1, read as the reverse complement.
GATCAGCAGGCCGTAGGCGACGTACTTGAGCTCGCGCAACCGCGAGTAGTCGAGCCGCGAGACGCCGTACATGAGCACGAGCCCGACCACGGCGTAGAGCGCCTGGCGCTCGAGGTAGTAGTAGGGCTGGCCGACGACGTCGTCGGCGGTCGAGCCCTTGATCGCGATCAGCGAGCAGGCCACGATCCCGAGCGTCGCCAGCAGCAGCAGCGGGTCCAGGCGCAGGCGCCACTCACGCGGCACGAGCGGGGCCGGCGGGTCCGAGGCGGGCTGAATCGAGGAGGTGCTCATCGCGTTGCGGAGTCACCCTGCTTGAACTTGTCCTTGCCGAGGTCGAACCAGTTGGACAGGATCAACCGCGCGGCCGGAGCGGCCGTCTCAGCGCCGAAGCCGCCCTTCTCGACGGTGACCACGACGACGATGGGGCGGCTGGGATGAGGCACGTAGCAGGCGTACCAGGACTGGTCGGGCTGCCCCGGCCGCTCCACGGTACCGGTCTTTCCGTACACCGTGAGCTTCCCTCCCGCAAAGCCCGAGAAGACATCGGCTGACGTGCCGTCCTCCTCCCCGGCCGCGCGGCGGAGCCCGTCCATGATCGTCGCCTGGTTGGTCTCGGAGAACTTGACGTGCTTGCGGGCGGTGGTGCGGAACTCCTCGACCGCGCGCCCGAGGCCGTCCTCGACGCTCATCGCCAGGTGCGGCTTGACCACGCGCCCGCCGTTGGCGATCGCGGAGTAGGCGGTCGCCATCTGCAAGCGGCGTCGCCTGCAGGTCGCCCTGGCCGACCGCGAGGTTGACGTTGTCGCCCGTGGACCACGGCCGCTCGATGCCGCCGCACTTCTGGAGCGCCGCGAACGTCTGGGCCGGCACCTTCTCGCGCTTGACGCACTTCTGGTACTTGGCGTAGCCGGCGTCGCGCCACCTGCGGTCGGGCAGCAGGCCGGCGAACTCACCGGGGATGTCGATGCCCGTCTTGTGCCCGAGGCCGAGCTTGCGCGCCCACTTCTGGATGATCGGGCCGCGCGAGTTCGCGCGCTCGCCGAGCGTGTAGAAGAAGACGTCGGAGGACACCTTGAGCGCCTGCGACAGGTTCAGCAGGCCGTAGCGGGCGTCGCGCGCGTTCTTGAACGTCTGGGGGCCGAGCTTGAACTCGCCGTCGTCGAAGATCGTCTGCGTCGGCGTGAGGATGCCCTCCTCCAGCGACGCCATCGCGGTGATCGGCTTGAACACCGAGCCGGTCGGATAGGCCGCGGCGATCGCGCGGTTGAACAGCGGCGCGCCGTTCTCCTCCGAGTTGAGCTTGTCGAAGCGCTCCTGCGACAGCGGCTTGGCGAACACGTTGGCGTCGAAGGAGGGATAGGAGCCGAGCGCCAGCACCTCGCCGTTGGTCGGGTCCATCGCCACGTAGGCACCCGCCTTGGACGGGTTGCCGTTGCCGTTGGCGGCGGCGATCGCGGTCTTGAGCGCGTTGTTGGCGGCGCGCTGGAGGCCGAGGTCGAGCGTCAGGCGCAGGCGCTGGCCCTGCTGCGGCTCGCGGCGGGTGACCTCGCGGCGATCGTCGCGGTTGCCCAGCGCATTGATGACGACGCGGGTGAAGCCGTCCTGGCCGCGCAGGTAGCGGTCGTAGGTCTCCTCGATGCCGTCGGCGCCGATGCGGGTGCCGGGCGCGACGCCGCGGTACTTCTTCTTCTTCAGCTCGTCCGGAGAGATCTCGCGCAGCGTCCCGAACAGCTGGGCGGCCAGCTCCTTGTGCGGGTAGGCGCGCAGGAACAGCTTCTCGACGTCGACGCCGGGGAACTCGTCCTTGCGCTCCTTGAGGTAGTTGAAGGAGGCACGCGGGACGTCGGTCTTGATCGTCACGTTCGAGTACGGCGCCTCGGCGATGCCCTCGATCACACGCCGCTGGATCGTGCGCGGCGACATGTCGAGCACGCGCCCAAGGCGGCGGAACGAGCGGCGCAGGTTCTTCGCCTCGGCCGGCAGCGGCGGCACCGCGACGGGCTGGGCGCGGCGCGCGGCCCGCGCCAGGCGGCGGTGCTCGCGGCGCTCGGGCTTCGTGTAGCGCCGCTCCTCCTCGCGGCGGCGGCGCTCGAGCGAGCGCAGCTGATCCGCGGCAGCCAGGCGGCGCATCTCGGAGGCGCTGCGCGCCTTGCGGTAGGCGTCGGCGACCACGATCTCGGCCTCGGGCAGCCCGCTCGGCACGATCTGGACGACCGGCGCGACGCGCGTGCGCACGAGCCGGTTGCCGTCGCGGTCGACGATGTCGCCGCGCGGCGCCTCGATCTTGATCTTGCGCACGCGGTTCTCGCGGGCCTGGGTGACGTAGTCGTCGCCGGAGAGCACCTGCAGGAACCAGAGGCGGAAGAAGATGACCGCGAACAGCACGAACGCGAAGCCGCCGAGCACGGCGACGCGCACCGCGAGCTGCGGCGTGATCGCGGGGCGGCGCTCTTCGAGGTTCGGAGGCACTTATGCCTTCGAGAGCGGGCTGAGCCCGCCGGTCGTGTAGGCCCGGCGCCGGCGGCGGCGCGGGTCGTCGGGCAGGAACGGGGACAGCCAGCGCCGCACCAGCAGGTGCACCGGCAGCGCGAGCAGCGTGTTGAGCACGAACAGCAGCAGGATCTGGCGAACGAGCAGCAGCGACACCGGCGCGTCGACGCCGAGCAGGAACTGCATGACCGAGAAGCCGATCGCGTAGACCGCGGTGGCGAGGGCGCCAACCGCCACCGGGACGAGCCCGTGCGCGGGGTCGCGCAGCTCGCGCAGCCGCCCCGCCCAGTAGCCGACCGCGGTCAGTACGAGCGAGGAGATGCCGAGCGTCTGCAGCAGCGCGGTGTCGGCGAACAGCCCGACGCCGAAGCCGAACAGCGCCCCGGGCACCGAGCCCATCAGCAGCCCGACGGACGCGACCAGCAGCGGCGACAGGTCGGCGGGCACCCCGAACACGGTGATCTGCGCGACCGCGGTCAGCTGCAGGATGCTCCCCAGCAGACCGAGGGCGACGAGACGGGCGATCGCGGGGCCGGTCGGGGTCACGGCGTCGCGGTCGTCGAGGCGACGAGGTCGGTGTCGGGCTTCGTCAGGACCTCGACGTACTCGAGCCGGCGCAGGTCGGCGGCGGGGCGCACGTGGATGCGGCGATCGAGCTCGCCCTCGCCCTCGTCGACGCGGTGCACCGTCCCGATCAGGATCCCGGGCGGGAACAGCGACTTCAGCCGCGTCGAGACCGTGCCGGCCGTGACGATCCGCTCGCCCTTCTTGACGAGCTTGCCGCGCGGGACGAGCTCGAGCAGCAGGTCGCCGGGTGCGCCGACCGCGGGGTCGATCGAGCCCGGCTCGCCGGAGCGGGCGGCCTTGGCGGAGACGCCGAACTCCTGGTCGGTGAGCAGCATCACGATCGCGTTGCCGTCGGAGACCGACTTGACCTTGCCGATGAGGCCCTCGCCGTTGATCACGGGCTGGTCCGGCTTCACGCCGTCGCTCGAGCCCTTGTTGATCTCGACGGTCGAGTACCAGGTGCTCGGCGAGCGCGCGAAGACGCGGGCGATCACCGGCTCGTAGGCCTTCATGCCGCCGCCCGAGTTGATGTCGAGCAGGCCGCGCAGCGTCTTGTTCTCGGTGCCGTCGACCTGGAGCTGGGTGACCTCCTGGCGCAGCGCGTCGCGCTCCTTCTTGAGCTTGTCGCGCTCGTCCTTGGCGTCCAGCGTGTCACCGAACCACCCGAAGAGGTCGCGGAACGGCTTGACGACGCGATTGGCGCCCTCCTGGATCGGAGCAAGCACCTCCATCGCGCCGCGCTGGACGCTGTGCAAGCCGCCGGAGCTGGATTCGCCGAAGTAGGCGGTGAGCAGGGTCAGCGAGAGCGCCACCAGGACGGCCAAGACCGCCCGGCGTCGCCGCACCGCTTTGTCGTACATGCGAAAAGTGTCTCCGAAGTGGGGTTGGGGTTCATCGCCTGGGCCGGCGGTTGTTCCGCGAGTTGTTGCGGTTCGAGCGGTGGATCGCTTCGAACTCCTCCAGCGAGCGCCCGGAGCCGACCGCGACGCACGTCAGCGGTGACTCGGCGCGGTGTGCGGGCATCTGCGTCTCTTCGCGCAGCCGCTCGTCAATGCCCTGCAGCAGCGAACCGCCGCCCGCGAGCATGATGCCGCGGTCCATGATGTCCGACGCCAGCTCCGGCGGGGTGCGGTCCAGCGTCTCCTTGATGGCGTCGATGATCTGCACGAGCGGCTCCTCGAGCGCGGCGCGAACCTCCTCGGAGGTGAGTACCACGGTCTTGGGCAGTCCAGACACGAGGTCGCGCCCGCGGATCTCCGCCTGCACCTCCTCCTCCAAGGGGTAGGCGGAGCCGATCTCGAGCTTGACCTCCTCGGCCGTCTGCTGGCCGATCAGGAGCTTGTACTCCTTCTTGACGTAGTTGATGATCGCCTCGTCGAGCTCGTCGCCGCCGACGCGGATCGACTGCGAGACCACGATCCCGCCGAGCGAGATCACCGCGACCTCGGACGTACCGCCGCCGATGTCGACCACCATGTTGCCCGTCGGCTCCCCCACCGGCAGGCCGGCGCCGATGGCCGCGGCCATCGGCTCCTCGATCAGGTACGCCTGGCGCGCACCGGCGCTCAGACATGCCTCCTCCACCGCGCGCTTCTCCACGCCGGTCACGCCGGACGGCACGCAGACCACGACGCGCGGATGCGCCCAGCGGTTCTGGTGCACCTTCTGGATGAAGTGGCGGAGCATCTCCTCCGTCACGTCGAAGTCGGCGATCACGCCGTCCTTCAGTGGCCGGATCGCGCTGATCGTGCCGGGCGTGCGCCCGAGCATGCGCTTGGCCTCGATCCCCACGGCGTGGACCTCGCCGGTGCGCGAGTCGATCGCGACCACCGACGGCTCGGACAGCACGATGCCGCGCCCACGTACGTAGACGAGTGTGTTGGCCGTGCCAAGGTCGACCGCCATGTCGCGGCCACCGAAGCCGGTGAGGTACGAGAAGAAGCCCATGAGGAGGAACCCTGCGCGCGTGACCGGGGAGTGGTTCCCGAGGGGTCCCGCGCGGTGGCGGCCAGTCTACCGAACGTCCCCCGCGGAACCCCTGGAAATTGGGGTGGCTGGATGCATGTCGGGATGCAGCTTCAGGAGCCGTGCGAGCGGCAGCCCGACGACGTTCAGATAGTCGCCCCGGATTCCGGCGATCAGCGTGGCGCCGCGGCCCTGGATGGCGTAGCCGCCCGCGCGCCCCTCCCACTCCCTCGACCTCACGTACCACTCGACCGTTGACCGGTCGAGGGCGGCGAACTCGACCTCGGTGACCTCGACGCCGGTCGTGAGCGTGCCGCCGCGCACCACCGCGATGCCCCCGACGACGTGGTGGGTGCGGCCGGAGAGCCGCTCCAGGAACGCGAGCGCCTGGGCCTCGTCCGCGGGCTTGCCGAGGATGTCGCCGTCGAGCGCGACGTCGGTGTCCGCGCCGAGGACGACTTCGCCCTCGACCGCCAGCGCTTTGCGGCGCGCGTTCTCCACCGCGACCCACCGCGGGTCGCCGCGGGTCTCCTCCTCGACGCCGGAGACCCGCACCTCGAAGGCGATGCCCGCCTGCTCGAGGATCGCCCGCCGCTGGGGCGAGGCGGACGCGAGGATTAGAGGTCGGGGAAGAACAGCTTCGCCTCGCGCTCGGCGGACTCGGCCGAGTCCGAGCCGTGGACCATGTTCTGGCCCACCTCGACGGCGAAGTCGCCGCGGATCGAGCCGGTGGTCGCCTCGAGCGGGTTGGTGGCGCCGATCACCTGGCGCGCGGCGCGCACGGCCTCGTCGCCTTCGAGCACCATCGCGACGAGCGGACCGGAGGTGATGAACGAGACGAGCTCGCCGAAGAACGGCTTGCCGTCGTGCTCGGCGTAGTGCTGCTCGGCGAGCTGGGTGTCCATCGTCATGTGACGAAGAGCGGCGATCCGCAGGCCCTTGCGCTCGAAGCGGGCGATGATCTCACCGGTCAGGTTGCGCGCGAACGCGTCCGGCTTGACCAGGATGAGGGTCCGGTCCATTGGCGGTTCCTTTCAGAGGGGTTATTGCGTCGGCGGAGGCTCAGCCGCGGACACGGCCTGCTCCGACGACGTGCCGCCACGGCGCCGGCGGCGCGCGGAGGGCGGCGGGACGGCGCCGGTCTCGGCCTCGCAGTACGGGCACAGCTTCCAGGCGGGGTCGATCGGCTTGCCGCACGAGTAGCAGCGCTCCTTGAGCCGCCGCATGCAGCTCGGGCAGCGCAGGTAGTCGCCCTTGACCTCGTAGTCGCAGTACGGGCACAGCTGGTAGTCGAACGAGCTCAGGCGCGCCTCGGCGGCCTGCATCTCGAGCTCGCGCAGCCGCACGTCGTCGAGGAACTCCGGCGGGCGGATGATCGTGTAGACGATCGTGCCCACGAACGGGAACAGCGACGCGAGCGTCGCGCACCCCACGAGCATCGGGTCGTCGATCCGGCGACGGGCGTCGCTGAAGGTCCAGAACACCAGCGCCACCCACACGACGAGCAGCACGAGGATCAGGACGTTGACCGCCGTGTTGACGCTGTCGTTGTTGATGCCGAAGACGCCGAGAGTCAGCATGCGCACCGCGAGAGAGTACCCGGCTGCTTACAGGAACATCCGGCCAAAGAGGTACCCGAGGGCGAAGAAGACGAGGATAACGAGGGCCACGACGACGGCCACGAGGGCCACCATCTGCAGCACGCCGGGCCCGCGCGGGCTCACAGCGCTGACGCCCTCCGGCGCCCCGGTTCGGCCAGCAGATCGGCGACCAGGTAGATCGAGCCGGTGGCCACCACAGCGCCGTGTTCGCCGGCGAGCTCGCGAGCCCTTTCGACCGCCGCGCGCGGGTCGGCCTCGATCTCCGCGGGCGGTCCGGAGAGCTGGCTCCACAGCGACGCCAGCGTGGCCGGGCTGAGCGCGCGCGGGTTGCTCGACGCGGTGAACACGGCGCCGGCGGCGAGTGGCACGAGCGCGCGCAGCATGCCGGCGGCGTCCTTGTCGTCGAGCACGGAGAGGACGGGGATCAGCGGCCGGTCCTGCACGGCGTCGTGCAGCGCGGCGGCGAGCGCGGCGACGCCGGACGGGTTGTGCGCGCCGTCGTAGATCGTCAGCGGGTCCTCGGCGGTGATCTGGAAGCGGCCGGGGACGGTCACCGACGAGGCCGCGCGGAGGACGGCGGCTTCGTTGAGCGGCTCGCCCTGGAACTCGCGTGCAGCAGTCTTCGCGACCGCGAAGTTGGTCCGCTGGAAGCCGGTGAACGGAGCTCCGTCGGCCGGATCCGCCCGCACGACGCGCGCGTCGACCTTCGCCACCTCCGCCTCCGCTTCGGGGTCGAGCTCGCCGACGACCAGCGTCGAGCCGGGCGCCACCACCGCCAGCTTCTCCCGCGCGATGTCGGTGATCGTCGGGCCGAGCCAGCGCGTGTGCTCGAGGTCGACGTTGGTGAGCACCGCGACCGGGGCCGCGAGCACGTTGGTGGCGTCATGGCGCCCGCCGAGCCCGGCCTCGACCACCGCGGCCTCGACCCCGCACGCGGCGAGCTCGGCGAACGCCGCCGCGGTCAGCAGCTCGAACTGGGTCACGCGCTCGCCACCCGTCAGCGTGCGGTCGACCTTGACCGCGGCCGCGGCGGCGCGCTCGACGGCGGCGCCGAACGCGTCGGGCTCGAGGTCGGCGTCGCCGATGCGGATGCGCTCCGCGAAGGTGGAGAGGTGGGGCGACAAGTACGCACCGGTACGGACGCCGTGGGCGTCGAGGATCGCCGCCGCCATCCGCACCGTCGAGCTCTTGCCGTTGGTGCCGACCACGTGGATCGCGCGGAACGCCCGCTGTGGGCTGCCGAGGACCGTCAGCAGGCGCCGCATCCGCTCCAGTCCGAACTTCATCCCGAACAGCTCCAGCGAGAGGAGGTGATCCTCGGCCTGCTCGAGCGTCCAGCTCACCCGAGCGCCTCCAGCTCGGCCTGCAGCCGCGCGAGCTTGTCGCGCTCGGCGTCGACGACCTTGGCCGGCGCCTTGGCGACGAAGCCCTGGTTGGCGAGCTTGCCCTCGGCGCGCTTGATCTCGCCTTCGAGCCGCGTCCGCTCCGCCGCGGCGCGCTTCGCCTCGGCCTCGGTGTCGACCGCGTCGGAGGCGAGCACGGTGACGTTGCCGCCCGGGACGGGGACGGTGGCAACGCCCGCGGTGCCGTTCTCGGTCCACTCGACGCGCGCGAGCCGCGCGACCGCGTCCGCGGTGCGCTCGTAGCCGTCGGCCTCCAGCCGCGCCTCCAGCGCGCGGCCGGGCGCGGCGCCGACGCGGTCACGCCAGGCGCGCAGCTCCTGGACGGCGCCGATCGCGCGGGCGACCTCGGCCTCGGCGCCCTCGTCGATCAACGCCTCGTCCGGCGCGGGCCACGGGCCGGCCATCAGCAGGTCCTCGGTGCCCGGCAGGTAGGACCAGATCTCCTCGGTCACGAACGGGATCACCGGGTGGGCGAGCGCGAGCGTCTCGCGCAGCACGTGCAGCGCGACCGCGCTGACCTCGGCGTTGTCGTCCGCGTACAGCCGCGGCTTGATCAGCTCGAGGTACCAGTCGCAGAGGTCGCCGTAGACGAAGTCGTAGAGCCCGAGCGCCGCGCGGTAGAACTCGAAGTCCTCGAACGCCTTCTCCGTCGCGGCCTTCGCCCGCTGCAAGCGCGACAGGATCCATGCGTCCTCGACGGTGACCGCGCGCGGCTCCGGCAGCTCCTCGGGGACGCGCAGGAGCAGCAGCCGCGACGCGTTCCAGAGCTTGTTGGTGAGCTGGCGGCCCTGGGCGACCTTGTCCTCGTTGAAGCGGACGTCCTGCGAGGACGACATCGCCAGCAGGCCGAAGCGGACGGCGTCGGCGCCGTAGGCGGGGAACTCGCCGCCCTGCTCGAAGACCGGCGGGCGCGGGCCGCCGTCGATCAGGTCGAGCGGGTCGATGCCGGTGCCCAGCGACTTCGACATCCGCCGCCCGTCGGGCGCCTGGATGATCGGGTGGACGTTGACGTCCGAGAACGGGATGTCGTCGGTGAGCTCGAGCCCGAACATGATCATCCGGGCGACCCAGAGGAAGATGATGTCGCGGCCCGTCGAGAGCACGTCGGTCGGGTAGAACGCCCGCAGCTCCGGCGTGTCGTCGGGCCAGCCGAGCGTCGCGAACGGCCACAGGCCGGACGAGAACCAGGTGTCGAGGACGTCGGGATCGCGCTCCCAGCCCTCGCCCTCGGGCGGCTCGATCCCGCAGTAGGTCTCGCTGCCCCGGTACCAGACGGGGATCCGGTGCCCCCACCACAGCTGGCGCGAGATGCACCAGGGCCGGATGTTCTCCATCCACTCGAAGTAGCGCCGCCGCTGGCCCTCGGGGCGGATCCGGACGCGGCCGTCGCGGACGACGTCGAGCGCCGGCGCCGCGAGCTCGTCCATCCGCATGAACCACTGCAGCGAGATCAGCGGCTCGATCCGCTCGCCCGAGCGGTGGGAGAACGGGACGTTGTGCGTGTAGGGCTCGGTGCGCGAGATCCGGCCCTCCTCGCGCAGCGCCTCGACGACGGCCTCGCGCGCCTCGAGCGCGGTCATGCCGACGAAGCGCTCGCCGGCCGCCTCGGTCATGCGGCCGTCCTCGCCGATCACCGAGATCTCCTCGAGCCCGTGGGCGCGGCCGATCTCGAAGTCGTTGGGGTCGTGCGCCGGCGTGATCTTCAGCGCGCCGGTGCCGAACTCGGGCTTCACGTAGGGGTCGGCGATGATCTTCAGCCGCCGCCCGACGAGCGGCAGCGTCGCCGTCTCCCCCACGAGCCGCGTGTAGCGCTCGTCGTCGGGATGGACCGCGATCGCGGTGTCGGCGAGCATCGTCTCGGGCCGGACGGTGGCGATCGTGACCGTGCCGTTGCAGCCCTCGAGCGGGTAGTCGATCCAGTAGAGCGTGTCGGTGGCCTCGCGCTCCTCGACCTCGAGGTCGGAGATCGCCGAGCGCGAGCCGGGATCCCAGTTGACCATGTAGTTGTCGCGGTAGATCAGGCCCTTGTCGTAGAGGTCGACGAAGACCTTCAGGACCGCGCTCACGTAGCGCTCGTCGAGCGTGAAGCGCTCGTCCTCGAAGTCGACGGAGGCGCCCAGGCGGCGGTACTGGGAGATGATCGTGCCGCCGTACTGCTCGCGCCACTGCCACATGCGCTCGAGGAACGCCTCGCGCCCGAG
>CAWDKH010000016.1:0-96107 GCA_963802905.1 uncultured Solirubrobacteraceae bacterium | reverse complement strand
GGCGAACCGGACCATCTCCTCCGCCGTGACCTGCCGCGGGTCGACCGCGACGTCCACGCCGCCGCGCTCGTAGATGCCCACCGAGATCTCGTCGTGCGCCAGCGCGACCGTCATCCGCACCCCGTGGGCCTTCGCCAGGATCGCGCCATAGAGGTTGCGGGCGTCGTCGTTGAAGGCAGAACACGGCGGCCGTGGCGCGGCCGATCCGCTCGCGTTCGAGGAAGTCCGGGTCGAAGGCCTCCGCGTGGAAGCAGCGGGCGCCCGGGCAGGGCCTCGGCGACCTCGCGCGCGCGCTCGCGCTCGGCATCGACCAGGCGCACGCGGATGTCCCGCTCGAGCAGCGCGTGGGCGATCGCCGTGCCCATCCGGCCCGCGCCGAAGATCACGACGTCGTCGGCCCCTCGCTCGCTCCCGCGACGCACGGCCCACGTCGCGCGCGGCGGCGGGTGAGGCGATCACGACGACCCGGTCGCCCGGGCAGGATCACCTCGTCGCCGCGGGGGACGATCATGGCGTCGCCGCGGATGAGCCCGGCGACCTTCGAGTCCTCGGGGATCCCGCGTCGCGCAGCGGGCGCCCCAGCAGCCGCCCTCCGGCGCGCCGCGCGGGAGGTCGAACTCGACGATCTGGACCTTGCCGTCGGCGAACACGTCGGTCTGGCGGGCGGCCGGGAGCCCGAGCGAGCGCCGCGATCGCGTTGGCGGTCTCGATCTCCGGCGAGACCATGAAGTCGACGTCCAGCTGGCGCTCGCGCCAGGCTTCGAGGTACGCGTCGCTCGTCGTCCGCATGATCGTCTGCGCGGCGGAGAGGCGCTTGACGAGCATCGCGGCGATCAGGTTCGCCTCCTCCCGCGGACTGCAGCCGATGAAGAGATCGGCCGTCCTCGACGCACGCTTGCGGATCACCCGCTTGGTCGTGCCGTCGCCCTCGACCGTCCCGACGTCGTAGTGGTCGGCGAGCCCGGCGAGCCGGGCGGCGTCGATATCGATCACCGTGATCTCGTGCTCCTCGTGGAGCGCCCCGACCAGCGCCCGGCCGACGTGGCCTGCACCCAGCACCATGATCCTCATGCCGCGAGCGTACGCGATCGCAGATGATGCGCGGATGCGTGCGAGCACCGCCTTCGCCCGCGTGATCGGCGTCGACGTCGTCGGCGCCCAACCTCGTCGGCTCACTGGTGAAGTACCTCGCCGCGGCCTTCCTGTTCCCGCCGGCGATCGCGCTCGGCTACGGCGAGCCGGTCTGGCCGTTCCTCGTCGCCGGCGCGGCGACGCTCCCGTTCGGCGCCGGCCTCGAGCACGTGACCGAGGGCCGGAACCGCATCGGCCCGCGCGAGGGCTACCTCGTCGTGTCGCTGCTCTGGCTGCTGGTCGCCATCTTCGGCGCGCTGCCCTACCTGCTCGCCGAGCCGCAGCTTTCGAACCCGTTCGACGCGTTGTTCGAGTCGATGTCGGGCTTCTCCACGACGGGCGCGTGCGCGCTCGACGAGCATCCCCGCGACTGTCGCGCTCGATGGCGATGTGGCGCCAGTTCACGGCCTGGCTCGGCGGCGTTGGGATCATCGTCCTCTTCCTCGCCGTGCTGCCGCGGCTGCGGGTCGGCGGCCGCCAGGCCCTGTTCAAGGCCGAGTCGCCGGGGCCCGAGCTGCGCTCACGACCACCATCCGCCAGACTGCGCGGCGCTTCGTCGTGCTCTACGTCGGGATCACCGCCGCCGAGATCGCGATGCTCACCGTGTTCGGCCTCACCGGCCTCGACGCGCGGATGACCTTCTTCAACGCCGTCGCGAATCTCGTTCCCGACGATCGCCACCGCCGGCTTCTCGACCGAGGCGCGCTCGATCGAGCCGTTCCAGCCGACCACCCAGTGGGTCGTCGTCGTCTTCATGCTCGTCGCGGGCACGAACTTCGCGCTGCTGTACGCAGGCATCATCGGCCGCCACCTGCGGCTCTTCCGCCGCGACGAGGAGTTCCGCGTCGGGCTCGGGCTGTTCGCCGCCTCGTCGCTCGTCGTGCTCGTCGGGCTCGCCAGCGCCGGACGTGCTCGAGGGCGAGGACGCGGTCCGCGCCGCCGTCTTCAACACGGTGTCGATGATGACCACCACCGGCTTCGCGAGCGCGGACTTCGACCACTGGACGCCGCTGACGTCGCTGGTGCTGTTCGGCGTCGCTGCTGGGCGCCTCGGCGGGATCGACGAGCGGCTCGATCAAGCTGATCCGCCACATCGTGATCGCCAAGATGCTGCGGCGCGAGGTCGACCAGACGCTGCACCCGGATGTGGTCGCGCCGCTGCGCGTCAACGGCGCAGTCGTCGACGAGCGCGCGCTGCGCGCGATCATCGTCTTCGTCTTCCTCTACCTCGGCGTCTGCGCCGCGGGCGCGATCGTGGTCCTGCTCGACTCGACGTTGCAGGAGCGTCGACCTCACCGCCTTCCAGTCGCTCGGCCGCTCCGCCTCGATGCTGGGCGGCGCGGGCCCGGGCTGGGCTTCGCCGGGCCGATGGGCTCGTTCGCGCCGTTCAACGACGTCTGCACCGGCGTGCTGACGTCGCTGATGTACCTCGGACGGCTCGAGATCATCCCCGTGCTCGTCCTCTTCACCGCCAGCCACTGGCGTGCGTAAGCGCTAGCGCGTGCGCAGCCCCCAGCCGAACGGATACAGCGGGTCGTAGTCCGCGTCGCCGACGTTGATCGGCTCCTGGTCGACCGACTTCGGCCAGCTGAACGACAGCTTGCCCGTGTACGGCTTGCGGCCGAGCAGCGGGTCGGCGACGCCGGCCCCTTCGCTGCCCGGCAGCCACGCCGCCACCAGCGCGTCGATCTTCGAAGCTGCGCCGGGTCGATCTCCAGCGGTCGCCCGGAGACGACGATCACCGTGCAGTCCTTCGCCGCCGCGCAGACCTTGTCGACGGCCGCCCTGTCGGCGTCGTTGAGCTTCATGGTCTTCGGCTCGCGCAGCACGCCGTTCTCGCCCGGGTCAAAGCCCCAGCGCGGGCCGCCGACGTCGCCGAAGCCCTCGGCGTACGGCGTCTCGCCGACCACCACGACGCCGTGGTCGCGGCGCCCGACCGGCGCCGACGCGTCCTTGCTGTAGGTCACGTCGCCGTGCGAGAGGCGCTCGATCCCGTCGAGGATGGTCTCGCCCGGGATCTGGTGGGTGGAGTTGCCCTGCCAGGTGATCGTCCAGCCGCCGGCCTGGTCGCCGATGCTGTCGGCCTTGGCGCCGGCGACGTAGACGTCGTCGCGCTTGGAGAGCGGCAGCGTGCGGTGCCGGTTCTTGAGCAGCACCTGTGACTTGGCGGCCGCCTCGCGGGCGACGCGGCGGTGCTGCTGCGAGCCGATCTGGCCGATCTTGCGGCGGTCGGCGAACGGGTGCTCGAACAGCCCGGCCTCGAACTTCTGGCGCAGGATCCGGCGCACGGCGTCGTCGATCCGGCTCTTCGGCACGCTGCCCGGCCTCGACCTCGGCGATCAGCGTCGGGATGAAGTCTCGTGTAGTTCGTCGGTCGCGGCTCCATGAACATGTCCATGCCTGCGTTGACGACGTGCGGACCTGGTCGCGATGGTCGCCGGGCGATCTGGTTGATGCCCTGCCAGTCGCTGATGACGAAGCCCTTGAAGCCGAGCTTGCCCTTGAGGACGTCGGTGATCAGCTCCTTGTGGGCGTGCATCTTCAGCGGGCCGGCGTCGTCGTCGGTCCAGTCGACGCTCGAGAACGACGGCATGACGGTCTCGACGCCGTGCTTCTGGACCGCCGGCACGTACTGGCGCAGCGCGTGCTCCCAGAACTCCTGGTGGCTCATCTCGGTGATGCCCTGGTCGATCTTGTAGTCGCCGGTCGGCGCGGCCGTACTGGTGGCGCCGTCACCGGCGTAGTGCTTGGCGGTGGCGAGCACGCCGCCGTCCTGGTAGCCGTCGATCGCGGTCTCGTAGCGCTCGACGAGCCGCGCGCTCTCGCTGAACGACTCGTAGGTGCGGCCCCAGCGGTCGTCGCGGGCCGCGCAGATGCAGGGCGAGAACGTCCACTGCGGGCCGCTCGCGCGCGTCTCCTCGGCGGTGATCTTGGCGATCCGCCGCACGAGGTCCGGGTCGCGCGTGGCGCCCAGGCCGATGTTGTGCGGGAAGACGGTCGCGCCCAGCAGGTTGCCGTGACCGTGCACGGAGTCGACGCCGTAGAGCAGCGGGATCTTCAGCCGCGTCTTGAGCGCCGCGCGCTGGAACTTGTCGACCATGTCGGCCCACGCCTGCGGCGTGTTGCCGGCCGCGGGCGTCGAGCCGCCGCCGGACAGGACCGAGCCGAGCCCGAGGTGGTGATCGGCGTCCGTTGCGTCGGGGTTTCGCACGCCGCGGCGCGCTCGGTCTGCGTCATCTGGCCGACCTTCTCCTCCAGCGTCATGCGCGACAGCAGGTCGTCGACGCGCTTGGAGACCGGCAGCTTCGGGTTCTCGTACGGCGCGGCGGCAGCGGCCGGCGCGGCCGCCACGGCGAACACCAGCGCGGCCAACAGCAGGGTCCTTCTCATCTGACTCCTCCTCAGCGGTAGGTCCGCACGTCCGCGACCGTCGCGGGCGCGCTCAAGGCGACGCGCAGGTACCGCGCCTGCGTCGCCGGGATATCGATCGTGGTGAGCTGGCCCGCGCCGGTGCCCGTGGCGGTCTCGCGCCAGTGCTCGCCGTCGGTGCTCGTGGAAAGGGTGTAGCCGGCCGGCGCGGCGCTCGTGTCGGCGCCGGTGTCGAGCACGACGCGGCGCACGCGCTGGGTGCGGCCGAGGTCGAGGTCGAAGCGTGTCGCCGGTCCACGTGGTGACGGCGTCGTCGTCGACCAGCTCCTTCGGAGCCGGACGGCGGGTCGAGCAGCCGGTAGCCGTCGTCGAGCGGCGCCTTCCACACGAACGTGGCGAGCGCGCCGCCCGGCAGCGTGTAGTCGAACGACTGGCCGCCCTGGGCGACCGCGAACGTGCGCGGGTCGTCGTTCTCGTTGTGGACGACGAGCGCGGTCGAGCCGTCGCGGTTGCGGAACGCGACGTCCATGATCTGCCCGTTCCAGCCGGTGGTGCCGAACGAGGTGCTGGCGATCCGCGCCGCGCCCGGGCCACGAAGCGCGCGAGGTGGCCGAGCGTGAAGTACTCGGCGTTCTTGCTCCACGTGCCGCCGTCGACGGTGATGACGCCGGTGCAGGTGTCGCAGCCGCCGTTGTGCGGGCCGCCGTCGGGGTGCAGCGCGAGGTTCCAGTTGACGACGCTCTTGCGCCCAGTTGCGGGTGACCCCGAGGACGAGGTTGCGCGTGTGCCACTTGAGCGTGTCGGAGAAGAACTGCGCCGGCGGGTCGGTCGCGCCGTGCGAGCCGGAGCACTCGGTGAACCACACGCCCTTGTCCGGGAAGGCGTGCTGGAGCTCGGTCTGGCGGGCCGGGTCACCCGAGTAGCAGTGGAAGGCGGTGCCGTCGATCCAGCGCGCCGCCTTCGTCAGCAGCAGCTTCGTCGGGTACTCGGTCTCGGGGTCCTCGCCGGGCGGCGTCGTCTCGATGTCGTCCGGGTGCGTCGACCAGTTGTGGTCGTAGCCGAGGATCTTCGTGTCGAGCCGCGCGCGGCGCAGCTTCGGGCCGAGCGCGGCGATCAGCTTCGCCTGCTGGGCGACCGGCATGTCCATGCCCGGGTAGCCGCTTGGGCTGCGGTTCTGCGGCTCGTTCTGGACGCGTCAGCGCGTAGACCGGGACGCCCTCGCGCTCGTACGCGCGCACGAACTTGACGAAGTAGTCGCGCGTAGGCGTCGTAGATGCGCGGCGAGTCGATCAGCCGGCCGCCGATCAGCGACTGGTTGGTCTTCATCCACGCCGGCGGGCTCCACGGCGTGCCGATCACCTTGAGCTTCGGGTTGAGCTTCAGCGCGTGGCGCAGCAGCGGCAGGATCTGCTCGCGGTCGTGGGCGATCGTGAAGTGCTCGAGCCGGTAGTCGGTCTTGCCCGCCGGGACGTCGTCGTAGGTGTAGTGCGGGCCGGCGACGAAGTCGGAGGCGCCCATCGGCTGGCGCAGGAACGACAGCTTGTTCTCGGCGAACAGGCTGCGCATGGCGGCCTCGCGCTGCGGCTTGCTGAGCTCGTAGAGGACGCGCGCGGACGAGTCGGTGATCGAGGCGCCGAAGCCGTCCATCGTCTGGTAGCGGCGGCTCGGGTCGACGCTGATGGTGAGCGCGTCGGAGCCGCCCGCGTGGAAGTCGACCGTGCCGCGGTCGTGCATCTTCTCGGCGCCGTCGGGCGTGGTCACCCAGACGCGCGCGGACGACGCCGCCGCCGGTGAAACCGCAGCCAGCAAGAACCCCACCGTCAATACGAATGTGCGCAGCAAATCCACCCTCCCGAGACAGGCGCTCCCCGGCTCCGAGTTTGTCCAAACGCGCAAAAGTCTCAGGGCTAGCACCGTGGTCAGGCGCGCGCGCGTGCGAGAGGATCGCTGTCGTGCACCCGCCTCGCCCGCCCGCTCGCCGTCGCCTCGCCGCCTGACGCTGTTCGCGCTCGTCGGCGGCATCGTCGCGCGGCGATCGCGAAGTCGCACGGCGTGGACATCCCGGACGGACTGGGCGTGGCCGTGCGCGCTCGTGGTCGGGGTCGGCACGCCGGCCTGCGTCGGGCTCGTGCTGCTGCTGCGCGGGGCCGGCATCGAGTCGCGTGGATCCTGCTCGCCGGCGCGCTGTCGGTCGCGGTCGTCATGGCGGCCTTCGCCGTGTCGGCAGCCTCGCGCTCGACGACGATCCCGACTCGACCGCTCGGCGCCTGGGCGCTCGTCGTCGGCGACGGAGTGGACGCTGCTCTTCCTGTGGCCGCTCGCGCTCGCCTACGTCTATCCCGACGGCCGGCTGCCGTCGCGCCGCTGGCGGCCGATGGCCGCGGTCGCCGCCGTGTCCGGCTGCCGGCACGCTGCTGCTGCTGCCGCTGCAGCCGACGCTCGAGGGCCCGGACGGTGCCGTCGCCAACCCGATCGGCGTCGGCCCCGGCCTCGATGACCTGCTGACGCCCGTGTTCTGGGCGTGCTGGTTCGGGCTGCTCGCCGCGCTGTTCGGCGGGGCGCTGGCGCTGCGCGCCCGCTACAAGGCGGGCGGGCCCGAGTTGCGGCGCCAGGTGCTGTGGCTCGCATACGGAGCGGTGATCCCGCCGCTGTGGCTGGGCGGGACGTCGCTGATCAACCTGTTCGTCTCGATCGACACCCCGGACCTCGCGGTGCTGATGCTCGCGCACGCCTGGTTCGCGATCGCGGTCGCCGTGGCGGTGACGCGGCACGGGCTCTACGAGATCGACCGCCTGTTCAACCGCACGCTGGTCTATGCGGTGCTGACCGCGCTGCTCGCGGGCACCTACGCGCTCGTGGCGCTGGGGGCCGGGCAGCTCGTGAGCGGCTCGGCGTTCTCGGCGTCGGTCGCCACGCTCGCCGCGGCGCTCGCGTTCCGCCCGCTGCGCGACCGCCTGCAGGCGATCGTCGACCGCCGCTTCGCGCGCCAGCGCTTCGAGGGCGTGCGGCTGCTGCGCGGCTTCCTCGACGACGTCCGCGACGGCCACGCGGAGCCGGAGGACGTCGGCGCCGCGCTCGCGCTCGCGCTCGACGACCCGAGCGCCGAGGTGGTCTTCCGCCTCCCCGAGACCGGCGCCTACGCGGACCGTGGCGGCCGCCTGCTCGACGCGCTGCCCGACGACGGCCGCGCGCGCACGCCGATCGGGCGCGACGACCGCGAGGTCGGGCTGCTGTTCCACGACCCCGGGCTCGCGCGGCGCCCAGACCTGCTGCGGCCGGTGCTCGAGGCCGCGGCCGTCGCGGTCGAGCTCGCCTGCCTGCGGGTCGAGCTGCGGCTCCAGCTCGCCGAGGTCGAGTCGTCGCGGACGCGGATCGCCCAGGCCGGCTACGCCGAGCGCCGGCGGCTCGAGCGCGACCTCCACGACGGCGCGCAGCAGCGGCTCGTGACGCTCGGCATCGTGCTGCGGCGCCTGCAGCGCTCGCTGCCGGGTGAGGCGAAGATCCTCGGCCCGGCGCTCGACGCCGCCGTCGACGAGGTGGCGGCCACGATCGGCGACCTGCGCACGATCGCCGCCGGCGTGCGGCCGCCGCGGCTCGACGAGGGCCTGACCGCGGCGCTCGAGGACCTCGCGCGCGGCTCGGCGGTGCCGGTCGAGCTCGAGGCGAGCGGCGATCGCGCGCCGCCCGAGGTCGAGGCGGTCGCCTACTTCATCGCCTGCGAGGCGCTCACCAACGCGGTCAAGCACGCGTCGCCCTCGCGCGTGTCGGTCCAGACCGCGCGCGCCGACGGCATCCTGCGCCTGATCGTCGCTGACGACGGCGTCGGCGGCGCCGCGCCCGGGTCGGGCAGCGGGCTCGCCGGGATGGCCGACCGCGTCGCCGCTCAGGGCGGCACGCTCGCGCTCGAGAGCCCGCCCGGCGCGGGCACGCGGATCGCGGTGGAGCTGCCATGCGGGTCGTGATCGCCGAGGACGCAGTGCTGCTGCGCGAGGGCCTCGCCGGCCTGCTCGAGGACGCCGGCCACGAGGTGGTGGGGCGCGCCGGCGACGCCGAGACGCTGCTCGCGCTCGTCGGCGAGCACGCGCCTGAGCTCGCCGTCGTCGACGTGCGCATGCCGCCCGACTTCGACGACGAGGGCACGCGCGCGGCGGCGGAGATCCGCCGCGACCATCCGAGCACCGCCGTGCTCGTCCTGTCGCAGCACATCGAGACCCGCCACGTCGTCGACCTCGTGTCCGCAGGCGGCGGCTTCGGCTACCTGCTGAAGGACCGCGTGCTCGACGTCGACGACTTCCTCGACGCCGCGCGGCGGGTCAGCGAGGGCGGCTCCGCGCTCGACCCGCAGGTGGTGGCGACGCTGGTCGCCAAGCCCGAGCGCGACTCGGCGCTCGACGAGCTCACCCCGCGCGAGCGCGAGGTGCTGGGGCTGATGGCCGAGGGGCGCACGAACGCCGGCATCGCCCGGCAGCTGTGGCTGACCGAGAAGACGGTCGAGACGCACGTGCGGACGATCCTCATGAAGCTCGGCCTGACGGTCTCGAGCGACGGTCACCGGCGCGTGCTCGCGGTGCTCACCTACCTGAAGGAATCTCAGGGTTAGCACCGGCGGCAGTCCGGTGCTCGCCTTGATGTGCGGCGAGCGGGGCGACCGTAGCGTCGCTCCCATGACCAACTCCACCCACATCCGCATCCTCGCCTGCAGCGCTCTCGTGACGCTGCTGGCCATCGCCGTCCTGGCCTCTACGGCCGGCGCGGCCGGTAAGACGGAGACGCTGAAGGTGTTCTCCAAGCAGCTGTCGTTCACCTACACGAAGGCCGACGGCACGGTCTCACAGGGCCCGCCGGCGGGCCAGCCGGCCGCCGGCGACTCGTTCGAGATCGACTCGCTCGACTACCGCGGCACGCACAAGAAGCACTCGAAGAAGCCGATCGGCGCCGACTACCTGCGCTGCCAGTTCGACGCCCAGCTCGAGCCCCAGTGCATGGGCTACACGGCGCTCGGCAGCTCGCTGCTGCGCTTCCGCGGCTATGGAGCTGATCGGCGCGATCGGCCGCTGGAAGGACGCCAAGGTTGTCAGCAACAAGGAAGTCGACGGCGGCAGCGACTTCGTCATCCGGCTCGTCCGCCGCTGAGGCCCTACGCTCACGGCCGATGGCCGTGATGGTCGACAAGCTCGTCGAGTACGCCCACGTGAAGCTGCCGTTCAAGCACTGGTGCCACATGGCCAGCGACGTCAGCTTCGACGAGCTGCACGCGTTCGCGGCGCAGCTCGGCATCCCGCGCCACCGGTTCCAGGGCGACCACTACGACCTCCCTCCGCACCTGCGTGAGCTCGCCGTCGAGTTCGGTGCGGAGGAGGTCGGGCGGCGCGAGTTCACCGCGCGGATGGCGGGCCCGCGCGGCGACCGCGTCAGGGCGCGGAAGCAGCGCTGAGCAGCTCGTCGAACGCGGCGTCCAGATCGCTGCCGAGCACGTCGGCGTCGGGCAGCGTCTCGGCGTCGGCGTAGATCCCGAAGCACACGTTCCCGGCGGTCATCACGACGCCGATCGAGACCGCGTGGCGCTCGGAGAGCGGGACCGCGGAGTGCACGGTCTCCAGCCGGCAGCCGCGCATGTAGCGCGTGACCGCCGGGCCGGGGACGCTCGAGATCGTCAGGTTCGACATGCGCGGGTGCGCGAAGGCGTGAGCGAGCACCTTCTGGACGGGGGCGGGCGTGAGTCCGAGCGCCTGGAACGCCGCGTCGAGCCCCTCGGCGTCGCGGCCGTCGGCGCGCTGTGAGGTCGCCGCGTGGATCTGCTCGAGCCGCGCGACCGGGTCGGGCTCGTCGCACGGCAGCTCGATGAACACGAACGAGATGCGGTTGCCGCCGTCGCTGTCGTCGGCGCCGCGCACGTCTGCGGGGACCATGACCTTCAGCCGCTGCGGTCCGGCGAACTCGCGCAGGGCGCCCGCGCAGACCGCGAGCACGACGTCGTTGGGGCTGACGCTGAAGCGACGCCGCAGGGCGCGCAGATCCTCGAGCGAGCGCGTCACCCGCACGTGGCGCCGGTGCGGCGAGCCGGGGCGGTTGAGCGGCGAGTCGGGCGCCGGCGGAAGGAGCGTGTGCGACAGCGTGCGCGCGAGCCCGGGGACGCCGCGCAGGCGCCCGGGGGAGGTCGCGAGCTTCAGCGGCGCGAGCATGAGCGATGCGCCGTCGGCGGCGCGGTCGGCGACGCCGCGGGCGAAGCGCTCGTTGCGCGACGGCTCCGGCACCGGCTCCCACGCGGCTGCCTCGCCCCGTTCCTCGAACGGATCGGCGTCGAGGATCAGCTTGCCGAGCTCGGCGATCGCGATGCCGTCGACCATGCAGTGGTGGGCCTTGCAGATCATGGCGAGCTTCCCGTCGGGCAGGTCGTCGGCGATCGAGAACTGCCACAGCGGGCGGTCGCGCGGCAGCGGCTCGGAGAACCGCTCATCGACGATCGCGTCGAGGTCGCCGCCCGGCGCGTGCAGGATGTGCTCGGCGGGATCGAAGTCAAGGTCGTCGACCCACGCCGGCTCGTGAACCCCGAGCGGCACGGGCGCCAGCTTCTTCCGCCAGCGCGGCGCGTGCGCGAGGCGGCCGGCGAGGTAGTCGAAGATCTCGGGGAAGCCCGGTCGCGGGCCCTCCTCCGGCGGGGCGAAGGTGGAGACCCAGCCGACGTGCATCGGGGCGGCCTCGCTCTCGACAGCGAGGAAGGACGCGTCGAGGGGGGAGAGGCGCTCGGTGGTCACGCCTGCGCGCCCCAGTGGTCATGGGTCAGCTGCGCGGGCTCGGTCGACGCGCAGAACTCGCCGAGCACGGCCGCGAAGCGGTGCGGGTGGTCCTCCTGCGGCATGTGGCCGGAGTCCTCGAAGCGGACGAGCCGGCTGCCGGGCATCGCCTCGTGGGCGGCGATGCCGTGGGCGACGGGGATGATCGAGTCGTGGTCGCCCCACACGATCAGCGACGGAAACCGGTCGGCGAGCGCCAGCCGATCGGTGGCGCTGACGCGCTGCCCGCCGGGCTCGACCACCGAGCGCAGCGTGTGCAGGAAGGCCCGGCGCGAGCCGGTGTTGTCGAGCTCGGCGAAACCGCGCGCGAGCACGCTGATGTCGCCGCTCGGCCGCAGCCCGATCTTGCCGAGCAGGCCGCCGACGTCGCGCCCGAACCCGACCAGGTGCTGCGAGGTCAGCGCGGGCAGGACATAGTCGGCGAACGGCAGCGAGGCGGCGCGCAGGAGCACGTGGACGTCGCGCCCGAGCCCGCCGCTTGAGACCAGCACGAGGCGGTCGGTGCGCTCGGGGAACTGGTAGGCGTACTGCATCGCGATGCCGCCGCCGAGCGAGTGCCCGACCACGGTCACGCGCTCGTGGCCGAGGGCAGTGACGACATCGCGGGCGCCGCTGGCGTGCGCGCCCAGCGAGTAGTCCCCGCGCGGGGTCGCGGACTCGCCGTGGCCGAGCAGATCGGGGGCGATCACGGTGTAGTGCTCGCTGAGCAAGGGGGCGCATCGCGCCCAGGTGTCGGACGAGTTGGCGATCCCGTGGAGGAGGAGCAGCGCGGGCCCGCTGCCGGCGGTCCGGTAGCTCACTCGCTGCCCGTGGAGCTCCAGCTCCTGGCGCTCGAAGGTCATCCCACCCCACACAAGCAGGCGAGACCCACGTGACCGGCATCGCCGGACCTACCCCCGACAGATGGAGGGTGCGGGTGGGGCCGACCGGGGGGCAACACCCCTCATTCCCTTGTAGCGCGGGGTGATCCCGGGCACACACAGTGGGAGTGACCTTCACTGTCCCGTTCAAACGCCTCGCGATCGTCAACCGCGGCGAGGCCGCCATGCGCGCCATCAACGCCGTCCGCGAGCTCAACGAGGAGCTCGACGAGCCGATCACCGTGATCGCGCTCTACACGGAGCCCGAGCGCCACGCGCTGTTCGTCCGCCAAGCCGACGAGCACCACTCCCTCGGCCCCGCCAGCACCCCGGGCGAGGACGGCAAGCCGCTGTCCGCCTACCTCGACTACGTGCGGCTCGAGCGCGCGCTCGTCGAGACCGAGGCCGACGTCGCCTGGGTCGGCTGGGGTTTCGTGGCCGAGCACCCCGCCTTCCCCGAGCTGTGCGAGAAGCTCGGCATCACGTTCGTCGGCCCGAGCGCCGACGTCATGCGCCTGCTGGGCGACAAGATCGAGGGCAAGCGCCTGGCCGAGAAGGCCGGCGTGCCGGTCGCCCCCTGGAGCGGCGGCCCGGTCGAGACCGCCGAGGAGGCGAAGAAGGTCGGCGAGGAGCTCGGCTTCCCGCTCATGATCAAGGCCGCGGCCGGCGGCGGCGGGCGCGGCATGCGCAAGGTCGAGTCCGAGGATGAGCTCGAGAAGGCGATCGAGCGCGCCCGCGCCGAGGCCGAGTCGTCGTTCGGCGACCCGAGCGTGCTGATGGAGCGGCTCGTCGGCGAGGCCCGCCACGTCGAGGTCCAGCTGATGGCCGACGGCGACGGCGGCGTGTGGGCGCTCGGCGTGCGCGACTGCAGCTACCAGCGCCGCCACCAGAAGGTCGTCGAGGAGTCCGCCAGCCCCGTGCTCAGCGCCGAGCAGGAGCGCGAGCTCTCGGAGTCCGCCTCCCGGCTCGCCCTCGAGGCCGGTTACAAAGGCGCCGCGACCGTCGAGTTCCTCTACGAGCCCGACAGCGGCAACTTCTCCTTCATGGAGGTCAACACGCGCCTCCAGGTCGAGCACCCCGTCACCGAGGTGGTCACCGGCACCGATCTCGTGCGGCTGCAGCTCTACGTCGCCGCCGGCGGCAAGCTCGAGGGCGACCCGCCGCCGCCGCGCGGCCACGCGATCGAGGTCCGCCTCAACGCCGAGGACCCCGGCCGCGACTTCGCTCCCTCGCCCGGCCGAATCAGCCTCCTGCGCCTGCCCTCCGGACCCGGCATCCGCGTCGACTCCGGTGTCGCCGAGGGCGACACCGTGCCGCCCGACTTCGACTCGATGATGGCCAAGATCATCGCCTACGGCGACACCCGCGAGCAGGCGATTGCGCGCCTGCGCCGCGCCGTCGCGGACACGATGGTCACGATCGAGGAGGGGACCACCAACCAGGGCTTCCTGCTCGAGCTGCTCGGTCGCGACGAGCTGCGCAACGGCGAGGTCGACACCGGCTGGCTCGACCGCCTGCAGGCCGCCGGCGACGTGCAGCCGATCCGCCACGCCGACGCGGCGCTCGTGCAGGCCGCCATCGCGCTCTCCGACGCCGCCACCGCCGACGAGCGCGCGCGCTTCTACGCGCTCGCGCGCCGCGGCCGCCCGTCCGCCGACGCCGACGTCTGCCGCACGGTCGACCTCCTCCACCGCGGTGTCAGCTACCGCTTCACCGTCTGCCAGATCGCGCCGCGCCGCTACCTCGTCGAGGTCGACGACCTCCGCATCGAGGCGACCGTCCAGCCGCTGACCGAGCACGAGAGCCGGCTCGAGTACGGTGGGCGCTCCTACCGCACCGTGACCGCGCTGCAGGACACCGACCTGCTCGTCGAGGTCAACGGCGTGCCGCACCGCGTCTCGCGCGACGAAGGCGGCTTGATCCGCAGCCACGGCCCCGGCGTCGTGGTCGCGATCCAGGTCTCCGAGGGCGACGAGGTGCAGGCCGGCGACGTCGTCGCGGTCACGGAGAGCATGAAGATGGAGAGCTCGCTGACCGCGACCGTCCCGGGCCGCGTCCGCGAGGTGTTCGTCTCACCCAACTCGCAGGTGCCGGCCGGCAAGCCGCTGTTGCAGATCGACCCCGTCGAGGAGGAGTCGGAGGGCGACGAGGGTGAGCGCGTGGTCTTCGAGCTGGAGGAGACCGACGACGCTCCCACCGAGCTGAGCGAGCTCCAGTGGCTCGTGCTCGGCTACGACTTCACGCCCGAGGAGGTCAAGCGCGTGCTCAAGAGCGCGCCCGACGACCTCGAGGCCGAGCGGCGCCTGCTCGAGCTCTACGCCGACGTCCGCACGCTCAACCGCCCGCACGCCGACGGGCTCGACGACGAGGACGAGCTCGGCAGCCCGCAAGAGCACCTGCACGCCTTCCTGCGCTCGCTCGACGCCGAGGCCGAGGGGCTGCCCGACCGCTACCTGGTGCACCTGACGCGCGCGCTCGCGCACTACGGCGTCGAGGGGCTCGACCGCACGGGCGCGCTCGAGGACGCGGCCTACCGGCTGTTCCTCTCCCAGCAGCGCGCGGGCACCGCCCGCGAGGCGCTGCGCACCGTGCTCTCCCGCCACCTCGAGCGCGGCGACCACCTCCAGGGCGAGGAGGGCGACGCCGTCCGCGCCGTGCTCGACCGCCTCGAGTCCGCGCTCGCCCCGCGCGAGCCCGCACTGGCGGAGCTCACGCGCGAGGTGCGGTGGCGCTGCTGCGACGCGCCCGGGCTCGCCGCGGGCCGAGACTCGACCTACGCCGAGATGGCCGACCACCTGGCCGCGCTGGCCGCGGGCTGGGGCGACCGCGAAGGGCACATGGGCGCGTTGGTCGAATGCCCGCTCCCGCTCGCCGCGCTGTTGCGCCGGCTGCCCGGCGACGCCGGCCCGCTGATCGAGGCGATGACGAGGCGCTACTACCGGATCCGCAAGCTCGAGTCGGTCGAGCAGCGGCTGATCGACGGCATCCCGTTCGTGGTGTCGGAGTACGTGCGCGACGGGGTGCGCCACCACGTCGCCGCCAGCGTCGCCCAGCCCGACGACCTGCCCGACGTGCTGCGCGCGCTCGCCAGCCACGCGCGGGAGGTGCCCGAGGGCGAGCCCGTGCTCGCCGACATCTACGTGCTGCGCTCCGAGGACGCCGACCTCGCCGAACCGCTCCGCGACGCGGAGCTGCCGGAGTCCGTCGCCCGCGTCACGTTTGTGCTCGGGCCGGATGTCGACGTGCGGACGTTCTCAGGGCCGCGCGGCGAGGAGAGCGCCGACCTGCGCGGCATGCACCCGATGCTCGCCGAGCGGATGGACATCTGGCGGCTGCGCGAGTTCGCGCTCGAGCGGATGCCGTCGGCCGAGGACATCTACCTCTTCCGCGCCGAAGCACGCGAGAACCCGAAGGACGAGCGGCTGGTGGCGCTCGCCGAGGTGCGCGACCTCACCCCGGTGCGCGACGAGCGCGGGCGCATCACCGCGCTGCCCGAGCTCGAGCGGATCGTCCGCCATGCCTTCGAGGCGATGCGCTCGTTCCAGTCGCAGCGCCCGGAGCGCGAGCGCCTGCACTGGAACCGCCTGCTCCTCTACGCCTGGCCGTCGGTCGACTTCGCGCCCGCCGAGGCGAGTGCAGTGATCAACCGCTTCGCGCGCATGAGCACCGGGCTCGGGCTCGAGCTGGTCCAGCTGCGCCTGCGCATCGAGGGCGAGGACCGCGTGCTGCGCATGTTCAACCCGGCCGGCCGCGGCGTCACCGTCGAGCTCGACGAGCCGCCCACCGAGCCGCTGCAGCCGCTCGACGACGGCGCGCAGCGGATCATCTCCGCGCGCCGCCGCGGGCTCGTGCACCCGGCCGAGATCATCAAGCTGCTCGATGGCGACTTCCAGGAGCACGACCTCGACGACGACGGCGACCTCGTCCCGGTCGACCGCCCCGCGGCCACCAACACGGCCAGCATCGTCTGCGGCCTGATCAGCAACCGCACCGACCGCCACCCCGACGGCATGCAGCGCGTCGCGCTGCTCGGCGACCCGACCCGCGGGCTCGGCTCGCTGGCGGAGCCCGAGTGCATGCGCGTGATCGCCGCGCTCGACCTCGCCGAGCGACTCGACATCCCGGTCGAGTGGTTCGCGGTCTCCTCTGGCGCGCGGATCGCGATGGACTCCGGGACCGAGAACATGGACTGGGTCGCGGCGGCGCTGCGGCGGATCATTTCGTTCACGCAGGCGGGCCGCGAGATCAACATCGTCGTGTCCGGCATCAACGTCGGCGCCCAGCCGTACTGGAACGCCGAGGCGACGATGCTCATGCACACCAAGGGCATCCTCGTGATGACGCCCGAGAGCGCGATGGTGCTGACCGGCAAGCAGGCGCTCGACTACTCCGGCGGCGTCTCCGCGGAGGACAACATCGGCATCGGCGGCTACGAGCGCGTGATGGGCCCGAACGGCCAGGCGCAGTACTGGGCGCCCGACCTCGCGGGCGCGTGCGAGACGCTGCTCGACTACTACGAGCGCTCCTACGTTGCGCCCGGCGAGCGCTTCCCGCGCCGCGCCGAGACCGGCGACCCGGCTGACCGCGACGTGTGCGAGTCACCGCACTCGGCGCCGGACTCCGACCTCGAGACGGTCGGCGAGATCTTCTCCGAGGAGACGAACCCCGGGCGCAAGAAGGCGTTCGACGTGCGTGACGTGATGCGCGCCGTCGCCGACGCCGACCGCGAGCCGCTCGAGCGCTGGGGCGGCCTGCGCGAGGGCGAGAACGCGGTCGTGTGGGACGCCTACCTCGGCGGCATGCCGGTCTCGCTGCTCGGCATCGAGTCGCGGCCGCTGCCGCGCTTCGGCTCCGTCCCCGCCGACGGCCCGGACACCTGGAGCGGCGGCACGCTCTACCCGCAGTCCTCGCGCAAGATCGCGCGCGCCATCAACGCTGCGTCGGGCCGCCGCCCGGTTGTGGTGCTGGCCAACCTCGCCGGCTTCGACGGCTCGCCCGAGTCGATGCGCCGCCTGCAGCTCGAGTACGGCGCCGAGATCGGCCGCGCGGTCGTCAACTTCGACGGGCCGATCGTGTTCTGCGTGATCTCGCGCTTCCACGGCGGCGCCTTCGTGGTCTTCTCGCGCAAGCTCAACGACAACTTCCAGTCGCTCGCACTCGAGCGTGCGCACGCCTCGGTGATCGGCGGCGCGCCGGCGGCCGCGGTCGTGTTCGCCCGCGACGTCAACAAGCGCACGCGCGAGGACTCGCGGATCGCCGAGCTCGACGAGCAGATCGAGGGCGCCGAGGGCGCCGAGCGCGAGCGCCTGCGGACCGAGCGCGAGGGGCGCTGGGCCGACGTGCGCTCCGAGAAGCTCGGCGAGCTGGCCGGCGAGTTCGACAAGATCCACAGCGTGGAGCGGGCCGTCGAGGTCGGCTCGGTCGACCGCATCATCGCGGCCGCCGAGCTGCGGCCGCAGCTGATCGAAGCCGTCGAGCGCGGGATGCAGAAGACGCTCGACGGCCTCGCAGCCGGGAACGGCGGGCGCTTTACGCGAGCGCCTGCGCGTTCACCTGGGTGAGCCGGAACGAGTTGCCCGACGGGTCGTGGAAGCCCGCGTCGATGCCGTAGGGGCGCTCCTCGGGCTCCTCGGAGAACTCGACGCCGCGCGCCTTGAGCTCCTCGTATGAGGCGCGGCAGTCCTCGGTGGTGACGAAGACGGTGCCGGCGAAGCCCTTGGCGGCCAGGTCGAGCACCTGCTGACGGGTGCCGGGCTCCATCACCGGCTCGCCGGGGACCGCCATCAGCACGACGGAGAAGTCCTCCTGGCCGACGGGGCCGACGGTCAGCCAGCGGAAGTTGCCCATCTCGGCCATCGTGACGTCGGAGCGGACCTCCCAGCCGAGCTTGTCGGTGTAGAAGGCGAGGGCCTCGTCCTGATCGTGGACCCAGAGTTGTGTATTAGCGATGTGCATCATGGGCGGCACGCTAACCCCGCCGCGTCAGCTTGTCTTCTCCAAACGTGCTGCCTTGCGGACGCCCGTACGCGCGCACGACGCACGAGGGCACGATCGCGTGTGCGACGGCGGGCGGGAAGGTCGCGCGGTAGGCGGTGGGGGAGACGCCGAAGGTCTTCGTGAAGCTGGTGGTGAACGAGCCGACGCTCTGCAGCCCGACCGAGAAGCAGATGTCGGCGACCGAGCGATCGGTCACGCGCAGCAGCGAGGCGGCGCGCTCGAGCCGGCGGGTCAGCAGGTACTGGTGCGGCGACTCGCCGAACGCGCGCCGGAACTCGCGGCTGAAGTGCGCGCGCGAGAGGCCGGCGGCGCGGGCCATGTCGTCGACGTCGAGCGCCTCGAAGTAGCGCGCGTCGGCGAGGTCCTTGGCGCGCAGGAGGTGCCGGGCGGGCGGGGCGTAGGCCATCGTCAGAACGTGCTCGGCGGCCCGGGCATCGCGGTCTCGCGCTCGCCGGGCTCGCCGAGCGCGCGCCGCTCGTGCGTGCCGAGCCCGAGCACGCGGTCGCCCTCGTGCACCTCGACCTCGAAGCGCAGCTTGCGCCCGTCGGCGATCTCGAGCAGCCGCGCGGTGGCGGTGCACTGCGCGCCCTCGGCGGCGCCCGCCACGTGGCGGATGCAGACCTCGAAGCCGACCGTCGGCCGGCCGTCGGCGAGGTGCTCGGCCGCGACCCGCGCCGCCGTGCGCTCCATCATCGCGATCATCCCCGGCGTCGAGAGCACGCGCGTGGAGAGCGTGCCGCCGACGTCGGTCAGCAGCTTGTCGTCGACGGTGAAGGGCTCGCTGCGCTCGGCCAGGCTCACGCGTCTGACGATACGGCGTCGAGCGCGTCGGCCAGCGCCTCCGGCTCCGTGATCATCGGGAAGTGGCCCGCCTCGAGCTCGACCGCAGCGGACCCCAGTCGCTCGCGCGCCACCATCCGGGACCACTCCGGGTTCATGGCGGCGTCGTAGGCGCCGATGATCGACACCGCGCGAACCGGCGGCAGGCCGGTCGGGTGCGGCTCGCGCTGGCTCGTGGGCGCCTGCGGGCGCAGCTGCGCGAACGCCCACGCGGCGTCCTCCTCGGTCAGGTCGGGATACAGCGCGCGCCGGGCGACGTCCGCGTCGGGCCAGTGCGAGCGCCCGTGGCCGTCGGGCTCCGGACGCTCCGGGAAGATCAGGATCGGCAGCGACGATGCGACGAGCTGGTCGCTGAGGCTCTTGCCCTCGAGTGGCACCAGCGCGCACAGGTAGACGATCGCCGCGACCGGCCGGCGCGCCGCGACGAGCGGCAGGACCAGCCCGTTGAGCGAGTGCCCGACGACGATCACGTCGTCGTCTACAGGCGCGAGGAACGCGGCCGCGATGTCGGCGTAGGCGTCCAGCCCGGCCTCGAGGTCCTCGGCCGGGAGGTCGAACGCGACTGCGCCGTGGCCGCGCTGCTCGAGCGGCTCGAGCAGCCGCTCCCAGCACCACGCGCCGTGCCACGCGCCGTGGATCAGCGCGAACGTCGTCATGCGCCCGCGGGCGGCCAGCAGTAGCGCGGCGGGGGCGGCCCGGGATCGTTCGAGACGTCCGGATCGAAGAACGAGGCCGCGTCGGCGACGCGGTTGACGGTGCGCTCGGCCTTGCCCATCCCGTACTTGCCGGCGGGCAGCGGCCGGCGCGGGTCGGTGCCGCGCGAGAGGTCGGCCTGGAGGACCTCGTCCTCGTAGGCGGCCCAGCGCTGGCGGCCCTCGGCGTAGGCCGGGCTGTCGCGGTAGGCGACGACGACGTGCGCCCCGCCGTGCATGCGCACGCGCGGCTTGCCATCGGCGCACGGCAGCTCGTCGCCGCCGGTCGTCTTGCGCACGTGCGAGCTGGTGCTGGAGCGGCCCAGCAGGTCGAGCGGCTTGTCGTAGGTGACCTGCACGCCGTAGCTGTCGTGCGGCGCGACGCCGACGATCCCGAGGTAGGCGCGCAGCAGTTCCTGCGGCGTCAGCGGCAGGTAGGGGAACCGCGACGGCAGGTACGGGCGGTGCTGGCGCACGGGATGGACCACGGCCGCGATCGCGTCCCAGTTGAGGAGCTCGATGCGGATCCCGGCCGGCGGTCCGGCCGCCAGCGGCGCGCTCGGCGGGGCGGGGCGTCCGGACAGGAACACATGGACACCGTGGACCTGCGCGGTCAGGTAGTGCTGCGACTCGCCCGTGTCGTAGGGGTCGATCGTGGTGTGCCGCGCGATGCCGAGCGTCCGCTCCGGGCCGATGCCGGCGGCGGCGAGGTAGGCGAGCGCGAGGTCCTCGTCGAGCGGGCGCGGCTCGCCGATCGCGCGCTCGACCCAGCGCGTGCGCGCGTCGAAGTAGACGTCGGCGGGCGCCTCGGCGGGTGGCAGCGGCGGGGTCGCGGCGTGCACGACGTCCCACTCCACGACGCGCGACTTCTCGGCACCGGCGGACGGCCGGATGCGGTCCGGGACGCGGTAGACGCCGTAGACGAGCTCCGGGTTCCCGGCCAATCCGCAGGCGGCGAGGTGCTCGGCGACCTCCTGACCCTGCGTCGCGCCGCGCGTCACGAAGCGGCTGATGCGCAGCGGCGGGCGGTCGGGGGCGAGGTAGGGCTCGCGCGCGGCGTCGCGCACGTCGAGCTCGGCGCGCATCACGCGCTCCCACTCGACGGGGTCCTCGATCCGGGGTGCCGGCTCAGGCGCCTTCTCGACGCCGGCGATGTGGCGGCCGGCCGGGCCCTGCAGCGCCTGCATGGAGAGCATCGCCTCGGCGCTCTGCGCGGCGCCCGTGTCGTAGATCTGCTTGGCGAGCGTTGCGGCGCCCTTCAGCTTCCCGAGCATCCCCATGGCGGGCAACGCTATGGGAGAGTGCCCGCCATGTCACGAACCCTTGCGCTCGCCCTGCTGCTCTTGCTCGCCCTCCCCGGAACCGCTGCTGCCGCGCTCAAGGCGCGAGGCAGCGTGGAGCAGGTGCAGGTCACCGGCGCCAAGCGCGGGGCCAAACTGATGCTGACCGGCAAGGGCAAGACCGTCACGCAGCGCGCGGGCAAGCTCGGCGGCGCCGTCTTCCGCAACGTCAAGCCCGGCACCTACCGGCTGCGCGGCAAGCGCGTGCGCGTGCTCTCCGACCGCTCGGCGCCGCCGTCGAAGAAGCTCTACAGCCAGAAGATCCCGAAGTCGGGCTACGGCTACCTGACCACGCGCGACGGCACCCAGCTCGCCATCAACGTGCACCTGCCCAGCGGTCCGGGCCCGTACCCGACGCTGGTCGAGTACTCGGGCTACGGCTACGCCAACCCCGCCGGGGCGCAGAGCGGGATCAGCCCGATCGCCAACCTGCTCGGCTACGCGGTGGTCGACGTCAACATGCGCGGCACCGGCTGCTCGGGCGGCGCGTTCGACTTCTTCGAGACGCTCCAGAACCTCGACGGCTACGACGTCATCGAGACCGTGGCGCGGCAGCCGTGGGCCGCGCGCGGCAAGGTCGGGATGATCGGCGTGTCCTACGGCGGGATCAGCCAGCTGTTCGTCGCCCAGACGCGCCCGCCGAGCCTGTCGGCGATCGCGCCGCTGTCGGTGCTCAGCAGCACGCAGACGACGCTGTATCCGGGCGGCATCCTCAACACCGGCTTCACGCTCGAGTGGGCGAAGGACCGCGCAAACGACGCCAAGCCGGCGTCGAAGACCGGCGGCCAGCCGTGGGCGCTCAAGCGCATCCAGGAGGGCGACAAGACCTGCAAGGCCAACCAGGTGCTGCACGCCGAGGCGATCGACGTGATCGCCAAGGTCCGCGCGAACGACCACTACGTCCCGAAGGTCGCCGACCCGCTGGCGCCCGACCGCTTCGTGCAGAAGATCAACGTGCCGGTCTTCCTCGCCTGCCAGTTCACCGACGAGCAGACCGGCGGGCACTGCCCGTCGCTGCCGAAGCACTTCACCGGCACGAAGCGCAAGTGGTTCACGTTCGCCAACGGCGTCCACCCCGACTCGCTCGACCCGGCCACCTTCGTGCGCTGGTACGACTTCCTCGAGCTCTACGTCGCGCACCGCCGGCCGCAGCTGCCGCAGGGCGTCCGCGACGCCGCGCCGCTCATCCTCAAGGCGCTCATGGGCGTCGAGGGCGTCGGCCTGCCCGACGGCGACCCGATCCAGGCGCAGCCGAGCTACGAGGCGGCGCTCGCCGCGTTCGAGGCGCAGCCGTCGGTGCGGATCCTGTTCGACAACGGCGCCGGCTCGACGCCGTTCGCGCCGGTCCCCGGCTTCGAGCGCTCGTTCTCGCGCTTCCCGCTGCCGGGCACCGCGGCGCGCTCGTGGTACCTCGCGGCGGGCGGCGCGCTGGCCGACGTGAAGCCGTCGGCGGCGGGCACCGACGCGTTCACGTGGAGCCGCACGCGCGCGACCGGCGACGAGCTTCGTCGGCGACTCGCGCAGCGGCACGAACGGGCTGTGGACCGCGACGCCCTCGTACCGGTGGTCGCAGAACCCGGCCGGCACGGCGGCGTCTTACGTCACCGAGCCGCTGACCGCAGACACGGCCGTGGTCGGTGCGGGTGCGCTGGAGGCGTGGATCAAGTCGGCCGCGCCCAGCGTCGACCTCCAGGCCACCGTCACCGAGGTGCGGCCCGACGGACAGGAGACGTATGTGCAGAGCGGCTGGCTGCGCACGAGCGTGCGCAAGCTCGACGCGAAGCGGAGCACACTGCTCGAGCCCGTCCTCAGCCTGCGCAAGAAGGACGCCGCGCGGCTGCCGAAGGGCAAGTTCGCGCGCGTCACTGTGCCGCTCTATTACCAGGGCCACGTCTACCGGGCGGGGTCGCGCGTGCGCGTCTCGCTCGCCGCGCCGCGCGGTGACCAGCCGATCTGGGCGTTCCGCGAGATTCAGCCGCGCAGCAACACGAAGGTGACGCTCGCGCGCGGCGCCTCGCGGCCGTCACGGCTCGTGCTGCCGGTGGTCGCCGGGGTCGACGCCCCGACGCCGCTTCCGCCCTGCCCGTCGCTGCGCGGCGAGCCCTGCCGGGCCTACCAGCCTTAAAGCCCGTCAAAGAATCGGCACGCCCGGGACGCCCGTTGACGGGCTTAGGCAGGCTCCAGCGCGCGGCGGCGTCGAGCGCGTCCGCGGCGGTCGGGTATGGCTCGACCCGCCGCGCGCGCTCGCCGGCGAACGTGAGCAGGAGGTGCACCGGCGTCACCTGGCCGCCGTGGTGGTAGGCGGCTGAGAGGACGAGCGCGTCGAACGTCTCGCCGAGCACGCGGATGTCGTCGAGCCGCGTGCCTTCGAGCCGCTGCGCGAACGCGCGCCCGTCGCCGGTGAAGATGCGCATCCAGCCGGCCTTGTCGCCGCGGTTGAACGCGACCACGGCGCGGCAGACGAGCTCGAGCTTGCGGCTGCCCGTCGTCTCGCTCAACACGGCGAGGCCGTCGTCGAGCGGGTAGCCGCGGTAG
Source organism: uncultured Solirubrobacteraceae bacterium (assembly GCA_963802905.1). GTDB lineage: Bacteria > Actinomycetota > Thermoleophilia > Solirubrobacterales > Solirubrobacteraceae > DASQFQ01. The sequence goes on along the minus strand of CAWDKH010000016.1, from coordinate 72,549 downwards.
TGGACGGCGCGGCCGTCCTTCAGCGTCCAGATCTCGATCCGCTCGGGCGCGGCGCCGGTGCGGCGGCTGAACGCGAGCACGTGGTCCTCGATCCCGACCAGCAGGTCGACCGCGACCGCGGTCAGATGCCACGTCCCGCCCGACCCGCCCGCGAGCGTCTGCTGCATCGCGTTCGCCTTCGCGCCTCCGAACGTGTCCCACCGCACGTCGGGCGCGAGCACCTCTGCGGCCGTTGCGACATCGCCAGAGTTCCACGCGTCGTAGAGGCGGCGGATCAGTGCGAGCGGCTCCTGCGCGGCGGTGGCGCGCATGGGAGAAACGCTAGCGGAGGTTCGCCTGGTGTCACAGCCGGCGCGGCTGTCGCGTCTTGTGCGGTGTAGGCAGTCCCTCGATCCAAGGTGTTGACGATGAGAGTTTTTGTGGCAGGTGCGACCGGAGCGATTGGCAGGCAGCTGGTGCCGCGTCTGGTTGCCGCGGGCCATGAGGTCCACGGCATGACGCGGAGCGAGTCAAAGCAGGCGCTGTTGTACGAGCTCGGGGCGGTGCCGCTGGTCGCGGACGCGCTCGATCCCGATCAAGTCGCGGAGGCGGTGGCCAAGGCACGGCCGGACGTGATCGTGCATCAGCTGACCGCGATCCCCGAGGCGATCGACATGCGCCATCCCGAGCGCGCCTTCGAGCTCACCAACCGCCTGCGGATGGAGGGCACCGATCATCTGCTCTCGGCCGGGCAGGCCGTGGGCGTGCGGCGCTTCGTGGCGCAGAGCAACGTCGGCGCCTACGCGCGCACGGGCGCGGCCGTGAAGAGCGAGGAGGACCCGGTCGACGCCTCGCGCGCCGGAGCGATGGGCGCCAACGTCGCGGCGCTCGGCTACCTCGAGGAGGCGGTGCTCGGCGCGACTTGGACGGAGGGGATCGCGCTGCGCTACGGCTGGTTCTACGGTCCGGGCACCTCGATGGCCCCAGGCGAGGAGTCCTACGAGCTCGTCCGCAAGCGCAAGTTCCCGCTGGTCGGCGACGGTGGCGGCGTGTGGTCGTTCATCCACGTCGCCGACGCCGCGGACGCGACGGTGGCCGCGGTCGAGCGCGGCAGCCGCGGGATCTACAACGTCGTCGACGACGACCCCGCCGCGGTCGCCGAGTGGCTGCCGGAGCTAGCAGCGCAGCTCGGCGCCAAGAAGCCCAGGCGCGTGCCGCGCTTCGTCGGTCGGCTGTTCGCGGGCGAGTTCGGCGTGATGCTGATGACCGAGCTTCGCGGCGCCTCCAACGCCAAGGCCAAGCGCGAGCTGGCCTGGCGCCCGGCCCACCCGAGCTGGCGGCAGGGGGTCGCGGCGGCATGACCGATCGCGAGCACCTGCTCGACGAGCTCCGGCCGCTGGCGTTTGCGATCGCCTACCGGATGCTCGGCGGCGTGTCCGAGGCCGAGGACGTGACGCAGGAGGCACTGCTGCGGGTGCACCGCGCGCTCGATGCCGGCGAGGAGATCGCCTCCCCGCGCGCGTTCGTCGCCACCGTGACCACTCGGCTGGCGATCAGCGAGCTGCGCTCCGCGCGCGCCCGCCGGGAGCGGTATGTCGGCGAGTGGCTGCCGGAGCCGATCATCACTGACGGGCACGACGACCCTGCGCAGCACGCGGAGATGGCCGATTCGCTGTCGGTGGCGACGCTGGTGCTGCTGGAAAGCCTCTCGCCCGAGCAGCGCGCCGTGCTGCTGCTGCACGACGTGTTCGACTACGGGTATTCCGACATCGCACCGATCGTCGGCAAGAGCGTGGACAACGTGCGCCAGCTCGGCAGCCGCGCCCGACGCCACGTCGAACAGCGGCGGCCGCGCTTCCAGACCACGCGCGAGCAGCGCGACGAGCTGGTACGACGGTTCTTCGCGGCCGCCGAGCAAGGCGACCTGCCGGGGCTCGAGGCGCTGCTCGCTCACGATGTCGAGCTGACCGGCGACGGTGGCGGCAAGGCTCCGGCGCTCGCGCGGTCGCAGCACGGGCGGAGCCGCGTCGCGCGGATGCTGATCAATTGGTTCCGCCTCGCCGCTCGCGTTCCGGGCGTGGCGACGCGGCTCGCCGAAGTCAACGGTGGCCCCGGGGCGCTCTATCTCGACGCGGAGCAGCGGCTGATCGCCGTGGTGGCGCTCGAGATCGCCGATCGCCAGATCACCAGCATCAGCTCGATCGTCAACCCCGACAAGCTCGCGCACCTCGGGCCGGTCGCGGACCTCAGGTCGCTGCTGCGGTCGGCGACTTGAGGTCCAGCGACGCCTGATCCCCCAGGAACCTGGGATGGCGCGTCGCGCGGCCTGCCTCAATCCTCTGTCGCTCGATGCAATGGCGAAGCCGAGGAGCGACCTGCATGGGAAGGATCATCGTCACGGAGTACATCTCGATCGATGGGGTGATCGAGGCCCCGGGCGGCGACGAGGACTACGAGCACGTGAACTGGGTGTTCGAGTTCGAGCGCGGCGAGGAGGGCCAGAAGTTCAAGGACGACGAGGCGTTGGACTCCGAAGCCTTGTTGCTGGGTCGCGTCACCTATGACGGCTTCGCGCCGGCGTGGCCGACGATGGAGGGCGAGGTCGCGGACAAGTTCAACGCGATGCCCAAGTACGTGATCTCGAAGACGCTCGTGGATCCCGAGTGGAACAACACGACCGTGCTCCGGGGTGACGTGGTCGAGGAAGCCAGCGCCTTGAAGCAGACGATCGAGGGCGACATCGTCGTCCACGGAAGCGCACAGCTGGCGCGGGCGCTGCTGGCCGCCGGCCTGGTCGACGAGCTCCGTCTGATGGTCTACCCGCTCGTCCTCGGCAGCGGGCAGAAGCTGTTCGACAGCGACGGGAAGAAGACGCTGATGCCGCTGCGCGAGGCCACGACCGTGGGCGACGGCATCACGATCCTGACCTACGGGCCGATCAGCTAGCGGAGCTTGCGGATCGTCACCTTGACGGTGCGGACCTCGGTGAAGCCGCCGCCGATCTGGTTCGGCTTGCCCGCCGTGAACGTGTGCGAGTCGCGCAGGCGCACCGTGCGGCGGCCCGGGCGGAACAGCCGTTTGATCGCGACCGGCGCCACGTAGGGCGACTTGACGCGGCCCCGATCGTCTTCCGAAACGGTGATCCACTCGTCGGCCGCCGTCGAGTCATAGCCGCAGCCGCCCTGGCGCCACTGGGTGTCCTCCATCACCCGCTGGATGCTCGGGAAGACCGGGATGCGGAGGCTCACGCCGAACTTGCCGCCGCCCATCGCCGGGCGCCCGTCCAGGGCCCAGCTGCGCTTCCCGCACCGCATCGTCGGATACGGCTCGTAGCCCGTGCATGGCGTCTCCGACCCGCCTTCGGTCGAGCGCGTCATGTCGGCGCGCATGTCGACCGCCCCGATGGCGCGCTGGCGCCCGCCCAGGCGCTTGACGAAGTCGTAGCCGCCGGTGCTCGCGATGCGCGTGACGCGGAACCGCGCCGGCCGGACCGTCGGCATGTCCGTGACGACGCGGCTCGACGTCCTGATCGTCTGCGGGCACTCTGGGTCGGTTCTGTCGACGTAGTCGTAGCTGAAGCGGTAGTCCGAGCGCAGGTGCACGCTGATCTTCACGTCGATCGACCGGGCGGCACCGTACGTCGGCGGCGCCGACAGCCCGGCGAAGATGAGGACCAGCACAGCGAGGCCCTTCGGCCGCATGGGCGCGATCCTAATCAAACCGGCGCGACGCGAAGGATGTGTGAGATGGTCGACCGGCGATGCCCGGTCGCGGAATTCAGCACGTCGATCTCGCCGTCAGCGACGTCGATCGTTCGCTCGCCTTCTACAGGGAGCTCCTGGGGCCCTTGGGCTTGGAGGAGGAAGAGCGCTATCCGACGTATCGGGGCACCGAGGAGGTCGTCTATCTGAGCTTCGGAGACGAATGGCTCGGCCTCCGTCCCGCCGACGGTGGCGCACACCGCTACTACGGCGTCGGACTCGAGCACCTCGCGTTCGAGGTTGAGACCAGGGAAGAGGTGGACGCCGCGCATCAACGGTGTTCCGCCCGGGGCGATCGGATCCACCACCCGCCGGAGGAGGACAGCGACATCACCGACTACTACGCGTTCTTCGTCTTCGATCCGGATGGACTCCGCATCGAGGTGTTCACTCCCGGGCCGCAGTGGTCCGCGCGCATCCACGGACAACGCGATGGGTGACAACGCCGAGACCGCGATCCTTGCGGGAGGCTGCTTCTGGGGCGTGCAAGAGCTGCTGCGCCGTCGCGACGGAGTCCTCTCCACCCGCGTCGGATACACCGGCGGCGAGATCGACAACCCGACCGAGGAGGACCTTGGCGGTCATGCCGAGGCGGTCGAGATCGTCTTCGACCCCGACCGCATCTCCTACCGGGAGATCCTCGAGTTCTTCTTCCAGATCCACGACCCGACGACGAAGGACCGTCAAGGCGACGAGACCGGCTCACACGTCCGCTCGGAGATCTTCTCGACGAGCGAGGCGCAGCGGCAGGTCGCCGAGGCCACGATCGCCGATGTCGACGCCTCGGGTCTGTGGCCCGGCAAGGTCGTGACCGAGATCAGCGAGGCCGGCCGCTTCTGGGAGGCCGGGGCCGAGGACCAGGACTACTTCCAGCGACACCCGGACGGCGCAACCTGTCACTTCCCGCGGCCGGGCTGGAAGCTGCCCGACCGCGAGACCGCGACCTAAGATCGACGCGACCGGCGAACTCGGCGAGCTCGCGGTCGAACCGGCTCGAATCCTCCACGAACGGCAGGTGGCCGACGTCCTCGTACCAGGAGGCCCGCGCCGTGCCGCACACATCCACCACGTGCTCGCCCATCGAGGGCAGCACGATCGCGTCGGCGAGCCCGTGGGTCACGAGCACCGGGACGGACAGGCCGGAGAGGACGTCATCGGCGTCGATCTCTCGCGCGAACAGTGCCCCTCTCACCTCGGGCGCGACGACCATGTTCCAGCACAGCGCCGTGCTCCAGTCGGGGTCGCTGAGCGGCCGCACCGTGCAGGCGCGGAGGAAGCGGAGGATGGCCGCGATGCTCGTGGGCAGGTCGGGCCCACAGGCGTCGCCGGCGTTTTCGAGCAGGCCCGGCCCGATGTGATCGAAGCTGGGCGTGCGCAGCACCGCGGCGCCCACCAGGTCGACGCCCGCGATCGCCGCCTCGCCGTACGCGGCCAGGTAGTCGGTGACGACGAACCCGCCGTAGGACCACGCGACCAGCGTCGGCCGGTCCAGCTCCAACTGCTCGATCACCGCGTTGAGGTCGTCCGCCCACAGCCGCGCGTCGACGTACGCGCCCGCGTCCAGCGGCTGCTCCGACATGCCATGGCCGCGGAGGTCGAACGTGACGAGCCGGAAGTCCTCGGCGAGCGGGCCGGCGATCTGTCGCGACCAGCACAGCTGGGACTGCGACCAGCCGTGGACGAACACGATCGGCGGGCCCTGCGGGTTGCCCCACTCCCGCACGTGCAGCCTGAGCCCGCCGCCGCCGCGCACCTCGTGCGTCGCGATCGGTTCTGCCACCTGCGTGCCATCGATGCTGAGCGTGCGCTGCATCTCGGTGCCTCCTTCGGCGGTCCGGCGTTGGGAACTCCTCGCCGGTCGACGCTACGGGCGCTCGCCGGCGCCGGCATCGGTGCCACCACGCAACCCGCCGGGCGCCGGGTGGCGGCCAGCACGTAGTGCCTCGGAGAACTGCACGGCGGCCGCCGCCCGCCCCGCCTTGCCGGACACGCGCAGCTTCACGTAGAGGTTGGAGAGGTGTCGCTCGACCGTGCGGACGCTCAGGAAAAGCCGCTCGGCGATCGCCTCGTTGGTCAGACCGTCGGCCACCAGCTCGAGCACGTCGAGCTCGCGCGGGCTCAGCGTGGCGACCGTCTCCGGAGACGCCGGCTGCGACCCGAGAAACGCGCGGAGCTCGTCCACGAACGCCTCCCAGGCCGGCTCGTCGGAGAGGAGGATGTGGTTGGCCGACTCCAGCAGGACGAACCGGGCGCCGGGGATCCGCGCCGCGAGCAGCCGGCCCTCCTCGACGGGCACGGCCTGATCCTCGCGAGCGTGTGCGACCAGCGTCGGCGTGGTCACGCGCGGCGCGACATCGGTGACGTCGATCTGGTTCCGCGCCTCGTAGAGGCGCACCGCGATGTCGGCCGAGGTCGAGCGGCGCTGCAGCTCGTCGTACCACGCCATCTGCTCCGCGGTCCCCTGCGGGAGGTACAGCATGCTGAACAGGCGGCGGAACGTCGGGCTCGCGTCCGTCCAGCCCGCGCGGATCGCCGACCCCATCGCCTCCGCATGGGCGCGCGCCTCGGGGCCGCGCCACATCCGGCCCCTCACGTAGCCGCCATAGAGGACGAGGCGGCTGACCCGCTCGGGATGCCGCGCGGCGTAGACGAGCGCGATCGCCGCGGCCTGCGACACCCCGAGCAGCGTGAACCGGTCGACGCCCGCGGCGTCGACGACGGTCTCGAGGTCGGAGACCCAGGTCTCCACGGAGAGCTCGCCGAGCTCGTGGTCAGAGAGTCCGCACCCTCGCTCGTCGTAGCGGACGAGCGTGTGGCCGTCGCCCAACTCGGCCAGCCAGTGACGCCAGACCGGGCTCTCCCAGTCGAAGTCGAGATGCGTCAGCCACGTCGCTGTCCGCACGATCGGCGGCCCGCTGCCGTGGACGGCGTATGCCAACCGCACGCCGTCATCAGCGGTGCAGAAGCGAACCTGCTGCGCCACGAAGTCGACCTTACAGCCGACGAAGCGCTACTCCGCGGCGACCGGGACTTGCGGCTCGGAACCTTCGAGCGGGGTGGCCACCCACGTCCCCTTGACGCGCTTGGCCAGACCAGCAGCGTCGAGTTTGCGCAACGTCTCTCGGAGCTCCGGCTCAGGGATGTCCAACTCGCCGAGCAGGTGCTTGACCGAGCGGCCCTCGGGGATCTCGGCCAGCCACATGTACACGTCTCGTCGTTGACGCGGCTGCATGTTCAACGTGGCTGCATCGGCCCGTAGGGGCATAGGGGGTGCGTCCTCTCGTGACGGCGTCTCGGCCGCTAGGTGGAGACCGGCTCTGTCGAGTCGCCACATGAACTGCACGGCGGGTGGCGGGCCCGATGCGGCAACCGGCCGCGCTCGCGCCAGGGCCCGAAGACCCCGGCAATATGTGCTGAATGCTACCAGCGTGGCGATTGGAGAGCCCGGCGCGGCGCGGTTATCGCAGCCTGACCACCTTCGTCGCGCTCCGCGAGCCCTGCACGATCCGCAGGGTGAGCCGCGCGCCCTTGAGCCGGCGGACGCGCTTGCGGCCGACGGTGGTGAGCCGCAGCCGGATCGTCACCGTCCCGGCCGCCCGCGCGATGCGATTTCCGGTGGCCACGACGACCGGCTTGCCCCGGCGGCCGAGGCGTCGAGCCGGAACGGTGCCCTTGATGGAGACCTTCCCGGGGCCGCTGACCCTGACCTTGACCGCAACGCCGCGCGAGCCGGCGAGCGCCTTGGCGGTCAGGCGCTTCGGGAGCGTCACGACCGGGGCGCCGAGCGCGGTCGCGCCCGGTGCCCCCGGGCCGGGGACGGCGGGGATCGGGGATCGGGGTCGGGGTCGAGGTCTTGATCGGCGGCGGCTTGGGCAGGAACGCGTCCACGTCGGCGCCCCCGATCGACGGGTGCGTGCCGGTCGGGGAGAGCACGACCGGCGTGCTTGCCAGCTCGCAGGGGTCTGTCGCGGTCGAGGGCGTGCCGGCCACCTTCACGCCGCCGTCGTCCCTCCACGCGATGGTCCCGGCGTCCTGCGCGAGCGATGCGTCCCGTGCGATGCCGGCCGCGGGCAGGAAGCAGTCCACGCTGGCAGGGACGGCGGGCAGCTGATCCACACCCTGGATCGCGAAGACGGCGATCTTCCCGACTGTCTGCGTGGCGCCGCTGTACGCCCCGTACCCGAGCGCTGCCAAGCGCCCGTCGGCCGCGACGTCGACGCCCTCGAGGTCGAGCCCGGGGATGCCTGCCGCGTACCACGCGCTGAAGGCGGTCGTCGAGGGGTTGCCGGCACCCGCGTCCTGGACGTTGATGACCGTCGGAGACGAGGCGTCGACCGAGACGACCCGCGCGCCGAAGAGCGAGGGCCTCGTCTCGCCGGCGATGTCAAACGGATTGAGCGTGCTGCCGGTCGCCGGCCGGACGTACGTCCCATACCCGGGCTCGCTCGGGCAGCAGTCGCTCTCGTTTGAATAGCCGTAGACGAGCTGCGAACCGTCCGCGGTGATGTCAAAGCCGAACGGATAGGCGTAGGAGGCCCAACCGCTCGGGGCGTTCAGCGGCCCCTCGACGGTGGAGGTCCCATCTGGCTCCCAGATCCTGAACGACGAGAGGGTCGAGCTCCGGCCCGGCTTGTTGCGCACCGCCACGATCCGCCCGCCGTCGGACTGCGCGATGTCGGTCCAGGTCTCGGTTTCGCCGTTGCCGTTGACCACGGGCTTCGCCAGGCGCGCCTTCTCACTTCCGTCGAGTGACGCGAGCCAGACCTCGCCCTTGTCGACGTAGGCGACGGACGCCGCGGCCGCAGGTGTCGCGCCGACCGCAAGCAGCACGGCGCAAGCGGCGAGGCTGGCAATCCCAGCGTGAGGGCGGGCGGGCATGGTCGAGTCCTTTCTCGACCGGTGCCTCGTGCACCCGCCGCGCGCCGACCCTACCTGGGCCCGCTGGACACCGCCAGCACCGACGCGAGCGTGTCGGCCTCCTCGGCGCGCTTGTCGGGCCGGTGGCGCAGGACGCGCGCAAATCGCAGCGCCACACCGCCGGGATAGCGGGTGCTGCGCTGGAGGCCGTCGAGCGCGATCTCGACGACGAGCTCCGGGCGGACCTTGACGACCCAGTCGCCGCGCTCGGTGGCGAGCTCGAGCAGGTGCTCGGTCTGCCACTGGAGCATCTTGTCCGTGAGCCCCTTGAACGTCTTGCCGAGCATCACGAACTGCCCGGGCTCGGTGTCGTGGCGCGCGCCGAGGTGGAGGTTCGAGAGCCAGCCGCGGCGGCGGCCGTGGCCCCACTCGGCGGCGAGGATGACGAGGTCGAGCGTGTGCACCGGCTTGACCTTCAGCCAGCCGGCGCCGCGCCGGCCGGCGGCGTAGGGCGCGTCGAGCGACTTGACGATCACGCCCTCGTGGCCCATCGCGAGCGCCTCCTCGAGCACGGCGGCGGCAGCCTCGGCATCCTCGGCCAGCGCGCGCGGCACGCGCTGCGCCTCGGGCACGACGGCGGCGAGGCGCTCGGCGCGGGCGGCGCCTGGCTCGTCGAGCACGTCCTCGCCGTCGAGGTGCAGCACGTCGAAGAACAGCGCCTGCAGCGGCAGCGCGCGGCCTGCGGTGTCCTGGAAGGCGTGCGGCCGGCCGTCCTCACGCAGCGCGATCGCCTCGCCGTCGAGCACGACGCTGCGGACCGGCAGGGCGAGCGCGGCCTCGACGATCTTCGGCACGCGCGCGGTGATGTCGTCGAGCGTGCGCGAGTAGACGACGACGTCGCTGCCGTCGCGGTGGACCTGGGCGCGGATGCCGTCGAGCTTCCACTCGACCGCCGCCGGGCTGACCTTCTCCATCGCGGCGGCGACGTCGGCGGCGGGCGAGGCGAGCATCGGCCGGACGCCGCGGCCGACCTGCAGCCCGATCGCACGCAGGGCGTCGGCACCGCCCGCCATCGCGGTCGCAGCGACGTCGCCGAGGTCGCCGTGCAGCATCAGCGCGCGGCGCAGGACCGTGGCGGGCACGCCGGCGGCCTGGGCGGCGGCCTCGGCCATCACGCCCTCGAGCGCGCCCTGGCGGATGCCGCCGGAGAGCAGCGCGCGCATGAACTCCTGCTCGGGGCCGGTCGCGCGCCCGAACAGCGCGGCGATCGCGGCGCGCCGGGCCGCCTGCGAGCCGGGGCCGGAGAGCGACCCGATCGCCGCGAACGCAGCGTCGACGTCGATCAGCGACAGCGACGCGATCCCCACCGGCGGCGGCGCGTCGCGGACCGCCGCCCAGCCGACGCCGATCTGGCGCTGGCGCAGCTCGCCGGACAGGAACGCGACGGCGATCGCGGCCTCCTCCGGGGAGGCGGTGCGCAGCGCGTCGGCGAGCACGGCGATCTTGCCGCTGCGCGCGCTGGTGGCGCCGACGGTCTCGGATGCGCTGACGAGCTCGGCGAGCAGCACTACGGCAGGCGCGAGCAGATGGTCTTGCCGTCCAGCCGCGACAGCGTGTGGAGATCGACGTTCAGCTTCTTCAGCACGGCCTCCCGCAGCTTGGCGTCGTTCTGGAAGTAGGCGCCGGCGACGGTGTTGACGTCGGTGAGCGCGACCAGCTTCTCCGCGCACGCCAGCTCGTCCTTGTACTTGTGGTCGGTCACCTTGGTCAGGCCGTGCTCGACCAGCAACCGGTCGGCGAACAGCTGCGTCACGCCCTCGTTGAGGAAGTCGCCCCAGAAGCCGCGAAAGCCGGAGCTCGAGACCCTGTGCATCGCCTCGTGGACGGCGTGGCCGAACGTCGAGCGCGAGCGGACGTGGATCCTGCGGTTCGCGCGCTCGACGAACCCGCCGTAGCCCCCGTATGCCTCCGCCATCTGCTTGTCCGTCATCGGCTCGGTGTTCTTGAAATGCGCTTTGATGGCGGTGTTGAAGCTCTTCTCGTCGGTGTGGATCTCGAAGTCCTTGGTGACCGCCGAGCCAGGGAACTTGCCCTTCAAGAACGGCTTGAGCTCCACGCTCTCCTCGAGCGCGGTCTGGATCAGGCCGGGCGTCTTGTCGCTCACGCGCGACTCGGTCTTGATGCCGGCCTTGGTCAGCACCTGGGGCGTCCGCTGCAGCAGCTGGGTCGTCGCGCGGTTGCCGATCGAGTGCTGGAGCTGCAGCACGAGCTCCTCGTCGGGCGGCCGCCGCGCGACGTGGCGGCGGCGGCCGGTGAGGTGCTGGGCTTGGGAGCGGATGCGCGTGCGCATCGATGCGACAGTACGCGCATGAGCACGTTGCCGCCAGGGCCGTCCGAGCCGCCGGTCGTGCAGACCCTGCGCTGGCTGCTGCGGCCGATCTCGTTCCTCGAATCGTGCCGCCGGCGCTTCGGCGACTCGTTCAGCGTCAGCTTCCTCGGCTTCCAGACGCCGATGGTGATGCTCTCGGACCCGGAGGCGATCCGCGCGCTCTACACGGTCCCCGGGCACACGCTCCCGCCCGGGCCGCACGGTGGCGCTGCAGCCGATCATGGGCTCGCGCTCGCTGCTGCTGCTCGAGGGGCGCGAGCACCTCGCGCGCCGCAAGCTGATGCTGCCGCCGTTCCATGGCGCGCGCATGCGCGCGTACGAGGCGACCGTGCGCGAGGTCGTCGCGCGCGAGGTCGACAGCTGGCCGGCGGGCGAGCCGTTCGCGCTGCACCCGCGGATGCAGGCCGTCACGCTCGAGGTGATCCTGCGCGCGGTGTTCGGCGTGTCCGACGCCGCGCACCGCGAGCGGCTGGGCGAGCGCCTCGGGCAGCTGCTGGCCGGCACGTCGTCGGCGGGCCTGCAGTTCAGCGTGCTGCTCTCGCGCCGGTTCGGCGGGCCCGACCCGCTCGCGAAGCTCGAGGCGCTGCGGCAGGAGATCGACGCGATGCTCGGCGCGGAGATCGCCGCGCGGCGCGCCGATCCGGGCGAGGACATCCTGTCGCTGCTGGTCGAGGCGCGGTTCGAGGACGGCGAGCCGATGGACGACGCCGAGATCCGCGACCAGCTGATGACGCTGCTGCTCGCCGGGCACGAGACCACGGCGACCGGGCTGGCGTGGACGTTCGACCTCCTGCTGCGCCACCCGCACGTGCTCGAGCGCCTCGGCGCGGCCGACGACGACGCGTACCTGCGCGCGGTGGTGGCCGAGTCGCTGCGGCTGCGCCCCGTGGTCCCGCTCGCCGGCCGGCGGCTGAGCGAGGAGCTGCGCGTCAACGGCCACGTGCTCCCGCCGGAGACCGACGTGACGCCGGCGATCTGGCTCGCCCACACGCGCCCGGATCGCTACCCGGAGCCGTACGCGTTCCGCCCCGAGCGCTTCCTCGAGGACGCGCCCGCGACCTACGCGTGGATCCCGTTCGGCGGCGGCGTGCGGCGCTGCCTCGGGGCGGCGTTCGCGGAGATGGAGATGCGCGTCGCGCTCGCCGAGATCGTGCGGCGGCGGACGCTGCGGCCGGCGTCCGGCACGGCCGAGCGGGTGGCGCGGCGCAACGTGACCTTCTCGCCGCGCGGCGGCACGATGGTGATCGCCTGATGCGCCGCTTCGATCCTCGCGCCGTCGGCCGCTACGAGTGCCGCGCGTGGGAGACCTACTACCGCCGCAAGTGGGCGGCGTTCCTGGTCGCGTCGGTCGCGCTCGTGCGCGCGGCGTTCCGCATGAGCTGGCCGAAGACGCTCTACGGCGCGTGGCTGGTGCTGCGGGCGAACATGCAGTGGGCGCCGTTCCCCGACAACGACCCCGACGGCGCGCGGGCGACGATGACGCGCTTCTACCGGCTGCTGGGCGCGAGCATCGACCCGGTGCGCGCGGCGGAGCTCGAGGTCGAGTGGTGGCGCGCGCACCGCGAGAACCAGTACGGCGACCACGCGCTCGGCGAGGCGCTGGTCGTCGCGCTGCGCGACCTCTACGCCTACACCTACGGCGCACCGCCGGAGGACGTCCGGCGCGCGGCCGAGCTGCGGGCGCAGGCGATGGACGTCTCCGACCGCTGGATCGAGGCGGGCAAGGACCCGCAGCACCCGCTGCTGCGCGAGGAGCGCGCGCTGCTCGTGCGCTCCTACGCGGCGCTGCTGGGGGCGGTGTACCGATGAGGCTCCCCCCGCGAGGCAGCAAGCTGCCTGGCTTGGCGCCTAGCGAGACCTGGCAGGCGCCGCCCGGCGCTCACATCCCGAACAACTCGCGCTTCCCCGTGCTCGTCTACCGCGGCGTCGAGGCCGTGACCGACGCCGACGCGGCGCGCGCGCTTTTTGCCCGGCACGCTTGGGGCGGCTCGTGGGTGGCGGGCGTGTTCGACTTCCACCACTTCCACTCGACCTCCCATGAGGCGCTCGCGTGCGTGGCGGGCCGCGCGACGATCGAGCTCGGCGGCCCGCAGGGCCAGGCGTTCGAGGTCGAAGCCGGCGACGTGCTCGTCCTGCCCGCCGGCACCGGCCACCGTCGCGCGACGCCGCGCGACGGCTTCACCGTCGTCGGCGCCTACCCGCCGGGCCAGGAGAACTACGACCTGCTGCGCGAGGACCTGTCCGAGGCCGAGCTGGAGGCCGCCCGCGAGCGGATCGCGGCGCTCGGCCCGCCGCCGCAGGATCCGGTCGGCGGGGAGGGCGTCGGCGGCTGGTATTAAAGGATGTTGTTGCGGGCTCAAGGAACCCTTAGGACCGCCGATGACACTCAAGAGATGTTCCGCCGCACCGTCCTCCCCCAGATGCCCGTCGTGCTCCAGACCGCCGCTGCCGCGGTCGCTGCCTGGTACCTCGCAATCCTGCTGCTCCCCAGCCCGCGCCCGGCGTTCGCCTCGATCGCTGCGGTGATCTGCCTCGGCGCCACCTACGGACACCGCCGCCGCGAGGCGGTCGAGCTCGTCGGCGGCGTGGTCATCGGCCTCGCCGTCGCCAGCGTGCTGCTCGCGCTGATCGGCACCGGCCCGTGGCAGATCGCGCTGGTCGTGACGCTCGCCATGACCGCGGCGCTGCTCCTGCGCGGCGGGCCGATGCTCGTCAACGAGGCCGCTGTGTCGGCGATCCTGCTTGCCTCGCTGCAGCAGGCCGAGCCCGGGTTCTCGCTCGACCGGCTGTTCGAGGGTCTCATCGGCGGCGGCATTGGGCTCGCGATCGCGTCGCTGCTGCTGCCGGCGGATCCCGTCCTGATGGTCAACCGCGCCGCGCAGTCCGTGGTCGGCAAGCTCGGGCACACGCTGCAGGAGGCCGCCGGCGCGCTCGAGACCGGGGACACCGGCCGCGCGCAGCAGGCGCTGCACGCCGCGCGCGAGATGGACGATGACGTCGAGGCGCTCGAGGACGCGCTGCCCGCGGCGAGCGAGACCGCGCGCTTCTCGCTCACCCGCCGTGGCGACCGCGCGGTCCTGCGCCGCTATGAGGACACGATGCCCCAGGTCGACTTCGCGGTCCGCAACGCGCGCGTGCTCACCCGCTACGTGCTGCGCCACACGCGTGGCGCCGAGCCGGCGCCCGCTGGGCTTCCGCTGGCGGTCCGCGAGTTCGCTGACGCGGTCTGGGAGCTCGGCGCGCAGTACGACGAGCCCGCCCGCCACACGGAGCTGCGCCCGCTCGCGCTCAGCGCCGCCCGCCACGCGAATCACGCGTACGACTCGCCCGAGCTGACGCAGATCGCCGGCCAGGTGCGTTCGGTCGCCGTCGACCTCGTGCGCGCCGCCGAGCAGCTGGCCGAGGAGCCGGACGCCCCCGTCTGGGACCGGCCGACCGAAGAGCTCCTCGCCGCCTAGAGGCTGCGCCGGAACAGCGCGATCGTCTCCGCGAACGCCTCGTCGGTCACCGCGGGGTCGTAGCGGTCGCCGACGTCGCGGCCGAACGCGTGCGCGGCCGCGTACTCGCGCCACGTCAGCCGGGTCGCGAGCGGGTCGAGCCCCGCCTTGATCACCTCGCGCGCGGTCTCCGGCGTGTGCGGGTCGGTCGTGCCCCAGACCGCCAGCAGCTCGCCCTCGATCTCGCGCGCCCGCGCGAGCGAGCCCGCATCCGGGTCCTTGCCGAGCTTGCCGTCGTGCAGCCCGGTCGCGTACCAGCACGCGGTCGCGCGCACCAGTTCGTGAAACGCCGCGCGGAACGCGAGGTGGCCGCCGGTGCAGTGGCCGGCGGCGCCGAGCGAGCCGCTCGAGTGCTCCGCCAGCCAGGCGAGCGCGGCGTCGACGTCGGCGTCGAAGTCCGCCACCGTGGTTGCGTCGGCGTCGCCCTGGCCGCGGACCTTGCCGTCGTCGTCGAACTCGAGCACCGTGCCGGCCGGCTCGATGCGGTGGTAGATCTCGGGCACCGCCACCACGTAGCCATAGCCCGCGAGCCGCACGGCCCAGCGCAGCGACGGCTCGGTGAGCTGGAAGATGTCGGTGTAGAAGACGACGCCGGGATAGGGGCCGCCGTCGCGAGGCGCGGCCACGAACGTGCGCATCTGCCGGCCGTCCACCGGGATGTCGACGTACTCGCGCGTGAGGACCACGCGCGCATCCTTGCGCATGGCTAGCCTCGCGTGATGGCGAAGCGCATGAGCGACCGTCTGCGGGTGCGCGACCTCGACGCGATCGACACCCGCGCGACCCCCGGCTTCAAGGGCAGCAAGGCCGACGCCCAGAAGGAGCAGGCCGCGCTGGCCGAGCGCCTCTCGACGCTCCAGGAGCAGCTCTACGCCGAGGGGCGCAGCGGCGGGCAGCGCAGCGTGCTGCTCGTCCTCCAGGGGCTCGACACGTCGGGCAAGGGCGGCAGCGTTCGCCACGTCGTCGGCCAGTGCGACCCGTCCGGCCTGCACGTCGCGAGCTTCGGACGGCCGACGCCGGAGGAGCGCAAGCACGACTTCCTGTGGCGCATCCGCCGGCAGCTCCCGCGCGCCGGCAAGCTCGGCGTCTTCGACCGCTCGCACTACGAGGACGTGCTCGCCGCGCGCGTCCGCGGCGCCGTCCCGAAGCGCACGTGGAGCCGCCGCTACGACGCCATCAACCGCTTCGAGGCCGAGCTCACCGACGGCGGGATGAAGATCGTCAAGTGCATGCTCCACATCTCGCCCGAGGAGCAGAAGCAGCGATTGATCGCGCGCCTCGAGGACCCGACCAAGCGCTGGAAGTACAACCCGCGCGATCTCGAGGACCGCGCGCTGTGGGACGACTACATGGCGGCCTACGCCGACGCGCTCGAGCGCTGCGACACCGACGCGGCGCCCTGGCACGTCGTGCCCGCCGATCGCAAGTGGTACCGCAACTGGGCGATCACGCGGCTGCTGTGCGAGCAGCTCGAGGAGCTCGGGCTGCGCTGGCCGGAGCCCGCCTTCGACGTCGCCGAAGAGCTGCAGCGGCTGCGGAACATTCCCTAGAGTGCCGGACCGTGGATCTGGACGCCGTCGAGGTCCGGGTGCTCGGGTGCCTGATCGAGAAGCAGCGCACGACACCGGACGTCTATCCCCTGAGCCTCAACTCGCTGCGGGCAGCGTGCAACCAGTCCACCAACCGCGACCCGGTCGTCGCCTACGACGAGGCGATGATCCGCGACGCCCTGCACCGGCTGGCGCGACGGCGCTGGACACGCTTCGCCAGCGGCGCGCGGGCGGCCAAGTACCGCCACCTGCTCGACGAGACCCCGGGGCTGAGCGTCGACCAGCAGGCGCTGCTCGCGGTGCTGATGCTGCGCGGCCCGCAGACGCCGGGTGAGCTGCGAGCGCGGGTCGACCGGCTGTACGCGTTCCGTGACGGCGAGCTCGAGACGACGCTGCAGAGCCTGATCGAGCGCAAGTTCGTCGCGCGGCACGAGCGCCGGCCCGGGCAGAAGGAGGAGCGCTACGGGCACCGGCTGAGCGAGGATCTGGAGGACGAGCCGGCGGCGCCCGCACCGTGCTGGCTGCGGCTGCGGCGCCCATGGCACAGGCGGGACCCCCGCAGGAGAGCCGGCTCGACCGGCTCGAGCGCGAGGTGGAGGAACTCAAGCGGCAGGTCGCCGAACTGATCGGAAGGGAGTAACCGTGGGCTGCTTCGTCGTCCTGTTCGCACTCATCTCGCCGCGCCTGGCGCTCGTCTTCGTGTGGCTATTCAGCAACGTGCTGGACCGCGCGTACGACTCGCTCTGGGTCCCGCTGCTCGGTTTCTTCCTGCTGCCGTGGACGACGCTCGCCTACGCGTTCACGTGGGACTCCGGGCGCGCCGTCGAAGGCTTCGACTGGTTCATCGTGGGCTTCGCCTTCGTGGTCGACCTCGCGTCCTACGGCAGCGGGCGCGCGCGAAGGGCGCGCGACTGATCGAGCGCCGCGCCGACGTCCTGATCGTCGGCGGCGGACTCGGCGGCGTGGCGGCGGCGATCGCTCTCGCCGGCCGCGGGCTCGACGTCGTCATGAGCGAGCCGACCGACTGGATCGGCGGACAGCTCACGAGCCAGGCGGTGCCGCCGGACGAGCACCCGTGGATCGAGACGCACGGCTGCACGGCGAGCTATCGCGCGCTGCGCGACGGCATCCGCCGGCACTACCGCGAGCACTTCCCGCTCACCGACGCGGCACGGCGCGTCGCGCACCTCAACCCGGGCGCCTGCTTCGTCTCGCGGCTCGGCCACGAGCCGCGCGTCGCGCTCGCCGTGCTCGAGGCGATGCTCCCGGCGGCGGTCGAGCTGCGGCTCGAGCACGCGCCGGTGGCGGTCGAGACCGTGGGCGACCGCATCGCGGCGGTGACGCTGCGCGGCGGCGGCGAGGACACCGTGGTGGTCGCCGACTGGTACCTCGATGCCAGCGAGTGCGGCGACCTGCTCCCGCTTGCCCGCGTCGAGTACGGCATCGGCTTCGAAGCGACCGGCGAGCCGCACGCGCCGGCCGAGCACCAGCCGGGCAACCTCCAGCCGGTGACGGTCTGCTTCGCCGTCGACCACCTCGCGGGCGAGGACCACACGATCCCGCGCCCGGCCCGCTACCCCGAGTTCGCGCCACGCTTCAGCTGGGTCGCGCCGGACCCGCAGACGAACCGGCCCGTCGAGCGGTGGCTGGCGCCAAACCCGGACGAGGATCCGCTCGCCATCGGCCCGGACTTCGACGACCCCGACCTCGACAAGGATCTCTGGCGCTTCCGCCGGATCGCCGCGCGCGGGCTGTTTGCGCCCGACGCCTACGCCTCGGACATCACGCTCGTGAACTGGCCGCAGATCGACTACCCCGACGAGGTCGTGCTCGACGGGCGGGCGGCCGGCGCCCGCGAGCTGAGCCTGAGCTTCCTGCACTGGATCCAGACCGATGGCGGCCTCCCCGGGCTGCGTTTGCGCGGAGACGTCGTCGGCGACACGCCCGACGGCCTCGCCAAGCACGCCTACATCCGCGAGCCGCGGCGGCTGCGCGCGGTCACCACCGTGGTCGAGCAGGACCTCACCGACGGCCCCGCGCATTTCCCCGACAGCGTTGGGATCGGCGCCTACCGGATCGACCTGCACCCGTCGACCGGCGGCGACCCTTACCTCGATCTGGCCTGTCACCCGTTCGAGATCCCGCTGGGCGCGCTCGTGCCGCAGCGGGTCGAGAACCTGGTCGGCGCCGGCAAGGCGATCGGGACCACGCACATCACCAACGGCGCGTACCGGCTGCACCCGGTGGAGTGGAACGTGGGAGAGGCGGCCGGGCACCTGGTGGCGCATTGCATGGCGCGCGCGACGACCCCGCGGGCGGTCCAGGCGGCGCCGCAGGAGCTCCAGGGAGAGCTGGAGCGTGCAGGTGTCGAGCTGGCGCTGGCCGCCCTAGGCCGGCGCGCCGAAGAAGTAGCCCTGCGCGAGCGGGCAGCCGAGCTCGCGCAGCAGCTGTGCCTGCGTCTCGTTCTCCACGCCCTCGGCCACGACGCCGAGGCCGAGCGCGCTCGCCATCGACACCACCGAGGCCACGATCGCCGCGTCCTGCGACGAGCGGCCGAGGTTGGCCACGAACGAGCGGTCGATCTTGATCGTGTCGATCGGGAAGTCCTTGAGGTGCTGGAACGACGAGTAGCCGGTGCCGAAGTCGTCGAGCACGAGCCGCACGCCGAGGTTGTGCAGGCGCTCCAGGTTGGACACGATCGCGGGCGTCACGCCGAGCAGCACGGTCTCGGTCAGCTCGAGGCGCAGCGCGGAGGGCTTGAGCCCGCCGGAGCGCAGCGCGCCCGCCACCACCTCGAGCAGGTCGGGCTGGGCGACCTGGCGCGCGGAGAGGTTGACCGAGATCCAGCCGTCGGTGTCGCCGACCAGCGCCGCCCCGGTGCGGCAGGCGTGCTCGAGCACCCATGAGCCGATCGGGATGATCAGCCCCGACTCCTCGGCCACCGGGATGAAGTCCGCCGGCCCGATCTCCGGCCCCACGCGCTGCCAGCGCAGCAGCGCTTCGTGGGCGACGGTCTCGCCCGTCGCGAGCGTCACGATCGGCTGGAAGACGAGCTCGAGCTCGCGCCGCTCGAGCGCGCCCTCGAGGTCGCTCTCGGTGCGCAGCCGCTCGGCCGCGCGGCGGCGCAGCCCTTCGTCGAACAGCTCGACCCGGCCGGAGCCGCGCTCCTTCGCCCGGTAGGCCGCCGTGTCGGCGTGGCCGATGAGGACGTCGGGGTCGGTGCCGGCGCCCGTGCCGAGCGCGATCCCGATGCTCGCGGCGAGCTGGTGCTCGGTGCCGGCGGCGACGATCGGCTCCTGCACCGCGGCGGCAACGCGCCAGCCGAGCGCGAGCGCGGTCCGCTCGTCGACCGACTCGCAGACGACGACGAACTCGTCGCCCCCGAGGCGCGCGACGGTGTCGGCCGGGCGGACGGTGGCCGACCATCCGCTGGGCGAGCGCGATCAGCAGCTCGTCGCCCGCCGCGTGGCCGAAGACGTCGTTGACGCGCTTGAAGTTGTCGACGTCGACGTACAGCACCGCCGCGTTGCCGCCCTCGCGCTCGGACATCGCGAGCGCGTGGAGGATGCGGTCGCGGCAGAGCGTGCGGTTCGCCAGGCCGGTCAGCGAGTCGTGCAGCGCCTGCTGGCGCATCTGCTCCTCGAGGTGCAGGCGCGAGAAGCCGATCGCCAGCACGTTGGCGACGGCCTGCAGGAACGAGCCCTCCTCGTCGCCGAACGCGCCCTCCGTCGACGACGCGGCCACGAGCGCGCCGTGCACGCGGTCGCCCGTGTGGATCGGGACGCTGACCTTGCTCGCGGCACGCTCCAGCGCGCCCCAGGCGGCGATCTCGCGCGGCCCGTCGAGCACCTCCACGCGCTCCACGCCGAGCACGGCGCGCACCCGCTCGGCGGCCTCCTTGCTGAGCTCGCCGGGGGCGAGGCCGCGCAGCGCGCGCTCGCCGAGCGTGGCCACCACCGCCTGCTGCTCGGACTGCCGGCGCAGTCGCTGCTCGGTCTGGAGCCGCTCGGAGATGTTGCGGCCGATCGCCAGCAGCAGCGGGCCGTCCTCGCTCTCCACGATGCCCCAGCTCATCTCGCCGATGAACTCGCTGCCGTCCTTACACCGGCCGTAGGCGCGCTCGGTGAAGCGCAGCGGGTGATCGAGCTCGAAGTAGAGCTCCAGGTTGCGCTTGTAGCGATCGCGCAAGCGTTCCGGCCACAGGATCTCGATCGGCTGGCCGATCAGCTCCTTGCGGTCGTAGCCGAACTGCTGCTCGGCCAGCCCGTTGCAGAACACGATCCGGCCGTCGCGCGCCGCGCCGACGGTGGCATCGGGCAGACCCTCGAGCACCGCGAGCAGCGCGATGTTGCCGCGACGCAGCGGATCAGGCACAGGGGTCTGCGGTTTCACGGGTCGACGAGAGGGGTTCGTGAGAGGGGCATCGTCTCCCTTCACCTTCGGCATGAGAGCAGTCGATCGGGCGTGGCCGCTCGGTGGAGGTACGATCGAGGACGTGTCCACGACCTTCCCTCCCGGGCGGCTGCGCGGTCACGAGCTCCTGGCGGCCGTGGCAGAGGGGACTGCCGGCGCGGTCGGCGACGAGTTCCTGCGCTGCCTGGCCCAGCACGTCGCCGAGGCGTTCGCGGCCAAGATGGTGCTGATCTGCGAGGCGGACGACCCCTCCGGCATGCACGTGCGGACGCTGGTGAGCTGGTACGACGGCGCGTTCATCGAGGAGCCATTCAGCTACGACACCGCCGGCACGCCGTGCGCGGTGATGACCGACTACCCGTGGGTCGCGTTCCCGGAGTCGCTGAGCCAGCGGTTCCCGAAGGCCGAGATCGCGATCAACCTCGGGCTGCAGAGCTACGTCGCGGTGTGCCTGAAGTCCTCCGACGACGTGCACCTCGGGCACCTCGCGGTGCTCGACACGCGGCCGATGGAGGCGGGCGAGGAGGACGCTGCGGCGCTGCGGATCTTCGCCGCGCGGGCGTCCGCGGAGCTCGAGCGCCGCAACCAGGCGAAGGCGCTGGCGGCCTCGCGGGAGCGCGTGATCGAGGCGGCGGACAAGGAGCGCCGGCGCGTCGGGCGCGACCTGCACGACGGCGCCCAGCAGCGGCTGCTCGCGGTCTCGAACCTGCTGCGCGTGTCGCGGATGAAGCTCGACGAGGACGACCCCGCGCACGACCTGGTGGCGCGCGCCGAGGAGGAGCTCGCGCAGGCCCACGCGGAGCTGCGCAAGCTCGCGCGCGGCCTGCACCCGGTGGCGCTGCGCGAGCGCGGACTCGGCCAGGCGCTGGCGTCGCTGTGCCAGGCCTCCGACGTCCCGATCGAGGTCGACGTCTACGAGGGCGAGCTGCCGCTGCCGCTCGCGCGCGGCGCCTACTTCGTGGCGGCCGAGTCGCTCGCCAACGCCGCGCGCTACGCGCAGGCGAGCAAGATCGACGTGCGGATCGCGAAGGAGCAGGAGGCGCTGGTGGTGGAAGTGAGCGACGACGGCGTCGGCGGCGCCGACATCGAGAAGGGGACCGGGCTGCTCGGCCTGAGCGACCGCGTTGACGTGCTCGGCGGCCGCCTCGCGGTCGACAGCCCCGCAGGCGGCGGCACCCGCATCCGCGCGACGATCCCCATGCCCGCATGACCGATCGCCTCCACTTCACCGACTCCGACGAGGCGAACGTGCTGCTCGTCGAGGACCCGTTCGCCCTGCTCGTCGGCTTCGCGCTCGACCAGCAGGTGACGGTGCAGAAGGCGTTCGCGGGGCCGCTCGTGCTGCGCGAGCGCCTCGGCACGCTCGAGCCGGCCCGGGTCGCGTCGGCGCCGCTCGAGGACCTCTTCCGCGAGCGCCCGGCGATCCATCGCTTCCCCGGCTCGATGGCGCGGCGCGTGAACCTGCTGGCCGCGCATATCGCGGAGCGCTACGACGGCGACGCGGCGCGCGTGTGGACCGACGCGACCTCGACGGAGGAGCTCAAGGCGAACCTCGAGGCGCTGCCCGGGTTCGGCGAGATGAAGGTCAAGGCGCTCGGCTCGGTGCTCGCCAAGCGCTTCGGTGTCGAGCTGGCCGAGCCGCTCGTGCCCTCGCATCCGACGCTCGGCGACGTCGATTCGCCCGAGGCGCTGGCCGAGTACCAGGCCGGCAAGCGCGCGCACAAAGCGGCGCTGCGCGCCCAGCAGGCCTGACTTCCGCCTCCGCTGGGAAGCATGGGGCCATGATCCTTCTCGGAATCCTCTTGCTGCTGCTCGGCCTCGTGCTGGGCATCGGCATCCTCTACACGATCGGCATCGTGCTGATCGTGATCGGCGCCGTGCTGTGGGTGCTCGGCTCCATGAACCACGCCGTCGCAGGTCGCAGGCACTACTGGTAGCTCGGGGCGGCGACCGCGGTGGCTCAGGCTGCCGCGGTCTCCGCCTCTGAAGCCATCAGCGCGGCGCCGATCGCGCCGCCGAGGTCGCCCAGCTGCGCGAGCAGCACGCGCGGCGGCCGATGGTCCGCGAACACGTGCGGCTGCATCGCGTGCTCGATGCGCTTGCGGTAGGGGTCGCCGAGCCGCACCCCCAGCCCGCCGCCGATGATCACCGCCTCGACGTCGAGCAGGTTCACGGCTGAGGCGACGCCGGCGCCGAGCGCCTCGATCGCGCGGTCGACGAGCCGCACGGCCATTGGGTCGTGACGCACCAGCGCGCGCGCCCAGATCCCGGAGGTGAGCCGCTCGCGCCCGCGCTTCTCCATGATCACGAAGAGGTCGGTCTGCTCCCCCTTCTTCATGAGCTCGCGGGCTCGCGTCTCCATCGCCCCGCGACCGGCGTAGGCCTCCATGCAGCCGTGGCGCCCGCACGGGCACTTGGCGCCGCCGACCTTGACCACCATGTGGCCGATCTCGCCGGCGGCGTCGCGGCCGAGCCAGAGCTTGCCGTCGAGCACGACGCCGCCGCCGACGCCGGTGCCCCAGAACACGCCGAGCAGCGAGTTGTACGGCTGGCCGGCGCCCAGGTGGAACTCGGCCATCGTGGCGACGTTGACGTCGTTGCCGAGTGAGACCGGCGGGCCGAGCGGGTCCTGCAACGCGCGGGCGAGCGGGAACGCACCCTCCCAGCCGGGGAGGTTGCGCGCGCTCGTGACGATGCCGTTCGCGTCGTCGACATCACCGGGTGAGCCGACGCCGATCGAGGCGAGCTGGTCCGGCTCGGTGTCGGCCAGGTGGCACGCTTCGCGGATCGTCGCGACGATCGTGTCGGCGACTTCCTGCGGGCCGCCGACGGTGGGCGTCGGCAGCCGCATCTGGCCGAGGACCGAGAACTGCTCGTCGACGATCACCGTCTGGACCTTCGTCCCGCCGAGATCGACACCCGCGCGCAGGGTCATGCCTGGCATTGAATCGGATCGGGGCGGTACGGTCGCGGCTCCCTGTGCCGGATCGGACGCCACTCGAGCGCGTACGCGAGATCTGCCTCGGCCTCCCGGAGGCGACCGAGCGGCTCAGCCACGGCTCGCCGACCTGGTTCATCCGGGACAAGAAGACGTTCGTGATGTACCTCGACGATCACCACGGCGACGGCCGGCTCGCCCTCTGGTGCGCGGCGCCGGAGGGGATGCAGGCGGCGCTCGTGGCCGGCGAGCCGGAGCACTACTTCGTGCCGCCCTACGTCGGGCACCGCGGCTGGGTGGGCGTCCACCTCAACCGCGGGCTCGACTGGAACGAGATCGCGGGGGCGATCGAGGAGGCGTACCTCCACGTCGCTCCGAAGCGGCTCGCCGACGAGGCGATCCGCGCCCGCGGCTAGGCCGCGCGCTCGAGGATCACGATCGGGATCTCCCGGTCGGTCTTCTCCTGGTAGTTGTCGTAGTCGGGCCAGATCTCGGCCATCTGCTCCCACAGCTCAGGCCGCTCCTCGGGCGTCGCGTCGCGAGCCTTGGCGGGGAACTTGTCCGCCTTGATCTGGACCTGGACCTCTGGCTCGTCGCGCAGGTTGAGGTACCAGGCGGGGTGCTGCGGGTTGCCGCCCTTGGAGGCCACGATCATCGGGTTGTCCCCGGCCATGCCGTAGATCAGGGCGTTCTTGCGCTCATCCCCGGACTTGCGGCCGGTGGTCGTGAGGATGAGGATCGGCGAGCCCTTGCGCCAGTTGTGGCCGACCTCGCCGTCCGTCTCTTCGTAGACGCGGACGTGCTCGGGGCCGTGAAGTTTGGTTGCGTCGGTCATACCTCTTGTTGTACCGCTCGACGCGTAGGCTGCGTCGATGGACTATCGCCAGCTCGGACACTCCGGCCTCCGGGTGTCCGCCCTCACCCTCGGCACGATGACCTTCGGCGGCCGGGGCAACTTCGCCAAGGTCGGCGGCACCGACGTCGACACCGCGACCCGCCAGGTCGACATGTGCCTCGACGCCGGCGTCAACCTGATCGACACCGCCGACGTCTACTCCGACGGCCTGTCGGAGGAGATCGTCGGCAAGACGCTCAAGGGCCGCCGCGACCGCGTGCTGCTCGCCACCAAGGCGCGCATGCCGATGGGGGACGGCCCCAACGACGCGGGCCTCTCCCGCCACCACCTGATCCGCTCCTGCGAGGCGAGCCTGCGCCGCATGGGCACCGACTACATCGACCTCTACCAGGTGCACGAGTGGGACGGCCACACTCCGCTCGAGGAGACGCTCGGCGCGCTCGACTACCTCGTCAACTCCGGCAAGGTCCGCTACATCGGCTGCTCCAACTACGCCGGCTGGCAGCTGATGAAGGCACTCGGCATCTCCGAGCGCCGCAACCTCCAGCGCTTCGTCTCGCAGCAGATCTACTACACGCTGCAGGCGCGCGACGCCGAGTACGAGCTCGTCCCGGCGGGGCTCGACCAGGGCGTCGGCATCCTCGTGTGGAGCCCGCTCGCGGGCGGCCTGCTGTCCGGCAAGTACCGCCGCGGCGAGGACTACCCGGAGGGCTCGCGCCACCTCACCGACTGGAACGAGCCGCCGGTGCGCGACGAGGACAAGCTGTTCGACACGATCGAGGTGCTCGCGACGATCGCCGAAGCGCGCGGCGTCTCGCCCGCGCAGGTCGCGCTGGCGTGGACGCTCGGGCGCCCCGGCATCGCCTCGGTGGTCGTCGGCGCGCGCACGGAGGAGCAGCTCGCCGACAACCTCGGCTCGGCCGATCTCGTGCTCGCGGACGACGAGCGCGCGCGGCTCGACGAGGTGAGCGCGCCGCCGCTGCTGTACCCGTACTGGCACCAGGCGAAGACGTCGAGCGACCGCCTCAGCGAGGCCGACCTGACGCTGCTGGGAGCCCACGTCTGAGCGACCGGCCGACCGCCTACTGGCTGAAGGCGGTCGGCCACGCGCGCGGGCCGCTCGCTGAGGACTGGCTCGAGCAGCGGCCTGAGCTGCTGCGGCGCACGGGCTTCCCGCGGCGCCCGCGGATGGCGCCGGGGGACCGGCTGGTCATGTACGCGTCGGTCTGGCGGCGGGTGTTCGCGATCGCGCAGGTGCTCGGCGACCCCGAGCCGCGCGAGCACCCGCGCTGGCCGTGGACGATCGAGATCGAGACGCTGCTCGTCGTCCCGGTGCTCGACGCGGCGCCGCCGGTCGAGGCGATCGGCGTCGCGGCGCGCAGCATGAGCCAGCAGTCGCACATCTCGATCCGGCGCGAGCACTACGACCGCGCGGTCGAGGCGATCGCGTCGATCGCGGCCTAAGCCTCAACCAGGGGTCAGACCCCTTTAGGAGGGTTGAGGGTTAGTCCTCGGCGTCGAGCAGCGCGTTCGTCTCTTCGGCCTCGTGGAGCAGGAAGCCGGCGGCGTCGAGGATCTTGCGGTCGCGCAGGCGGCAGAGCCGGCGCAGGCACGCGTCCTCGGCGTCCCACATCCCGACGGCGGCCGACTCCGGCAGCGGCGTCAGCCCGCTCGCGTCGGGCTCCTCGACCGCGTGGCGCAGCCACAGCAGCTCGTCGGAGATCCGCCGCGGCTCCTCCTCGCCGGCGGGCGGGTCGCCATCCCACGGGTCTTCTTCGCCGCGGCGCTCGGGCGTGCCGGGCGGCAGCGTGAACGCGACCTCGAGGGCCGCGAGCCAATCGGGTTCATGACGGACGAGCTCGAGGAGGGCCATCCGCCAGGAATCCCCATGCGAGCGGGGAAATAATCGCGCGATCCTTTTGTACCGGCGGCCAGACATCTGCCCGCGACGATTGTCCAGGCTGTCCATCGACCTCAGCGCCCGTCGAGCCGATACTGCTCCTGTGACCGTCGTCGCCGCTCTTGCCGCCCCGTTTGACCGTGACGTCGATGCCGCGCTCGCGCGCGTCGAGCACTACGCCGCGCGTGCCCGCGAGGAGGGCGCGAAGCTGCTGGTGCTGCCGGAGTCCGCGCTCGGCGGCTACGTGCGCGAGCCGGGGCCGGAGGAGATGGCGCCCGACGTCCCGAACGGGCTGGCGCCCGACGGGCCCGAGATCGCGCGCCTGATCGCGCTCGCCGGTGACCTCGTGATCTGCGCCGGTTACAGCGAGCTGGCGCCGGAGGGCCTCTACGCGTCGGCGATCTGCGTCAGCGGCGACGGCGTGCTCGGCCACCAGCGCAAGGTCCACCTGCCGCCCGCCGAGCGCTTCGCCTACGTCCCCGGCGACCGCTTCGCCGCCTTCGACACCCCGGTCGGCCGCCTCGGGATGCTGCTCTGTTACGACAAGCTCTTCCCGGAGGCGGCGCGTGCGCTCGCGCTCGACGGTGCCGAGATCGTGTGCTCGCTGTCGGCGTGGCCGGTCGACCGCCAGCGCCCCGCGCAGCGCATCCGCGAGGACCGCCAGACGCGCCACTTCGACCTCTGCGACACGGCCCGCGCGGTCGAGAACCAGGTCTTCGTCGTGTCCGCCAACCAGACCGGGCGCTGGGGGCCGCTGCGCTTCCTCGGCTCGGCCAAGATCGTCGATCCCGAGGGCGCCGTGCTCGCGCGCACCGGCGCGCGCGAGGGGCTCGCGCTCGCCGAGGTCGATCTCGCGGCGGTCGCCGACGCCCGCATGGTCATCGACCATCTGGCGGACCGCCGCCCCGAGGCGTACCTGCCGCCCGCCGCCGCGGCGAGCGCGCTCGGCTTCGGCCACTGACCGACCGGGTACGGTTTCGAAACCATGTGCGGCATCGTCGCTGAGCACGGCTGCTCTGACCCGGACCAACTCGAGCGGATGCTCGAGCGCCTCGCGCACCGCGGCCCCGACGACCGTGGCGCGATCCGCGTCAACGGCAGTTGGCTCGGTCACCGGCGGCTGTCGATCGTCGACGTCGGCGGCGGGCAGCAGCCGCTGTGCACGCGCGACGAGAGCGCGTGGCTCGTCGGCAACGGCGAGGTCTACAACCACGAGGAGGTGCGCGCCGGGCTCGTCGACCGCGACCTGCTGACCACCTCCGACAACGAGGTCGCGCTGCACCTGATGGACGAGCGCGGCACGGCCGGGCTGGCCGAGATGAGCGGCATGTTCGCGTTCGTGATGGCGGGCCGCGACGGGCGCTTCGTCGTCGCCCGCGACCCCGTCGGCATCAAGCCGCTCTACTGGGCGCGCCGGAACGGAGCGGTCCGCTTCGCCTCCGAGATGCACGCCTTCGACCCCGACTGGCAGCAGTTCGTCGAGCCGTTCCCGCCCGGCTGCGCGTGGACGCCGGAGCAGGGGCTCGTCCGCTTCGCCTCCGCCGTGCCGCCGCAGCAGGCGCCCGTCGAGGACCGCGAGGCGCTGCTCACCGGCACGCGCGAGACGCTCGTGCGCGCGGTGCGCCAGCAGATGATGGGCGACGTCAACGTCGGCGTCTTCCTCTCCGGCGGTCTCGATTCCTCGCTCGTCGCGGCGATCGCGTCACGGATCGCGAACGAGCGCGGACGGCGGCTGCAGACGTTCGCGGTCGGCACCGAGGGCTCGCCCGACCTCGCCGCCGCGCGCCAGGTCGCCGACCACCTCGACTGCGAGCACGTCGAGGTCACCTACACGGCGGCCGAGGCGCTCGAGTCGCTGCCCAACGTCGTGCGCGCGATCGAGTCATTCGACCCCGGGCTCGTGCGCAGCGCGGTCCCGAACTACATGCTCGCCCGCACCACCCGCCAGCACGTCAAGGTCGTGCTCACCGGCGAGGGCGCCGACGAGCTGTTCGCCGGCTACGAGTACATGCGCGAGTTCACCGAGGACGCCGCGCTGCACGCCGAGCTCGAGCGCACCGTGCGCTCGCTGCACAACCTCAACCTGCAGCGCTGCGACCGCGTGACGATGGCCCACGCGGTCGAGGCGCGCGTGCCGTTCCTCGACCGCAACGTGATCGCCTGGGCGCTGCGAATCCCGCCGGGCGAGAAGCAGGGCACGCCGGAGAAGAAGCTCCTGCGCGAGTCGTTCGAGGGCTGGCTGCCGGACGAGCTGCTGTGGCGCACGAAGGCCGAGTTCGGCGACGGCTCAGGCGCCCGCGACGTGCTCACCCGTGCGGTCGCGGAGACGGTCTCCGACGCCGAGTTCGAGGCCGAGCGCGGCGCGGTCGAGCCGGCGCTGCGCACGAAGGAGGAGGTCGCCTACTACCGCGTCTGGCGCGAGCACCTCCAGGGCATCAGCGCCGAGCGCACGCTCAGCCGCTTCGCCAGGGCCTAGAGCGCGGCGCTGAGCACTTCGCGGGCGATCGGCGCCGCGGTGGCACCACCCTGGCCGGCGCCGACGAGCATGACCGCGACGGCGACCTTCGGCGACCGCGCGGGGGCGAAGGCGACGAACCAGGCGTCGGTGTTCTTCGGGTCCGCCGGGCCGCCCGCGGTCGGGCGCAGCTCCGCGGTGCCGGTCTTGCCGGCGACGTCGACGCCCGGCAGCGCCGCCGCCGTGCCGGTGCCGCCGCGCACGACGGCGAGCATCATCTCCCGCACTTGGGCTGCGGTCGCGCGCGAGATCGCGCGCTTGCGGACCACCTTGTCCGAGCGCACGATCCGCGGCGACGGGTGCACGCCGCGGTTGGCGATCGTCGCTCCGACGGCCGCCATCTGCAGCGGCGTGGCGAGGTCGCGCTCCTGGCCGATCGACGCCGCGCCGACCGCGAGGTCGTCCTTGAGGTCCTTCGGAAACTGGCTCGTCACCGCGTCGGGAACTCGCGGCTTGACGTTGAAGCCGAAGCGCTCGGCGGCGGCGACCATGCGCTTGCGGCCGACCTCCGCGCCGAGCGGGGCGAACACCGAGTTGCAGGAGTGCGCGAACGACTGGGTCAGTGAGCCACCGCACGACTCGTCGCTGGCGTTGCGCAGCTTGACGCCCGACAGCGTCGCGAAGGTGCGCACCGGATAGACGTCCGACGGCGAAGCCTTCTTGGTCTGCAGCGCGGCAGAGAGCGTGATGATCTTGAACGTCGAGCCGGGCGGCTGCGGGCCCGTCGTCGCCAGCCCGCTGAGCGCCAGCACCGCGCCGTCGCGCGGGCGGATCACCGCGACGCCGCCGAGCTTGTCGCCGAGCGCGGAGACCGCCGCGCGCTGCAGGCCGGGGCGGATCGTCGCGCGCACGGAGCGGCCGCGGCGCGACTTCGTGGCGGCGATGCGGCGGTTGCCGAACAGCAGCACCGCGCTCGGCCGGCCGGCGAGCCGGTCGTTGTAGGCGCGCTCGAGGCCGGAGCCGGGGTCGTCGCCCGCCGGCGGCTTGCCGGCGATCGCCGCCGCGGTCGGCTCGCGATCGAGCCGCCGCCCGTCGGCGGCCAGCACCGACGCGCGCTGCGGGGTCGAGCGGATCGTGCGGCGTACGCGCTCGCCGGGCCGCAGCCCCGGCAGCCGCAGGTACGGGCGCCAGCGCACGCCGACGCGCTCGCCCACGCGCGTGACCGGCAGCGCGATGCGTCCGCGCAGCGTGCCGAACAGCCGCGTGCGGACGGCGACCGCCATCCGCACCTCCCCGTCGCGCTCCTCGCCGATCTGGCTGACGGCGACCTGCCGCACGGTCGCCTGCTCGTCAGCGGTCCGGTAGTCAGCGGCGAAGCGGCGGGGCGAGTACTTCGACTGCGAGTCGGCGTCGAGCTCGCGGTACATCTCCGCGGGCTTGCGCTGCTCCCACGCGGTCGCGAAGCGCACTGCGGCGTCGCGCAGCTCGGCGTGCTTCTGCGAGCGGTCGTGCAGCACGTAGGCGACCGCGCCGCCGGCAGCCAGCAGCAGGATCAGGATCGCGAACGGCAGCAGCGGCAGCCGGCGACGGCGCCGCCGGCCGGGCTCGACCCAGCGCACGCTGCTCCCGCGGGAGCGGCGCGAGGAGGTGAACATCGGTCGCTGACGGCGACGGCGCGGCAACTACTCGACGGAACCGAGGAACTCGAAGAACAGCGCGCTCCAGCGCTCCGCCGCGTCGATCGGCGGGAAGTGGCCGGAGCCCTCGAACATCTCGATCTCGGCGCGCCCGCCGTTCGACCCGGTACTGCTCGAGCACGGCGCGGATCTGGCCCACCATCGGCTGCGGCGGGAAGACCTCCTCGCCCGGCCAGCCGGGGACCCCGCCCATCGCGCCGAGCGCGCCCATCTCCCACGGCGAGCCGTCGGCGACGACGATGTCCTCCGTGCCGTGGGTCCACAGGATCGGCGGCTTGGGAGCGAGGTCGACGATCCCGGCCCAGTTGCAGTACTTGCCCGACAGCGCGTTGAGGATCCCGCGCGTGCCCGGCGCGACGCCCGGCCAGTGCTCCGAGGTCGTCGTGTCGCCGGGGTAGCCGTCGTCGCCGGTGACCGACTTGAGCACCTCGCCGAGCAGCTCCTCCAGCCGCGGCTCCTGGTGGCTCGGCGCCCAGTAGGAGCTGATGAGCACGTTGCGCGGCGCGGTCGGGCCGTCGTCGGAGCGGTCGCCCGCCGCCAGGCGCTGCGTGAAGTCGGCGTTGCCGGTGCCCCCGCCGGTGCCGGCCCAGTCGGGGCAGCAGGGCGTGCCGTCCGGGCGCGTGCCGCCGTAGCCGTAGGGCGAGACCGGGTCGATGAAGGTCAGCGAGGCAACCGGGCGGTCGAGCGCGTAGGCGCCGATCGCCGCGCCGCCGGTCGACCAGCCCGCGAGGTGGACGGGGCGCTGGATCCCCAGCTCCTCGACCAGCGCGTGCGTGTCGTCGGCCCAGTCGCGCAGCCCGCGCGTGGCGTCGATCGGCAGCGGCTCGGAGTCGCCGAACCCGCGCATATCGGGAGCGATCAGGCGGTAGCGGTCGGGTGCGCCGCTGAACAGGTGCTCGAAGAAGCGGCCGGTCGAGAGGTTGCCGTGCAGCAGCACGACCGGGATGCCGTCCTGCGGCCCGGACTCGATGTAGGCGGTCTCCATGCGGCTGGTGCGGAGCTTCATGCGAGCGCTCACCGTAGCTCGCGCTCGCCGACGCCCACCGCGAGCAGCGCCGGCTCGCCCGGCTGGACGCGCACCGGCAGGCCGACGCCGCCCAGCCACTCGCGCAGCCGCTCGGCGTCGCCGGCCACCTCGACCCAGGTCAGGCCGCCGGCGTCGGCGCCCTCGCCGGGGTCCGGCGTGCCCTCACCGCGCTCCACGAAGAACGGCAGCGCGGGCTCCGCCATCGCCTCGGACACGCCGGTCAGGCGGGCGCTGAAGCCCTCGCGCGACAGCTCGCTGACCTCGGTGCCGAGCCGCTCGGCGACCGGCCCGACGTCGTCGACGACCACGGCCCAGCCCATCCAGCCCTCGCCGACGCTCGCCAGCCGCTCGGTGACCTTGCGGCCGAGCGGCGAGCCCGCCGCCTCGCCGGCGTCGGCGACGGCCAGCAGCTCCAGGTAGCCGCCGCCCAGCGGGACGATGCGGTTGTGGGTGCCCATGCCGTCGTGGCGGCCGCCACCGGCGGCTGCGAGGCCGTGGTCGCGCTGGAACTGCTCCGCGGCGGCGTCGAGGTCGCGCGTGGCCCAGATCGCATGGTCGATACGCACCGCTCCAGTGTGGCGGGAATAGCCGACGGTCGCGCGCCGTCTCCAACCGTGATGCTCGAAATCGCCACCGCCAGCCTCGTCCTCGACCCCCGCTTCAACGGGCCGCCCAGCACCGCCAACGGCGGCTACGCGTGCGGCGCGGTCGGCGAGCTGGTCGACGGCCCCGCGGAGGTGTCGCTGCTCTCGCCGCCGCCGCTCGGTGTCCCGCTCGACGTCAGCTTCTACGACGACGGCGCGGTCGACGTCGGCCAGGACGGCGCGACCATCGCGCGGGCGCGGCCGATCGATCGAGTCGACGCGCACCCGCCGGTGCGGCCGACGCTCGCGCAGGCGCGCGAGGCCTCGCGGCGCCACCCGGGCCACGGCCGCGCCAGCCTGTTCTCGGACTGCTTCGTCTGCGGCTCCCAGCGCCACGACGGCATGGGCATCCACTTCGGCCCGCTGCGCGGGCACCCGGGCGTGACCGCCTCGGTCTTCATCCCCGACGCCACGATCCCCAACCGCAACGGCATCGTCGCGCCCGACATGGTCTGGGCCGCGCTCGACTGCCCGAGCTACACGCCGCCGCTGTGGGACTGGGAGCGCCCCAGCCTGCTGGCGCGGCTCGCCGTCGAGCGGCTCGACTGCGTCGAGGTCGGCGAGCCCACGATCGCGCTCGGCTGGCACATCGGCACCGAGGGCCGCAAGCACCACACCGCCTCCGCGCTCATGAGCGTCGACGGCCGCGTGCTCGCCCGCGCCCGCGCGCTGTGGATCACGCTGGCGGGCACTCCACGTTGACGTAGCCCGAGCGGAACGGCGTCTCCTCGCCGGTCGCCTCGTCGAACGCGTGGCGCCACACGCAGCCGGTGTCGTTCGTCAGCAGGTGCAGCGACACCGACGTCTCAGGCGAGGTCGTGCGCACGCGGTGGATGTCGTCGCGCGGCGGCAGCAGCGCGTAGAAGTCGCCGGGCTCGAGCGCCCGCGCCTCGGTGCGCGCGAGCGCACCGGCGTCGTCGCGCGCGTAGATCTCCTCGTCCTGCGTGCCGCGGTAGAGGCCGACGAGCCCCCACGCGAGGTGGTCGTGGATCGGGGTCTGCGAGCCCGACGGCACGACGAGCGCGAACAGCGTCAGCGAGCGGTCGTCGGCGCGGAACAGCAGCCACTGGCCGATGCCGCCGCCCATCCCGCTGTCGGGATCGCCCTCCTGGTAGCGCGCCGGCAGCCAGTCGTCGTCGGCGAGCAGCTCGGCGAAGCGCGGGCGGATCGCGTCGCACGCCGCGGCCGGCGAGGCCGCCGCGGCGATCGTCTCGCGCACGCCGGCGATGAAGTCGCGCACGACCGGCGTGTCGAGCATGTACTCGTCGCTCACGCCGCCCACCCCGACCAGCGCTGCACGGCAATCTCCAGCACCGGGCCGTCGGGCGGCGCGAACGCGTACTGGAGGTAGCGCTCGCTCAGCAGCGCGGCGGCGCGCGGCAGCGACTCGTGGACCGTCCCGGTGCCGTCGGCGCGCGCCCACCAGAGGACGTCCCAGTCGTCGTCGACGTAGTAGTCGGCGAGCAGCGAGACCTGCGGGTTCGCCGCTACGTTGCGCAGCCGCTTGAGGTCCTGTGTGCGCTTGGGCTTGGGGTCGACCGCGCTGTAGATCG
Organism: uncultured Solirubrobacteraceae bacterium; assembly: GCA_963802905.1. Lineage (GTDB taxonomy): Bacteria > Actinomycetota > Thermoleophilia > Solirubrobacterales > Solirubrobacteraceae > DASQFQ01. The sequence continues at coordinate 39,033 of CAWDKH010000016.1, read as the reverse complement.
TGTCGCCCTCGAGCGCGAACACGAGCGGGACGATGTGCGGCTTGCCGTCCGCGTCGGCGGTGGCGAGGCGCACGCAGCGCGCGGTCGCGAAGCGCTGGCGGGCCTCGTCCGGGCTCATTCGCCGCGCAGTTCGCGGACGGCGTCCTCGAAGCGCTCGAGCTCGCGCTCGACCGGGCCGCGCTGGGCGGAGGGCAGCCAGCGCACGACGCGATCGGCTCCCGCTTCCTGGTAGGAGGCGAGCACGCTCGCGTCGGCGGGGACGCCGAAGATCGTCACCGGGATGTGGCCGCGGCCGGCCTCCTCGGCGCGGCGGCGCAGCTCCGGGATCCGCTCGGCCGCGTTGCCGTGGCGGTGCTGGGGCGCCCACGCGTCGCCGTAGCGCAGCACGCGGTCGATCACCTTGTCGCCGTTGCCGCCGATCACCACCGGCGGGTGCGGGAGCTGGGCCGGCTTCGGCCACGACCAGATGCGCTCGAAGCTGACGTGCTCGCCCTCGTAGCTCGCCTCCTCCTGGGTCCAGATCGCCTTCATCGCCTCGACGCGCTCGCGCATGACGCTGAAGCGGCGCTTCGGATCGGTGCCGTGGTTGCGCATCTCCTCGCGGTTCCAGCCCGCGCCGACGCCGAACTCGACGCGCCCGCCGGAGAGGTGGTCGATGCTCGCGACCTCCTTGGCGGTGACGATCGGGTCGCGCTCGATGACGAGGCAGATGCCGCTCGCCACCCGCAGCCGCGTCGTCGCGACCGCCGCCGCGGTCATGGCCACGAAGAGGTCGTAGCAGTGCGAATAGCGGCGCGGCAGCTCACCGCCGCCGGGGTTGGGCGTCTCGCGGCTCGCCGGGATGTGCGTGTGCTCCGGGAACCACAACGACCCATGCCCGCGCTCCTCGACCAGCGCGGCAAGTGCCCCCGGGCCGATGGCGTCGTGCGTGGGGAACATCGCCACGCCGGTGTCCATCGGCTGGACTCTACGCGGCTTCGGGCAACCCCTGCGGCGTGAACTGTGGGCGGTACTCCTGACGCTCCAGCTCGCGCACCTCCGCTTCGCACGCATCGCAGATGATGACGTAGCGGAGCTGCTCGGTCAGCTGGTCATAGGACCCCCGACCGCTGTGAAACCCGACGTGATCGCACGGCTCCATGCGGGACCTCCGGGTGGGAATTGACGGGCTGTCAGTGCCCTACCACTGTGCGGACTAAACCTGAAGGTATCCCTGCAACCGGCGCATTCCCCGCAGCCATCGTTCGTGGTCGTCGCCGCGGTGAGCCATGTAGGTGCCGACCTCGGGATGCGGCAGGATCAGCAGCCGCTCCTCGCGGATCGACTCGACCACCGCGTCGGCGACCTGCTCGGGCTCGAGAATCGTCGCCACCTGCTCGAGCTTCTCGACCGGCAGCTCGCCGTCGGTGACCATCGGCGTGCGCACGTACTGGGGACAGAGGCAGGACACGCGGATGCCGCGGTCGCCGTAGGTCATCGAGATCCACTCGGCCAGCGCGACCGCCGCGTGCTTGGTGACCGTGTAGCCGACCGCGCCGAGCTGGGCGAGCAGGCCGGCGGCCGACGCGGTGCTGCACAGGTAGCCCTCGCCGCGCTCGAGCATCCCGGGGAGCAGCGCGCGCGCCGCCCACACGTGCGACATCGTGTTGACGCGCCACAGCCGGTCCCAGTCGGCGTCGAGGATCTCGGGTCCGCCGCTCGGGCCGGTGATGCCGGCGTTGGAGAAGAAGAGGTCGATCGGGCCGTTCGCGCCCTCGGCGCGGGAGATCAACTTGCGGATGTCCTGCTCGCGGCCGACGTCGGCGGTGATCGCGAGCCCGCTGACCTCCTTCGCGACCTGGCGCGCGTTCGCCTCGTCGACGTCGGAGACGACCACGGCGCGCGCGCCCTCGTCGGCGAAGCGCAGCGCGAGCGCGCGGCCGATGCCGCGGCCGGCGCCGGTGACGACGACGTGCCTGCCCTCGAGATCCATCGCGCCGGAGCCTATTGTTCGGTTCGATGACGAGCCGCGAGGTCCGACTCGCCCAGCGCCCCGTAGGAGAGCCGAAGCCCGAGGACTTCGAGCTCGCCGAGCGCGAGCTTGGCGAGCCCGAGGAGGGGCAGCTGCTCGTGCGCAACCGCTTCATGAGCGTCGACCCGTACATGCGCGGGCGGATGCGCGACGCGAAGTCCTACGTCCCGCCCTACCAGCTCGGCGAGCCGATGTCCGGCGGCGCGGTCGGCGAGGTGGTGGCAGGCGGCGAGCCCGGGTCGCTGGTGGTCCACCAGCTCGGCTGGCGCGAGGCCGCGATCGTCGACGCCGACCGGGTGCTGCCGGGCGTAGTGCCCGCCGGCGTGTCGCCGAGCGCGCTGCTCGGCGCGCTCGGGATGCCGGGCATGACGGCGTGGATCGGCGTGACCGAGATCGCGCCGGTGGAGGCGGGCGAGACCGTCTTCATCTCCGCCGCCGCGGGCGCGGTCGGCAGCGTCGCGGGGCAGATCGCGAAGGCGCGCGGCTGCCGCGTGATCGGCAGCGCCGGCGCGCCGGAGAAGGTCGCCTACGTGCGCGAGGAACTCGGCTTCGACGCCGCGTTCTCCTACCGCGACGACGTCCGCGCGGCCTTGAAGGAGGCGGCGCCCGACGGCGTCGACGTCTACTTCGACAACGTCGGCGGCCCGCAGCTCGAGGCCGCCATCGGCGCGCTCAACCTCCGCGGGCGGATCGCGCTCTGCGGGTCGGTGTCGGGCTACAACGCGACCGAGCCGCCGCCCGGCCCGCGCAACATGGCGCTGCTGGTCGGCAAGCGCGCGCGCCTGCGCGGCTTCATCGTCGGCGACCACTACGACCGCTTCGGGGAGTTCCGCGCCGAGGTCGAGGAGCTGCTGGCAAACGGCCAGCTGAAGATCCCGGAGTCGATCGTCGAGGGCGGCATCGAGGCGGCGCCGAGCGCGTTCATCGAGATGCTCCGCGGCGAGCATCTCGGCAAGGTGGTCGTCCGGCTGTAGTCGTTGGCCGTGCCGCCGGCGAAGGTCAACGGGCGGCTGGTTAGGGGGCGGGTGTGGTCACTGGGTGGCAACTATTCCCACCAAGTGACCACACCCCCGCCGCGAACGCCCGAACCCTTGTCCTCACCAGCTGCCGTTGACGTTCGACGCGGGCTACGCCGCCCACCGCGGCGCCGGCACCCCGAGCGCGCGGTTGAGCGCGCCGGCGGTCAGGGTGAGCAGCGCGACGCCGGCCGCGAGCACGAGCAGTTCCTCGCCCGTCGTCAGCAGGCCGGCGCTCACGATCACCGTGGTCGCCCCGGCCGGCGGGTGCGCCGCGCGGAGCAGCCGGAGGATGCCGCCGGTGCAGCCGACCGACAGCGCGACCGCCGCGGCGCGCTCGAGCGTGAAGCCGGCCTCGAGCGCGCTCGGCGCGTCGGTGAGGCCGAACACCACCAGCCAGCAGAAGGCGATCGCGGCACCGACGCCGTGGCCGATGATCGTGTTGCGCGGGCTCGCCACCTCCGCCATCGGCGTCTCGAAGAACAGGAACGCCGTGGCGCCGAGGCTCGGGAACACGAGCGGCTCCTCGACCAGCCACGCGATCACGCCCGACAGCGCGATCGTCAGCAGCCCGCCGGTGAACGTGTAGATCGCGTTGCCGCGGTTGCCCCACTTCGCGTACAGCCAGGCGTTGACGCCGTGGCGGCCGCGGATCGGCGCGAGCGAGCCGCGCCGGGTCGCGCCGCGGACCGACGCATCGGCGTACTCCGCGATCTGGTCGATCTCGCGTTCGGTAGGGATCATCGGGCGGCGCGACGCTACGGCGCGGGGCGGACGAGCTCGCGCAAGATCGAGCGCGTGGTGCGGTCGGCGTACTCCTCCGCGGCCCAGCCGCGCTCGCCTACCAGGTGGTCGAAGCCGCTCGGCTGCACGCGCGCCCACGCCCAGTCGGTCGCGCTGTCGACGGTCCAGCCGGGGGCGAGCTCGACGCGCTCGATCGCCGCGCGGAACACGCCGTGGAGGTCGTCCATGCGGTCGCGCCAGGCGTCGCCGCCGGCCTCGCCGGTGATCGCCGCGGCCTCGAGCGCGCGCGCCACCGGCAGGATCTCGGGCACGTAGGCCAGCCACTCGCGCAGCAGCTGCTCGAGCGCCTCGGCGGGCGGCAGCACGCGCGCCGCCGCGACCCGCGCCGCGAAGCCGCTGCGGCGGTCGTGGTCGCGCGCCATCGCGGTCAGCAGCCCGGCGCGGCTGCGGAAGTGGACGTAGACCATCTGGCGCGACAGCCCGGCGGCGTCGGCGATGCCGGCCATCGTCACGGCGCTCGCGCCCTGCTCGCGCACGAGCTGGAAGGCGGTCTCGAGGATGCGCTCGCGGGAGTCGGGCACGGCGGCAGTTTGACATGTGTAAACCACGGCGCTAGTTTTACACGTGTAAACCGAGGAGGTCCCGATGATCTGGCAGAGCGATCACCCGCCGGTCGAGGTCGGCGGCGCCACCCTTGACGCGATGGTGCGCGCGACCGCCGCGCGCGTTCCGCACCGCCCCGCACTCGTCGACGGCGCGAGTGGCGACGGCGTCACCTACGCCGAGCTCGTGCGCCGCGCCGACCGCGTGGCGGCGCTGCTCGCCGAGCGCGGGCTCGGCCCCGGCGACGTGCTGGCGATCTGGCTCCCGAACCTGCCGGTCTGGGCGGGAGTGACGCTCGGCGCGATGCGCGCGGGCGTCGCGGTGACCGGCGTCAGCCCGGCGGCGACCGACCGCGAGCTCGAGGCCCAGCTCGACGACTCCGGCGCCACGCTCGTCGTCACCCTCGCCGGCATGGCCGCACGCGTCCGCGCGCGCGACGTCATCGCGGTCGGCGACGAGCTGCTGTCCGCGCGCGGCCCCGTGCCGTCGGCGAGCGCCGACACCGCGCTGCTGCCGTACTCGAGCGGGACGACCGGCCTCCCCAAGGCCGTCGTCGTCACCCACCGCCACCTCTCGACCGCGGTCCGCCAGTTCCAGGCCGCGCTCCGCCTGAGCGAGCGCGACACGCTCGTGGCGGTTGCGCCGTTCGCGCACGTCATGGGCTTCGTGCCCAACCTCGCGGTCCCGCTCGCCGCCGGCGCGACCGTGGTGACGATGCCGCGCTTCGACCCCGGCGGGCTACCTCGAGCTGGCCGAGCGGCACCGCGCGACCGTGCTGATCGGCGCACCGCCCCTCATGCGCGTGCTGGCCGCCGGACCTGCGCTGCCGCACGTCGAGCTGATCGTCTCCGGCGGCGCGCCACTGAGCGCGGAGCTCCAGCGGGCGGTCGCGCGGCGCCACCCGCGCGCCGCGGTCGGCCAGGGCTGGGGCCTGACCGAGACGACCTGCGGCGCGACGGGGCCCGACCGCAAGCACGGCACCGTGCCCGGCTCGGTCGGGCGCGCGATGCCCAACACGGAGCTCAAGCTGGTCGACGGCGAGCTGTGGGTGCGCGGCCCGCAGGTGGTCGGCGACGGCTGGCTGCACACCGGCGACGCGGGCCGCATCGACGCCGACGGCAACGTCTTCATCGTCGACCGCCTCAAGGAGCTGATCAAGGTCAGCGGCTACCAGGTCGCGCCCGCCGAGCTCGAGGCCGTGCTCACCGGCCATCCCGCCGTCGCGGACGCCGCCGTCATCAGCCGCCCCGACGAGCGCCGCGGCGAGGTTCCGGTGGCGATCGTCGTCGCGGCTGCGCCGGTCGAGGAGGCGGAGCTGCTCGCCTGGCTCGGCGAGCGCGTCGCGCCTTACAAGCGCCCGCACGCCGTGCGCTTCGCCGACGCGATCCCGCGCACGCCGTCGGGCAAGGTCCTGCGGCGGGTCCTCCGCGACCGCGAGCCTGCCATCGTTGGCTGATGCCCAAGCGCAGCGCCGGGATCCTGCTCCACCGTCACGGCCAGGACGGCCGCGAGGTGCTGCTCGTCCACCCCGGCGGCCCGTTCTGGGCCAACCGCGACGACGGCGCGTGGTCGATCCCGAAGGGCGAGTACGAGGATGGCGAGGACCCGCAGGCGGCCGCGCGCCGTGAGTTCGAGGAGGAGCTCGGCTCGCCGCTCCCCGAGGGCGCCGAGCTGCGCGAGCTCGGCGAGGTCAAGCAGAAGAACCGCAAGGTCGTCGCCGCCTGGGCGGTCGAGGGCGACCTCGACGCGTCGGCGGCCCACTCGAACACGTTCGAGATGGAGTGGCCTCCGCGGTCGGGCCGGCGGCAGGAGTTCCCCGAGATCGATCGCGCCGAATGGTTCCCGCTCGCGCAAGCGCGCGAGAAGCTGCTGCCGGCGCAGGCAGCGTTCCTGGACAGGCTGGAAGAGGAGGGTGCCCCCCGCTAGGCACCAAGGTGCCTGGCTTGGCGCCTAGCCGGCTAGGCGGCGCGGGCGAGGTACCGCTCGCCCGTGGTGATGACGGCGAACGTCCAGCCCTCGAGGCTGGACTCGACGTAGGTGCGGTCGAGCAGCTCCATGCCGGCTCGATCCATGAAGTTCAGGTTGCGCAGGTCGAGCAGCACGCGGGCTCCCGGGCCGCGGCACTCACCGAGACAGTCGGCCAGCTGGCCGCAGCTCCCTTCATCCAGCTCACCGGTGATGGACACGGTGTGGATCCCGTCGTTGATGGATACGGCAAGGCGGAGGGTCGAGTTCATGCATGACAACGTAGTCATTAGCGATACCGGTTGCGATACCGGCCTCTACGAGAGTGATGGTGCGGTTACCCGTACCGATGCCTGATCCGCCACCGCGTACGATTCCGCACAATGCCGATGCGAGCGACCACCGTGCGGTTCAGCGAGGACCTCTGGCGGCTGCTCGAGCGCGAGGCCGAGCGCGAGGGCGTGAGCGCCGCGCAGTTCATCCGCGACGCGAGCGTCATGCGCGCGGCGTACGCGATGGGCCGCCGCGGCGAGGCCGCCTACGAGGCGGTCGCGCAGCTCGGGACCAACGGCCACACCAACGGCGGCGGCACCGAGAAGGGCACGACCCCGCTCGGCGCCGACGAGGCCCGCCGGCTCGCGGCCGAGAGCGAGCGCCGGCGCGCCGAGCTGCTCGAGGAGGCCGCGCGCCGCGAGGCGCTGCTCGCCACCGCCACCGCGGTCCAGGACCCCGAGCGGCTGGCGGCGCTGCGCAAGACCGGCCTGCTCGACTCCGCGCCCGACCCCAGCTTCGACCGCCACGTCCGGCTCGCCGCGGAGGTCCTCAACGCCCCGATCGCGCTCGTCTCGCTGATCGACGAGGACCGCCAGTTCCTCAAGAGCACGATCGGCGTCGAGGAGCCGGCGGCGAGCGAGCGCGAGACACCGCTCTCCCACTCCTTCTGCCAGCACGCGGTCGCGCAGCGCACGCCGCTGATCGTCGAGGACGCGCGCGAGCACCCGCTGCTCAAGCACAACCCGGCGGTCGAGGAGATGGGCACGGTCGCCTACGCGGGCGTCCCGCTCATCGACGCCGGCGGCCACGCGCTCGGCACGCTGTGCGTGATCGACAGCCGCCCGCGCAAGTGGTCGAAGAGCCAGGTGGAGCTGCTCAACGACCTCGCGGCGTCGGTCGTGAGCGACATCGCGTTGGCTACCGTCGAGGGATGACCCACCGCCCACTCGGCCGCACCGGCGTCCAGGTGTCGCCGCTCTGCCTCGGCGCGATGATGTTCGGCGCCTGGGGCAACCCCGACCACGACGACGGCGTCCGCATCATCCACGCCGCGCTCGACGCCGGGATCAACTTCATCGACACCGCCGACGTCTACTCGCGCGGCGAGTCGGAGGAGATCGTCGGCAAGGCGCTCGCAGGCCGCCGCGACGAGGTCGTGCTCGCCACCAAGGTCCACGGCACGATGGGCGACGACGTCAACCAGTTCGGCAACTCGCGCCGCTGGATCATCCGCGAGGTCGAGGACTCGCTGCGGCGGCTCAAGACCGACTACATCGACCTCTACCAGATCCACCGCCCCGAGGCCGACACCGACATCGACGACACGCTCGGCGCGCTGACCGACCTCGTCCGCCAGGGGAAGGTCCGCTACATCGGCTCCTCGACGTTCCCCGCCTCGCAGATCGTCGAGGCCCAGTGGGTCGCCCGCGACCGCGGGCGCGAGCGCTTCGTGTGCGAGCAGCCGCCGTACTCGCTGCTCGCCCGCGGCATCGAGGCCGACGTGCTGCCGACCTGCCGCCGCCACGGCATGGGCGTCATCCCGTGGTCGCCGCTGGCCGGCGGGTGGCTCAGCGGCAAGTGGCGCAAGGGCCAGGACGCGCCGGACTCCTCGCGCGCCCAGCGCATGCCGGCGCGCTACGACCTGTCAGACCCCGGCAACCAGCGCAAGCTCGACGCCGCCGACGCGCTCGCGCAGGTGGCTGAGGAGGCGGGGCTGACGCTGATCCAGATGGCGCTGGCGTTCGTGATCAACCATCCGGCGGTGACCGCCGCGATCATCGGGCCGCGCACCATGGAGCAGCTCGAGTCGCAGCTCGGCGCGGACGAGGTGGTGCTCGATGCGGCCATCCTTGACCGCATCGATGAGATCGTCCCGCCAGGGACGACGTTCGCCGCGGCCGATACCGGGTTCCAGAACCCGGACCTGAAGCCTGCGGCGCGCCGCCGCTAGACGGCGCGGGACTGGAGCCAGCTGACGGGGCCGGCCGGGCGCAGGCGATCGGTGATCGCGCCGGCGACGGCGTCGGCGTCCACCACGTAGTCGCCCGTCGCGAGACGGGTGCGCATGCGCATCACGTTGCGGATGCGGATGGGGGAGAGCTCCGGGTCGGAGCACTCGATCGTGCCCAGCTCGCCGTCGAGGCGGCTCACGGCCTGATCGACCAGCTGGTCAAGCTGGTCATGGGGTGTGATGTGGAGTGTGAGGCTCATCTTGCGAGGATCATCGACGCTCGCGAGCGATCCGCGCATGGGGTCGACACCCGATCCCTCAAGGACCGCGTCGAGGCGGCCGATCCAAGTCGTATGTCGCAGCCGCCCCCCGGCTCTGTCGCCCCTGTCGTCCCCACCGTCCAGTGCGAGGCGTGTGGTCTGGCGGTCGAGCTCAGCGCCGCCGCCTGCCCGCGCTGCGGGTTCCTGCGCACGAGCCTCGGCTCCGTCCTCTCGCAGCCGAGCGGCGGCAAGAGCCCGCGCTCGGCGATGTGGCTCTCGCTGGGCTGGCCCGGCGCCGGCCACCTGTACGCGGGTGATACCGAGCGCGGCCTCATCTTCGGCGGCGTCTCGCATCGTCGCGAGCGGGCTCGCGACGGTGATCGGAGGGCCCGTGCTCGCGCTGGTCGTGTGGCTCGGGCTTGCCCTCTACACCGCGATCGACTCGGGCCGGATCACCGAATCCCGCGGCCGCTGAGCGCCAGCGCCAGCGGCGCGGTCTCGCGCGTCACGAAGTTCGGGCCGGTCGCGACGACCTCGCCGCGCGAGGGGAAGAGGCCGTAGCGCGCCTCCTGGGTGAGCATCACGATCGGCATGTAGCCCTGGAGGTAGGCCTGCTGGTCGACGGCAAACAGGATCCGCCCGTCCTTGATCGCCTCCAGCACCTCGGGCTGGAGGTCGAACGAGGCGATCTTGACCTTCGTCGCGCGGCCGCCGAGCTTCTTGGCGTCGAGCGCGGCCTGCGCGCCGCCTGAGTTCAGCGCGAGCACGCCGTCGGCCTTGCGCTTCTCGATCGCGGCGGCGAGCTTCGGCGCGGCCTCGTTGCGGTTCTCGACGTTGAGCGCGAGCACCTTCGAGCGCCCGCCGTGGCGGCGCATCGCCTTCGCGAACGAGGCGCAGCGGATGTCGAGCGCCTTGTTGCCGACCTCCTGGTTGATGCAGATCGCGTTGCGCACGCCAGCGGCCGCGAGCCGGTTGCCGGCGCCGCGGCCGGCGGGCTCCTCGGGCTGCCCGACGTGGGCGAGGATCCCGAACTGGCGCCACAGGTCCGAGCCCGAGTTCATGGAGACGACCGGGATCCCGGAGCGCACCGCGCGCCGCACCGCCGGGCCGATGGCGGGGTCGGGAATCGAGACGACGAGGCCGTCGGGCTTGCTGTCGACCGCCTCGTCGATCAGCTCGCGCATGCGGGTGACCGAGAACGCGTCGGGCGCCTTGTAGGAGACCGAGACCTTCATCTGGCTCGCGGCCGCGTTGACGCCGTTGCGGACCGTCGACCAGAACGTGCTCGACGCCTGGCCGTGGCTGACGACGGCGATCCGGACGCTGCCCTCGCCGCGCGGCGCCCGGTCGTCGGCCTTCGGCGCGGGCTTGATGCCCTCGCCGGCGAACACGTCGGGCTCACGGACCTCGGAGACCTTGCCGCAGCCGGCGACGCAGAGGGCGAGCAGCGCGAGCGCGAGCAGCCGCTTCATCGCGCCGCCAGCTCGTCGTCGTCGCTGACGATCACGTCGGCGGCCGAGCACGGGATGAGCGCGCGCAGGTGCGTCCCGCCGCCCTCCGGCGTGTGGACCTCGAGCGTGCCGTCGAGCGCGGACAGGCGGTCGACGAGCCCGCGCAGGCCGGTACCCGTCTCGATGTCGGCACCGCCGACGCCGTCGTCCTCGACGACGACGATCACGTACTGCTCGTCCCGCCGCAGGTCGACGAGCACGTTGCTCGCCTGCGCGTACTTCGCGACGTTGGTGAGCGCCTCGGCGACCACGAAGTACGCGGCGGCCTCGATCGCCGGCGTGAGGCGCTCGTGGATCGAGATGTCGGCCTCGACCGGGACCGGCGCGCGCTGGGCGAGCGCGGCGACGGCGGGCACCAGCCCGCGCTCGGTGAGGATCACGGGGTGGATGCCGCGGGCGAGCTCGCGCAGCTCGGCGAGCGCGGTGGCGAGCTTCTCCGACAGCTCGTCGATCGTCGCCGCGGCGGCCTCGTTGCCGTTGAGCTTGGCCTTCAGCAGCCGCAGGTCGAGCGACAGCGAGACGAGCTGCTGCTGGGCGCCGTCGTGGAGGTCGCGCTCGATCCGGCGGCGGGCGTGGTCGCCGGCCTCGACGATGCGCACGCGCGACACGCGCAGCTCCTCGACCCGTGCGCGCAGGTCGGCCTTCAGGCGCTCGTTGTCGATCGCCAGCGCGGCGCCGGCGGCGGCCGCGTTGACGAGCTCCGGCCCGGTGTCGAGCTCGGCGTCGTGGATGATCGCGGCGACCCGGCGGCCGTCGCGCTCGACCGCGGTCCACGCGCGCCCGGAGCCCGGCTCGGGCAGGCGCACCATGTGCCCGAGCTCGTCGACGAAGATGCGCCGCTCGGGCAGCCAGTAGGCGACCGACAGCGTGGTGTCGCCGAGGCTCTCGGCCAGCATCTCGCGCACCGGGCCCTCCGGGCGCTCGCCGGGCGCGAGCAGCGAGCGCGACAGCGAGGCGAGCAGGTTGCGCAGGCCCTCGAGCGCGGCGATCGCGAGGATGCCGGCGGCGAGCGCCAGCGCGCACAGCAGCAGGCCGGTCAGCGGGCCGAGCGCCCACGGGCCGACGTAAAAGCGGTCGCCGAGGTGGCCGATGCCGCGGACGCCGAAGATCAGCAGCCACACGGTCACCGCGACCGGGAAGAGCCCGGCGGCGAGGCCGACGACCGCGACCGGCAGCTTGGTCGCGACCAGCACGAGCATGCGCCAGTTCGCGCGGTCGGTGAGCGAGCTGATCGCGCGCCGCCACAGCGTGCCGTCGTGGTGGGGCGGCGGCGCCAGCGGCGCGATGTGGGCGTCGAGCAGGCGGTTGGCCTGGCGGCGCTCGATCTCCGCCAGCCGCGCGCAGGCGGCGAGCGCGAACAGCACGAGCGGCAGGCCGATCCAGAGCGCGCTGAGCGCCGCGCCGAGCACGAGCAGCGCGGCGAGCGCGGCGCAGACGACGCCGAGCGGCAGGCTCAGGACGAGGTACTCGAGCGCCTCGACCGCGCGGCGGAGGCGGCGGCCGAAGTCGATCGTGTCGGTGGCGGCGGCGCTCACGGCCCGCTCCCGACGCGCACGTCGCCGGTGGTCGAGAGCGCCTGGACCTGGAACGGCGCGTCGTCGCCGGTGGTCACGCCGCGCACGCTGCGCTTGCCCTCGTCGCTCTCAGCGTCGACGCGGTAGCGGCCGGGCGGCACGAGCGCCTCGACCGAGCCCTGGCGCGAGCGCAGCTGCAGGCGCTGCGGGGCGCACGCGGCGACCGCCCGCACGTCACCCACGTCGGCCCGGATCTGGAGGTTGAAGCCGCACCAGCCGTCGAAGTTGACGTCGCCCGAGCGCGTGTCGACGGTGGCCGAGCCGCGGTAGCCGCTCGACGACACGTCGCCGCTGGTGGTCCTCACCCGGACAGGCACGTTGTCGGGCACGCGCAGCCGGTAGGCCGACGAGCAGCTGCCCAGCAGCGACGCCGGGCAGCGCGAGCGCAGGCGCAGCGTGCCGCCCTGGACGATCCGCTCGGCCTCGGCCGGGTGCCCGAACGCGAAGCGGTCGGTATGGCTGACCTGGAGCGCGGCCGAGCCGCCGCCGCCGACGATCTGCAGGTCGGCCTCGCCTATGTCGAGCGTGATCCCGCTGACCGAGCCGCGGACGTTGTACGTGCCGGTGCGCTCCTCGTTCGTCGCGGCCCACCAGACGACCATCGCAAGCCCCGCGGTCAGCAGCGCGAACGCGGACACGGTGACCAGCCAGCCCCAGCTGGAGGCATGACGGGTCAGTGCTTCGACCGGGCGCATGTACGTAGCGTTATAGGACGGTCAGGCGAATGGGGAAAAAAAGAGCCGCCGCGAGGGGGACGCGGCGGCTCTGAAGCGGCGGTACGGCCGGCGGGCGCTGGGGGGAGGGGGTTAGAGCAGACCGGGGGCCGAAGCCTGGGAGTTGAACGGGCGGATGTCATGGGGTCGCCCTATGAGGATGGGTGCATACTCCCGCTCCCCGGGGGTCGGGTACAGAAGGGCCACCCCCTCAATGAAGGTACGGTTCTCCGCACCCCCCTGATCAGGGTGCTCGCCGGCTGGGTGGTCGGCGGCGACCCGGACAACCGCACGTCGTCGGGCCTGTGGCCCTCAGATCACGGCGGAGCGGTTGTGGCGCTGCGGCTGCGCTGAGCGCGCGCGGATCAACCGGTAGGCCACGAACGCCAGCACCACCGGGATCCACAGCGGCGCGAGCAGGAAGACGGCCAGCACCGCGAGCACGGTGAAGATCAGCACCAGCGCGACGGTCACCTCGGGCGGCACCATCACGAGCCAGGCGGCGAGCGCGAGCGCCAGGATCGCGAGCGGCAGGACCGGCGCGCGGCGGCGCGGCCGCGGCCGTGGCGGCGCGGGCAGGTCGGCGGTCAGGCGGTGCAGCTCGCCGAGGCCGACGGCGTCGTAGGCGGCGTGGCTGCGCCAGGAGAGCTCGCTGTCGGTGAGGCGGCCGTCGGCGTAGTGCGCCTTGAGCAGCGCGACGGCTTGCTCACGGTCGCCATCGGATGCACGCAGGTCACGCTGGAGGATCGCCATGCCACCACTAACGGTACCGGGCGCCGCCAGTAGGGTCGCTGAAATGCGGACGGGCGGACAGGTGCTGGCGGACGGGCTCATCGCGCACGGCTCCGAGCTGGCGTTCTGCGTGCCGGGCGAGTCCTACCTCGCGCTGCTCGATGGGCTCTACGAACACCGCGAGGCGTTCCGGATCGTCAACTGCCGCCACGAGGGCGCGGCCGCCAACGCGGCCGACGCCTACGGCAAGCTCACCGGCCGCCCGGGGCTGTGCTTCGTCACGCGCGGGCCGGGGGCGACGCACGCGGCGGCCGGCATCCACACCGCGCAGCAGGACTCGACGCCGCTGCTGATGCTCGTCGGGCAGGTGTCGCGCAACGAGCGCGGGCGCGAGTCCTTCCAGGAGCTCGACTACGAGGCCGTGTTCGGGCCGATGGCGAAGTGGGCGTTCGAGATCGACGACCCCGAGCGGATCCCCGAGGTGCTCGCGCGCGCCTACACGGTGGCGACGAGCGGGCGGCCGGGGCCGGTCGTGCTGGCGCTCCCGGAGGACGTGCTCTCGGCCGAGGTCGACGTGCCCGACGCGCCGCGCTACCGGGCAGTGCGGCCCGCGCCGTCGGCGGAGGCGATCGAGGAGCTCGGCGCGCTGCTCGAGGCCGCGGCGCGGCCGTTCGTGCTCGTCGGCGGCGGGCCGTGGGACGACGACTCGGCGCAGGCGTTCACGCGCTGGGCGCTCGCGTGCGGGCTCCCGGTGGGCGCGACGTTCCGCCGCCAGGACGTGGTCGACAACACGTGCCCGAGCTACGCCGGCGACGTCGGCATCGGGCTCAACCCGGCGCTCGCGCAGCGGATCCGCGACTGCGACCTGCTGGTGGCGGTCGGGACGCGGCTGACCGAGATCGAGACGCAGGGCTACACGCTGCCCGCGCCGCCGGTCGCGCCGCAGCCGCTCGTGCACGTGCACCCCGACCCGGCCGAGCTCGGGCGCGTCTACCAGCCGTCGCTCGCGGTGCTCAGCGGGGTGGCGGAGTTCGCGGCAGCGGCGCCGCTGGTCGACGGCGCGCGCTGGGCGGAGTGGACCGCGGCCGCCCGCGCGGATTACGAGGCGTGGATCCGGCACGCCGAGGCGCCCGGCGACGGCGTCGACATGGGCGAGGTGGTCGCCTACCTGCGCGACGCGCTCGGCGACGACGCCGTGCTCACCAACGGCGCCGGCAACTTCTCCGGCTGGGTCGCGCGCTTCTACCAGTGGCGGCGCTTCGGCACGCAGCTGGGGCCGCAGAGCGGCGCGATGGGCTACGGCGTGCCGGCGGCGCTGGCGGCGAAGCTCGTGCACCCCGAGCGCGAGGTCATCGCGTTCGCGGGCGACGGCGACTTCCAGATGTGCGGGATGGAGCTCGCCACCGCGGTCCAGGAGGGGCTGCCGATCCTCGTGATCGTCGTCAACAACGGCACCTACGGGACGATCCGCATGCACCAGGAGCGGCGCTTCCCCGCGCGCGTGATCGCCACCGACCTCGCCAACCCCGACTTCGCCGGCCTCGCGCGCGCCTACGGCGCGCACGGCGAGCGGATCGAGCACGCCGCCGAGTTCCCGGACGCCTTGCAGCGCGCACGGACGTGCGGCGGGCCGGCGCTGATCGAGCTGATCACGGACCCGGAAGCCCTGACGCCGAGCGCGTCCCTGAGCGAAATCCGCGAGGCAACCCTCAACCCTCCTAAAGGGGTCTGACCCCTTGAGGGTTGCGACCGAGATCGCGGAGCTCGTCAACGCCGGCGAGCTCGACCCCGTCGCCGTGATCGAGGAGGCGCTCGAGCGGATCGCCGGCGACGCGGACCTCAACGCGATCATGGTCACGAACGGCGAGCGCGCGACTCGCGCGGGCGCGCGGGGGCGTGCGCGGCCGGCTCGCGGGCGTGCCGCTGCTGGTCAAGGACCTGATCGACGTCGCCGGGCTGCGGATCACCTACGGCTCGCGCATCTACGCCGACCACATCGCGACCGAGACGGCGCCGTGCGTGGCCGCGCTCGAGGCCGAGGGCGCGATCGTCGTCGCCACCACGACGTGCGACGAGTTCGCGTGGGGCGTCGGGGGCCAGAACGCGCACTGGGGCGACACCGGCAACCCGCACCGCCCGGGCCGCATCGCCGGCGGATCGAGCTCGGGCAACGCCTCCGCGCTGGCGGTCGGCATGGGCGCGCTCGCGCTCGGCACCGACACCGGCGGGTCGGTCCGCGTCCCCGCTGCGGCGTGCGGCGTCGTCGGGCTCAAGACGCCGATCGGCGCGATCTCGACCGAGGGCGTGTTCCCGCTCGTCCCCGCCCTCGACACCGTCGGCCCGATGGCGCGCACGGTGGAGGACTGCGCGCTGGCGTGGTCGATCCTGAGCGGCGAGCCGGTGCCCGAGCCGTCGCTCGACGGCAAGCGGCTCGGCAAGCTGACGCGCCTGCCGAGCCTCGGCGAGCCCGAGCCCGCGCCGCACGATCCGCGCAGCGACGCCCTCCCCGGCGAGCCGGTCGAGCTGCCCGTGCCCGAGCACGACGTGTGGCCGGTCTTCTACGCCGGCGCCGCCGAGTCGCACCGGGGCCTGTTCCCCGAGCGCGAGGCGCAGTACGGGCCTGCGATCCGCGCGAAGCTCACCCAGGCGGTGCGCACGACGCCCGAGGCCGCGCGCAGCGGCCACGAGGCGATGGCCGCCTGGCAGCGCGCAGCGGCGGAGGACCCGCCGGTCGACGTCATCGTCTCGCCCGTGCTCGGCCTCCCGGAGCTGCCCGCGATCGAGACGCCCGAGGAGGAGTTCCGGATCGCGTTCTCGTCCTACGCGCGCCCGTTCAACTTCCTCGGCTGGCCCGCGATCGCCATCGGAGACACGCAGCTGGCGGCCCGCGACATGCGCACACTGCTCGAGACCGCGCTTGCTTGGCGTTCTGTTAGATAATTAAACGGAATGCCGCGCATCGCCGAGGGGCTGCATCGGCTTGGCAGCGACCTGATCAATTTCTATGTGGTGGAGGACGCCACCGGCGTGACGGTGGTCGACGCCGGCGTGCCCGCGTTCTACGACACGCTCGCGAACTGCCTCCAGCAGTTCGGCCACAGCTGGGCCGACGTGAAGGCGGTTGTGCTCACCCACGCGCACTTCGACCACGTCGGCTTCGCCGAGCGCGTCCGCACCGAGCATGTGGTGCCGGTGTACGTCCACGCCGCCGACGAGACGCTCGCCCACACGCAGAAGGCGCCGCGCGACGGCTCAGTGGTGCCCTACCTGCGCTACCCCGCGGCCTGGAAGCTGGCCGGGGTGATGGCGAAGGCCGGGCCGCCTGGGCGGGTGAAGATCGGCGAGGTCACGACGTTCGGCGCCGGCGACCGCCTCGACGTCCCGGGGCGCCCGCGCGTGATCCACGCGCCCGGCCACACCGACGGCTGCGTCGCGCTGCACTTCGAGGGTCACCAGGCGCTGCTTGTGGGCGACGTGCTGTGCTCGCGCAACCCGCTGACCGGCCGCCGCGGCGTGCAGGTGATGCCGTCGGCGTTCGCCGTGAACGCGGCGCGGGCGCTCGAGTCGATCGACCGGCTCGAGGGCGTCGAGGCCGCGGTGATCGGCTTCGGCCACGGCGATCCGTGGCGGGGCGGCGTCGGCGCGGCGCTCGCCGAGGCGCGAGTCACCGGGAGGACGTAGCCGCGCACGGGTAGTCTCCGCTGCATGGTGGAGGGGCCCGCTGTAACGCTGGGAGACGACCATGCTCCGGGCGTCCGTATCGACGCGCTGGAGATGTTCGTCGACCTGCTCGCGCGCGTGGAGGAGGACGGCTCGTCCGAGGAGTTCTACGGGCGGCTGTGCGAGGCCGCGTGTGCGCTCACCTCGATGGAGCGCGCCGTCCTGTTCCGCTACGACGAGACGCAGCGGCGCGTGCGCGCGGCCGGCTCCCACAACCTCCCGCTCGACGTGTTCTCCGGCACGCACCTGTCCGTCGAGACGGCGCCGATCGCGCGTCAGTCGCTGGCCGAGGATCGCGTGCTCGACGTGCCCGAGACCACCGACCTCGGGCTGCCCGAGCGTTACCGGTCGCTGCTGCGCGACGGGCTGCTCGTGTGCACGCCGATCGCCGCCAGCGGGCGCTGGACCGGCGTGATCCTGTCCGACCGTCCGGGCACCGCGCCGCTGACCGACAACGAGCGCTACCTGTTGTGGACGATCGGCAAGGTGGCCGCGCTCGCCACGCACGCGCGGATCGCCACCCGCAACCAGGAGCTCGCGCAAGCAGTTGCAGGAGCGCATCGACCTCGCGCGCGAGATCCACGACGGCGTGATCCAGCGGCTGTTCGGGATCTCGATGGCGTTCTCGGCCGACCAGGACCTCTCGTTGGAGGCGAGGGCTCGGATCGGCGAGGAGCTCAACGGGGCACTGAAGGACCTGCGGACGGCGCTCGGCCGCCCGCTGGGGCGGATGGCGCGCCCGACGCAGACGACATTTGCGGAGGAGTTCGGCCGGCTCGCGGACGTGCACCCGGAGCTCGGGCTGTCGCTGGACGCGGAAATGCGGGTGCCGGAAGAAGTCGAGCCGCTCGCACAGTCGGTGCTGAGCGAGGCGGTGCGCAACGCGGACAAGCACGCCGATCCGACGCAGGTCGACGTCTCCGTGAAGCAGATCGACGGCGCGTTCGTGATGGAGGTCTGCAACGACGGCGTCCACGGCCGCCCGCGGCCGCAGAGCGGGATGGGCCTGCGGCTCGCCACGCTGGAGGCGATCCAGGCCGGTGGGATCATCGAGTTCGGCGAGCGGGAGCCGGGGACCTGGCGAGTGCGACTGGCGGTGCCGCTTGGGCGTCCCTGACGTCAACCCGAGCCGGCTGGGCTCCGGCGGCGGCGGCGACCGCCGGCTGCGCGTGCTCGTTGTCGACGACCACGAGGTCGTGCACTGGGGCTTCCGGCTGATGCTCGGCGAGCAGCCGTGGGTCGAGCGCTGCCTGAGCGCGCGCAACGGCGAGGAGGCGATCACGCTGGCGCGCCGCTACGAGCCGCACGTCGCGCTCGTCGACCTGTTCGTCGGCCAGGAGTCGGGCGCCGAGATCTGCGAGCGCCTGCGCTTCCTCGTCCCCAACACCAACGTGCTGCTGATCTCGGGCGCTGGGCGCATCTCGCCCAACGCCGCGCGGGCCGCGGGCGCCGCCGGCTTCATCTCCAAGGACTGGCCGGCCGCCGACATCGCCGGCGCGGTGCGGATGGTGGGGCTCGGGATGACGGTGTTCAAGCCGCACGAGTCGCCGGGCGGGCCGCCGCTGACCGAGCGCGAGCGCGAGGTGCTCGACCTCGTGGCGGGCGGCGCGACGAACCGCGAGATCGCGGAGCGCCTGTTCCTCTCGCCGCACACGATCAAGGAGCACACCTCGTCGCTGTATCGCAAGCTCGGCGTGCGCAACCGCGCCGAGGCCGTGCAGAAGGCGCAGCGGCTCGGCCTAATCGCGTAGCGCGCGCTGCAGCGCGGCGTGGCCGCCGCCGAGCACCGGGTCCCAGTGCGAGCAGAGCACGTGCTCGACCGGCAGCTCGAGCAGCGGCTCGAGCTCGCTCCGCAGCTCCTCGACCGTGCCGGAGTCGAGCCACGACTGCGGGCAGATCCGCACGCCACCCTCGCCGTCGCCGATCAGGCGGTCGCCGGGCACGAGCGCGCCAGGGCCCGGCAGCCAGAACATCGTCTCCTGGAAGCGCGGGAACGCCAGGGCGTCGACCCCGGCCGGCTGGTCCTGCCGGCCGTCGTAGCGACGGAGCACGGCGCTGCGCGAGCGGCCGTGCCACTGGATCGTGGTGAGGACGACGACCGACCGCGACGCCACGAGCTCGTCGATCGCCGGCCACAGCTCGTCGGGCACCAGCGGGTCGATGAACACCGCCGCGTCGGGCGCCTGGTAGAGCGTGCAGCCGACCTGCTCGGGCCACTCGGCGGCGCTGCCCGGCTCCGGATCGGGCTCGTACCCCGGGTGCGGAGCGGTCCAGTGGTACAGCCCGGGCGCGATCTCCCTCATCCGACGAGCTTCTCCAGCAGCCGCGCGAGCGTCGCCTCCGGATCGTCGGACAGCCCGGTGTGGACCGGCGAGGTCTGGATCACCGTGCTCGACGGCGCCACGAGCCAGTGGAAGCGCTCGGACTGCTCGAGCTGGGCGACCGGGCCCGAATCCGCGTCCCCGGCGGCGATCTTCGTCATCGCGTCGAGGTGGGCGCGCACCTCCGCGACGTCGAGCTCGGGCGCGAAGGCCGCCAGCCGCGCCTCGTCCAGCGCGATCCGCGCCGCGAGGTAGCGCCGCGGCCGGCAGAAGAAGACGACCCCGACGTTCATGCACTCGCCGCGCTCGACCCGCGGGACGACGCGCACGATCGCGTACTGGAACGGGCTGCTCACGGCACCCATCCTCGCGGGGCGGCCAGGCGGCGCATCAGGTACTCGACGTAGCGCTCGGCGTCGAGCCAGTCCGGCGGGACGGACGCCACCGCCGCTCGCACGGCGTCCTCGGTCAGGCGCGGGGCGAGCCGCTCGTCGGCCTCGGCGACGGATCCGGCGATCGGCAGCAGCACGTGGTCGGAGATGCCCGCGAACGGCTTCGGCGCGTCCACCTCGGGCGACCAGTCGCGGTGCTGGAAGTAGAGCGCAGCGCCATGGTCGATCAGCCACAGCCGCTCGTGCCACACGAGCAGGTTCGGGTTGCGCGGCGTGCGGTCGACGTTCGAGACCAGCGCGTCGAGCCACACCACCGCGGCCGCCAGCTCCGCGCTCGGCTGGAAGCCCGCGGCGGGCGTGTACGGCAGCGATCCCGGGAGGAAGTCGAGCGCGACGTTGACGCCCGCCGACCCCGTGATCAGGTCCTGGATCTCCGGATCCGGCTCTGCCGCCCCGAGAGCGGGATCGACCTCCATCAGCACGATCTCGGGCACCGCCAGCCCGAGCGTGCGCGCCAGCTCGCCGGCGATCACCTCGGCCACCAGCGCCTTGATCCCCTGGCCCGCGCCGCGGAACTTGAGGACGTAGAGCCCGTCGTCCTCGGCCTCCACGAGTCCGGGCAGCGAGCCGCCCTCCCGCAGAGGGGTCACATAACGCGTCGCAGCAACGGTTCTGAGCCCTGCCATCGCCCGCGAAGCCTGCCACCCCCCATCGCATCGCGCATACCCCCCTGCCCGGGGGGTGCGAGTGCGGCAACGCTGGGAGAGCGGGGTCACAGGGGACAGGGTGGGGCTCGTGACCACGCGAACCGACATTGCCCTGCTCTTTCCCGGTCAGGGCTCCCAGACCCCCGACATGCGCGATGACGTCGCGCGGGAGCTGCCCGATCTGCTCGATCGCTGCATCGAGCTCGTCGGGGAGGACCCGTTCGCCCGCGTCGACGAATCCACGCGCTTTGCCCAGCCCGCGATCTTCTGCGCCTCGATGGCCGGCTGGCACAAGTCCGACGCCGAGCCCAGCATGGCCGCCGGCCACTCGCTCGGCGAGATCGGCGCACTGACCGCTGCCGGCGTGCTCGAGCTCGATGACGCCATCCGGCTCGTCGCGCTGCGCGGCAAGCTGATGGCCGAGGCCGACGACTCCGGCTCGATGCTCGCCCTGCTGGGTGGGACGATCGAGGACGCCGAGGCGATCGCCCAGGCCGCCGGCGTCACCGTCGCCAACGACAACGCGCCCGGCCAGGTCGTCCTGTCCGGTGAGCGCGGCGCGCTCGAGGAGGCCGAAGAGGCCGCCCGCGAGTACAACGTCCGCGCCCGCCCGCTCGACGTCGCCGGCGCGTTCCACTCGCCCCGCATGGAGCCGGCCGTCAAGCCGTTCCGCGAGGCGCTCGCCGAGGTCAAGCTCGGCGACCCCAGCTTCCCCGTCTACTGCGGCGCCACTGCCGCTCCGTTCACCGACGTGCACACGGAGCTGGCCGAGGCGCTGATCCGCCCCGTCCGCTGGCGCGAGACCTTCCTCGCGCTGCTCGACGCGGGCGCCGAAGATTTCGTCGAGACCGGTCCTGGCACCGTGCTGTCGAAGATGGCCCGCCGGATCACCAAGGAGACCGCCAATGCGTAGCGCACCCCTCGCCGAGGCCGCCCGCGCTGAGGGCACCGTAACCCGGACCGCCTCCGTGCTCGGCCTCGGCCACCACCTGCCCGAGACCGTCGTCAACAACCTCCCGATCGCCGAGCGCCTCGGCATCGAGGAGGGGTGGATCGAGAAGCGCACGGGCATCCGCTCGCGCCGCCACGCGATGCCGAGCGAGCGCCTGAGCGATCTCGCCACCGCCGCCGGCAAGGCCGCGGTCGAGGACGCGGGCATCGATCCCAGCGAGCTCGACGCCGTGCTCGTCGCCACCACCTCGGCCGACGAGATCACGCCCAACGCGGCGCCCTACGTCGCCACCGCGATCGGCGCCACGAAGGCCAACGCGATGGACATCGGCGCAGCCTGCACCGCGTTCGTGACCGCGCTCAGCGTCGGCGCCTCGATGATCGAGGCCGGCCGCGCGGAGACCGTGCTCGTGGTCGGCGCCGACGCGCTCTCGCGCTTCACCGACTTCGACGACAAGCGCACCGCCGCCCTGTTCGGCGACGGCGCCGGCGCACTCGTCCTCGGCAACCAGGAGGGCGGCGGCGTCGGCCCGTTCGTGTTCGGCTCCGACGCCGAGCTCGCAGAGGCGATCATCGCCCGCCGCGAGGACCCGGTGCTGCGCATGGACGGTCACACCACGTTCAACAGCGCCACCGCCGCGCTCGTCAACTCCACCCGCGAGGCGGTCGAGCTCGCCGGACTCACGCTCGACGACGTCGACATGTTCGTCTATCACCAGGCCAACGCCCGCATCACGAAGGCGGTCGCCGAGCGGCTCGAGCTCCCGATGGAGCGCGTCGCCGACTACATCGCCGACATCGGCAACACGTCGGCCGCTTCGATCCCGCTCGCGCTCGCCTTTGCGCGCCAGGAAGACCGGCTGCATCCCGGCGACACCGTGCTGGTGGCCGCCGTCGGCGCCGGCTTCACGTGGGGCGGCACCGTCATGGAATGGGGAGGCCCTGCATGAGCAAGCCCCGACCTGAGAACGCAACCGCCCTCGTCACCGGTGCCTCCAAGGGCATCGGCGCCGCGGTCGCCATCGCGCTCGCCGCTGACGGCTGGAACGTCGGCGTCGGCTACCGCTCCGACAAGGAGGGCGCCGAGAAGACCGTGAAGGCGATCGAGGACGCCGGCGGCAAGGCGCTCGCCGTCGCAGGCGACGTGTCCGACGCCAACGGCGTCGCCGACGAGCTGATCACGAAGCTCGAGGAGGAGTTCGGCCCCGTGCTCGCGCTGGTCAACAACGCCGGCATCACCGCCGACAGCCTCGCGATCCAGATGGACGACGACGAGTGGGACCGTGTCATCAACACGAACCTGACCGCGGCCTTCCGCATGACGCGGCGCGCGATGCGCCCGATGCTCAAGGCGCGCTTCGGCCGCGTGATCAACGTCGCCTCCGTGGTCGGCCCGCGCGCCAACGCCGGCCAGGCCAACTACGCGGCCGCCAAGGCCGGGCTGATCGGCATGACCAAGACCGTGGCCGCCGAGGTGGCGAAGCGCGGCGTGACCGTCAACGCCGTCGCCCCGGGCTTCATCGCCACGGAGATGACCGAAGACCTTCCCGACACCATCCTCGACGTGGTGCCCGCGAAGCGGGTCGGCACGCCCGAGGAGGTCGCCGCCGCCGTGCGCTTTCTCGCGTCCGACGACGCCGGCTACGTCACCGGATCGACGCTGTTCGTCGACGGTGGCATGAGCGCTTGACCCCACTGACCCCACCCGAAACGAGAGGAAATCCACATGCCTGAGACCGTGACCCCCGAGGCCGTCGAGACGACCGTCCGCGAGGCCCTCGTCCAGTTCGGCCCTGAAGCCGACGACATCAAGCTCGAGGCGACGTTCGAGGAGCTCGACGTCGACTCGCTCGACCTCGCCGAGCTGTCCCAGATCATCGAGGACGAGTACGGCGTCAAGCTCAAGGGCGAGGACGTCGGCAAGATCAAGACCGTCGGCGACGCCGTCGACCTCGTGGTGCAGCGCGCGGGATGACCCAAGTCGTCGTCACCGGCATCGGCGCCGTCACCCCGTTGGGTGTCGGCGCCCGAACCCTGCATGAGCGCTGGCTCGCCGGGCAGTCCGGTATCGAGGACGGCGAAGGTGTAGCCAGCGAGTACGAGCCCAAGGAGCACCTCTCGGTCAAGGAGGCGCGCCGCGCCGACCGCTTCACGCAGTTCGCGATGGTGGCGGGCGACGAGGCGCTGGCCGAGGCCGGCTGGTCCGACGAGCTGCCGTATGACTCGACCCGGATCGCCTGCATCATCGGCACCGGGATCGGCGGCATCGGCACGCTCGAGCACAACCACGACGTGCTGCGCGACTCGGGGCCGAAGAAGGTCTCGCCGCTCGCCGTCCCGCTGATGATGAGCAACGCCGCGCCGGGCGCGCTGTCGATGCGCTACAAGCTGCGCGGCCACAGCTACGGGATCGTGTCCGCCTGTGCGGCGGGCGCGCACGCGATCGGCACGTCCGCGAGCCTGATCCAGTCGGGCCTTGCCGACGCCGTCGTCACCGGCGGCTCGGAGGCGGCGCTGACGCCGCTGTCCAAGGCCGCGTTCGCCGCGCTCGACGCGCTGTCCGACAGCGGCATCTCGCGTCCGTTCGACGCCCGCCGCGACGGCTTCGTGATGGGCGAGGGCGCTGCGGTGCTCGTGCTCGAGGACGCCGAGAAGGCGAAGGCGCGCGGCGCCACGATCCTCGCGACCCTGCGGGGCTACGGCGCCTCCTCGGACGCCAACCACATCACCGCCCCGCAGCCCGAGGGCGAAGGCGCGGCGCAGGCGATCCGCCAGGCGCTCGAGACCGCCGGTCTCAAGCCCGAGGACATCGACTACGTCAACGCCCACGGGACCTCGACGCCGCTCAACGATCGCGCTGAGACGAAGGCGATCAAGCTGGCGCTCGGAGACCACGCGGGGGAGATCCCCGTGTCCTCGACCAAGTCGGCGATCGGGCATCTGCTCGGTGCGGCCGGCGCCGTCGAGGCCGTCGCCACCATCCTCGCCCTGCGCGACAAGATGGCCCCGCCCACCCTGGGCTGGGAGGAGCAGGAAGAGGGCATGGACCTCGACTACGTGCCGAACGAGGCCCAGCCCCTGAAGGTGAACGGGCGGCCGGCGATCGCGCTCTCAAACGCGTTCGGGTTCGGCGGCCACAACGCGGTGTTGTGCCTGGAGGCTGCATGAGCGTCACCATCGACCGCAAGGTCGAGGCACCGAAGGTTGTTGCTGAGCCGGCCGTCTCTGAAGACGGCCGGCTCACGCCGCTGCAGCGGCTCGAAGAGCTCTGCGACGAAGGGTCGCTGACCCTCCTGCGCTCGGACGTCGTGTCCAAGCGGATGGGGGAGAAGGCGCGCGCGGGCGACGGCGTGATCGCCGGCGCCGGCCGCGTCGACGGCCGTCCCGTCTTCTGTTACTCGCAGGACCCGTCCTACCTCGGCGGCTCGCTCGGCGAGGCCCACGCCGAGTCGATCATCCGCGTGCTGCGGCTCGCCGGCCGCGCGGGCGCGCCCGTCGTCGGCTTCATCGAGTCCGGCGGCGCGCGCATGCAGGAGGGCCTCGCCGCCCTCGGCGGCTACGGCCGCATCTTCCGCGAGCACGTCGCCCTGTCGGGCAAGATCCCGCAGATCTCGGTGATCTGCGGTGCCAGCGCCGGCGGCGGCTCCTACTCGCCCGCCCTCACCGACTTCGTCGTGATGACCGAGCGCGCCTCGATGTTCCTCACCGGCCCCGCCGTCGTGCGCGAGGTCATGGGCGAGGACGTCAGCGCCGCCGACCTCGGCGGCTACAAGATCCACGAGCGCAACGGCGTCGCGCACTTCGTCGCCAAGTCCGACGAGGACGCCGCGATGCTCGTCCGCGACCTGCTCGACCACTTGCCTGCCAGCTCGCGCGAGCGGCCGCCGCGCTGGCGCTCCGCCGAGCCCGGACGGCTCGACCCGTCCGAGGCGGTGCCGACCGACGAGCGCCGCGTCTACGACGTGCGCGACGTCGTGCACGGCCTCGTGGACGGCGGGCGCATGCTCGAGTGGGCGCCGCGCTGGGCGCGCAACCTCGTCTGCGGCTTCGCCCGCCTCGAGGGCCGCGCGGTCGGCGTCATCGCCAACCAGCCGCGCTACCTCGGCGGCGTCCTCGACGCCGACTCAGGCTCCAAGGGCGCGCGCTTCGTGCGCACCTGCAACGCGTTCGGGCTCCCGCTCGTCGTGCTCGTGGACACGCCCGGCTTCATGCCCGGCACGCGCCAGGAGCAGGGCGGCGTGATCCGCCACGGCGCGAAGCTCGTGCACGCGTTCGCCGAGGCCGAGGTGCCGAAGATCACGCTTGTGCTGCGCAAGGCGTTCGGGGGCGCGTTCATCGCCATGAACTCGCACGACCTCGGCGCCGACTACGCGTTCGCCTGGCCCCAGGCCACGCTCGGCGTCATGGGCGCCAAGCAGGCCGTGGGGATCGTCAACCGGCGCGCCATCGCCGCCGCCGAGGACCCCGAGATGGCGCGCGAGGAGTTCGCTGCGCGCTACACGGAGGAGCACCTCAGCGCCGGCACCGCCGCGGCGGAGGGCTACGTCGACGAGGTCATCACCCCGCTCGACAGCCGGCGCCGTCTCATCGAAGCACTGAACACCCTGGACGCGGTGGCCGGACCGGCCGCCGGGATCCGGAACATTCCCCTATGACCAAGAAGCCGAAGCCGCCCGTGGTGCTCGACACCGGCGGGCGGGTCGTACTCGACGATGGAAGGGTGCTGATCCCTCTCTGATGCTTGCTGACAAGAAACTGCTGATCACGGGCGTGATCACGAAGGACTCGATCGCGTGGGAGGTCGCCCGCCAGGCCCAAGAGGCCGGCGCGGAGGTCGTGCTGACCGGCTTCGGCCGGGCCAAGCGCATGACCGAGCGCGCGGCGGCGAAGCTGCCCGCAGCCGGTCGACGTCCTCGACCTCGACGTCAACGATCCCGAGCAGGTGCAGGCCGTCGCCGACGACCTGCGCGAGCGCTGGGGCCGCGTCGACGGCGTGCTGCACGCGATCGCGTACGCGCCCGAGGACGCCCTCGGCGGCAACTTCCTCGAGACGCCGCCCGAGAGCGCGACGCAGGCGTTCCAGACCAGCGCGTACTCGCTGAAGGCGCTGAGCGTGGCGATGCTCCCGCTCATGGAGGACGGCGGCGCGATCGTCGGCATGGACTTCGACGCGCAGGTCGCCTGGCCGGTCTACGACTGGATGGGCGTCGCCAAGGCCGGGCTCGAGGCCGTCTCGCGCTACCTGGCGCGCGACCTCGGCCCGAAGGGCGTGCGCGTGAACCTCGTGTCCGCGGGGCCGCTCGGCACGCTGGCCGCCAACGGCATCCCCGGCTTCGACGACCTCGCCAAGGCGTGGGAGCAGCAGGCCCCGCTCGGCTGGGACATCGAGGACGCGGGCCCGGTCGCGGGCGCCGTCTGCTTCCTGCTGAGCGATCACGCCCGCGCGATCACCGGCGAGATCCTGCACGTCGACGGTGGCTTCCACGCCATGGGCACCGCGCCCGTGGCCGACCGCGAGGAGGCGGTTGCGTGAAGCCGGCCGTCTTCCTGACCGGCGCGACCGGCTTCCTCGGCATGGAGGTACTGGCGCGCCTGCTCGAAGCGGGCGACCGCGAGGTGCTCGCCTTGGTGCGGGCCGAGGACGACGCGGCGGCTGAGGCGCGGCTCGACGGTGTGCTGAGCACGCTGTGGGACGACCCGTCGCCCTACCGCGAGCGCGTGGTCGCGGTGCGCGGCGAGCTCACGCAGTCGGGGCTCGGCCTCGGCGACCGGCGCGACGAGATCGCGGAGCGCACCCACGCGGTGCTGCACTGCGCGGCCTCGATCTCGTTCGACCTGCCGCTGCCGGAGGCGCGCGCGATCAACGTCGACGGCACCTCGCGCGTGCTCGACTTCGCTCTGGAGGCGCAGGGGCGCGGTGGGCTGGAGCGCTTCGTCCACGTCTCGACCGCGTACGTGTCGGGGCGCCACGAGGGCGCGTTCCGCGAGCGCCAGCTCGACACCGGCCAGTCGTTCCGGAACACCTACGAGCAGACCAAGGCCGACGCCGAGCAGAACGTGGCGATGACCCGCGAGCTCGGGCCCGCGATCGCGCGGCCGAGCATCGTGATGGGCGAGAGCGACTCGGGCTGGACGCCCGCGTTCAACGTCCTCTACTGGCCGATGCAGGCCTACTCGCGCGGGCTGTTCAAGGAGCTGCCGGCGCTCCCCACCGGCCGGGTGGACATCGTGCCGGTCGACTATGTCGCCAACGCGCTCGTGCACCTGCTCGACCGCCGCGAGGCCGGCGTGTTCAACCTCGTCGCCGGGCGCAACGCGTCGACGGTCGAAGAGCTCACCACGCTCGCGTCGGAGTACTTCAACAAGGCGGCGCCGCCGTTCGTCAACCCGGTCGATCCGGATGACTCCGACAACCACGACTCGGTGTACGTCCCCTACTTCGACATGCGGGTCGTGTTCGACGACGCTCGCGCCCGCTCGGTGCTGGTGCCCGCGGGCATCGAGGCGCCGCCGCTGCGTGATTACTTCCCGCGGCTCATGGAGTACGCCCAGGCCGTGCGCTGGGGCAAGAAGACGATGACGCGCGAGGCGGCACGCGCGCGGTCAGCGGAGCTCGCCGCGACGTAAGTTCCAAACGTCACGAGCCCGGGTACGCCGTTAGGCGGAACCAGGCTGATCAAGGATGAATCGGTGTGTGCTCGTCGCGTTGGGACTGACGCTCGTCGTCGCTGAGTCGGCGATGGCGCAGGGCCTGCCGACGGTGCCGGTGCCGGAGGTACAGGTGCCGCAGCTGCCGGCCCTTCCCGCGGTCCCGGCCTTGCCGGCCGTTCCCGCGCTCCCGGCTGTCCCGGCCGTCCCGGCTCCGCCAGTCGTGACCCACCAGCTTCCGGCGCTCCTGCCCACGGCTCAGCAGCCGTCGGGCGGCTCGAGCGCCCCGAGCGTGAGGCGGGCGGCCCCCCTGGGGAGTGGGGGCCGCTCGGCTCCGGTTCCCGCCGCGCGCCCCGCAGCCGCAGCCGCTGCCGGTGCGGTTTCGGCGCGGCCGCGGACCCGCGCGGTCACTGCCGCTCGCCAGCCGGTGCGCGGCGAGCTGGTTCGCCGCCGCGAGCGCCGGCTCCGCCGCACCGTGACGCGGCTGCGTGCCTGCATCGACGGCCTGCCGACGCTCGAGCGGCGCGTGCTCGTGCTGCGTGCCGGCCTCGGACCAGGTCGCCCGCGCGCACGCGCGCGGGTCGCGCGCGCGCTGGATCTCAGCGGCGCGCGGGTGCGGCGGCTCGAGCGACGAGGACTCCGACGACTGCGCGGGCTCGCCCGCGGCGGGTGCGGCGGTGGGCGGACCAGGGATGGTGGCGCCGCCGCACCGACCACGGGCGAGCCGTCGACGACCACGGTGTTCGCGGTCGCGCCGCTCGCGGACCGCATCGAGGTCAAGGGCGAGCAGGACTCGAGCCGCGACCGAGGCGACGGGCCCGAGCCAAAGCACGCGCCACCCGCAGCGGCCCGGCCCAAGCTGCCGGCCGCGATCCTGGGCGACCAGGGCGGCACCGACGTGACCGTCCCGCTGCTCACCCTCGCGGCCCTGCTCGCGATCGCCTTCGGCGCCCGCAGCGCGATCCGCTCCCACCGCAGCTGAGCGCGCTAGACTGCCCTTTCGACCTCGCACCGGTGCGGGGTTTTCTTTCGCCCGGTGCCCCTAGAAGACCGACCTCGGAGCGCCTCATGGCCCGTGGAGACGTCCGGATCGCAGTCACCCTCGCGTGCGAGGAGTGCAAGCGCCGGAACTACCAGACGAACAAGTCCAAGCGGAACAACCCGGACCGCATCAGCCTGCGGAAGTACTGTCGTTGGTGTCGCCGGCACACCGGCCACCGCGAGACCCGGTAGGGAGACTTCGCGGTGGCCCGAGACCGACAGCGCGCCAAGCAGCGCCGCAGGCGCCAGGGCGGCTCCGCCCCGCGCGGTGGCCGCTCCTCAGCGAACGCTCGTGACATCGGGCTCGACGACGCGACCGTCGACGACGCCGGGCTGGGCGAGAGCCATGCGACGCCGGACTCGCTGAAGCATTCGTCGGCCGACGTCGACGAGGCCAAGCTCGCCGAGACCGGCGAGCCCGCCAACCGACACCGACTCGGAGGACCTCGCCGCCGGCATCTACGACGACGAGCTCGTCGACGACGACTTCGAGCGTGCGCCGGACGAGGCCGAGGACGGCACCGCCCCCTCCGGATCGGCCACGCACCCCGAGCACCTCCACGACCGCGCACCACGCAAGCAGCGCGGCCGCGTCCTCACCTTCCTCCGGCACTGCGTCGACGAGCTCCGCCGCGTCCAGTGGCCGAACCGTCGCCAGGTCGGGCAAGCCACCGCCGTCGTACTCGGCTTCGTCGTCCTCGCCGGGGGTTACCTCGGCCTGCTGGACGCGCTCTGGAAGCCGATCATCGACGCCATCCTCTAGCTCCCAAGTCCAAGGAATCCATGTTTCGCTGGTACGTCATCAACACCTATTCAGGGCACGAGAACAAGGTCAAGCAGAACCTCGAGCACCGCGTGTCCTCGCTCGGTCAGCAGCGCGCCGTGCGGCAGGTCGTCGTGCCGACGGAGACCGTGCAGGAGATGAAGGACAACCAGAAGATCTCCGTCGAGAAGCGCACCATGCCCGGCTACGTGCTGGTGAACATGGACCTCAACGAGGACTCCTGGCAGGTCGTCAAGGGCACGCCCGGGGTCACCGGCTTCGTCGGCGCGTCCAACGAGCCGATCCCGCTGACGCAGGCTGAGGTCGACCGGCTGCTGCACCGCGAGGTCGCGGTCCGCACCCCGAGCCGCGCCCAGTTCGCCATCGGCGAGTCCGTCAAGGTCATCTCCGGCCCGCTGTCGGACTTCTCCGGCGAGATCTCCGAGATCAACGAAGACGCCGGCAAGCTCAAGGTGCTGGTATCTATCTTCGGCCGGGAAACGCCCGTCGAGGTCGGCTACGACCAGGTGAAGAAGATCTAATGGCAAAAAAGGTTCTGACCACAATCAAGCTGCAGGCCCCTGGCGGCCAGGCATCTCCGGCTCCGCCGGTGGGCCCGGCGCTGGGCCAGCACGGCATCAACATCATGGAGTTCGTCAAGGCGTTCAACGCCCAGACGCAGCAGGACGCCGGCACCACGATCCCGGTCGTGATCACGGTCTTCGAGGACCGCTCGTTCACGTTCGTGACGAAGACGCCGCCGGCGGCTGTGCTGATCCGCCAGGCGATCGGCATCGAGAAGGGCTCGGGTGAGCCGAACCGCACCAAGGTCGGCACCATCACCGACGCCCAGGTGCGCCAGATCGCCGAGAAGAAGCTGCCCGACCTGAACGCGCACGACGTCGATCAGGCGGCCAAGATCATCGCCGGCACGGCGCGCTCGATGGGTGTGGAGGTGGTGGCGTAATGGCCAAGCACGGCAAGCGCTATCTCGAAGCCCGCGCGAAGATCGACCGCGAGAAGCTCTACACCCCCGCCGAGGCGGTGGCGCTCCTCAAGGACACCAAGGGCACGAAGTACGACGAGTCCGTCGAGGTCCACGTCCGCACGGGCCTCAACGTCCGCCACGCGGACGAGCAGCTGCGCGGCACGATCGCGCTCCCCCACGGCCTCGGCAAGTCCGTGACGATCGCCGTCTTCGCCAAGGGCGACAAGGCGCGCGAGGCCGAGGAGGCCGGTGCTGACTTCGTCGGTGCCGAGGACCTCGCCGCCCGCGTGCAGGACGAGGGCTTCACCGACTTCGACATCGCCATCGCGACGCCCGACATGATGCCGATCGTCGGCCGCCTCGGCCGCATCCTCGGCCCCCAGGGCAAGATGCCGAACCCGAAGGTCGGCACGGTCACGATGGACGTCGCCAAGGCCGTCGAGGAGTCCAAGGCCGGCAAGGTCGAGTACCGCACCGACCGCACCGCGATCGTGCACATGGTCGTGGGCAAGACGTCGTTCAACGCCGAACAGCTGCTCGGCAACTACCAGGCGATCATCGAGGAGCTGCTCCGGGCGAAGCCGTCGGCGGCCAAGGGCCGCTACCTCCGCTCGATCGTCATCGCGTCGTCGATGGGACCCGGCATCAAGGTCGACCCGTCGAAGACCAAGGACCTCATTGAAGTAAGGAGGCTGCCGCCGCCGCCGCGTAAGCGCGCTTCGGACAGCTTCTTCCCCCAGAGACCCCCGGCAACCAGAAGTCCGGGACAGGAGGAAACCAGCAGTGGACAGAGAGCAGAAGGCTGCCGTCATCGAAGAGGTGGCGCAGCAGATACAAGAGGCGGAGGCGATCTACGCGGTCGACTACCGCGGCGCCTCGGTGCCGCAGGCCGCCGAGCTGCGCGCACGCCTGCGCGACGCCGACGCGACGTTCCGCGTCGTCAAGAACACACTGACCGAGCGCGCCGCCGACCAGGCGGGCGCCGAGGGCCTGAAGGCGTACCTCGAGGGCCCGACCGCCATGACGTTCGTGCGCGGCGACGCCGCCGCGGCCGCCAAGGTGCTCGCGGACTTCCGCCGCGTGTCCGGCTTGCTCGAGTTCAAGGGCGGCTGGATGAACGGCGAGGCGCTGACGCCCGACCAGATGGACGCGATCGCGCGCCTGCCCACCCGCGAGGTCCTCTACGGGCGCCTCGTCGGCATGGTGGCGTCGCCGCTGACCGGCCTGGCGAGCGCGCTGAACGGGCTCATCGGCGGGCTCGCGCGGCAGCTGTCGCAGATCGCCGAGCAGGGGCTGGTGAGTGGCGAGGCACCGGCGGCTGAGGCCGCTCCGGCTGAAGCCCCCGCCGAGGAGGCCCCTCCGGCCGAGGACGCCGCTCCCGAGGAGCCGGCCGCCGAGGCTGAGGCCGCCACCGAGGGCGACGCCGCCCCCGCAGAAGACTCTCCGCCCGCCGAGGGCGCCGATTCCAAGACTGAAACCGAGAAGGAGTAACCATGGCCAGCAGCACTCAGGAGTGGATCGACGAGCTCAAGTCGATTTCCGTGCTCGAGCTCTCCGAGCGCATCAAGGCGCTCGAGGAGGAGTTCGGCGTGTCCGCGACGGCCGTCGCGGCTGCCGCCCCCGCCGGTGGCGGCGGCGCCGCTGACGGCGGCGCTGCCGAGGAGGAGGAGCAGACGGCGTTCGACGTCATCCTCACCTCGTCGGGCGACAAGAAGATCCAGGTCATCAAGGTCGTCCGCGCGGCGACCGGTCTCGGCCTCAAGGAGGCCAAGGCCCTCGTCGACGAGGCCCCGGGCCCCATCAAGGAGGGCATCGAGAAGGAAGAGGCCGAGAAGCTCAAGTCGGACCTCGAGGAGGCCGGCGGGTCGGTGGAGGTCAAGTAAGTAACGTCGCCGAAGGCACTCGGCCTCAGCGGCGCCGCCTACGGGCTGGCGCCCAAAGGCCGAGTGCCTGGCAGGCGAAACCCTTATCCGCGCGGTCCAAGCTCGCTCCCTCGCTTGACCCCCTCACTACACTTCCTCCCCGAGTCGGCCAATAGTCGTAGCCGTCCGCCAGCGTGCTGGCCCGCCACATACGGGCCGCACCGGACGGGGTCCGTGAGAGCCGAACGCCCCTCACAGGGGTCCGCATGCCCCTGTGCTATCTTGGCTGGTCGCGCTTTGATGCCTCTTGGCAACACCCGCGCCCCTCGCTCTGCCGTCCTCCGAGTCCCCTGAGGAGTCGCCGTCTTGGCTGCTGTTGACGCTCCCCGCACGCGCCGGAATTTCGCGCGTCTTGACAAGGTCCTTGATGTCCCCAACCTGATCGACATCCAGAAGAAGTCTTTCTCCTGGCTCGTCGATACAGAGAAGGGGGGCCTCCGCGAGACGATTGATGACATCTCGCCGATTGAGGACTACACCGGCAATCTCGCCGTGCAGTTCGGTGAGTTCACGTTCGACGATCCGGTGGCGTCGCTGGAGGAGTGTCGCGAGAAGGACCTCACGTACGCGCGTCCGCTGACCGTCACGGTCGGCTTCATCAACCGGGAGACCGGTGAGATCCGCGAGCAGTCCGTCTTCATGGGCGACTTCCCGTGGATGACCGACCGCGGCACCTTCATCATCAACGGCACGGAGCGCGTCGTCGTGACGCAGCTCGTCCGTTCGCCGGGCGCCTACCTGATGGAGCCGAAGGACCCGGAGAAGCAGGTCTTCGTCGGCAACCTGATGCCGGCCCGCGGCTCGTGGCTCGAGCTCGAGATCGACAAGAAGGGCAAGGTCTTCGTCCGCATCGACCGCAAGCGCAAGCTGCCGGTCACGGTGCTGCTGCGCGCGATGGGTTACGCGACCGACGAGGAGATCCTCAAGCTCTTCAACGACTCGCTCTACATCCGCAACACGATCGACGCCGACACCGAGGTCACGCGCACCGAAGAGGGTTCGCTGATCGAGCTGTTCAAGAAGCAGCGTCCCGGTGAGCCGCCGTCAGTCGACAACGCGAAGTCGCTGCTCAACCAGCTCTTCTTCGATCCCAAGCGCTACGACCTCACCCGCGTCGGCCGCTACAAGCTGAACTCGCGGCTGAACCTCGACATCGACCTCGACACGCGCGTGCTCACGCACGAGGACATCATCGCCCTCGTCCGCGAGCTGGTCGAGCAGCCCAAGCGCCTCGGCATGCCCGAGGACGGCTCGGAGGAGATCAAGGACTACGCCGCGGAGGCGCTTTCGCGTCCCCGCGAGCCCGTGGCCGACTTCCTCGACGAGTACGAGCACTTCGGCAACCGCCGCCTGCGGACCGTCGGCGAGCTCATCCAGGAGGCCTTCCGCATCGGCCTCTACCGGATGGAGCGCGTCGTGCGCGAGCGCCTCACCACCGAGGACGCCGACACGATCACGCCGCAGACGATCATCAACATCCGCCCGGTCGTGGCGGCCCTGAAGGAGTTCTTCGGGTCCTCGCAGCTCTCGCAGTTCATGGACCAGACGAACTCGCTGTCGGGCCTCACGCACCGGCGTCGCCTCAGCGCCCTCGGCGCCGGCGGCCTGACGCGCGAGCGTGCGCCGATCGAGGTGCGCGACGTGCACCCGACCCACTACGGCCGCATGTGCCCGATCGAGACCCCTGAGGGCCCGAACATCGGCCTCATCGGCTCGCTGTCCTCCTACGCGCAGGTCTCGGAGCACGGCTTCGTGACCACGCCGTACCGCAAGGTCATCAAGGGCAAGGTGACCGACGAGATCGTGCACCTCGACGCGACCGAGGAGCAGGAGCGCACGATCGCGCAGGCCAACGAGCCGCTCGACAAGAGCGGCAAGCTGGCGGGCGAGCAGATCCTCTGCCGCACCCAGGCGGGCCACTACGAGTACTTCGCGCCCGACGACGTCGACCTGATGGACGTCTCGCCGGAGCAGATCTGGTCCGTCGCGACGGCCATGATCCCGTTCCTCGAGCACGACGACGCCAACCGCGCGCTGATGGGCTCGAACATGCAGCGCCAGGCGGTTCCGCTGCTCAAGACCGACGCTCCGCTGGTCGGTACGGGCATGGAGCGCCGCGCCGCCGTCGACACCGGTGACGTCGTGCTGGCCAAGAACGCCGGCACGATCGACTACGTCGACGCCGACCGCATCGTCGTGGCCGCCAAGGACGGCCGTGACGAGTACGAGCTGCAGAAGTTCATGCGCTCCAACCAGGGCACGCTGATCCACCAGAAGCCGCTCGTGAAGGCCGGCCAGGAGGTGGGCGAGGGCGAGGTCCTCGCCGACGGCTCCTCGACCGACAACGGCGAGATGGCGCTCGGCAAGAACCTGATGGTCGCCTTCATGTCCTGGGAGGGCTACAACTTCGAGGACGCGATCATCCTGTCCAACCGCCTGGTCAAGGACGACGAGCTCACCTCGATCCACATCGAGGAGTACGAGATCGACGCCCGCACGACCAAGCTGGGCGACGAGGAGATCACCCGCGACATCCCGAACCGCTCGGAGGAGTCGCTGCGCAACCTCGACGACCGCGGCATCGTCCGCGTCGGCGCCGAGGTGCAGTCCGGCGACCTGCTCGTCGGCAAGGTCACGCCGAAGGGCGAGACCGAGCTGACCGCCGAGGAGAAGCTGATCCGCGCGATCTTCAAGGAGAAGGCGCGCGAGGTCCGCGACACCTCGCTCAAGGTCCCGCACGGCGAGGGTGGCGTCGTCATCGACGTCATGACGTTCTCGCGCGCGGCCGGCGACGACCTGTCACCGGGCGTCAACGACCTCGTGCGCGTGTTCGTGGCCAAGAAGCGCAAGATCGCCGAGGGCGACAAGCTCGCCGGCCGCCACGGCAACAAGGGCGTCATCTCCAAGATCGTCGACGAGCACGACATGCCGTTCCTCGAGAGCGGCGACCCGGTCGACGTGATCCTCAACCCGCTGGGCGTGCCGAGCCGCATGAACATCGGCCAGATCCTCGAGACCCACCTCGGGTGGGCCGCGGCGCAGGGCTGGTACGACGACGGCTCCGAGGCCTACAAGCTGGCGCAGGCCGCCAGCAACGGCGAGAAGAAGCCGGTCTACGTCGCGACCCCCGTGTTCGACGGGGCGACGGTCGAGGACGTCGACACGGCGCTCGTCCAGTGGCAGAAGGAGCACAAGGGCAAGATCCGCATGGACGTCGACGAGCGGCGCCGGCCCGGGATGCAGGCCTCCGGCAAGGTCACGCTGTTCAACGGCCGCACCGGTGAGCCGTTCGAGGACCAGGTCACCGTCGGCTACATGTACATCCTGAAGCTGCTCCACCTCGTGGACGACAAGATCCACGCGCGCTCGACCGGCCCGTACTCGCTCGTCACCCAGCAGCCGCTGGGCGGCAAGGCGCAGTTCGGCGGCCAGCGCTTCGGTGAGATGGAGGTGTGGGCGCTCGAGGCATACGGCGCCGCGTACACGCTCCAGGAGATGCTCACGATCAAGTCCGACGACACCGTCGGGCGCGTGAAGGCCTACGAGGCGATCGTCAAGGGCGAGAACATCGCCGAGCCGTCGATCCCCGAGTCCTTCAAGGTGCTCCTGAAGGAGATGCAGTCGCTGGCGCTCGACGTCAACGTCGTCTCCGAGGAGGGCACGCGCGCCGAGATGGGCGACGAGGACGACGACCTGCTGCGCGCCGCCGAGGAGCTCGGGATCGACCTCTCCGGCGTGCGCGCGGGCGGCTCGACCGACAGCGAGGCCGCCGACGAGACGGAAGAGCAGAAGGTCGAAGAGGGCGAGGCCGGCACCACCGGCGACGCCGAGCGACGAGTACATCGAGGACCCGGCGCCACCGAGGCGCCCGCCGGCAACGAAGAGATCCTCGCGGAGGTCCGCTGAGCCCTCCGAGGACGAGTAGGACCACGACCAAGGACTCAGATGAACACATGATTGACATCAATAACTTCGACGCGATCGAGATCGGTCTCGCGTCGTCCAAGCAGATCCGGTCGTGGTCCTCGGGCGAGGTCACGAAGCCGGAGACCATCAACTACCGCACGCTGAAGCCGGAGAAGGACGGCCTCTTCTGCGAGCGCATCTTCGGTCCCACCAAGGACTGGGAGTGCTACTGCGGCAAGTACAAGCGCGTCCGCTACAAGGGCATCGTCTGCGAGCGCTGCGGCGTCGAGGTCACGCGGTCCAAGGTGCGCCGTGAGCGCATGGGCCACATCGACCTCGCCGCCCCCGTGAGCCACATCTGGTTCTTCAAGGGCGTCCCGAGCCGCATCGGCTACCTGCTCGACATGGCTCCCAAGGAGCTCGAGAAGGTCCTCTACTTCGCGGCCTCGATGATCACGTGGGTCGACGACGAGGCGCGCGAGAGCGACCTGGAGTCGCTCGGCGGCCAGGTCAACGAGGTGCTCGACTCCTACGCCGCGGAGAAGGAAGAGCGGCTGCTGGAGCTGCGCGAGTCGCTGGAGCGCCGCGAGGAGTACCTGAAGACGGGCTCCCAGGTCGGCTTCTCCGACGACGACCACCTGTGGGCGGAGGCGCTCGACCTCGAGCCCAAGAAGCTCAACGACGACGACCGCGAGAAGCAGCTCAAGGACATGCGCAAGGCGCTCGAGTCCGACATCGCGGACACCGAGGCCTACATCGAGGATGCCGCCGAGCGGATGCGCCAGGTCTGGGACTCTTCCAGGCCATGGGCCCGAAGCAGGTCATCAACGACGAGGCGCTGTTCCGTGAGCTCAAGGAGCGCTTCGGCTCTCCCTACGGCTTCGGCGAGTACTTCCGCGGCGGCATGGGCGCCGAGTCGGTGCGCGACCTGCTCGAGCAGGTCGACCTCGACGCCGAGCGCGAGGAGCTCGAGGAGCAGGTCAAGACGGCCAAGGGCCAGAAGCAGGCCCGCGCGGTCAAGCGGCTGAAGGTCGTCTCGGCCTTCATCCACTCCGGCAACAAGCCGGACATGATGATCCTCGAGGCGGTCCCGGTCATCCCGCCGGAGCTGCGCCCGATGGTCCAGCTGGACGGTGGCCGCTTCGCGACCTCCGACCTCAACGACCTCTACCGGCGCGTCATCAACCGCAACAACCGCCTCAAGCGGCTGCTCGACCTCGGCGCTCCCGAGATCATCGTCAACAACGAGAAGCGGATGCTGCAGGAGGCCGTCGACGCGCTGTTCGACAACGGCCGCCGCGGCCGGCCCGTCACGGGCCCGGGCAACCGCGCCCTGAAGTCCCTGAGCGACATGCTCAAGGGCAAGCAGGGCCGCTTCCGCCAGAACCTGCTCGGCAAGCGCGTCGACTACTCGGGCCGCTCGGTCATCGTGGCCGGCCCGTCGCTCCGCCTGCACCAGTGCGGCCTGCCGAAGCTGATGGCGCTCGAGCTGTTCAAGCCGTTCATCATGGCCCGGCTCGTCGAGCGCAAGGCGGTGCAGAACATCAAGGCGGCCAAGAAGATGGTCGACTCGATGATCCCGGAGGTCTGGGACGTGCTCGAGGAGGTCATCCACGAGCACCCCGTGCTGCTCAACCGCGCGCCGACGCTCCACCGCCTGGGCA
Organism: uncultured Solirubrobacteraceae bacterium; assembly: GCA_963802905.1. Lineage (GTDB taxonomy): Bacteria > Actinomycetota > Thermoleophilia > Solirubrobacterales > Solirubrobacteraceae > DASQFQ01. Next base: position 657 of record CAWDKH010000016.1, on the reverse strand, counting down.
TCCAGGCGTTCGAGCCGGTGCTGGTCGAGGGCAAGGCCATCCAGGTCCACCCGCTCGTCTGCCACGCGTTCAACGCCGACTTCGACGGCGACCAGATGGCGGTCCACCTCCCGCTCAGCGCCGAGGCGCAGGCGGAGGCCCGCGTGCTGATGCTGTCGTCGAACAACATCCTGTCCCCCGCGCACGGGGCGCCGCTGGCGACGCCGTCGCAGGACATGATCCTCGGCTCCTACTACCTGACCTACGGGCCGGACGAGGCGGAGCTGCAGGCGATCGACCGTGCGTCGATCCAGCCGCACGTGTACCGCACCGCCCAGGAGGCCGAGCTGTCCGTCGAGCACGGGCACGCGAAGCTGCACGACCTCGCGAGTACCGGCCGTACGGCCAGGGCACGGGCCACATCCTCACCACCGTCGGGCGCATCATCTTCAACGAGAAGATCGAGCGCGCGCTCGAGGAGGCGATGGGCGACGAGTTCGATAAGAGGGAGTACGGCTTCATCAACACCTCGCTGAAGAAGCGCGACACGACGCAGTTCGTCGACGAGCTCGTGCAGCAGTTCGGCGCCTCGGCGATCGCCCAGGTCCTCGACGCGTTCAAGGACCTCGGCTTCCGCTACGCGACCCAGGCCGGCGTGACCATCTCCAAGAACGACGT
>CAWDKH010000015.1:0-41074 GCA_963802905.1 uncultured Solirubrobacteraceae bacterium | reverse complement strand
TCCTCGTGCTCGGCGCCGCTTCCGGCATCGGCCACGCGTGCGCGACCGCACTCGCCGCCGACGGCTGGCACGTGCTCGGCGGCGACATGGCCGAGATCGAGCCGGGCGGCGTCGTCGCCGAGTCGGCGGTCTTCGACGTGCGCGACCTCGAGGCGGTCGAGGCGGGCCTCGCCACGCTCGGCCCGTTCGACGCGCTCGTCAACGCCGCCGGCCTCGCCCGCGTCGCGCCGCTCACGGAGATCACGCCCAAGGGCTGGGACCTGCTGATCGACGTCAACCTCACCGGCGCCTTCAACGTCCTGCGCGCCGCCGCGCCGCACCTGACCGACGGCGCCGCGATCGTGATCATCTCCTCGATCGACTCGGCGATGCCGGTGTCCGGCCTCGCGCACTACTGCGCGTCGAAGGCCGGCGTCGAGGCCCTCTCGCGCTCCGCCGCCCTCGAGCTCGGCCCCCGCGGCATCCGCTGCAACGTCGTCGCGCCGGGCGTCGTGCGGACGCCGCTGATGGCGCCGTACCTCGACCGCCCGGAGGTCTCGCACGCCTTCACCTCGCGGACCCCGCTGGCGAGGCTCGGGGCCCCCGACGACGTCGCCGACGTCGTGACGTTCCTCGTCTCACCGGCCGCTCGCTGGATCACCGGCGCGCGGATCCCCGTCGACGGCGGCCTCAGTCTCCGCGAACACCCCTCGATGCTGACCGAACCCGAAAGGACCACCCCATGAGCACCGAACAGCCGACCAAGATCAGTGTCGAGGTGGGTCGCTGCGAGCAGCTGCTCACCGAGCTGGTCCGGATCCCGAGCGTCGTCGGCGACCCGACCACCGCCCACCTCTGGGTCAGCGCGCGCCTGCGCGAGCTCGGCATGAGCGTCGAGCACTACGCGGTCGAGGGTCGCACGACGCCGCTCGTGCTCGGCGTGCTCGCGGGCGACGGCGACGGCCCCGGCGTCCTCTTCGACGCCCATTACGACACCGTCCACGCGCGGCCGGAGGACTGGGCGCACGGCCCGTGGGCCGCAGACGTCGAAGACGGCGTGCTCTACGGCCGCGGCGCCGTCGACAGCAGGGCACGCACGTGGCGATGCTCGCCGCGCTCGAGCAGGTCGTCGCCAGCGGCCAGCCGCGCAGCGGCCCGATCTACTTCATGTCCGACTCCGACGGCGAGGACGGCTTCCGCGGCGCCGTGTTGATGGCCGACCTCGGTGTGACGCCGCGCGTCGGCACGATCTTCTCCGCCGAGGCCACCAGCAACACCGGCATCGAGATCGCCTACCCGGGCATCTCCACCTGGAAGGTGACGGCCGTCGGGCGCACCGCGCACCCGACCGAGCCCGAGAACGGCATCAACGCGGTGACGAAGATGGCCAAGCTCGTCGCGGCCGTCGACGCCGGCCGGCTCGAGACGCCGCGCGGCACCTCCAACTGGTTCGAGCCGCGCGTGACCGTGCAGGCGATCCGCACGCTGCCCGGCGGGGGCTGGACGATCCCCGGCCGCTGCGACGCGGTCGTCTCGGTCATGTCGCCGGCGGGCACGACGCTCACCGACGTGCGCGAGTCGATCGACGCCTTCCTGCGCCAGCTCGAGCAGGAGGACGGCGAGGTCCGCTACGAGTTCAAGGTCCTGCCGATGGGCGCCGGCCGCCTGTGGCTGCGCCCGGGCGAGAGCGACCCGGAGGCCCCGGGCGTCAAGGCGCTCGAGCAGGCCGTCGCCGACGCGCGCGGCGAACCCGGCGAGGTGCGCAAGTTCAACGGCGGCTGGGTCGACGCGGTCGAGCTGATGCGCCCCGGCACCGACGGCTACGACACCCCCGCGGTGATCACGTTCGGGCCTGGCACTTCGAGCAGGCGCACGCGGTCGACGAGCACATCCGGCTCGCCGACGTCGCCGAGGCCGCGGAGATCTACGCCGCGGCCACGCTTACGCTGTTGCGGTGAGCGCCGAGGACGCCCCGGACGTCGCCCGCCCGATTGCGATCTCGCGGGCGTACGAGCAGCTCGCAGGCCAGATCCGCGGTCGGATCCTGGCCGGCGAGCTGTCCGAGGGCGACCGGTTGCCCTCGGAGCTGGCGCTCGCGAGCGACGCGGGCGTCAGCCGCGGCACGGTGCGCGAGGCGCTGCGGCTGCTCGAGGAGGCGGGCTTCGTGGAGCGCGCCAGCCCGCGCATCCCGTCGTGCGGCATCCGCGCGGCGAGGAGCCGGCGGTCCGCGAGGTCATCAAGGCGCTCAAGCAGAGCGAGATCACCTTCGACGACGTCCACGAGGCGCTGCTCGCGCTCGACCCGCCGCTCACGCGGCTGGCCACCGAGAAGGCCGACGCGGCGCAGATCGAGCGCCTCGAGCGGCACCTCGAGGAGCAGGAGCGCGTGCTCTCCCAGCCCGAGACGTGGAGCCGCCTCGACGACGAGTTCCACCTGATGATCGCGGAGATCGCCGGCAACGCTCCGCTGCTGCTCGCGCGCCGCCCGCTCAGCTCGATCCTGCTGCCCACGATGTGGCGCTTTGTCCGCGACGAGCGGATGACGCGGGCGGCCTTCACGTTCCACGAGCGGATCGTCGAGCAGATGCGGGCCCACGATCCCGAGGCCGCCGCCTTCATGACGCGCAAGCACATCAACGACTTCCGCCGCGCCTGGGTGCGGGCCGGGCTCGACGTCGACATGCCGATCGGCGGCCTCGACTAGGGTCCTGCCGATGGCAGACGAAGGCGCGGAGAGCCTCGGCGAGTTCATCCGGCGCCAGCGGGAGCTGCACGAGCTCTCGATGCGCCAGGTGGCGGACATGGCGGGCATCTCGAATCCGTACCTGTCCCAGATCGAGCGTGGGCTGCGCGAGCCCTCCGAGCGCGTCATGGACGCGATCGCCGAGACGCTCGAGGTGTCGGCGGACCAGCTCTACCAGCAGGCCGGCAAGCGCCCCGCCGGGGAGGGGCCGAGCGAGGTGGAGCTCGCGATCGAGGCCGATCCGCGTCTCAACGCGCGGCATCGACGCGCGCTCCTCGAGGTCTACCGGTCCTTTGCCGCCCGCCGTTACACGCTGGTTTCGGGCTCATTTACGCCCGCTCCGTCACCGTGTCTCTCGTGGTCACCCCGAGAGTCACTGAGATGTTTCCACGTGGATGCGGCACTTGGAGGACTCGACAAGCACCGACGCTGCCGGCGAAGGAGAGAGCGCCAGGCCGTCCTATGTTGGCCGCGATGGGAATGCGGAGCCAGGATCACCCTCCTCTTCCTGGCGCCAGCCTCCTTCTGACCCGGGGGAGGCTTTTCGCGGCGTCCCGCGGCCGGCCGTGTAGTCGGCCGGTCGCGGCTCGCGCGCGGTTTGGCGAGGCGGCGGGCGCGTGAGCGACCCGACGCTGCCTGCGGAGCTCGCCGAGCTCCGCGACCGCGTGAGCGCCTTCGTGCGCGAGGTTGTGATCCCGGAGGAGGCAGAGCTCGGGCTGGGCGCGCCGTCCGAGGATCTGCGCTCGCGCCTCCAGCGGCGGGCCTGAGCCGGCGTCTTCGCCCCGCACGTCCCGGAGGAGTACGGCGGCCTCGGGCTCGGCATGTTCGAGCAGAGCGTCGTCTTCGAGGCGGCCGGCTACAGCCTCCTCGGCCCGCTGGCGCTGAACTGCGCCGCGCCCGACGAGGGCAACATGCACCTGCTGCACGTCATCGCGACCGACGAGCAGAAGGCCCGCTACCTGCGGCCGCTCGCCGCCGGCAAGACACGCTCGTGCTTCGCGATGACGGAGCCGGCGCCAGGTGCCGGCTCGGATCCCGCCGCGTTGAAGACGACGGCGACGAAGACCGACGGCGGCTGGCGGATCGACGGCCGCAAGTGGCTGATCACCGGCGCCGCGGGTGCTGGCTTCGCGATCGTGATGGCCCGCACCTCGGAGGTCACCCGCGGGCAGGGCGCGACGATGTTCCTCGTCGACGCCGACAACCCGGGCTTCGAGGTCGTGCGCGAGATCCCGACGCTCGACCACGCGATGATCGGCGGCCACTGCGAGGGCGTCTTCGAGAACTGCGTCGTCGACGACGCGGCGATCCTCGGCGAGCCTGACCTCGGCTTCCGCTACGCCCAGGTGCGGCTTGCGCCCGCGCGCCTCACGCACTGCATGCGCTGGCTCGGTATCGCCCGCCGCAGCCTCGACATCGCGCTCGAGCACACCCGCGACCGCGAGATATTCGGCGAGCGCCTGCACGACCTCGGGCTGGCGCAGCAGCTGATCGCCGACTCCGCGATCGACATCGAGGCCTCGCGGGCGCTGATCCGCCAGGCCGTGCGGGTGATCGACGCCGGCGGCCGCGGCGGGCACGAGTCGTCGATCGCCAAGACGTTCGTCTCCGAGGCCGTCGACCGCGTTGTCGACCGGGCGATCCAGCTCTGCGGCGGCACCGGCGTCACGCACGAGACGCCGCTCGGGCGCTTCATGAACGAGGTGCGGGCGTTCCGGATCTACGACGGATCCGCCGAGACGCACCGCTGGGCGATCGCGCGCCGCGAGGCGCGCCGGACCGTAGGGTGAGGCCATGAAAGCGATTCAGATCAGCGAGCTCACGGGCCCCCAGGGGCTGCAGGTGGTGGACGTCCCGGAGCCGGAGGCGACCCACCCGCTGGCGCCGAACGGCGACGTGGTGATCATCGACGTGGAGGCGGCCGGGGTGTCGTTTCCCGAGGTGCTGCAGAGCCGCGGCGAGTACCAGCTCAAGCCCGAGCTCCCGTTCATCCCGGGCGCCGAGGTGGCTGGCACCGTGCGCAGCGCCCCGGAGGGCAGCGCGCACAAGCCGGGCGACCGCGTGGTGGCGATGTGCATGCTCGGCGCCTTCGCGGAGACCGTCGCCGCGCCGGACTTTCTGACGTTCGCCCTCGACGACGCGCTCGATGCCGCGCAGGGCGCGGGACTGGTCCTGAACTACCACACCGCCTACTTCTCGCTGGTCACGCGCGGGAAGTTGCAGGCGGGGGAGACGGTGCTCGTCCACGGCGCGGCGGGCGGCGTCGGCACCGCGACCTTGCAGGTCGCCAAGGGGCTGGGCGCGCGGACGTTCGCGGTCGTCTCCGACGACGAGAAGGAGGCGATCGCGCGGCAGGCGGGCGCCGACGAGGTGTTCCGCTCCGGCGGGCCCTGGAAGGACGAGGTGCGCGCGGCCGGCCGCGCCGATGTCGTCATCGACCCCGTCGGCGGCGACCGCATGACCGACTCGCTGCGCTGCCTGAACGAGGAAGGGCGCCTCGTGGTGGTCGGCTTCACCGCGGGCAGCATCCCCGAGGTCAAGGTCAACCGGCTGCTGCTCAACAACCTCTCGGTCGTCGGCGCGGGCTGGGGCGCCTACGTGACCCCCAAGCCGGCCCTGAATGCCGAGATCCAAGCCGAGATCGACAAGCTGATCGACTCCGGGCACGTCCGGCCGATCGTCGGCGCCCGCCTGCCGCTCGAGCGCGCGGCGGAGGCACTGGAGCTCATCGACGGCCGGCGCGCGACGGGCAAGGTCGTGCTCGACGTGCGCGGCTAGCGGCGGCGCTGGCCGAGGAACACCCGGTAGCGCTCCGCGTACTCCTCTGGCGGGCATGGCGTGAACAACGCCACCCGCCAGACCCGCTCGTCCTCTTCGTCGGCGAACACCGTCAGGCCGCGGTCGGGATACACCCACTCGCTCCCCGCCAGCGGCACCGTGCCGAGGGCGTTGTCCAAGCGCAGCGCCGGCTCGCCGAGCTGCTGGAGGACGTCCTCGGGGGTACCGGCGAACGGCGGGTCGGCGATCGCGACGAGCCACACCTCGGCTGACTCGGGCGACACCCAGACCTCCGCATCGACGTCGGTCCCCGCCAGCTCGCCGAACCGCACGAGCGCCTTGCGCAGCCCGATGCCGGTCATCGCCGGTGCGTCGGCGGGCGCAGCGACCGCGGGCTCGAGGTCCTCCGTCCTGGTTCCCGCGGGCAGGCCGGTCCACGACGTCAGGTCACTGTCGCGCAGCCGGGCGATCGCGTCCGAGGCGCTGCCGGCGCTCACGGCGACGGCACCGGCGATGCCCTGATCAGGTCGACCTCGCCCAGCAGATAGGCGGCGAACACGTTACGCGGGCCGACGATCGTGATCAGCTCCATCGCCTGGTGATAGGAGGGGTAGCGGGCCGGGATCACCGGGCAGGCGGCCTTCGACGTGGCGTCGTCGACGTACAGCGACGTCCCTTCGACTTGTTCGGAGAGCGCGCGCTGGCCGACGCGCGCCGCGACGTTGGCCCACACGATCTCGGTCATCGCGGACGTCATGCCCTCGATCAGCGTGTTGTATTGAACGCCCGCGTCGCCGCCCGGGAGCGTGCGCGCGTACTCGTAGTAGCGCTCGTGCGTGAGGGTGTGCAGGTACTCGTGGATCATCGTCTGGAAGACGTCCCAGAAGTGGCGGCGCTGACCCTGGCCGGCCGGGTCGCCCGGCTGGTCGGTGCCGCGCCAGCGCTGCAGTGACACGATCCCGCCGCCGGCGGTGCCCTCCCAGCCGCGATCGATCTCCAGCAGCTGGGTCTCGCGCGCCTCGGCGATCGTCTCCACGGCGCCGCGCAGGATCTGCGCCTCCGAGCGCGTCTCGCCCGGTGAGAGCGTCGTGCGCTCCGGCACGGCATCGTGCTCGGTGTTGATCCGCCCGATCCCGCCGTAGGCCGACTGGATGAAGTACTCGATCAGCTGCTGGGCCTGGCGCCGGCGGCCCCGCCGGCCGAGCCGGCCCTGATCTCGCTGCTCATCCTCGAAGCGGTCGCGCAGGTTGCCGTGGCGACCGGTGCCGTGGCGGAACGGCGGGCCCGTCGTGTACTTGCCGAACACCGCGTCCGTCTCGTGCTTGGCGACGTCGGCGATCTCCTCGTAGCGGCTGAATGGGTTGACGCGGCTGGAATCCCGGTGCTCCCGCGGCCCCTTGTTGCTCACCAGCTCGGCGTACAGGCGGTCGATCGTGCGGTGCAGCGCCCCGTAGATGCGCTGCTCGTATGCCTCGGTTTGCCCCGGGATCACGGAGTGGAAGTCTGCAAGCGCTCCGGACGACGTGCGCCGCCGGGCGGGCGCCATCGCGTCGCGCAACGCGTCGCGCTCGGCCGCGGTCGGGGTGTGGGTCCCGGCCATCAGACCGGCCGGTCGAGAGCCGGCCGCCCAGCCCCCCGCCGGCGCGTCCGGGCCGGTGGTGACCTGGCCCATGGCGATCGTCCGGTACTCACCCTGCAACGCGACGTCGGCGCGCTGCGCGCGTTCCGCCAGCGCCACCCGCGTGGGATCGTCGGCGGCGCCGGGGATCTGCCCGCGGTAGAAGTGGCGCGCCCCCTGCAACTCGGCGATCGCGGCGTCTCGCGCGCTCTGCGTCATGCCGGCGAGATAGGTGGCGAGCTGCTCGGCGGTCCCGGTATCGACGCGCGTGCCCAGGTTCGCGTCGGTCCAGCCGAACGGCGTTACCACCGGGGCCGCGGGCGCGGCCGGCGCGGGCGGCGCGGTGGTCGGCTGGCGCGCCGCCACCAAGCGGGTGACTGCCGCGTTCCCGACGGCTCGCTGCAGCGCGAGCATCCGGCGCGCCGTCAGCGGTCCGGTCAGGCTCGTCTGGAGCCCGGCCGCGCCGATGGCCGGTGCGGCGTCCGCGCCGGCTGAGCGGCGATCCGGCTCGGCCGAGACTTCGACGGTCGATTCGCCTCCCACGATTCGATCATCTCAGCGGCGGCCGGCCGCGTCCACCTAGAGCGCGTCGAGGTCGTCGGCGAGCTCGCCGACGCGGAGGCGCGGCACGCGGTGCGCCCACCGCGACTCGCCGAGCGGCTTCGCGGCCTCTTCCGTCGCGGCCGTGAACCGGCGGTCGTCCTCGGCCAGCTCGCGCTCGAGCTGGGCGCGCAGCCCTGGGCTCGCGGCCGCGATGACCTCGTCGAGACGCTTGCGGACGAACAGGTCGTTCGTGTACTCGTAGATCGAGTCGTCGTAGCCGCGCTCGACCTCGGTCACGAGGTCGCTCCAGCCGCGGAGCAGCGCGCCGAGCGTGTCCCCGCCGAGCAGCCGGGCGAGCTCTTCGCGCTGCTCGGGGTCGAGGTCGAGGCTTGTGGTCATCCCTTGGCGAGCTGTTCGAGCCAGTACTGGCGTCCGTCCTTCGGCCGGAAGTATGTCCGCAGAATGCCGTCGGGCTTCAGCACCGCGAACTCGTTGCGCGCGTTGTCGTAGAAGAGCTTGTCGCCGCCGCGGCGCACGAAGGTCTCGACGCCGCTGCGGGTGGTGGTGAGGTCGCGGGCGCCCTTGAGGTACTCGACCGGCGTCCGGTAGCCGAACTCGGCGCCATGGTCGATGAAGTGGGGGAACCAGCGGCCAGGCTGGAAGCGCGGCAGCGCCTTCGCGGTCTCGGCCGCGCCCTCGACGCCCTTGAGCAGTCCCGAGCTCGCCAGCTGGGCGCGGGTGCTCGGCGACAGCTTCGCCAGGGCGTTCTTGAGTGCGGTGCTGGCGCTCTTGCCACCCGCGCCGAGGATCTTGGCCAGGCCCTTGACCAGTCCGCCGCCGACCCCGTTCTCCATCAGCGGGTAGATCTTCAGCTTCCCGTCTTCGTACCCGACCATGGCGCCGGGCGGGACCAGCACGAGCTCGCCGTTCTCGTCGAGGACGATGCTCTCGGCCGCGTCGCCGAGGAGGAAGCTCTTCCAGCCGCCGGGGTTGATCTCCTCGAGGATCGACTTCTCGAGCTCGTTCCACTCGTCCTCGCTGATCCCGAGCCGCTCCCACGGCTTGAAGGCGTTCTCCTCCGTGAGCGCGTCGATGCCCTGATTGGGATCGGTGCCGTGCTCGAACTCCTCCGTGTCGGACATGCCGTCGCCGTCGGAGTCCGCCTCGTTCGGGTCGGTGCCGAGCGCGCCCTCTTCCTCGTTGGTGAGGCCGTCGCCGTCGTCGTCGGCGGTCGGGTCGACGATGGGCGTCCGGTGGTCGTCCCCGAACGAGTGCGTCCTCGGTCCGTTGCCCCCGGCGATCGCGTCGACGGAGCCCGACATCCGGTCGGCGATCTGCGCCGGGAGCCCCGCCGCCAGCAGGCGCGCCGATGATCACGGCGACGAGCAGCAGCGCGCCCATGTACTCGGCGGAGCTCTGGCCGCGCGTGCCGCGCAGTCGCGAAAGCAGCCGCGCGACGGACGGCAGCGCCCACGCTCCCGCGAGAGCGCCGGCCGCGATCATCGCCAGCTCGAGGACCGCGCGCCCCGGGTCGACGGACGCCGCGACGGAGAGCACGAGGCTGGCGGCGGCGAACACCAATCCGGGGCAGACGGCCCCGACCACGACGATCTCACGGCGGCTCGGGACGCCCGCCAACGCCGCCTGCCACGCGCCGGCGGCCCCGCCGAGCGCGGCGGCCGCGAACACGACCAGCGAGCCCGGCGCCGACCTGCGCCAGATCCGCGGCGACGGGATCGAGCAGCTGGACCAGGCCGCGCACGAACACGAGCAGCGCCAGCAGCGCCGCTGCCACTCCGGCGCCGGTCGCCCGCAGGACGGGCTGCACTCCCGCTGATCGCACTGCCTGCATGGTCGGCGAAGCTAGTGAGCGATCTGCGGGCGCGCGAGAGGCCCGGGGCCCAACTTGGTCCTGGGTCGTCCTACGAGCAAGCGCTCGCTTGGGCCTGCGAAACTCACCGTCGTGGCGACCGGCCGGACGAGGAAGCGGCGACGTCGGCCCGCGACGCTCGATCACAACGCGGAGCTGTGGGCTCACATCGAGCCTGAGTCCTCGCGCCTGCTGCTCCTGTCCGCGCTCGACGCGTTTCTCGCGCGCGGCTTCCACGCCGCGACCACGCGAGAGATCGGCGAGCGGGCGGGGATGAGCCCGGCCGCGGTCTACGTCCACTGGAACGCGAAGCACGATCTGCTGTTCGAGCTCAGCCGCATCGGCCACCAGGCCGTCCTCGAGGTCGTCGAGGAGGCGCTCGCGCAGGCGTCCGACGACCCCGTCGAGCGGGTCCACGCCTTCGTGTCGGCCTTCGCCGCCTGGCATGCGGAAAACCACGCGCTGGCGCGGGTCATCCAGTACGAGTTCAAGAAGCTGCCGCGCCCCCAGTTCCGGCAGATCGTCGAGATCCGCGATCGCTTCGAGGAGCTCATGCGGGCCGAGCTGGCCGGCGGTGTCGCCGCCGGCGTCTTCGACGTGGCGGACCTCGAGGGCACGACGCTCGCGGTGCTCTCGTTGTGCATCGATCTCGCTCGCTGGTACGAGCCGTCACCCGACCACAACTCCGCGGAGGCCGTCGGTGAGCTCTACGCCGGCCTCGTGATCAGGATGGTCCGGAAGGGGGGCTAAGCAAGCGCTTGGTTTGGTAGGGTCGCTCGCGGGGGCAGAGGCCACAACCGGGGAGGTCCAGGATGGAGATCTCGTGCGCATTTCCCACCGCACTCGACTCGCCCGATCAGATCGTGCTGGCGGAGGAGCTGGGCTACGACCGCGCCTGGCTGTACGACACGCCGCAGCAGAGCACCGACGTCTGGGTGACGCTCGCGCTGGCGGCTGAGCGGACGGAGCGCATCGGCCTCGGGCCGGGGGTCCTCGTGCCCTCGCTGCGCCATCCGATGGTCAACGCCGCGGCCACGGCCAACCTCGAGGCGCTCGCACCCGGGCGCGTCGTCGTGGCGTTCGGCACGGGATTCACGGGCCGCCGCGCGATGGGCTATCGCGCGATCAAGTGGGCGTTCATGGACGCCTACATCCGCGCCTACCGCGGCCTGCTGCGCGGCGAGACGGTCGAGTGGGAGGGCGCGCGGATGCGGATGCTCCACCCGCCCGGGCACGGCGCGGAGCGGCCCATCGAGGTGCCGATCAGCATCGCCGCGCTGGGTCCCAAGGGCGCCGGCGTCGCGCGCGAGCTGGGCGACGGGCTCTACATCACGCTCGCGCTCCCCGAGTTCGCCACGGAGTTCTCGTGGGTCTCCTACCTGTTCTGGGGGACGATCCGCGACGACGGCGAGGATGTGGACTCCGACCGCGTCCGCGCGGCCGGCGGGCCCGGATGGGCGCTCGCCTACCACGGGGCGTACGAGTTCGGGACGCCGCTCGAGGACCTGCCCGGCGGGCCGGAGTGGAAGTCGGTGATCGAGCGCACCGCGCCTGAGGAGCGCCACCTCCTCGTCCACAACCAGCACTGCGTCGGCCTCAACGAGGCCGACCAGGCGGCCTGGGACGCGGGTGGCCATCAGATGCTCGACGACGTGACGATCAGCGGGACCCGCGATCAGGTTCGCGAGCGGCTCGCCGGCCTCGCCGACAAGGGCGTGACGGAGATCGTCTTCCAGCCGTGCGGGCCCGACACCCGGCGCGAGCTCGAAGTGTTCATGGACACCGCCAAGGCCGCCGTGGGAGCGACGACGTGACGAAGACACTGACTCCGCTGGTCGAAGGCGGCAACTACTTCGAGTGCCCGCGCTGGCACGACGGCCGCTGGTGGGCGTCGGACTTCTACCGCCGGACGGTCTTCACCTACGACGCCGACGGCCGCGAGGAGGCGGTGCTCGAGGTCGAGGGCCAGCCCTCCGGCCTGGGGTGGCTGCCCGACGGCGATCTGCTGGTCGTGTCGATGAAGGACCGGCGGGTGCTGCGGCGCGCGGCCGATGGCAGCGTCTCCCTGCACGCAGATGTCTCGGCGCTCACGACCGGGCACCTCAACGACATGATCGTCGACCGCCAGGGTCGCGCGTACGCGGGCAACTTCGGCTTCGACCTCATGGGCGGCGGCCACCCGGCGACCGCGGGGATCGTGCGAATCGACCCCGACGGCAGCGCGAGCGTTGCGGCCGAGGACCTCTGGTTCCCCAACGGCACGGTCATCACCGACGACGGCACGCTGATCGTCGCCGAGACCTTCGGCGCCCGCTTCACGGCGTTCACGATCCAGCCCGACGGCGCGCTGACCGATCGACGCGTGTGGGCTCAGGTCGAGCCCACGCCCGCCCCCGGCGACACCGAGACGATGCTCGGCGCCATCACCTTCGCGCCCGACGGGTGCGCGCTCGACGCCGAGGAGCACATCTGGGCCGCCAACGCGCTCGGCGGCGTGCTCTGCCGCGTCGCCCCTGGCGGCGAGATCGTCGAGGAGATCGCGCTGCCGGATGGTCTCGGCGTCTTCGCGTGCGGGCTCGGCGGCGAGGACGGGCGCACGCTCGTCGCCTGCGCCGCGCCCGACTTCCACGAGGGGCCACGGAAGGCGGCGCGCGAGGCGGTACTGCTCACGACCACCGTCGATGTGCCGCACGCGGGCCTGCCGTGAGCCGTCACTAGCGTCTCGTCCTAACGTACGCCGCGTGCGGCGTCGCATCATCCTCGGTCTCATCGTTGCGGTCTGCGCGCTCGCGGGCGCGTGGGCCGCACCGCGCGTGGTCGGGCCGGTCACCTATGACACGGACGTCGCCGCGGTGCGCTTCCAGCTCGCCGTCAGCACACCGGGCGAGCGGGGCGTGAGCCTGTTCGTGCCGATCGCGAACTGGGGGCTGCGGGCCCCGGTGATCGGCGCGCCGGTGAAGCTGAGCGTCGAGCCGCGGGCGGTCGACCGCGACGCCGTGGCGCGTGCCGTCACCGGCGGCGGCGAGGCCGAGGTCGCGCTGCTGCGCCAGGACCTCGACCGCGCGCTGCGCCGCCTGGTCGTCCACACGCTCCTCGTCATGCTGGCCGGCGCGCTGGTCGGCGGCCTGCTGGCGATGGTGCTGTGGCACCTGGCCGGCGTCCGTGGCCGGCGGCTGGCGATCGCCCCGGTCGCGGCGGTGGTCGGGGTGGCGGTGGTCCTGGGCGGGCTGGGCGGCTGGGCGGCGCTGTCGTGGGATCCGGCACGGCTGGAGCGCCCGGACTACTTCGCGTCGGGCGTCGAGCTCGAGCGGATCCTCGATCAGGCACACGCGCTGCGCCGCGCGGGCGACAAGTACTCCGACCGGGTGAACTCCTCGATCCGCTCGATCGCGGGCCTGCTCGACGACCGCACCAGTGGCGGCGCGACACCCGCCGCGGCGGCCACCCAACGCGTGGTGCTGGCGTCGGACATCCACAACAACCTGCTGACGCTGCCCACCGTCCGGCACTACTCCGAGGGGCATCTGACGATCCTCGACGGCGACTTCACGATCAACGGCGGCAAGATGGAGGCGGGGCTGCTCAAGGGCGTGGCCACGCTCGGCGACCCGACCGTGGCGGTGTCGGGCAACCACGACTCGCCCGGGATCATGCGGACGCTCGAGCGGCGCGGCGTCACCGTTCTCGATCACACCGACGGCGTGCGGACGATCGCCGGGCTCAAGCTCGCCGGCTTCGAGGACCCGCTCGAGTTCGTGGGCAAGGAGTTCCCGTCGGGCCTGCGCACCGGGCTGAGCTTCGGCGACATCGCCAACGGCCACCAGCGCTACCTGGACGCGGTGCAGGAGCGCTGGGAGTGGTTCAAGGCGCTGCCCGAGCGGCCGCAGGTGCTGATCGTCCACCAGGAGGCGATCGGGCGCGCGCTGGCCAACCTGATCTGGCAGGACGATCCGAACGGCGCGCCGCTGGCGATCCTCGTCGCCCACACGCACGTCCAGCGCATGGACCGCTACGGCCCGGTCACCACCGTCAACAGCGGCACGGCCGGCGCCGGCGGCGTCTTCGGCGCCGGGACCCAGTCCGTCGGGCTGGCGTTGATGGACTACGACCGGGCGACGGGCGCGCTCACCGCGACCGATCTCGTGCAGATGAACCCGTCCAGCTCAGCCGCCCGCGCCGTGCGCGTGATCACCAAGACGCCCGACTGCGACGACGACCTCGTCTTCTGCCACGACGAGCCCAAGCTGCCGGACGTGCCGGCCGCGTCATAGCCTCTGCGACCGTGAAGCCCCACCTTCGGTTCGACACGTCGCCAGTCGCCAATCCCGCCGCCGTCGTGCAGGGCGAGCGCTGGCGCATCACCGTGCTCACGCCGGGCCTCGTGCGGATCGAGTGGTCCGACGACGGCGCCTTCGAGGACCGCGCCTCGACGTTCGCGATCCACCGCGACCTGCCCGTCCCCGAGTTCGAGGTCATCGACGGTGAGGGAGCGCTCGAGATCGTCACCGAACGGTTGCGGCTCACCTACGACCGCGGGCCGTTCACGCCCGCTGGACTGAGCGTGGAGACGCAGGGCAACGTCAGCAACCACCACTCGACTTGGCGCTACGGCGAGCCGACGCCGGACCTGGGCGGCACGACGCGGACGCTCGACGACGTCGACGGGCGCGTCGCGCTCGAGTCCGGGATCGTCTCGCGCTACGGCGTCGCCGCCCTCGACGACTCAGGCTCGTTCGTGTTCACCGACGACGGCTGGGTCAGCCCGCGCGCCGGCGGCGGCACCGACGTCTACGTCTTCTCCTACGGCAACGACTACGCCGACGCGCTGCGCGCGTTCTACGCCGTCTCCGGCCGCACGCCGGTGCTCCCGCGCTGGGTGCTCGGCAACTGGTGGAGCCGCTACCACGCCTACAGCGCCGACTCCTACCTCGAGTTGCTGGATCGCTTCGAGGAGGAGAACGTGCCGTTCTCGGTCGCGGTGCTGGACATGGACTGGCACCGGGTCGCCTCCGTGCCCGACCGCTACGGCTCCGGCTGGACCGGCTACAGCTGGGAGCGCGAGCTCTTCCCCGACCCCGAGGGCTTCCTCGCCGAGCTCCATCGCCGCGGGCTGCGGGTCACGCTCAACGTGCACCCCGCCGACGGCGTGCGCGGCTTCGAGGACGCCTACCCGAGGATGGCCGAGGCGCTCGGGCGCGATCCCGAGAGCGACGAGCCGATCGCCTTCGACATCACCGACCGCGCGTTCCTCGACGCCTACCTCGAGGTCGTGCACCATCCGCTCGAGGCGCAGGGCGTGGACTTCTGGTGGCTCGACTGGCAGCAGGGCCAGTACTCGCGCATCGAGGGCATCGACCCGCTGTGGATGCTCAACCACTTCCACTACCTCGACTCCGGGCGCGAGGGCCGCCGCCCCCTGACCTTCTCCCGCTACGCCGGCCCGGGGAGCCACCGCTACCCGATCGGCTTCTCCGGCGACACGCACATCTCGTGGGAGTCGCTCGACTTCCAGCCCGAGTTCACGGCGACGGCATCGAACGTCGGCTACGGCTGGTGGAGCCACGACGTCGGCGGCCACATCTTCGGCGTGCGCGACGACGAGCTGGCCACGCGCTGGGTCCAGCTCGGCCTCTTCTCGCCGATCCTGCGCCTGCACTCGTCGAGCAACCGGTTCCTGGTCAAGGAGCCGTGGCTGTACCCCGCCGAGGCGCGCGCCGCGATGGGCGACGCGCTGCGCTTCCGCCATCGCCTCGTGCCCTACCTGCACACGATGAACCACCGCGCCGCCACCGACGGCGTGCCGCTCGTGCGCCCGATGTACCACCTCGCGCCGCGCGAGCCGCGCGCCTACGACGTCCCGAACCAGTTCGGCTTCGGCTCCGAGCTCATCGTCGCGCCGATCACGACGCCGCGCGACGCGGTGACGCTGCGCGGCGCGGCCCGCGCCTGGCTCCCGCCGGGGACGTGGATCGACATCTTCACCTCGACCGTCTACGACGGCGACCGCGAGGTCGAGCTGCACCGCGATCTCAGCTCCGTCCCCGCGCTGCTCCGAGCCGGCGGCATCCTGCCGCTGTCGGCCGCCGACGACCTCGACGCGACCCGCAACCCCGAGCGGCTCGAGCTGCTCGTGGCGCCCGGCGCCGGCGGCGAGTTCACCCTCGTCGAGGACGACGGCACGGGCGCGACGCCGGACGACATCCCGACCGCGCGCACCACGATCGCCTGGGAGCAGTCGAGCGGCGTGCTCACCATCGGCGCCGCCGACGACCCGCACGGTCTGCTCCCGCGCGAACGGTCGTGGACGGTGCGCTTCCTCGGGCTCGACCGCGAGCCGATCCACGTCGCCGGCTCGACCGCCGAGCCGCTCCGCGCCGAGGCCGGCGCGGACCCCCAGCCGCGCACGCCCGACCGCTCCGGCGCGCTGTTCGCGACGCTCAACGCCGCGCAGTGGGGGCACGAGGCCAAGGAGGCCGCGTGGCGAACGCTCACCTCGGAGCTCGACCCGGCGGCGATGCTCGCCGAGCTTCACGCGCAGGCGCTCCCGCGCGAGCTGATCGGCGCGCTCAGCGAGCTGCTGACCGCACGCTGAGCTTCTAGCTCATGTGGATCGCGACGTCGTCGGCCACGCTGCCGAGGATCGTGTAGTCGCTGCGTGCCTCCTGCAGCAGCGAGCCGGGCACGAACTCGTTGACCGGTCCGTGCGCGACGAGCCGGGCGATGAAGCGCTGCCAGGAGACGCCGCCGCCGAGGTCGCCGTCGAGCCAGAACGAGCGGTGGCGGGCGCCGAGGATCTCGCGGGGGCCGATCGTGTTGGCCTTCGGCGGCACCGAGGACCAGTCGCCGCCGAAGGAGTGCAGCGCGTTCTGCATCACGGTCATCGGGTGCAGCTCGACCAGTCGCGCGCCGGCCTGGCGGTAGGCGTCGAGGTCGCCGTCGAACTCGGCGCCGAGGTGCGGCTCCCAGAACGCGATGTGCCCGCTCCAGCCGATGCCGCCGTAACAGACGTCGGCGCCGCCGAGGTCCTCGATGCGCGCGCTGTAGTCCGCGATGGCGTCGCTCGTCGGGAAGTGGATCTGGCGCTCGGGCGGGCGCAGCTCGGGGTCGACGAGCGCGAAGAACCGCTCCCACATCGCGCGCTGGAACGAGCCCGGCCATGAGGGTGGCGCGGTCACGCCGTCCTGGTCGGCGTACTCGTCCATGTTGAACGTGTGGACGTGGGCCAGCGACAGGCGCTCGTCGTTGATCAGGCGGGCGGCGATCTCGTACTGCGGCATCGGGCCGACGGGCACGATCGCCACGAACTGCCGCGCCTCGTCGCGCGCGGCGCGGATCCGCTCGACGAGATCCTCGGCGAAGCGGCGGTAGAACTCGCGCGAGTCATCGACGAGCGCGATGCGGAAGTCCGGGTTCGGATGGTCGGTCAGCTCCTCCCGGCGGATGCGCCGCGCGCGCTCGCACGCCGCGCGGTCGCGGAACGGCAGGAACGGCGCCAGGTCGAACGAGAACTCCCGCTCGCCGCCCATCAGCGGTCGGTCGGGCAGAGCTTCTCGTACTGACCGACGCAGACCTCGTCCCAGGACACGAAGTCGTCGGCGATCACGGTGTCGGCGATGTTGTCCTTCCGGACCGTCTGCGGCTTGAGGAAGATCGTCGGCACCTTCGCGGTGCCCGTGTCGACCTCAGTCGTGACGCCGGTCGGCTTCTCGCCGCGGGCCACCTGGACGGCGAGGTTGGCGGCCTTCGTCGCCTGGTCCTTGATCGAGAAGTAGACCGTCATCGACTGCTCGCCGGCGAGCAGGTGCTGGACCGCGCCGGCCGTCGCGTCGAGCCCCGTGGTCGGGATCGAGTCGAGCTTGCGGGCCTTGAGGGCGGAGATCGTCGAGTTGGCGATGGTGTCGTTGGCGGCGAGCACGCCGTCGATCTTGTTACCGCTCTTCTGCAGCAGCTGCTCGAAGATCGTCAGCGCCTGCTGGCCGTCCCAGTTGGGGACCGCCTGCTGGCCGACCTTCGTGTAGTCGCCGGCCTCGAACTTGGGGGCGAGCACCTCGTTGTAGCCGGTCTTGAGGTCGGTCGCGAACGAGTCGGTCGGCGCGCCGTCGAGGATCGCGACCGCGGGCTTCTGCGTTCCGGCCTTCTTCAGGTCCTCCACGAGTCCCTTGCCCTGGAGGCGTCCCGCCTCGGTTGCGTCGCCGGAGACGTAGTAGTCCGCGTTGGCCTTCAGCGTGAGGCGGTCGTAGTCGATCATCGTCACGCCCTGGGACTTGGCGTCCGCGATGATCGCCGCGCCGCTGCCCGAGTCGAGGTTCGTGAGGAGGATCACCTTCGCTCCGTCGGTGATCGCCTGCTCGGCCTGCGTCCGCTGGTTCGCCGGATCGCCCTGCGCGTTCTTGATCGTGTAGTCCGAGCTCGACAGGCCGGCCGCCTTGAACGCCTCGTCGAAGAAGCGCCGATCCGCCTTCTCCCACCGGTCCGACGACTTCGTGTCGGGCAGCAGCACCGCGATCTTGCCCTTGAGCTCCTTCGCGTCGCCCTGCGCCTTCTCATCGCCGCCGCCGCTGTTGTCGGACCCGCATGCGACGAGCCCAGCCGCGAGCACGACACACACCAGCACCGCCATAAAACGCCCCATCAGAGCCTCCCCCCGAACGCCAGAGACTGGACTCCTAACACGGCTTCGCCACGACGTCAAAGCCCGAACGCGTAAGACTCTGCCGTGAAATGGACTTTCGCTCCATCTATCAGCACGGCTTCGTCCGCGTCGCCGCCTGTACGGGACGGGTGGCGATCGCCGACCCGCCGGTGAACGCCGAGCTGGTGCTGCGGTCGGCCCGCGAGTGCTCCGACGAGGGCGTCGGGGTGGCGCTGTTCCCGGAGCTGACGCTGACGGGCTACTCGCTCGAAGACCTCGTCCTCCAGGATGCGGTGCTCGACGACGTCGAGCGGTCGCTGGCCACGGTGGTCGAGGGCTCCGCCGACCTCCTGCCGCTGATCGTCTTCGGTGCGCCGCTGCGGCACCGCAACCGCGTCTACAACTGCGCGGTCGTCGTCCATCGCGGCCGCGTCCTCGGCGTGGTCCCGAAGTCCTATCCGCCCACCTACCGCGAGTTCTACGAGGGGCGGCAGCTCGCTTCGGGCGTCGGCGAGCGTGGCGAGATCCGCGTCGGCGGCGCCGACGTGCCGTTCGGCACGGACCTGCTGTTCGCCGCCGACGACGTCCCCGGCCTGGTCGTCCACGCCGAGGTCTGCGAGGACATGTGGATCCCCGTCCCGCCGAGCGCCGAGGCGGCGCTTGCGGGCGCGACGCTGCTGCTCAACCTGTCGGGCAGCCCGATCACGGTCGGGCGGGCCGAGGACCGCAAGCTGCTGTGCCGGTCGGCGTCCTCGCGCTGCCTGGCCGCCTACGTCTACTCAGCCGCCGGCCAGGGCGAGTCATCCACCGACCTGGCGTGGGACGGTCAGACGACGATCTACGAGAACGGTGTGCTGCTCGCCGAGACGGAGCGCTTCGTGGACGGCGACCAGCGGGCGGTCGCCGACGTCGATCTCGACCTGCTGCTGCAGGAGCGGCGGCGCATGGGGACATTCGACGACAACCGGCGCGCACACGCCGAGCGGACCGGCGCGTTCCGCCACGTCGGGTTCACCCTCGACCCGCCGGATACAGACCTCGGGCTCCGGCGCAGCGTCGAGCGCTACCCGTTCGTCCCCGCCGACGTCGACCGGCTCAACCTCGACTGCTACGAGGCCTACAACATCCAGGTCTCCGGCTTGCAGCAGCGGCTGCGGGCGATCGGCGACCCGAAGGTCGTCATCGGCGTCTCCGGCGGGCTCGACTCGACCCAGGCGCTGCTCGTCGCCGCCCAGGCGATGGATCGTGCCGGGCGCCCGCGCAGCGACATCCTCGGCTTCACGCTTCCCGGCTTCGCCACCAGCGAGGGCACCAAGACCAACGCGCACCGGCTCATGGACGCGCTCGGCATCACCGCCGGGGAGATCGACATCCGGCCCACCGCCAAGCAGATGCTCGAGGAGATCGAGCATCCGTTCGCGAAGGGCGAGGAGGTCTACGACGTGACGTTCGAGAACGTCCAGGCCGGGCTGCGGACGGACTACCTGTTCCGGATCGCCAATCAGCGCGGCGGCATCGTCCTCGGCACCGGCGACCTCTCGGAGCTGGCGCTCGGCTGGTCCACCTACGGGGTGGGCGACCAGATGAGCCACTACAACGTCAACGGCGGCGTCCCGAAGACGTTCATCCAGCACCTGATCCGCTGGGTGATCAGCAGCGGGCAGTTCGAGCAGGAGGTCAGCGAGACGCTCGCCTCGATCCTCGACACCGAGATCAGCCCCGAGCTGGTGCCGGGCGACGAGCTGCAGTCGACCGAGTCCCAGATCGGCCCTTACGCGCTGCACGACTTCTCGCTCTTCTACACGCTGCGCTACGGCTTCCGGCCCTCGAAGATCGGCTTCATGGCATGGCACGCGTGGCGCGACGTCGACGAGGGGACGTGGCCGCCGAACTTCCCCGACGACAAGCGCGTCGCCTACGACCGGCCGGAGATCCGCCGCTGGCTCGGGTTCTTCTGCGAGCGCTTCTTCGCCTTCGCCCAGTTCAAGCGCTCGGCGATGCCGAACGGGCCGAAGGTCTCGGCCGGAGGGTCGCTGTCGCCGCGTGGCGACTGGCGCGCGCCGTCGGACGGGTCGGCCGCCGCGTGGCTCCGCGACCTGGAGCGCTGGGACTGGGACTAGCGCTCGTGAGCAATCCGGCGGTATCTTCGCGTCCATGCAGGTGCGCGACGCGATGACCGAGCGGGTGCTCACGATGGCCCCGGACCGCAGCCTCCGTGAGGCCGCGCGGTTCATGACCGAGAACAACGTGGGCGCGGCGGTGATCCTCGACCCCGAGGAGCCCGGCCCCGGGATCGTCACCGAACGCGACCTCGTGCGCTCTCTCGGGACGGGGGAGGACCCCGACCGGGAGGTGATCCGGGATCACTTGACGTCGCGGGCGACGTTCGCCGACGCCGACTGGGACCTCCAGCAGGCTGCCGACGCGATGGCGAACGGGGGCTTCCGCCACCTCGTCGTGGTGCACGAGGGCCAGGTCGTGGGCATCATCTCGATGCGCGACATCATCCACGTGTGGCGGCCGCGCTGAGCGAGGGCTCAGGGGCTGGGGATCTCGGCGCTGATGCAGGTGCCGCGCGCGGCTGGGCTCTCGACCTGAAGGTGCCCGTCGAGCGCCTCGAGCCGGTCCGCCAACCCGCGCAGGCCCGTGCCGAGGGCGGGGTCGGCACCGCCGATGCCGTCGTCGGCGACGACGACGGTGGCGTGGCCGTTCTCGCGGCGGACGCTCACCGTCACGTTTGACGCCTGTGCGTACTTCGCGACGTTGGTGATCGCCTCGGCGACGACGTAGTACGCCGCGGCCTCGACCGGCGCCGCCAACCGCTCCTCCGGCAGGTCGGTGATCTCCACGGGCACCGGTGCGCGCGCCACCAGCCCCTCGAGCGCCGGCCCCAGACCCCGGTCGGTGAGGATCGCCGGATGGATGCCGCGCGCCAGCTCGCGCAGTTCGGCGAGGGCGCTCGCCAACTGGTCTTGCGCGGCGGTCAGGCGCTCGTGCGCGGTCGCCGGGTCCTTCTCCAGCAGCACGTCGACCATCCGCAGGTCGAGCGCCAGGGAGACCAGGCGCTGCTGCGCGCCGTCGTGCAGGTTGCGCTCGAGCCGCCGGCGCTCGGCGTCGCCGACCTCGACGATGCGCGCGCGCGACGCGGAGAGCTGCTCGTGGGCGTCCGCGTTGGCGAGGCGTTGCGCGACCAGGTCGGCGAAGTCGGATAGACGCGTCTCGAGGTCCTTGGGGAGCGGGTCGTCCGACCGCGTCGCCGCGGCGAGCGCGCCCCAGAGCTCGCCGGCGACGGTGACGGGCGCCGCGACCGCCGCGCGGTAGCCGGAGCGCTGCAGCTGCTCGGCCAGTGCGCCGCGCGTGTCGTCGTAGCTGTCCACGCGCTGCGGCTCGCCGGTGCGCAGGACCTTCGCGACGACGGTATCCCCGTCGAGGTCGAACGTGCTCCCGACCGGAAGGCTCGGCTTGCCATCGTCGCTCCAGGCACCGACGACCGTCGCGGTGCGGGCGCCGTCGTAGCGCATCAGGCTCGCGCCCGGCATCCCCAGCAGCCGCGCGATCTCCTCGGTCACCTGCTCGAACAGACGGCTCGGCGGCGCCCCGCCGGCCACCAGCGTGGCCACTCTGCGCAGGGCTGCCTGCTCATCGGCGAGCGCACGCTGGGACGCTTCGCTCCTCGCCAACGCTCGTGCCGCACCCGTGCGCTCGGCGGT
This sequence comes from uncultured Solirubrobacteraceae bacterium, assembly GCA_963802905.1. Lineage (GTDB taxonomy): Bacteria > Actinomycetota > Thermoleophilia > Solirubrobacterales > Solirubrobacteraceae > DASQFQ01. Next base: position 19,202 of record CAWDKH010000015.1, on the reverse strand, counting down.
GACCGCCGCGAGCACCAGCGAGGTCAGCGCCGAGATCGCGATGAACAGCTGCGTCGCGAGCAGGCTGTCGGTGAGCGACTCGCGCACGAACGGCCCGTCGTTCTGCGCGGTGTTCCACACCGTGATCGAGCACACGACGAGGACGGCTGCCGAGGCCCCGCGCGGTCCGAAGCGGAGCGCCGACCACAGCAACACCGGGAACACGATGTAGGGGACCTCCCGCTGCGGAGGCAGCACGGCGAGCGCGACGAGCAGGGTGAGCACAACCGCGCCCTCGACGAGCTCGCGGCGGTGGATGCCACGAACGCCCGCCGTCGCCCACGTGAGGATGACCGGCGCGACCACGAGCACCCCGGCGCAGTCGCCCAGGGTCCAGGTCCGGAAGACGCGCCCGAGCTCGTCGGCGGGGATCACGTCGCCGAGGCGCAGCGAGAGCGGCCCGAACGCCGCGCTGATCAGCGCCACGACCACCGCGCAGGCCACGAAGGCCATCACGTCCGCGACCCGCTCGAGCCCGCCCCGGCCATCGGTCAGCCGTCGCAGGAGCAGCGCCCCGACGATCACGGCGAGCGTGTTCCCGACCGTCTGCGCGAGGACCGTGCCGAGCGGCGCGGAGTAGTCGCCGAGGAGCAAGTCGCCGATGACGATCGCGGGCCACAGCCGGATTCCGTAGAGGAACAGGACCGCCAAGCCGAGTCCCGCCGGTGGCCACAGCGCCGCGACCGCGCCGTCGAGGTAGGCAAGCTCGAGCCCGATGCGGCCGGCCAGGTAGTACGCGACCGCGACGACGACGAGCGCCGCGGCGTAGCGGCGGGGATCCGTTCCGCTGACGGTACGAACGCTCACGGGGCCCTCGCGCCGAGTCTAATCGCGCGCGGAGCCCCGCGGTGCCGCCCACAGCTCCGCGGTGCGGCGCTCGACGGCGTCGCCGTGCGTGCGCTGGAAGTTGCGGCCGCCGCGCGCGAAGGTCGCGGCCACGCCGACGGGCACGTCGTGCTCGCCGAACGGCCGATCGAGCCAGTCGGCGGCGCGGACGTGGGTCAGGCCCGCTGCATCGCGCGCCGCGGGGTCGGCGGGGCGCAGCGGACCGGCGATGCGCCCGACCCAATACGTGCCGTCCGTGTCGCGCGTCCACACGAACGCGCCGTCGGGCACGGCTGCGAAGCGGCTGATCCGTGCCTCGTCCGTGTCACCGATGCCCACGATCCCGTGTGCCAGGCCGTGCTCGGCGCCTACGCCGCGTGGTGCGTCGTGCGCACGTGCGCGGATCGGCGCGCGGAAGACCGGGTCCATGGCTGCCGGACGTTAGACCGGTCGGGGCGGCGCGGGCGCCGCAGCCGCCGGACGAGGCGGGTGAGCAGGTACATGGGCGCGAGGATGGCTACCGCGACCACGATCGGCGCGGCCGCGACGGCGAGGAGCACCAGCCCCGGGAGGACGACGAACACGAGGATGCCCGGCACCGCCAGGAGCAGCATCGGAAGGAACATGACCGCGGCGCCGCCGGCGAGTTCGGTGACCTCCCAGAGCAGCTCGGAGGTCGTGGGGGGACGGTTGGACTTCTGCACGGTGGGACTCCTTCGTCACGTCGGGAGCGTTTGGTTCATCACTCCTTTGACGAATCACGCCGCGCTGGTGTGACGGAGGCTGCGACTACGCGAGCGCGTCGAGCAGGCGCTTGACGGCGTCCTCCTCGGCTTCGTGCTCGGTGTCGAACGTGAAGTCCGGGTGCTCGGGCGCCTCGTAGGGCGCGTCGACGCCGGTGAAGCCGGGCAGCTTCCCCGCGCGGGCGCGGGCGTAGAGGCCCTTCGGGTCGCGGCGCTCGCACTCCTCGATCGACGTCGAGACGTGGACCTCGTGGAAGTCGAGCTCCGCCGCGTCGTGGAGCTCGCGCGCGAGCCGGCGGTCGGCCTCCATGGGCGAGACGAGCGAGACCACGGCGACCGTGCCGGCGTCGGCGAGCAGGCGCGCGACGTGGGCGACGCGGCGGATGTGCTCGCTGCGGTCGCCGGGGTCGAAGCCGAGGTCGTCGGACAGGCCGTGGCGCACGTTGTCGCCGTCGAGCAGGTACGCGGGCCGGCCCGCCTCGACGAGCCGGCGCTCGAGCGCGACCGCGAGCGTCGACTTCCCCGACGCGGGCAGGCCGGTCAGCCACACCGTCGCTCCGCGCGTCCCCAGTGACTCCCAGCGCTGCTCGCGGTCGAGCTCGGACGGATGCCAGGTGACGTCGCGGCGCCCGGCGGCCTGCGGCTCGCGCTCGCGCGCCTCGTCGATCATGCCGGCGCCGACGGTGTCGTTGGTGTGCTCGTCGATGAGGATGAAGGCGCCGGTGATGCGGTTGTCGGCGTAGCGGTCGGCGAGTACCGGCGCGCTCGTGCGCAGCGTCACGCGGCCGATGTCGTTGAGCTCGAGGCGGGCCGGCGCGGGGCGCTCGTCGAGCGTCGTCATGTCGAGCCGCGAATGCACGGCCTGGACCGTCGCGCGCACCGTGCGCGTCGTGTGCTTGAGCGCGTACCGCGAGCCCGGCCGCAGCTCGGCGTCGCCCATCCAGGCGACCGTCGCGTCGAGCTCGCGCGCGGCGATCGGCTCCGCGTCGGGCGCGCAGATCAGGTCGCCGCGGCCGACGTCGAGGTCGTCGGCGAGCCGCACCGACACCGAGAGCGGCGAGACCGCCGGCTCCAGCGGCCCGTCGTGGGTGCGAACCTCCGCGACCGTGCTGCGCGCGCCGGCGGGCATGACGACCACCTCGTCGCCGGGCGAGAGCGCGCCACCCGCGAGCTGGCCCGCGTAGCTGCGCTCGTCGTCCTTGCCGCCGCGCGGGCGGATCGTCCACTGGACGGGGAGCCGCAGCGCGTCGCGGCTCGGGTCCGGGCGCACCTCCACGGTCTCCAGGTGCTCGAGCAGCGGCGGCCCGTCGTACCACGGGGACGCGTCCGACCGCTCGACGACGTTGTCGCCGTGCAGCGCGGCGATCGGGATCACGGTCGCGTCGGGGACGTCCAGCCGGTCGGCGAGCTCGCGGAACTCCGACTCGATCTCGCGGAAGCGCTCCTCGTCCCAGTCGACGAGGTCCATCTTGTTCACGCAGGCGACGAGGTGCTGGATCCCAAGCAGCGCCGACAGGCAGGTGTGCCGGCGCGACTGGTCGACGATCCCGTTGCGGGCGTCGATCAGGATCGAGCCCCAGCTCGGCGGTCGAGGCGCCCGAGACCATGTTGCGCGTGTAGCGCTCATGGCCCGGCGTGTCGGCGATGATGAACGAGCGCTCCGGCGTCTGGAAGAAGCGGTAGGCGACGTCGATCGTGATCCCCTGCTCGCGCTCGGCGCGCAGCCCGTCGGTCATCGAGGCGAGGTCGGGTCCGTCGCCGTTGCCGTTCTCCAGCGCCTCGAGCTGGTCCTCGAGGATCAGCTTGGCGTCGAGCAGCAGGCGGCCGATCAGCGTCGACTTGCCGTCGTCGACGGAGCCGGCGGTGGCGAGGCGCAGCAGGTCCATCAGAAGTAGCCCTCGCGCTTGCGGTCCTCCATGGCGGCCGAGGAGACGCGATCGTCGGCGCGGGTCTCGCCGCGCTCGGAGACACGGGTCGCCGCGATCTCGGCGATCACGTCGTCGAGGTCGGCGGCGTCCGAGCGCACGGCACCCGTGACCGTCATGTCGCCGACCGTCCGATAGCGCACGCGCTGCTCGGTGATCTCCTCGCCGTCGTCCAGCTCGAGCCACTCCGACTCGGCGAGCAGCATCCCGTCGCGCTCGAACACGCGCCGGTCGTGCGCGAGGTAGATCGACGGCAGCTCGAGCTCCTCGGCGCGATGTAGTGCCAGACGTCGAGCTCCGTCCAGCTCGAGAGCGGGAACACGCGCACGTGCTCGCCGTGGCGGACGCGTCCGTTGAACAGGTTCCAGACCTCAGGGCGCTGGGCGCGCGGGTCCCACTGGCCGAACTCGTCGCGGAACGAGAACACGCGCTCCTTGGCCCGCGCCCGCTCCTCGTCGCGGCGCGCGCCGCCGAACGCGGCGTCGAACCCGTGGTCCTCGATCGCCTCGAGCAGCACCGCGGTCTGCAGCCGGTTGCGCGACGGGCCCTCCTCCTTCACGCGCCCGGCGTCGATCGCCTCCTGCACCGAGGCGACGATCAGCCGCTCGTCGAGCGACTCGATCAGGCGGTCGCGGAACTCGATCACCTCGGGGAAGTTGTGGCCGGTGTCGACGTGCAGGATCGGGAAAGGGAGCGCCCCGGGGCGGAAGGCCTTCTCGGCCAGCCGCAGCAGCACGATCGAGTCCTTGCCGCCCGAGAACATGAGCACGGGACGCTCGAGCTCGGCGGCGACCTCGCGCATCACGTGGATCGACTCGGCCTCGAGCCGATCCAGCTCGGAGACGGTCGTCGCGGGCATCGGCGACCAGCCTACCCAATAGCGATCTTCCCTATCGAATTTGTGGTCTTAGCGCGTGACCCACGAGTCGGGGCGGCTCGCGAGCGTGGCGATCGGCTGCGGCAGGCGGTCCTCGACGAGGTCGGCGAGCGTGACGTGCTCGAGCACGTCACGCACGTTCGTCCGCAGCGCGATCCAGACCTCCTGGAGCCTGGCCGCCGAGCCCTCGTAGGCGGTCTCCTCGGGCGGCTGGCCGCGGACGTTGGCGAGCGGTCCTTCGACGGCCCGCAGCACGTCGGCGATCGTGATCTCCTCCGCGCTTCGAGCGAGCCGGTTGCCGCCCTCCCGGCCGCGCTGGCTGACGACGACGTTTCCGCGCTGCAGGTCACCCAGGATCTTCTTCAAGAACGGGTAGGGGATGGCCTGGCGCTGCGCGATCGTCTCCGCGTTGAGCGGCTCGCCGCCGGCCGCCGCGAGCTCGAGCGCCGCTCGTACCGCGTAGTCCGCCTTCGAGGAGATGCGCACGCTGCGGGATTGTGTCGAAGCGCATTTCCGCATCATTCCGATGGGGTTTGTCATGATCGATCGGTGCCGCGTGTCCTGCTCGTGGGCGCCTACGAGCGCGACAACTTCGGCGACCTGCTCTTCCTGCTCGTCACCGAGCGCTACCTGGAAGGCGCCGAGGTCGTCGCCGGCGCGCCGTTCAGCGCCGACATGCGCGAGCTGCTCGACCGCGGGATCCCGGCGTACGGCCCGCTTCTGCAGGCCGAGGCGTTCGACGCGATCTGGACCGTCGGCGGCCAGGTCGGGCGCGTCGACCTCCGCCGCGCGTACCGGATGTCGGCGACGCCGGCCGAGTGGCGCCGGTACGTCAGGAGCTCGGAGGCGGCGCGGATCGACCTCATGCGCGAGGCGACCGGCGGCGTCCCGCTGGTCTCGCCGTATATCCCGCTGCCGTTCGCGTTCCCGCGCAACGCGGGTGCGGTCACCGTGCTCAACTCGGTCGGGATCGCCGGCGTCCGCGGCATCGAGTCGCCTCGCAGAGAGACCGTCGTCGCGGCGTTGCGCGGCGCGACCTCGATCGTCGTGCGCGATCGCGGCTCGAGCAAGCTGCTGACCGATCTGGGGATCGAGCATCGGCTGGCGCCCGACGCGGTGCACGCCCTGAGCGTCCTCTACCCGAGCGAGCGCGACGCCGGCGCCGACGTGGCCATCGTCCAGATCTCGAGGTCGAGGCTGCGCCTGCTCGGCCACGCGGCGGTGGGCGCCGCGATCGCGGGGAGTCCGCAGCTCGCCCGGCGACCGATCCGCCTGATGCTCGCCGGCACCGCGACCGGCCACGACGCGGTCGACGACTACGAGCAGGTCATCCGCGCCGCCAGGCGCGCGGCGCGCGGCATCGACATCCAGATCCTCGACGAGCGCCGTCCGCTCGAGCTCGCTGCGCATATCCAGCGTGCGCGGGTGGTGATCGCCACGTCGCTGCACGCGCGGATCGTCGCGGCGGCCTACGGCGTGCCGCGGGTGAGCCTCGCCAAGCCCAAGCCGACGCGCTACGCGCGGCTCTGGGATCCCGACATGCCGTTCGACGTGGCGCTCGAAGGCCTCGACGCGGCGGTCGAGGCCGCGTGCGCGCGGGCCCAGCAGCCCGATGCCGTCGAGCACGCGGCGAACCTCGCCCGCGCCGCTCACGAGAACCTCGAGGATCTCGCTCGGCTGGTTCTGGGAGCGCAGGGACGCGAGGGCGTGACGCAGCGGCTGGCCGACCGCCACGAGCCTCAGCTCGAGGCCCTTGCCGGCCAGCTCGCCGCGCAGCAGAACGAGATCGCGTCACTGCGCCGCGACATCGACCGACGGCCCGGCCGGAGTCGCCTGAGAGCGGCCCGCAGGCTATTCCGATAAAGTAGATGGAGAATGTCCACTTTAAGCCGCGAACCCAGCCTGCGGCCGGCGGTCAGCGTGATCGTGCCGGTCTACAACCCCGGCGCGCACATCGACGACTGCATCGCTTCGCTGCTCGCCCAGACCCTGCCGGCCGGCCGGCTCGAGCTCATCTTCGTCGACGACGGCTCGACCGACGGCACCGCGGAGCGCCTGGATGCGCTCGCGGCCGCGCATCCCCACGTGCGCGTGGAGCACATCCCGAACTCGGGCTGGCCGGGGCGGCCGCGCAACCTCGGCCTCGACATGGCGCGCGGCGAGTACGTCTACTTCGTCGACAACGACGACTGGCTGGAGCCCGACGCGCTCGCCCGCCTGGAGGCGACGGCACGGCAGGACGGGGCGGACATCGTGATCGGCAAGGTCGTGGGCCACGGCAAGCGCGTGCCGCGCGAGCTGTTCCGCGAGAACCTGCACGCCGTCCCGTTTGACTCCGCGAAGCTGCTGGGCCTGCTGACGCCGCACAAGCTGTTCCGCCGGCAGCTGCTCGACGCGCACCGCATCCGCTTTCCGGAGGGCCGGCGGCGGCTCGAGGATCACCTCTTCGTCGTCCACGCGTACTTCCACGCGCACGGCATCTCGGTGCTCGCCGACCGCCCTTGCTACCACTGGACGCTGCGTGATCCCTCTCGGAACGCGTCGTTCCAGCGGCTCGATCCGGAGGGCTACTTCGGCAACGTCCGCGAGGTGCTCGACCTCGTCTGCGAGCACACCGAGCCGGGCCCCTTCCGCGACAGCCTGCTCGCGCACTGGTATCGCGGCAAGATGCTCGGGCGCGTGGGCGGCGCCGGCTTCATCCGGCGCGACGACGAATTCAGCCGCCACCTCGTGGCCACGATCCGGGCGCTCGCGCTCGAGCGCTACCCCGAGCGCGTGCACTCGCTGCTGGCGTTCAACCTGCGCGTGCGCGCGGCGCTGCTGCGCGACGGGCGCTACGAGCCGTTGCACCACCTGGCGGCGTTCGAGTCGGCGCTGCGCGCTCGCGTGAAGGTGCGGGTGGGGAGCGAGGAGGAGCGGCTCACGCTGCGGGTGACGGCCACGCTCGGCGCGCCCGGCGAGCTCGCGTTCGTCCGCGAGGGCGAGCGGGTGCGCTGGCGCCCACCGCCGGCGCTGCGCGACGTTCTCGCCGACGCGGACCTCGACGCCACGGAGCCGCTGCGCTCCAGCGGCATCCAGGTCTACCTGCACTCGCTGCGCGACGGCACCGAGTACGTGCTGCCGGGTGACACCGAGATCGAGCTCGGCGACGACGTGCGGCCGGAGCTCACCACCGCCGTCGAGGTCGCGGCGTCGACGGCCGCGGCCGGTGCGCCGCTGCCGCCGGGCGACTGGGAGGTCCGCGCCGTCGTCACCGTCGCCGGCTTCTCCCACGCACGCTCGGTGCGCCGCAACGGCGCCCCGCTCGTGCTCAGGGCGTCCGCGCCCGACCGCCTGGTCGCGCGCCGCGCGGTGCTGCCGCGGCTGCGGCTGGCACGCCGGATCGCCGCGCGGGTCGAGAGACGAACGTCAACGGCGACTGGGTAGGGCTGGGGTTCGGGGCGGGGGCGACCACGAATGTCATCTCGAGGTCGGTATGCGACCTCGAGATGACATTCGTCGCCGCCGCGGCACTCCGAACCCCGCTTCCCACCCAGCCGCAGTTGACGTTCCCGACGAATCTCTTCTTCCCGATCGGGTAAGTAGGCAATTTGGGCAAGCTCCTGTTGATCGGGATCATCGGGTTCCTGGCGCAGCTCGTCGACGGCGCGCTGGGCATGGCCTACGGCGTCTCCTCGACCACGCTGCTGCTGGCGATCGGATCCGCGCCGGCGGTCGCCTCGGCGACCGTCCACCTCGCCGAGGTCGGGACCGTCGCCGTCTCGGCCGTCTCGCACTGGCGGTTCGGCAACGTCGAGTGGCGAACGGTGCGGCTGATGAGCCTGCCGGGCTTCGTGGGCGCGTTCCTCGGCGCTGTGGCGCTGTCGTCGCTCTCGGCGGCGGCCGCCGAGCCCTTCATGGCCGGGTTCCTGTTCCTGCTCGGCATCTACGTGCTGGTGCGCTTCAGCCTGCGCCGGCGCGTCGAGGAGTCCTGGGTCGGCGCGCGGACGCTGCCGTGGTACGCATTGGGGCCGCTGGGCGGGTTCGCCGGCTTCATGGATGCCGCGGGTGGCGGGGGATGGGGGCCGATCAGCACGCCCGCGCTGCTCAGCTCCGGGCGGATGGAGCCGCGCAAGGTCGTCGGCTCGGTCGACACCGGCGAGTTCCTCGTATCGCTCGGTGCCTCGATCGGCTTTCTGATCTCGCTCGGCAGCGAGCGGATCGAGTTCGCGTGGGTCGCCGCGCTGCTCGCGGGCGGCGTGATCGCCGCGCCGCTGGCCGCCTGGCTGGTCCGCAAGCTCCCGCCGCGGATCCTCGGCTCGGCGGTCGGGAGCGTGATCCTGATCACCAACGCGAAGACGATCGTCGAGGCGGCCGGGCTGGCCGAGACCGCTGCGGTCGTCGCCTACGTCGCGATCGTGCTGATCTCGCTCGCGCTGCTCTCGCGCGCGATCCTCACGCTGCGCCGCGACACGCGCACGGCGGGAGCGACGGCCTAGCATCATCGGAATGGGAGAGACCGCGCATCAGGCGCTCCACCTCCCGTTCGACGCCGATCGCTTCCGCTGGCCGGGTGTCGAGGAGCGCGCGTACAAGGAGAGCGAGGGCACGAGCCGCGGCATGGGCTGGCGCGGCCTGACCCGCCACACGCTCGTCCCCGGCGGCAGCGTGGCCGCGGGCTTCGAGCAGCGCTACTTCGAGATCGAGCCCGGCGGCTACTCGAGCCTGGAGAAGCACGAGCACGCCCACGTCGTGGTGACGCTGCGCGGCCAGGGCCGCGTCCTCGTCGGCGACCGAGTCGTCGAGCTGGGCCACCTGGAGGTGCTCGAGATCCCGCCCTCGGCGGCGCACCGCTGGGTCAACGCCGGTGACGAGCCGTGGGGCTTCCTCTGCACGGTCGACGTCGAGCGCGACCGGCCGCAGCCGCTCGACGACGCGGAGTGGGAGGCCTTGAAGGCCGATCCCGCCACCGCGCCGTTCGTTTTCTAGACGGCCGACGTGGGCGATCCGAGCGCGGCGGCGATCGTCGCCTCGAACGGCGGGCGCAGCACGCCGGCGTCGGTGATGATCGCGGTGATCAGCGCGGCCGGGGTGACGTCGAACGCGGGATTCCACACGGCCACGTCGTCGGTGAGCCCGGCGGCGGCGCGCACCTCGGAGCCCGCCCGCTGCTCGATGTCGATCGCGGCGCCCTCAGCGGTCGCGGCGTCGAGCGTGGAGCGCGGCACGGCGACGTAGAACGGGATGCCGTGGTGGTGCGCGGCGATCGCGAGCGCGTAGGTGCCGATCTTGTTCGCGCTGTCGCCGTTGGCCGCCACCCGGTCCGCGCCGACGATCACGGCGTCAACGTCGCCGCGCGCGAGCCGCGCAGCCGCCGCGCCCTCGGTCAGCACCGTCACGGCGATCCCCGCGCGCTGGAGCTCCCAGGCGGTCAGTCGCGCGCCCTGGAGCAGCGGACGCGTCTCGCACGCCAGGACCTCGATCGGCTCGTCGGCGGCAGCCTTCGCGTAGACGACGCCGAGCGCGGTACCCCAGCCGCCGGTGGCGAGGCGACCGGTGTTGCAGAGCGTCAGCAGGCGACCGGCGTGCGAGAGCTCGGCGCGGCCGTGCTCGCCGATCAGCCGGCACGCCTCCACGTCCTCCTTGAGGATCGCCAGCGCCTCGCCCTCGACGGCAGCGCGCCGCGCGGCCACGTCGGGTGTGCGCCGCGCGACCGCGAGCACGCGGTCGACCGCCCAGGCGAGGTTGACCGCGGTGGGCCGTGCGGCGCGGATCGCCGCCGCCCCCGCCTCGAGGTCGCCGTCGGCCGCGAGCACGACGCCGAACGCGCCGCAGATCCCGATCGCCGGCGCGCCCCGGACCGCGAGCCGCGCGATCGCGTCCACGACCTCCTCGGGCGTGGTGAGGCGCAGCACGATCTCGTCGTGCGGCAGCCTCGTCTGATCGATGATCTCGACCGCGTCGCCCGTCCACGCCACCGCTGCGCGCAGCTCGTCCATTACGCGGCCGCCGCGCTGCTGTCGAGGAACGCGGCCACGAGCGCCTGGTACCCCGGCACGTCCATGAGGAACGAGTCGTGTCCCCAGGGCGACTCGACCTCGTGGTGGCGGACGTCGGCGCCGAGCTGCTCGAGCTCGCGCGTGAGGTGGCGCGAGTGCTCGGTCCCGAACCGCCAGTCGCTGTCGAAGGACACCGCGAGGAAGCGCGTGTCCGGGCGCTGCGGCTGCTCGGCGAACGGGTCGAAGTAGTCCATGACCCGCGAGAGGTAGAGGTAGGTCAGCGGGTCGAAGCGCTCCAGGAAGATCTCGGCCTGGTGGTCGAGGTAGTGCTCGACCTCGAAGTCGGAGTCCATGGTCATCGGGCCTTCCCCGCGGCGGGCACGGCCGAACTTCAGCTCCATCCCCTGCTCGGAGAGGTAGGTGATGTGGGCCATCATCCGGGCGAAGGCCATGCCGTCGAAGCCGTCGCGGCGGATCGCCGCGCGCGCGGTCTTCGAGAAGCCGATGTTCTGCGCGGTCAGGCGGGCGCTGGCGCAGACGAGCACCGCGCGCTCGACCTCGGCCGGCTGGTCGAGCGCCCACTGCAGCGCCTGCATCCCGCCGAGCGAGCCGCCGATCGCCGCGTGCAGCTTGCGCACGCCGAGGTGCTCGAGCAGCGCGCGGTGGACGCTGACGAGGTCGCGCACGGTGAAGAGCGGGAAGTCGAGGCCGTAGGGCTCGCCGGTGGCCGGGTTCGGCGAGGACGGCCCGGTCGTGCCGCGACAGCCGCCGAGCAGGTTCGGGCAGATGACGAAGAACCGCTCGGTGTCGACCGGCTTGCCCGGGCCGACGAGCGTCTCCCACCATTCCGCCGCGTTGGCGTCGCCGGTGAGCGCGTGGCAGACGAAGACGGCGGGCGCGCCGGGGTCGCCGTAGGTCTCGTAGGCCACCTCCACCGGCGCGAGCCGCGCCCCGGATTCGAGGACGAGCTCCGTCAGTCGCGCGTGCGCCGCGATGAGATCACGCCCGTATCGAAGCCGGCGAGGTGCAGTCCGCCATGGAAGCGGGCGTGCTCGATCTTGACGCAGCGGTTGGTGACGACGTCGAGCTCGGCCTCGTGGGCGATGCGGACCGCCTCGTCGCTGTGCAGGCCGAGCTGGATCCAGAGCGTGCCGGCGCCGGCCTCGACGGCCTCCTCGGCCACGCCCGGGAGGTCGTCGGGCTTGCGGAAGACGTCGACGATGTCGGGCGCGCCGGGCAGGTCCGCGAGTGAGTCATAGGTCTCGAGGCCGAGGATCTCGTCCTCGCGCGGGCTCACGGGCCAGACCTCGTAGTCGGTGCTCGACGAGCGCAGGTAGCTGAGCACGAAGTGACTCGCGCGGTTCGGCTTCGACGAGGCGCCGACGACGGCGATCGTCTTCGCGCCCCGCAGGATCGCGCGTCGCTGCAGCGCCCCCGGCGGCGTCCAGGTGCCGCGCGCGGTCTCGACCTCGGTCCGGCTCATCCGAGCGCCCGGTCGAGGTCGAAGAGGATGTCCTCGGGGTCCTCGATGCCGACGCTGATGCGCACCAGCTCGGGCAGCACGCCGGCCGACTCGAGCGCTTGCTCCGAGAGCTGGCGGTGCGTCGTCGAGGCGGGGTGGATGACGAGCGTCTTCGTGTCCCCGACGTTGGCGAGGTGCGAGCACAGCTCGACCGCGCCGATGAAGGCCTCGCCAGCCTCGCGGCCCTCGGCGAGCCCGAACGAGAACACGGCGCCGGGCCCGCGCGGCAGGTACTTCTGCGAGAGCGCGTGGTTGGGATCGTCTGGCAGCCCGCCGTACCGGACCCAGCTCACGCGCTCGTCCGCCGCGAGGAACTCGGCGACGATCTGCGCGTTCGCCACGTGGGCGTCCATCCGCAGCGGCAGCGTCTCCATGCCCTGCAGCAGCAGGAACGCGTTGAACGGCGACAGCACGCCGCCGAGGTTGCGCAGCCCCTCGACGCGCAGCTTGGTGGCGAAGCCGTACTCGCCGAAGTTGTCCCAGAAGCGCAGGTTGCCGTAGGTGGCGACCGGCTCGGTCATGACCGGGAAGTTCCCGTTGTCCCACGGGAACTCGCCCGAGTCGACGACCACGCCGCCGATCGAGGTGCCGTGCCCGCCGAGGAACTTGGTCGCCGAGTGCAGCACGATGTCGGCGCCGTGCTCGAGCGGGCGGCAGAGGTGGGGGGTGGCGAGCGTCGCGTCGACCACGAACGGGATCCCGGCGTCATGGGCGGCCTCGCCGAGCGCCTCGAGGTCGGCGACCGTCCCCGCCGGGTTGGCGATGATCTCCGTGTAGAGCAGCTTGGTGCGGCCCGGCTCGATCGCGGCCGCGAACGCGGCGGGGTCGTCGGCGGGCACGAAGGTCGTCTCGATGCCCAGGCGGCGCAGCGTCACGTCGAGCAGCGTGTAGGTGCCGCCGTAGAGCGCGGAGCTCGCCACGACGTGGTCGCCGGCCGAGCAGAGCGAGGTGAACAGCAGCGTCTCGGCGGCCTGGCCGCTGCCGGTGGCGACCGCGCCGATCCCGCCCTCCAGGCTCGCCACGCGCTCCTCGAAGGCGGCGACCGTTGGGTTGCCCAGGCGCGAGTAGATGTTCCCGTACTTCTGCAGCGCGAAGAGGTCGGCGGCGTCCTCGACGTCCTCGAAGACGAACGAGGTGGTCTGGTAGATCGGCACGGCACGCGCGCCGGTCGTCGGGTCCGGCCGCGCGCCGGCGTGGATGGCGCGGGTGCGCGGGCCCCAGACGTGGTCCTCGATCGACGTCATGCGGGCGAAGGTAGCAAGCTCATGCGGTGCCGCCGAAGCGCTCGGTCCGCACGAGCGCGGGGTCGTGGCCGGCGCGCAGGAGCAGGGTCGCGGCGGTCTCGACGAACGCGGTCGGGCCGCAGACGAAGACGTGCGGGGCGGCCTCCGGCGCCGGGCCGGCGGTGGCGAGCATGTCCGCGTCGACGCGGCGCCCGCCCGCCCGCGTGTAGGTCACGGTGACGTCGACGCCGCCCGCCTCCCAGCCGGCGCGCTCGGCCGCGTAGAGCTCGTGCGGCTCGCTGCGCACGGAGAGCACGAGGCGCGTGTCGAGGTCCGCGCCGGCCGCGAGCCGGTGCCGCAGCATCGCGCGCAGCGGGACGAGGCCGGCGCCGCCCGCGACCAGCAGCAGCGGCCCGCCATCGTCGACATGCCAGGAGAACGAGCGGCCGCCGGGGCCGCGCAGCTCGAAGCGATCCCCGACGCGGCACTCGCCCGCCAGCCACGTCGACACCTCGCCGTCGCCGAGGCGCTCGACGGTCAGCTCGAGCCGCTCGTCCTCGGGCGCGCTCGCCAGCGAGTACGGGCGCTGGGTGGCGTAGCCGCTCTCCGACGTCAGGCGGACGTCGACGCTCTGGCCGGCGCGGTGGCCGGGCCACTCGGGCACGTCGAGCACGAGCGTGCGGATCGCGCTCGTCTCGTCTCTGACCTCGACCACTTCGGCCGGGGTCCAGGGGCTGCGGCGCCCGATCGTTGTCAATCGTCGTCGTAGCGCTGCTCGCGCCACGGATCGCCGCGCAGGTGGTAGCCGTTGACCTCCCAATAGCCGGGCTGGTCGGACTCGAGCAGCTCGAGCTCCCGGATCCACTTGGCGCTCTTCCAGAAGTACAGATGCGGGACGAGGAGCCGTGCGGGACCGCCGTGGGGCGGAGTCAGCGGCTCGCTCTCGTAGGCGTAGGCGATCCAGGCGCGGCCGCCGGTGACGTCGGCGAGCGGGAGATTCGTCGTGTAGCCGCCGGTGCAGTGCGCGAGCAGATGGGTGGCTCCGTCGGGCACCGCCTCAGCCAGCAGGGCGTCGACCGGCACGCCGGTCCACGTGGTGTCGAGCTTGGTCCACTGGGTGACGCAGTGGATATCGACCGTGAAGGTGTCGGCGGGCAGCGCGAGCAGCTCCCCCCAGTCCCAGCTGCGCTCACGCTCGACCGCCCCGGAGATGGTCAGCCGCCAGTCGTCGGCGGCGTCGACCGGGGTCGGGCCGGTGGCAAGCACGGGGAAGTCGCGCGTGAGGTATTGGCCCGGGGGCAGTCGCTCCGGCTCAGCGGGCGGGCGGCCGCGAAAGCCGCGGGAGACGACGGGCTGCGGATCCTTCTCCCTCAAAGCGAATCGTCAATTGTAGGAATTAGTCCCCGTCGCCGATCGACCATCCGATGTGGGAGCGCCCCGGCACCACGCTCGGGATCGATACGCGGGATACGGCGATCCCGCGGCTGCGCAGCTCACCGCAGGCCGCCGCCATGCGGTCGGCTCCCACCACGGGGTGGGATGCGATGAGACCTGGGCTCTCGGGGTGAGTCGCGGAACGAGTGCGCAGTGCGCGCAACAGGCTGCGCAGCGTGTCGTCGCTGAACTCGGGACCGGTCGGTGGCATGGTGCCTCGGCTTTCCTGCCCCTTCAAGGGATCCGACGCGGCCTGGGAGAAGAGGGAAAGTCCCGAGCGGCTCTGCGCCATTGAACATAGAACGTTCGGCGCTTCCAGCAGAAATGTCACAAGGGATTTGGGGTCGACCTGCTTGCGTATCGCGTGACGGTTCCCCTGCTCATCGCCGTCGCTCCCCTAGACAAGACGAAGGAACCTCACATGGCACGAGTTCTCAGCAACCTCACCCAACGCGTGGCCGAGCGCCGCGAGCACACGGCCGCGCGCCGCGACCACGATGACGCCATCAGCGACACGCGAGTCGCCGTCGAGCACGCCCACGCGATCGACCGCGCAGTCTCGGCCGGCGAGCCGGGCTGCATGTTCTGCCGCTGATCCGTCAGCGCAGGCTGCTCGCGCTCGCCAGGGATGCCTCGGCGGGCTCGAGCAGCCGGATGAGCTCCGCGCGCGCGTCGTCGTCGAGCGGCAGGAGCGGCGCGCGCACCGGGCCGGTCGTGTCGCCGACGAGCGCGCAGGCCGTCTTGACCGCCGCCGAGTAGCTCTGGCTTTCGAGGAAGTGGCAGAGCGGCCACAGGCGGGCCCAGAGCTCGCGGGCGGCGGGGAGATCGATGTCGTCGATCAGCAGGCGGTGCAGCGCCACGCACTGCTCGGGAAGGATCGAGGCGGTGCCCCAGACGACCGCGCGCACGCCCGCGGCCAGCGCGGCGAAGGTGAGCGTGTCCCAGCCGTTGAGCAGCGTCGGGCCGTCCGTCTGGATCAGCTCAGTGGCGGCCGAAGCGTCGCCGCCGGTGTCCTTCAGGCTGGTGATCGGGAGCTCGCGGAGCTGCTCGGCGGTGAGCGTCACGCCCGAGGCGCTCGGCAGGTTGTAGTACATGATCGGGATCGAGATCGCGTCTGCCACCGCCGTGTAGTGGGCGAGCAGCTCGCGCCATCCGAGTGCCTCGTAGAACGGCGGCACGACCATGACCGCGGCGGCTCCGGCCCGCTCCGCGTGGAGGCTGAGCTCGACCGTCTCGCGCGTGGACAGCGCCCCGGTGCCGGCGATGACCGGCACGCGGTCCGCCGCGGCTTCGACGGTCACCTCGATCACCTCGCGGCGCTCGGCGTTCGTGAGCGTCGTGAACTCGCCGGTGCTGCCGCCCGGGACGAGGCCGCCGACGCCGGCGTCGACGAGCCGGTCGACGATCGCGGCCAGCGCGTCTGCGTCGACGTCACTGCCGTCGTCCGTGAACGGCGTGATGAGGGCGGGGAGGACCCCGTGGAAGTCAGGCATGGTGGACCTCGGATCGGCGAGTGACAGGTTGGGATGTGGTCGGGTGTTCGCGCAGTGTCGCTTCGACGCGCTCGGCGGCCACCGCACCGGTGCGGGCGGCGGCCTCCATGTTCCCCAGCTCGGCGAAGTAGTCGCCGGCCAGGTGCAGGTTGCCGTGGGCGCCGAGCGCGCCTTCGAGCGGCGCCTGCAGGCGGGAGCGGCCCGGGCGCGCGTACACGTTGCCGAGCTCCCAGCGGTGCACGGTCGCGCCGGCGATCACGCCGCGCGTCTGCGGATACAGGTCGTGGAGGTCGGCGAGGAAGCGCTGCGTGATCGTCTCGTCGCTCTCCCGCATCAGCGCGGCGGCCGCGGGCCCGCCCGTGAAGAGCATCAGGCTGCCGCCGGGCCGGCGCTCGCCGTCGCGGCGCAGGACGTGGGCCTGGTTCGTGAACATGTCGAACGTCCGCCCCGGGGTCGCCATCGCATAGACGTCGTCCCAGGGCATGGTCGTGGTCTCGCTCGTCTCGACCGCGACGCTGAGGAAGGCGCCGTAGGTGAGCTGCTCCAGCGCTGCAGCGGCCTCGCGGGCGACCGGCGCGACGAGCGGCGCTGCGTACGGAGCCTGCGCCGCGACGATCACGTGGCGCGCGCGGACCGTCTCGCCTGCGAAGTCGACGAGCAGCTCGTCCCCGTCGGGGCGCAGCCCGCTGACCCGGCATCCGGTGCGGGCGCGGTCGCCGAGCTCGCGGCCGAGCGCGGCCGGCAGCCGGCCCGTGCCGCCCTGCAGGTTGCGAGCGGTGAGCGTGCCCTTGCCGGCCCACACCAGCGCGAACAGGCCGATGCCGCAGCCCGCCGACAGCTGCGACGGCTCCGCGGTGGCGCGCCGGGCCGCGCAGGAGAAGATGGCGTCCACGGCCGGCGGGAGCGGCGCCGAGGAAGTCCGCGAACGTCCGGTCGCCTTCGAACGCCAGCACGCGCGCCCGCACCTCGTCCGGCGTCTCGCCGGGTGCCGGCTTCGCGAGCCGCTGGTACTTCGCGACCGCGCGCTGGACCTTCAGCCCGGCCTTCGCGAACGCGACCCGCTCGCGCACCGACAGCGGGAGCCGGAACGGATAGGTCTCCACGCGCCCGCGGTTGAGCAGCGTGGGGCCGACGGCCAGCCCCATCATGCTGCCGGTCACCGGGACGGTCTCGAGGCCGCAGTCGCGCGCCATCGAGTCGACGAGCGTCCCCGGCGCGGGGAACAGATGGGCGCCGTAGTTCAGCCAGTAGTCGCCGCGCGGATCCGAGCGCAGCCGGCCGCCGAGCCGGTCCGACGCCTCCAGCAGCAGCACGTCACGGTGGCGCAGGCGCCACGCCGCCGACAGTCCCGCGATCCCTCCGCCGATCACCACCACGTCGCGTTCGGTCATGGCAAGCATGATCCGCGAGCGCCGTCCTCCCAAGCTAGGGTTCGTTGCTTGGCTGAATCAAAAGCTGAGCTTTTGTCACTCCAGCAGGTCCGCTGCTTCTGCGCGGCGCTCGAACTCGGCTCGTTCAGCGCCGCGGCGGAGGCGCTGCGCGTGTCGCAGCCCGCCGTCGCCGAGCAGATCCGCAAGCTCGAGCGCGCGCTGGGCGCCGACCTCTTCGTCCGCGCCGGGCGCGGCGTCCTCCCGACCGACGCCGGCCACGCCTTCGCCGAGCACGCCGCCCAGAGCCTGCGCGCGCTCGAGGACGCCGCCGACAGCGTCGGCGAGTTCACCGCGATGCGCAGCGGGGGAGTGGCGCTGGGCACGTTCAGCGCTCCGTCGACGTGGCGGCTCGAGGAGGTCGTGGCCGCCTTCGTGGAGCGCCACCCGAACATGACCGTGCGGTTCCTCAGCCGCAACTCCTCCGCGATCGCCGAGCGCGTCCGGCGCGGCGAGCTGGAGGCCGGCGTCGTGCTGCTGCCGATCGACGACGACCGGCTCGAGGTCCGCCCGCTCGTCCGCGATGAGCTGCTCTACGTCAGCGCCGACCCGGAGCGCACGCGGCGCCCGGCCACCATCGAGCGGCTCGCCTCCGTCCCGCTGATCTTCTACGACGCCGAATCGGCCGACAGCGACCCGATCCGGCGGCTGCTCGCCGAGCGCGCGCAGGCCCACGGCCTGCGGCTGCGCCCGCGCGTGGAGGTGGAGATGGCCGAGCTCGCGCTCGCCCTGGTCGCGCGCGGGCTCGGCGACACCTACCTCCCTGTCTCCTACACGCACGCGCCGTACTACCCCGCCGGGCTCACCACCGCGCGCTTCGCGCCCGCCCTCTTCAACACGTTCGCGATCGTCACCCGGCCCGCCGCGCGGCTCGCGCCCGGGACGCGCGAGCTGCTGGCCGAGCTCGAGACGCACATGCACGCCGTGGCAGAGGAGTTCGACCGCTCGCCATGACCTGAGTCCCTGGCGTTAGCGTCCGGCGCATGACGCAAGGCAACATCCAACCGATCCAGGCCGCCGAGCACCCGATCGATCCCGGCGTGCGTATCGGCCACGTCCATCTGCGCACCGCGGACATCGATCGTGTGCGTGACTTCTACGTCGGCGTCCTCGGCTTCGACGTCGTGGCCGAGGCGCGCGACGTTCCCGGGTGGGGGACGACGGGCGACATCCTGTTCGTCTCGGCCGGTGGCTATCACCACCACCTGGGCTTCAACACCTGGAAGTCGGCCGGCGGCGGTCCCCAGCCCGACGGTGTGACCGGCCTCCACCATGTCGCGCTGAACTACCCGACGCGCGCCGGGCTCGCCGACGCGGTGCGGCGTTTGCAGGCAGCCGGCGTCCCGCTGCGACAGCTCTCCGACCATGGCACCCACGAGGCGGTGTACCTCTCCGACCCCGACGGCAACGACCTCGAGCTTGCATGGGACCGGCCGATGGACCAGTGGCCGCAGGGCGAGGGCGGCGGCCTCGCGCCGATCTTCGGCGAGCTCGACCTCGACGACCTCCTGGCGGAGGACGCTTAGAGCTCGACCTCGAGTCCGTCGTAACCGACCTCGACGCCGGCCCGCAGCACCGCGTCACGCTCGGGCGAGCGTTCGAGCAGCACCGGGTTCGTGTTGTTGATGTGGACGAGGATCACGCGCGGGCGGTCGAGCCGTGCGAAGGCCTCCAGCGTCCCTCCGGGACCAGACAGCGGCACGTGACCCATCTGGC
>CAWDKH010000014.1:0-377485 GCA_963802905.1 uncultured Solirubrobacteraceae bacterium | reverse complement strand
ACGGCCTCATGCTGCGGAGCGGCTTTCGAGCCACTCGGCGATGTCGGGCCAGATCTCCTTGCGTGCCTTCGAGCCGGCCATCAAGCCGATGTGGCCACCCGGGCGGTCGAGATGCGTCACGTCCTCGCTGCTGACCAAGTCGAGCAGCGGCAGCGTGCCCGGGCGCGGGGCGATGTGATCGGCGCCGGCGGTGATGACGAGCGCGTTCTGGTCGATGTTGCGCAGGTCCACGCGCCGCCCGCGAAGCCGCAGCGTGCCCTTGACCAGGCGGTTCTCTTTGTACATCCAGGTGATCCACTGGCGGTAGGCGCGGCCGGGGAACGGCGGGTTGTCCGCCACCCACTTCGCCATCGACTGGTAGGCCTCGCGGTTCGCCTCGCCCTTGAGGACGTTCTGCCACAGCGTGCGGTAGGTCGTCCAGAAGTTCGTGACCGGCTTCATCATCTTGTTGGCCCAGTCGATGCCGGCCCCGGGCACGGACGGCAGCACCTCGGTGACGAACTCCGGGTCGAACGAGTCGCGCCCCACCCAGTTGGTGTACAGCCCGCCCGTCGTGTCGACCGGCGTCGTCAGCAGCACCAGGTTGCGCGCCGCGCTGTCGGGCTCGAGCGAGGCATGCATGGCGACGACCGACCCGCCGATGCACCAGCCGAGCAGGCTCAGCTCGTCCTGGCCGGACGCGCGCAGGGTCTCGCGCATCCCCCACGGCAGCTCGTCGCAGACGTAGTTGTCGATGCCCATGTCGGCGTCCTCGTCGCCGGGCACGCCCCAGTCGAGGAGAAAGACGTCGTAGCCCTCCTCGAGCAGGTACTCGACGAACGAATTGCCGGGGCGCAGGTCGAAGATGTCGGGCCGGTTGATCAGCGCGAACACGAGCAGGACCGGCAGCGCATGGGTGCGGCGGGTGGAGCGGTAGCGGTACAGCGTGGTCTTGCGGTGCGTCCACACGACGTCCTTCGGGGTGACCCCGATCGCGGCGTCGTCACGGGTCAGCAGGAGGTTGGCGAACTCGACCGCGGCAACCGGCGCGCGGACCAGTTGCTCGACGGGATTCATTTGCTCGCCGACGGCTTGGCGGTGCGCCGGCGGGTCGTGCCGTTGGATCCACTCGAGCGCTCGGTTTCGGCCAGCTGCTCCTGCAGCCGCTCGACCTCCTGCAGCACCTGCTCGAGCTTGTCCTCGGTGCGCGCCAGCTGGCGCGCGAGCGACGTCACGTCACGTCGCCCGGCGAGCCGCAGGTTGCGCACGACGAGATCGGCGACGTCGTTGCCCATCCGCGTCACCGCGAGGATGTTCTCGGTCGCGCGCGCCAGCAGCTCGCCGAACGCGTCGCGCTTAACCATCTCCTCCATCGCGGCGGCGGTGCGCTTTTCGGCGTCCTCGTACAGCCGCCGGAGGTCCTCGGTGGGATCCGGTCTCTCGCTCATCCTCACTCCTTCGTGTACCGGGGCTCGGGGGTGCTGAAACCCGGAGGCGAACGAGCTTACGGGGCAGGGATGGGAGGACGCTTGCGCCTCGTCTGGCTGCGCGCCCTCGACTTCGCCGCGGCGGTGTCCGCGTTCCGACGCGAACGGGCGAAGACGGCGGCCAGGATCGGCGGCCACTGCTCGCGCAGCGCCTCCGAGCCCATGAAGAGGCCGAGGTGCCCGCCCGAGTTCACGTGCTTCTCGACATCGGCGGCCGGGGTGCTGACGTAGTCGGCCGCGGCGAACACCTGCGCGGGCGGCGTGATGTGGTCGCGCTCGCCGCCGAGCAGGAACAGCGGGCACTCGATCCGCGCGAGGTCGACCGGCTCGCCGCCGATCTCCAGCGTGCCCTTGACGAGGCGGTTCTCCATGAACAGGTGCTCGACGATCCAGAGGTAGAACGCGCCCGGGATGTCCTGCACGTGCTTGAACCAGGTCTCGAAGTGGTGGTGGCGCTCGAGGTGCTCGGCGTCGTGGATGTGCGTCATCAGCTGAATCTGCTTGGCGATCTCGTTCTCCGGCTTGATCAGCACGAAGCCGTTGAGCATGTGGTCGCCCTTGAGCACGCCGCCGCCCTGCTCGACCACCCAGCGGTAGAACTGGAGGTCGTCGCTGCCGAGCGCGTCGACCCAGTCTCCGATCACGGCGCCGCCGGCGCGGAAGTCGATCGGGGCGCCCGCGAGCGTGAGCGTGTTGACGTGCTCGGGATGCAGCGCCGCGTAGATCGCGGCCAGCCAGCCGCCCTGGCAGTCGCCGATCAGGTTGACCGGGCCACCGATGTGCTCGATCGAACGCTCGACGAAGCGCAGGTAGTCCTCGATCCCCGCGTCGCGGGTCTCGGCGGTCGCGCCGATCCACTCGAGCGAGAACGCGCGCTCGAGCCCGGCGGCGCGGATGACCTTCATCTGGCTCTGGTCCGGCGAGAAGTCGACGATGCACGAGTCGTGACCCGCCTGCGGCGGGAGGACGAGCGTTGGCACCACATCCGCCTTCGATCCCTGCGAGAAATCGCGCAGGCGGGCCACGGGGCATTCGAGCACGACGTCGTTCGGCGAGTGCCAGCGCGGGCGCTCGCGACGGCTCGCCTCGGTCCACCAGCGGCGGACGTCGTCGAACACGTCCCAGGGCATGGCCCCGCGGGCCACAGCTCCGGTCCAGTACGTGGCGGTCCCCTCGACGGAGAGGCGGGTGATCTCGGAGCCGGACTCGATCCAGCGCTCCATCAGGCGCGAATTCATGTCGCGCAGCCTTTCAGAAGCGCGACCATGATCACCTCCAGCACGAACCAACGAGCGGAGGAATACCCGTGTCCGCACAGCCCGTGCCGTACTCCCACCTCGGTGAGGCGCTCGCCACCGACTACTTCTTCGTACGCGAGCAGTTCACCGACGAGCAGTGGGAGCGTTTCCTCGCCACTCGCCGGTTCGTCGACCAGGAAGTGCTGCCGGCGATCAACGACTACTGGGAGGCCGCCGAGCTGCCGTGGCCGCTGATGCGCCGGCTGGCGGAGCTCAATCTGCTCGGCGAGGACATCGAGGGCCACGGGTGTCCCGCGATGAGCCCGCTCTCGCGCGGCCTGGTGAACATGGAGCTCCATCGCGGCGACGGCAGCCTCGGCACGTTCCTCGGCGTGCAGTCCGGTCTTGCCATGAAGGCGATCGACCTGCTCGGATCCGATGACCAGAAGGCGCGCTGGCTCCCCGCCATGGCGACGCTGGAGAGCGTTGGCGCCTTCGCGCTCACCGAGCCCGAGCACGGCTCGGATTCGGTCGCGCTGGAGACGACTGCCCGACCAGACGGCGACGGCTGGATCATCGACGGCGCGAAGCGCTGGATCGGTAACGGCTCGATCGCCGACGCGGTCGTCGTCTGGGCGCGCTCCACGGAGGACGGGCAGGTCAAGGGCTTCCTCGTCGAGCGGGGCACGCCGGGCTTCGAGGCCACCACCATGGAGGGCAAGGGGGCATCGCGCGCCATCTGGCAGGCCGAGCTGCGCTTCGACGGTGTCCGCGTCCCCGAGGAGAGCCGGCTCCCGGGGGCCGAGAGCTTCAAGGACGCCGGACGCGTCCTGATCACCACGCGCACCACCTGTGCCTGGGCGGCGCTCGGCCACGCGGTCGCGGCGTACGACATCGCGCTGACCTACTCCAAGCAGCGCACGCAGTTCGGCAAGCCGCTGTGCTCCTTCCAGATCGTCCAGAGCCGGCTGGTGAACATGCTCGCCGAGGTCACCGGGATGCAGCTCTACTGCATGCAGCTGGCACGGCTCGAGGAGGCCGGCCGGCTGTCGGACACCATCGCCGGGCTCGCCAAGCTCAACAACACCCGCAAGGCCCGGCTCGTGATCGCCGAGGCGCGCGACCTCCTCGGAGGCAACGGGGTCTTGCTCGAGAACCACGTGATCCGCCACATGGGCGACATCGAGGTGATCCACACCTACGAGGGAACCGAGACGATGCAGACCCTGATCGTGGGGCGCGACATCACCGGCGTCGGCGCGTTCGCCTAGGGGATCTCGCGCACCATGATGAGGTTGGTCGCTCCGGGCGTTCCGGTCGTTCGGCCTGCGGTGAGGATCACGCGTGTGCCGGTGGGGAGCCCGGCGGAGTCCCGTGCGGCGATCAGTGCTTCCTCGATCATGTCGTCGACGGTCTCAGCGACGGGCACGAGCGATGGGTAGACGCCCCACTCCAGGGCGAGTTGGTTGGCGACGCGGCGGTCGTGGGCCAGCGCGACGATCGGGCGCCGCGGCCGGTACTTCGCGCACGCCCGCGGCGCCCCGCCGGTCGCGGTGGGGACGACGAGGGCGTCGGCATCGAGGTCGTGCGCGAGCTCGACGGCGGCGTGCATGACGACTGCCGCGGCGGTGTCCGGCGTGACCTTGCGTGCCCGGCCGTGGATCTCGGGCGCCTGCTCGGCCGCTTCGGCGATCTCGGCCATCGCCTGCACCGCTTCGACCGGATAGTCGCCGACGCTCGTCTCGGCCGACAGCATCACGGCCGAGCTGCCGTCGATCACGGCGTTGGCCACATCAGTGGCCTCGGCTCGTGTGGGCTCGGGCGAGTGAATCATCGACTCGAGCATCTGCGTCGCCGTGATCACCAGCTTGCCGGCCTGCGTGGCGCGGGCGATCGTGTCCTTCTGCATCAGCGGCACGTGCGCCACGCCGGCTTCGATGCCGTAGTCACCGCGCGCGACCATCACGCCGTCGGACACGTCGATGATCTCGTCGAGCCGCTCGTAGGCCTCGACCTTCTCGATCTTTGCGATCACTCGGGCCGCGCAGGGCAGCGCCTGCATGTGCGCCTTGAGCTGTTCGATGTCCTCGGCCGCGCGCACGAATGACAGCGCGACGTAGTCCGCTCCCAGCTCGGCCGCGAGTGCCAGATCGCCGAGATCCTTCTCGGTGATCGCGGGAAGCTCCGGACGCGCGTACGTCACGTTGACGCCCTTGCGGGCCGAGATCGCCCCCGGGGACAGCACGCGGGCGAAGACTTCGCCGGCGGTCACCCGCTCGACGGTCAGGCGCGGCACGCCGTCGCCGATCACGATCTGCGAACGCTCGGTCGTCAGCGCGGAGAAGTGCGGGAAGTCGACACGCACGCAACCAGGCGTCTCGGGGCCGCTGCTGCCACAGAAGACGACCTCGTCACCTTTCCGCAGCGCGCGCGTCTCCGTCTCGGCCGACAGGCGCAGCTTGGGGCCTTGCAGGTCGAAGAGCAGCCCGAGCGGGCGCTGGGTGCGCTCGGCCGTCGCACGTACCGCCGCAGCCCTCCGGCGCAGGTCCTCGTGCGTGCCGTGCGAGCAGTTCAAGCGCGCACAGTTCACTCCGGCCTCGACAAGCCGATCCAGCACGCCGGGCGGGTCGGTCGCGGGGCCGAGCGTGGCCACGATCTTCGTGCGCCGCCCGAACATCAGCGCAGTCTCTCACCCCGGGCGCGTGATCAGGCGATCGAGACGGCGGCTTCCGGCGTCAGGTTCCGGAAGGTGAACGATGCCTCGAGATACAGCGTGACCTGCTCGGCGTCGTGGGCCGTGTAGCCCACGGAGAGGTCCTGCCCGCAGTGGAAGACGAAGTCGCCGCCGCGCAGCGCCAGCACCACCGCGCCCTCGAGCCCGGGGGTCCAGACGATCGGGCCGTCGAGGATGCTCTTGAGGTGGTCGAAGAGCGGGTAGCCGCCGAGCTCTCCGGTCTCGACCACTCGGGTCCACTCTTCACGGCTCAGCGCCAGGCCATATCCGCCCTCGATGCCGTTGCGCTTGAGCAGATCGACGGCCTGTGCCACGGCGCCGGGGTAGCCGTTCGCCTCCGGTGGCCGCTTGATCGGGTCGTGTGGGCATTGGGGGACGATGCCGTCGATCCCGGCCGCGGCGGAGCCGTGGAAGACAGCGGCGTTCTCAGCCTCGACGAACTGGCCTGCGGCGCGAACCAGGTCGTCGAAGTCAACGTCCTCGGCGCCGCGGTCGCCGTCGAGCAGCTCTGAGCGAGCGACGGTGAACGGAACGTTGAACTCGACGACCGGCTGGACTCGGCGGCGAGCCGCCGTGACGCCCGCGAGCGACACGTCGATGGGGTCGACGCGGCCGAGTGGCACGGAGGCGAACTCCCAGCCGTGCGGGCCGTCGAAGTCGACGAGGCGCCGCGAGGCCATGCCCGGGGTCACGCGCTCCCGTGCCTCCTCGTCGATCAGCTCCCAGCCGCGTTCGCTGATCGGCGCGTGCGAGCGGAGCAGGTGGCTCATCGCAGCCTTCCGATCCCGAGCGAGCCGAGCGTCGGCTGCGGGCCGCTGTCCGGGCCCGGGTCGTCGATCTCGGCGCTCTCCTCGGAGCCCTCGGCGTTCTCCGTGATGTCGCCATCCTGGAAGAGGATCCCCTTGGCGATTGAGGACCACTCCGGGCGCTTGCGGAACAGGAACTCGAGGTCCATGGCGAAGTGCTTGTACTCCTCGTGGCGCGCGTTGGCGATGATCGCCCGCGCGTCCTCGTCCTGCTCGACGGCCAGGCGCTGCTCGTACCAGCTGATCGCCTCGGCCTCCTCGGTCAGCGACGCGAACATGCGCGCCAGCGTCCGAGCCTCCTGGCTGAGCTCCTCGGGCGGCTCGTGATACTGGTCGAAGCCCATCGCGCCAATCTAGACGAGGACCTGGGCTTCGCGCATGCTGAGCGCGCTCCGCCGCCGCCGGCGGCGCCACGTGCTTAGCCGCTCCCAGGGATGGGCAGCATCGTGGGCTGATGGCACAGCCGACAGTCACAATCATCGAGAGCGCAGCAACCGTCCGGCTGTCCGGTGAGTTCGCGATGGAGGCGACCTTCACCATCGAGCCGGTTCTGGAGCGGGTGCTGACGGATCCGTCGGTCGATCGAGTCGTGCTCGACCTCTCCGCCCTGAGCTTCATCGACTCAGTTGGGATGGCCGTCGTCATCCGGTTCGCCTACGACCTGCAGGCGCGCGTGATCCCGCTTCGGATCATTCCGGCGCCGCCGGCGGTTCATCGCGTGTTCGAGCTGACTGGCGTCGCCGACGCCCTGCCGTTCGAGCGCGGCTGCGCAGCCTCGACGTAGGCTCCTCTTGATGCAGGACTACCCTTCCGCGCGGTTGGACCTCGTGACGCTGCTCGCGGCCGTCGAGGACGCTCCGCCGTTTTCCGCTGCCGATGTTCTCGGTGAGCGCCTTGCGAGCGAGTTGGACGCTCGCGAGGTGTCGTTCCTGATCGCGGACTTCAGCGGCCACGCGCTCATCCGCCTCGGCCACGTCGGCAGCAGCGCAGCCACGCGGACTCAGGGTGAAGAGACGGCTGAGCGCGTCCCGTTGATCGACAGCTCGCCCGGGCGTGCGCTCGCCTCGCAGTCCTTGGTGGTCGAACCGGACGCTGACGGGGCGCGCGTGTTCGCGCCCGTGACCAACCGCGGCGAGGCCATCGGCGTGATGGAGCTTCTCCTGCGGGAGCCGCCGGACGAACAGGTGCTGGCCGAGGTCGCGTTCGCCGCCCATGCCCTGGCCTACGTGATCATCGCCAACCGCCGGTTCACCGACCTCTTCGAGTGGGGCCAGCGCTCGGTGCCGCTGTCGCTCGCCGCGGAGATCCAGCACCGCCTGCTGCCGGGCGCGTACACGTGCGAGGCGGGACAGTTCACCATCGCGGGCTGGCTGGAGCCTGCCGGCAACGTCGGCGGCGACACCTTCGACTTCGCGCTGGAGCGGGGCATGTTGCACTTCTCACTGACCGACGCCATGGGCCACGAGGTCAATGCCGCGCTCCTCGCCACGCTCATGATCGGGGGCCTGCGCAACGCGCGCCGGGCCGGCGTCGGACTCGCCGAGCAAGTGCGCACGGCCAGCGACGGGCTCGCCGACAACGCGCCGAAGGGCGGCTTCGTGACCGGCCAGGTTGGGCGCATCGACCTGCGCACACGGACGGCCACCATCGTCAACGCGGGTCATCCGCTGCCGCTCCGGCTGCGTGATGGACATGTCGAGCGGGTGGAGCTCCTGGCCGATCCGCCGTTCGGGGCCTTGCGGGGGCACGAGTACCGCGTGCAGCACCTGCCGCTCGAGCCCGGCGACCGCCTCCTGCTGTTCACCGACGGCATGCTCGAGCGCAACACCACCAGCGTCGACGTCGAAGCCATGGTCGCGGGCGGCGCGGAGATGCATCCGCGAGAAGCCGTGCAGCACCTCACCCAGGCCATCTTCGAGGCGACCGGCGGTGTGCTCATCGACGATGCGACGGCCATGTGCCTCGACTGGCACGGCGGGCCCACGCGCAACCGGACGTCGAGCTCCGGCGCCGATCACTGACCCCGGCGTAGCTGCAGATGAACCTCGAGGCGCTCTGGCACGATCTGGAGTGCGGCGCGTACGGCGAGGATCTGCCGCTGTGGCGGGCGCTGGCCAGCGAGGCCGGCGGCGCGGTGCTCGACGTTGGCGCCGGCACCGGTCGGGTCACGCTCGACCTCGCCGCCCGTGGTGTGGTGATGGTCGCGCTGGACGCCGACACCGCGACTGCTTCAAGCGCTGGAGCACCGCGCCGCGGGGCTTCCGGTCGAGACGGCCGTTGCCGATGCGCGTGGGTTCGCCCTCGACCACCGATTCTCGCTGGTGCTCGTGCCGATGCAGACGCTGCAGCTGCTCGGAGGACCGAGCGGGCGTGCGGCATTCCTGCGCTGCGCACTCGATCACCTCGAGCCCGGCGGACTCGTGGCCGCGGCGTTGGCCGATGCGCTGGACTGCTTCGACGAAGAGCACGAGATGCCACCGCCGGCCGACGCTCGTGAGTTCGGTGGCGTGCGCTACGCGAGCCAGCTGGTCGCCGTTGAGGACGAGGGCGGCCGTGCCGCACTCCATCGGCGTCGCGAGATCGTCGGGCCCGGCGATCGCTACGAGTCCGAGGACATCGTCGTGCGGCTTGACCGAGTGTCCGCGCACGAGGTCGCGGCGGAAGGGAGCGAAGTCGGCTTCATCAACGAGCGCGACTTGTTCGTACCCCAGACCGAGGAGTACCTCGGCTCGACCGTGGTCGTCCTGCGCGCGCCGTGAGCGGTCACTCGCGCTGGGTGCGCGAGGACCGGAAGGCGATGAGGAACAGCGAGGCGCCGATGGTCACGAGACAGCGTCAGCTTCCGAGGATCTTCGCCTTCTGCACCGCGAACTCCTCGTCGGTGAGGATGCCCTGTGTGTGGAGGTCGGCGAGGTCCTTGAGCTGCTGGATCGGGTCGGCCGCCGGGGCTGCGGGCGCCGGGGGAGGGGCCGCGTAGGTCGGCTCTGGCTGCTGCTGCTGCTGGGCCTCGGCCTCCTGCTGCCCCCAGCGGTTCGCCTGGCGGCGTGACACGCGGTTGCTGACGGCGGTGGCGGTGCCGGCGATGGCGGCGGTGCGGGCGACCCCGCGGAGCAGTCCGGGCAAGGTGTTCCTCTCTCTCAGGCGGTGGCTTCGATCGCATCGAGTGATGCGATGAGGGCTTGGATGGGGATGCGGCCGCTGGCGACCAGCTGGCCGCCGGAGCGGCGGAGCGCGACGGCGACGGGCGCGGCCCAGAGGTTCTCCCACACGAGCACACCGGCGACGGTGTTCGGCTCCAGTGCGTTGGCGGCCTCCTCGATGTCCTCCTGGCTGAGCAGGCCGGACGACGCGCCCTCGAACTCGGCCAGGCCCGCGTCCTTTGCCGCGACCTCCGCGAAGTCGAGCGCCGCGACCGAGCCGTCCTCTGCCTTGACGAGGAAGGCGAGATCGAGGATTCGGATGAGGCCGCGGTCGACCAGATCCAGCAGCAGCGGCATCACCTCACCGGTCACCGGTTGGTCCCCGGACCATTCGAGGATGATGTAGTCAATCGGGCCCATCTCTTCAAGCTGTTCGTCAGCCACCGCAGCTCCTTGTTCGTGATGATCTCATCGTGGCCGCGGCGAGGGCCACCCGGCAAGGATGTGTCCATCACGATTCACGGTGGTACGCACCCTTGGCGCGGCGTAGAGTGGGTCGTCCAGGGGCCACTTCACCGCCTGCGAAGCCACTTCGCGGTTTCGTCCTCGCGACGGAGAGCCTTCCCACCAGGAGGCGACATGACCGCGACCGCCATGAGCAGCGCGAGCAATCTGCCAGAGCGTGAACCGAGCGACCACCCGATGCGGGTCGTGATTGCCGACGACTCGGTGCTGCTGCGTGAGGGAATCGCGCGGCTCCTGGAAGAGTCAGGGTTCGAGGTCGCCGGCCAGGCGGGCGACGCCGAGGACCTGATGCGCAAGGTCGGCGCGCATAGGCCCGACATCGCCGTGGTCGACGTGCGGATGCCGCCGACCCACACCGATGAGGGCCTGCGCGCGGCGCTCCGGATCCGCGCCGAGTACCCCGACACCGCAGTGCTCGTGCTGTCCCAGTACGTCGAGGAGGCCTACGCGCTCGAGCTGCTGTCCCAGTCCAGCGAGCGCACTGGCTACCTGCTCAAGGACCGCGTCGCCGATATCGAGACCTTCACCGACGCCGTGCGGCGCGTCGCCAAGGGCGGCTCGGCGCTCGATCCCGAGGTCGTGGCGCTGATGCTCGGCCGCCGGCACCGCGACGACCCGCTCGCGGCGCTGACCCCGCGCGAGCGCGAGGTGCTGGGCCTGATGGCTGAGGGGCGCTCCAACTCCGCGATGGCGGAGGCGCTGGTGGTCAGCGAGCGTGCGGTGGAGAAGCACGTCACGTCGATCCTCTCGAAGCTCGACCTGCCGCCGGCGGCGGAGGATCATCGGCGAGTGCTGGCCGTGCTGACGTTCCTTCGCTCCGCCTAGCTGAAAACTGGCTCCACAGTCGATCTCGTCGCCGTTAGTGCGACGCCTCGTCGCGTTTGTTCGCTCGTCGGCGTACTGCGCGCTTCGGCCGGGATTGTTGGCCGCGGAGCCAGCCTTCGTTGCACGCTACTCCTCAGCGGGCGTGTTTACGAGGCCAATTTGGTCTCGGCCGTTCTGGTCTAATCGTCCCCGAGCGTTTACGAGGACGCGCGAACCGATCCCCGCTCTCGCGCGTACCGCGCCTCAGAGTGATGCCGTACCAAGCCGACGCAGAGGCCGTGCTCGCAGACGCACATGCGTTCTGGCTCCGTGCGCCCGGGCACGGAGAGATCCGGCCCGTCGCGCTGCCCGAGCCGGGGAGCGGTGACGTGCTGGTTCGTACGCTGCGGTCCGGCGTGAGCCGCGGCACCGAGACCTTGGTGTTTCGGGGCGGGACGCCGCCGCGCGCGCCGTTCCAGGAGGGGGACTTCCCGGGGCCGGTCAAGTTCGGCTACCTGAGCGTCGGCGCCGTCGAGCAGGGGCCGCGGGAGCTGCGCGGCCGGACCGTCTTCTGCCTGTACCCGCATCAGACGGCGTATGTCGTGCCGGCCGGCGCCGTCACCGTCGTGCCCGACGACGTGCCGCCCGCGCGCGCGGTCCTCGCCGGCACCGTCGAAACCGCCGTCAACGCCCTCTGGGACGCGGCTCCGCTGATCGGCGACCGCGTCGCCGTGGTCGGCGCCGGGATGGTCGGCTGCTGCGTCGCGCGTCTGCTCGCCCGCTTCCCGGCGGTCGAGGTCACGCTCGTCGACGTTGACGAGTCCCGCGCTGACGTCGCGGCTGCGCTCGGGGCCGGCTTCGCCCGGCCGGAGGACGCCGCCGGCGGGTGTGACCTGGTCGTGCACACGAGCGCGACCGCGGCGGGGCTCCAGCGCTCGCTCGAGCTGCTCGCGCCCGAAGGCACGGTGCTCGAGCTGAGCTGGTACGGCGACGCCGAGGTGCAGCTCTCGCTCGGCGGTGCGTTCCACGCGGGCCGCCTCGGGCTGCGCGCCAGCCAGGTCGGGACGATGTCCCCGGCCCGGAGCGCGCGCCGCACGACGGCCGACCGGCTCGCCCTCGCACTCGCCCTCCTGCGCGACCCTGCCTTCGACGTGCTCGTCACCGGCGAGTCGCGCTTCGACGAGCTGCCGGGCGTCATGGCGCGGCTGGCCGAGGGGAGCCTGCCGGCGCTCTGCCACACGATCACCTACGAAGGGGCGTAGCCCGTGTTCAGCGTGACCGTCCGCGACCACATGCTGATCGCCCACAGCCTGAGCGGCGAGGTGTTCGGGCCTGCGCAGCGGCTGCACGGCGCGACGTATGTCGTCGACGCGACGTTCCGCCGCGCGACGCTCGACGCCGACGGCATCGTGGTCGACATCGGCCGCGCGGCCGAGGCGCTGCGGGCTGTGGTGGGCGAGCTCGGCTATCGCAACCTCGACGACGAGCCGGAGCTCGCGGGCGTGAACACCACCACCGAGGCGCTGGCCAAGATCGTTGCGGACCGGCTCGCCGATCGCATGTGGGACCCCGACCTCGACGGAATAACCGTGACGTTGCGGGAGTCACACGTGGCATGGGCGAGCTACGAGCGACCGCTGTGACCGAGGTCCACGTCATCTTGCCCGAGGGCATCGACGATCCGGCACGGCCGAGCGGCGGCAACACCTACGACCGCCAGGTCTGCCGCGGGCTCGCAGCGCTCGGCTGGGCGGTGCACGAGCACGCGGTCGCCGACGCCGCCGCCCTTGCGCAGGTCGTCGAGCGGATCCCGGACGGCGCCGTGGTGTTGCTCGACGGGCTGATCGCCTCCCCGGCGCCCGAGGCGCTCGTGCCGCATTCGACCCGGCTGCGCCAGGTCGTGCTGATGCACATGCCGCTGGGCGACCGACGCGAGCGCGAGGTCCTCGAAGCCGCGGTCGCCGTCGTGGTGACGAGCGAATGGGCCCGGCGCCGGCTGGACGCGCTGTACGGCCTGCCCGCGCACGTCGCCGAACCAGGCGTCGATATCGCCGGCCTCGCGCCGGGCACCGCATCCGGCGACGCGCTGCTCTGCGTCGCGGCGGTCACGCCCGGCAAGGGGCATGACGTGCTGCTCGACGGGCTTGCGACGCTCGGCGATCTGCCCTGGCGCTGCACGTGCGTGGGCAGCCTCGACCGAGACCCGGCGTTCGCCGCTGAGGTGCGGCGCCACGCGCTGCGCGATCGCGTGCGGTTCCCGGGCCCGCGCACCGGTGCGGAGCTCGACGATGCGTACGCCGCCGCGGACCTGCTCGTGCTCGCCTCGCACGCCGAGACCTACGGGATGGTCGTCACCGAGGCCCTCGCCCGTGGCCTGCCGGTGCTCGCCGCCGACGTCGGCGGGGTCACCGAGGCGCTCGGGCATGGGGAGGACGGGACCCGGCCGGGACTGCTCGTCCCGCCCGGCGACCCGGCGGCGCTCGGCGCCGCGCTGCGGGCCTGGCTCGGCGACGCTCAGCTGCGGGGGCGCCTGCGGCGGGCCGCCCGGGAGCGGCGCGCGTCGCTGCGCGGGTGGCCGGCCACCACGTCGGTCGTCGCCGGCGTCCTCGCGGGAGCGGCGCGATGAGCGCGCCGGCCGTCAGGGTCAGCCCGGAGTGGCTCGACCTGCGCGAGCCGGCCGACGCCGAGGCGCGGTCGGAAGAGCTCGCCGAGCGCCTCGCGCGGCACCTTCCCGCGGGCCGCCTGGAGATCCACGACCTCGGCGGCGGCAGCGGCGCGATGGGCCGCTGGCTCGCACCGCGACTGCCCGAGCCGCAGCACTGGGTCGTGCACGACCGGGACGACGACCTGCTGCGACTCGCCTCGGCCACGTTCGAGACGCGGCGGTCCGACATCACGCGCCTGACGCCGGCGGATCTCGACGGCGCGAGCGCGATCGTCGCCTCGGCGCTGCTCGACATGCTGACCGCGGACGAGCTCGCCGGGATGCTCGGCGCGTGCGCAGGGCGCCCGACGCTCATCGCGATGACCGTGGCCGGCCGCGTCAGCCTGAGCCCGGCGGATCCCCTGGACGCGCAGCTCGTGGCGGCGTTCAATGCCCACCAGCGCCGCGCCGGCCGGCTCGGTCCGGACGCCGTCGCCGCTGCCGTCGATCAGCTGCGCGGTGCCGAGGTCCTCGTCCGGCCGAGCCCCTGGCGCCTCGGTGCGGCCCACGCCGACCTGTTCGACAAGTGGTTCGGCGGGTGGGTCACCGCCGCAGCCGAGCAGGAGCCCTCGCTCGCCGCCGAGGCCGGCGCCTACCGCGACCGGCGCCTCGCGCAGGCGGCCGCCGGCGAGCTCGCTGTCGAAGTCGACCACGCCGACCTGCTGGTGCTGCCGTGACGGCCGCGCTGCGGTGGACGGCTCGTCTGGGCGCCGCCGCGACCCTCGTCTTCCTGGTCTGGCACGTCGGCACCGGCCCGTTCCTCGACGGCCTGCACGCGGTCGACGGCGCGGCGCTGGCGGCGGCGTCCGGCCTCGCCCTGCTGACCACCGTCTGCTGCGCCTGGCGCTGGCGGATCGTGGCCCGTGGCCTGGGCGTCGAGCTGTCGCTGGGCACGGCGGTGGCCGCGTACTACCGCTCGATCTTCCTCAACGTCGCGCTGCCCGGCGGGGTGGTCGGCGACGTCCACCGCGGGATCAGCCACGGCCTCCGCGCGGTGGCGTGGGAGCGCTCGGCCGGGCAGGTCGTGCAGGTCGTCATCACCGTCGTCGTGCTGCTCGCCCTGCCGTCGCCGGTGCGGGGGCTCGTGCCCTACATCGTGCTCGTGGCCCTGGCCGTCACGGCCGCGCTGGTCTTGGCGGCGGGGATGCTGCCGCGGCTGCGCAGCGCCGCGTCCCGCGACCTGCGCGACGGACTGCTCCCCGGGCGGGCGTGGCCGGTGATCGCGGTCGCATCGGCGCTGGTCGTCGCGGGCCACGCGGTCACGTTCATGATCGCCGCGCACACCGCGGGGGCAACCGCGCCGCTCTCGCAGATGCTGCCGCTGGCGCTGCTCGCGATGCTCGCCGCGGCGCTGCCCAACGTCGGTGGCTGGGGGCCGCGCGAGGGCGTGACGGCCTGGGCGTTCGCCACCGCCGGCCTGGGCGCGTCGCTCGGGGTCGCCACCGCGGTCGTCTATGGCGTGATGGTCTTCGTCGCCAGCCTCCCGGGCGGCGCCGTCCTGCTCCTGGCCTGGGCGCGCCATGCCTGAGCGCCCGTACACGATGCTCAGCTGCAGCGTGTCGCTCGACGGATACCTGGGCGACCAGACGCCGCGCCTCGCGCTGTCCAACGAGGCCGACTTCGACCGGGTCGACGAGATGCGCGCCTCCTGCGACGCGATCATGGTCGGCGCAGTCACCGTGCGCACCGACAACCCGCGGCTGCTCGTGCGCTCGCAGGCCCGCCGCGACGAGCGCACGGCCCGCGGGCTCCCGCCGTCGCCGATGAAGATCACCGTGACCGACCGGGTGGACCTCGACGCGCGCTCGAACTTCTTCACCTCCGGCGAGGCCGAAAAGCTCGTCTACACACGGAGCCCGCGAGTGGCCGATGCCCGCGCGCGGCTCGGGCCGGTGGCGACGATCGTGGACGGCGGCCGCCGCGTGCGGATGCGCCGCCTCGGCGAGGACCTCGCCGACCGCGGCGTGGAGCGGCTGATGGTCGAGGGCGGCGGCATGGTGCACACGCAGTTCCTGGCCGACGACCTCGTCGACGAGCTACAGCTCGTCATCGCGCCGTTCTTCGTCGGCGACTCGAGCGCTCCGCGCTTCGTGAGCGAC
Source organism: uncultured Solirubrobacteraceae bacterium (assembly GCA_963802905.1). Classification (GTDB taxonomy): domain Bacteria; phylum Actinomycetota; class Thermoleophilia; order Solirubrobacterales; family Solirubrobacteraceae; genus DASQFQ01. Next base: position 361,969 of record CAWDKH010000014.1, on the reverse strand, counting down.
GGGCGCTTCCCGTGGCACGCGGGGCGGCGCGCGACGCTCGCGGAGACGCGCCAGATCGGCGACGTGGTGCTGCTGCGCTACGCGCTCTCGCCCCGGTTCCAGGACGAATGACGCCCGGCGGCAAAGCAGCCGGCGCAGAGGCGCCCGGCGGACGATCAGCCGCCGCTGCCACAGTCCGGGCGAGCCTGAGGGGTCCGGCGACCGGGCTGGTCGCCCAGGTACTGCTGCTCGACGTCCTGGCCGCGACCGCCGGGCTCGGCCTCACGGGCTGGGTCGTCGGCGTCGCCTGCGCCCTGACCATGGCGGCAGCGCTGGTCCGCGGCCTCGCGCGCGGCGGTGGCCGGCTGGGCGCGGCGTCCTGGGTGACGCTCACCCGGGCGACGCTCGCCGTCGGCGTCGCCGCGCTGGTCGCCGACTCGTTCGCGCACGACACGGCGGTCCCGTTGCTCGTATCGCTCGCCGCCGTCGCGCTCGCCCTCGACGCGGCCGACGGCTGGGTCGCGCGGCGCACCGGGACGGCGACCGCGCTGGGGGCGCGCTTCGACGGCGAGGTCGACGCGTTCCTGATCCTCGCGCTGAGCGTCTACGTCGCCCCGACATACGGCGCGTGGGTCCTCGCGATCGGAGCGGCGCGGTACGTGTTCCTCGCCGGCGAGTGGCTGCTGCCGTGGATGCGCGCGCCGCTGCCGCGGCGGCGTTGGCGCCTGGTCGTCGCGGCGGCGCAGGGGATCGTGCTGACGGTCGCGGCCGCCGACGTGCTGCCGCGCTCGCTGATGCAGGCCCTGCTGCTCGTCGCGCTCGCCGCGCTCATGGCATCGGTCGGCGAGTGCACGTGGTGGCTGTGGCGCCGGCGGGACGCGGCGCGCGCTCGGCTGCCGGCCGGCGTCGCCGTGGCGCTCAGCGTCCTCGCCCTGCTGCTCGTCTGGGCCGCGCTCGTCGCGCCGAACCAGCCGAGCCGGCTCACGCTCGGCGGGTTCGCGCGGCTGCCGCTCGAGCTGCTCGTCGTCGTCGCCGTGGCGGCCCTGCTGCCCGCGACACCGCGCCGCGTGCTGGCCGTGGTCGCGGGAGCGGTGCTGAGCGCGCTCGTGCTCGTGAAGGTGCTCGACATCGGGTTCTTCACGGCCTTCAACCGGCCGTTCAAGCCCGTCGACGACTCGAGCTACGTGGGGATCGGCATCGAGACGCTGCGCGACGCCGTCGGCAGCTCGAGCGCGGACCTCGTCGTCGCCGGCGCCGCCGTGGTCGTCGTGGCGGTGCTCGCCGTCCCGGTCCTCGCGCTGCTGCGCGTGACGCGGGTCGCGGCCGGCCACCGCGGCTGGGCGCTCCGGGCGGCGGTCGCGCTGGGCGTGATCTGGGTTGTCCTCCGGATCGCCGGCGCGCCGGTCGCCTCCTCGAGCGCGGCCGCCCTGGCCGTCGACGAGGTGCGGGCGGTGCGGAGCGGCCTCGAGGATCGCGCGGCGCTCGCCCGCCAGCTCGAGCACGATCCGTTCCGCGCGACGCCCGGTGACCGGCTGCTGACCGGCCTGCGCGGCAAGGACGTCCTGCTCGTGTTCGTCGAGAGCTACGGGAGGGTCGCGGTCCAGGACTCGGCCTTCTCGCCGCGCATCCGCGCCGTGCTCGACCGGGGCACCGCGCAGCTGCGAGCGGCCGGCTTCTCCTCGCGCAGCGCCTTCCTCACCTCGCCGACGTTCGGCGGCCTCAGCTGGCTCGCGCATTCGACGCTGCAGTCGGGCATCCGGGTCGACGGCCAGCGGCGCTATGACCAGCTCGTCCACAACGACCGCCTCACGCTCACGCAGGCGTTCAAGCGCGCCGGCTGGCGCACGGCCGGCGTCATGCCGGCCAACCGCCGGGCGTGGCCCGAGGGCTTCAGCTACTACCACTACGACGCGCTCTACGACCGCCGCAACCTCGGCTACCGCGGCCCGGGCTTCGGCCTCCCGCCGATGCCCGACCAGTACACGCTCCAGGCGCTGCAGCGCCTCGAGCTGGCCAAGCGCGACCGGCCGCCGCTGTTCGCCGAGGTCGACCTCATCTCGAGCCACGCGCCGTGGACCCGCATCCCCCGGCTGATCCCCTGGGACGACGTCGGCGACGGCTCGATCTTCGACCGCATCCCGCCGGCGGAGTCCACGCAGGCCGCGCTCTTCGGCGACGGCCGGCGGGCGCGCGAGGCCTACGGGCGTTCGATCGAGTACTCGCTGCGCACGCTCATGACGTTCGTGCAGCGCTATGGGGACGACGACACCGTGCTCGTCGTCCTCGGCGACCATCAGCCTGCGACGCTCGTCACTGGCCAGGGCGCAGACCACGACGTCCCGATCTCGGTCATCGCCCACGACCCGAAGGTCATGGACCAGATCGCCGGATGGGGCTGGCAGGACGGCATGCGGCCGAGCCCTGATGCGCCGGTCTGGCCGATGGACGCGTTCCGCGACCGCTTCCTCAGCGCGTTCGGGTCATGAGCCGCTGGCGGTTCGACCCGGCACTGGACCGGGCGCGGGTGTCGGCCTACGCACCCGGCGAGTTCGTCGGGCAGGAGGGCTTCATGACCGCCGCCGAGATCAGCGCGCTGGGCGCGCAGGCCGGCATCGGAGCGGGGGTCGCCGTGCTGGACGTGTGCTGCGGCACCGGCGGACCCGGACGGCTGCTCACGGGGCAGCTGGGCTGCGCCTACCTCGGCGTGGACGAGAGCGCGCTCGCCGTCACCCTCGCCCGTGAGCGCACGAACGGCGTGCCGTGCCGCTTCGCGGTGGCGCAGGTCCCGCCACTCCCGCCCGGCTCGTTCGACGTCGTGCTCCTGCTCGAGGCGATGCTCGCCTTCGACGACAAGGACGCGCTGGTGCGCGACATCGCTGCCGCGCTCCGGCCCGGGGGTCGCTTCGCCTTCACGCTCGAGGAGGGCGCGCCGCTCACGTCGGCCGAGCGGGCCGCGATGCCGGCCGCCGGCACGGTGTGGCCGGCCCCGCTCGCCGAGATGACGGCGTGCCTCGAGCGCGCCGGCCTCGTCGTCACGTGGCAGGAGGACCGCAGCGCGGCGCACGCCGCGATGGCGCGGGCGCTGGCGGGCGCGTTCGCCGCGCACGCCGACGACCTCGCCGGGCAGCTCGGCCGTCCGCGGCTCGACTACCTGCTGGCCACGCACCGGCTGTGGACCGAGTGGCTGGAGGCGGGGCGGGTGCGGAAGCTGGCGCTGGTGGCGGAGCGGGCCGGCTAGGCGTCCGGCCGGTAGCGCAGACCGTCAAGCGCGATCCGGAGGATGTGCCGGGTCTGCTCGGGATCGGCGGACGGGACCTTGGCGATCCCCATGACCATGTGCATCACGTCGCCGATCTCCACGTCGGGACGCACGACGCCGGCCTCCTGGGCGCGCGTGAGGAGCGGCTCGCCGGCCTCCCAGAGCGCCGCGCGGCTGGCCTTGAAGAGCTCCGCGTCGCGGCCGAGGAAGTTGACCAGCTCGGCGGCGAGCGCCTGCTTCGTGGCGATGTAGCCGACGAAGCGCTCGAACCACCCGTTGAGCGCCTCCCACGGGTCGGCGCTGTCGAGCTGCTCGGCCGCGGAGCGGCAGACCTCCTCGACCTCCTCGAGGTAGAGCGCTTCGACCAGCGCCTGCCGATTCGGGAAGTTGCGGTACAGCGTCCCGATCCCGACTCCGGCGCGGCGCGCGATCTCTTCGAGCGCCGTCGACTCGCCGCCCTCGGCAAACGCCTCGCGCGCAGCGGCGAGGACCTTCTCGTAGTTGCGCCGTGCGTCCGCGCGCTTGGGGCGCGTGAGCAGCGTCTGGGTGGCTTCGGTCGAGCTCATGTCAGGTTCACTTGCAAAACGGAGGGTACCTCCGTATAGTTCCGGAGGCGACCTCCAGTTATTTCGGAGGCAGCCTCCAGTTTACCGGGACCTCGGCCCCACGACAAGAGGACTCATTTGCAGCTTGCATCATCACCCGTTCCCAGCCCGTCCGCCGATCCGCGCCGATGGGCCGCGCTGATCGTCGTCTGCTTCGCGCAGCTGATGATCGTGCTCGACGTCACGATCGTGAACGTCGCTCTGCCTGCCATCCAGCAGGACCTCCACTTCAGTCAGGCCGACCTGACCTGGGTCGTCAACGCGTTCCTCGTCACCTTCGGGAGCCTGCTGCTCCTGGCCGGCCGCCTCGGCGACCTGCTCGGACGCAAGCGCGTGTTCCTCGCCGGCCTCGCCACCTTTACGCTCGCGTCGCTCCTGTGCGGCATTGCGCCCACACAGGGCGCGCTGATCGGCGCGCGCCTGCTCCAAGGCGTCGGCGCCGCCGCCCAGGCCTCGGTGATCCTGGCGATCATTGTCACCGAGTTCCCAGAGGCCGCAGACCGCGCCCGGGCGATGGGCGCGTACGTCTTCGTCTCGGTCGCGGGCGGCTCGCTCGGCCTGCTCGCCGGCGGACTCCTGACCCAGGCGCTGAGCTGGCACTGGGTGTTCTTCGTGAATCTCCCGATCGGCGTGGCGACGTTCGCGCTCGCCCATGTGCTCATCCGGTCCGATCGAGGCCTCGGCATCGAGCACGGCGTGGACTGGGTCGGCTCGCTGCTCGTCACCACCTCGCTGATGAGCGCCATCTACGCGATCATCAACGCGACCGCGCACGGCTGGACGTCGGTTCAGGTGCTCGGGATCGGCGGCCTGGCCGTAGCGCTGATGGCGGCGTTCCTGGTGGTTGAGGCCCGCATCGCGAACCCGATCGTGCCGCTCCGCGTGCTGCGCCTGCGCGGGCTGATCAACGCGAGCGTCGTCAGGGGCTTCCTCGTCACCGGGATGTACTCCACGTTCTTCCTCGGGACGCTCTACCTCGAGCACGTTCGCCACTTCAGCGCGCTCCAGACCGGCGCCGCGTTCCTGCCGTGGACCATCACGGTCGCCGTGCTCTCGCAGGGCATCACGACGCGGCTCGTCGCCCGCTTCGGCTCGCTGGCCGTCCTCACGACCGGCATGGCGAGCGCCGCCGCCGGACTCCTGGTGTTCGCCACCGTCGGACCGCACACCGCCTACTTCCCGACGGTCTTCATGGCCTGCTTCGCGATCGGTCTCGGCATCGGCATGGCGTTCATGCCGCTGCTCACGATCGCGATGGCCGACGTTCCCGCCGCCGACGCCGGACTCGGCTCGGGCATCACCAACGTCACCCAGCAGATCAGCGGCGCCCTTGGGCTCGCCGTCCTCAGCACCGTCGCCGCCAGCCACACGAAGGAACTGCTGGCCGCCGACCACGACCCGACCAGCGCGCTCATCGGCGGCTACCACGTCGCGTTCCTCGCCGGAGCGCTGACCATCCTCACCGGGATCGTGCTCGCGTTCGCGCTCCTGCGGCCGCGCCCCCCGCGGGCCGAACTGCAGCTCGCGGAGCGCCCAGTGCGCACCCCGACAAACCTCGCCTTGAAGGAGCAAGCAGCATGACCAGCACCGCGCACGCGGCGAGGCTCCATCGGATCTCCGAAGGAGTCGTCGCCTCCTACATCCACGACATCTCGACCAGCACCGCCGTCGCCGCCCCTTCGGCCGCGCTCAGTGATTCGCAACGGCCCCGGCTGTCCGCACGCAGGCGGCGGATTCGGACGGGCACTCGCACGCTGCGAACTCCCGTGGGGTGTTGACGAGGTTTGCGCCGGGCGGCAGCCGGGGGTGATACTCGGCGCCATGGAAGAGCTGGACGCGATCCTCGACTGCGTGGCGCTCCCGGTGTGGGTCGTCGACCATGACGGGCTCGTCACGTTCGTCAACCCGTCGGGGCTCGCGGCGCTCGGCTACGACCAGCTCGACGACCTCCGTGGCCGGCCCGGGCACGAGGCGATCCACTACAAGCGCCGCGACGGCTCGCCCTACCCGGTCTCGGAGTGCCCGATGAGCCAGTCGCGCGGGACCGGGAGGACGGTGCGGGACCGCGACTGGTTCGTGCGCCGCGACGGGACGATGCTTCCCGTCTCCTACACCGCGACGCCGATCGATCTCCCGGGGGGCCAGGGCATGGTCGTCGCCTTCCAGAGCCTGGTGGAGCAGCACGAGGCCGAGGAGGCGCTGCGCGAGCGCGAGGCGATCCTCGCGCAGGTCGACCAGCCGGTCTGGGTGCTCGACCCGGCGGGGTGCTTCCACTACCTCAACCACGCCGCGGTCGAGGCGCTCGGCTTCGGCGATGCGTCCGAGCTGCTCGGCCGGCCGGCCCACGGGACGATCCACTACAAGTACCCCGACGGGTCGCCGTACCCGGAGTCGGAGTGCAAGCTCGCCAAGGCGCGCGACGCCGGCGAGACGCTCCACGAGTTCGACGACTTCCTCGTCCGCAAGGACGGCTCGATCATGCCGGTGACGGTCTCCATGCGCCCGTTTGTCATGAGCGAGGGCCGCGGAACGGTGACCGCCTTCAGCGACGTCGAGGCGCGGCGGCGGGCAGAGCAGATGGCACGCGAGCGCGACGTCGCGCAAGCGCGCGCCGAGGAGCTGCAGACCGCCCGGCGGCGGGTGATCGAGGCCGCGGACGCGGCCCGCGCCCAGCTCGAGCGGGACCTCCACGACGGCGCCCAGCAGCAGTTCGTGAGCGCGGTGATGAACCTCAGGCTCGCGGAGCGGATGGCGGACAAGGACCCGGATCGGGCGCGGGCGCTCCGCGAGGACGGGATCGAGCTCGCCAACCACGGCGTGGCCGAGCTGCGCCGGCTCGCGGCCGGGATCCATCCCGGCGTGCTCACGGATCACGGGCTGCTCCCGGCCGTCCAGGCGCTCGCCTCGCGGCTCCCGCTCGAGGTGTCCGTCTCGGACGGGACCGACAAACGGCGGCTCCCGGCGCCGGTCGAGGCCAGCGTCTACTTCTTCGTCTCCGAGGCGTTGACCAACACGGTCAAGCACGCGAACGCCGGCGCGGCGCGCGTGCACATCGCCACGCACAACGGCGAGCTGACCGTCGAGGTCTCGGACGACGGCGTCGGCGGTGCGGACCTCGGCGGGGGAGGTGGCACAGGGCTGCGCGGCCTCTGCGACCGCGTCGGCGCGCTCGACGGCCAACTCGAGCTCCGCAGCCCGCCGGACGGTGGCACGCTCCTGCACGCGCGCATCCCGCTCGGCGGACGTGAGCCGGTCGTTCGCGCCGCCGCCGACGCCTGAACCGAGGAGATCCACCATGGCCACCACTTCCGCGTCCCCGAAGCTCGATCCGAAGGACGTTCTCGGCCTCGACCACCTGCTCGGCGACGAGGATCTGATGCTGCGCGACTCCGTCCGCCGCTGGGTCGGCGACCGGGTGCTGCCAGAGATCGGCGGTTGGTTCGAGGAGGGCATCCTCCCGCGCGAGCTCGCCAAGGAGGTCGGCGACCTCGGCCTGCTCGGGATGCACCTCGAGGGCTACGGCTGCGCCGGCGCCTCCGCAACCGCCTACGGCGTCGCGTGCCGGGAGCTCGAGTACGGCGATTCGGGGCTGCGCAGCCTCGTCTCCGTGCAGGGTTCGCTGGCGATGTTCCCGATCTGGAAGTTCGGCTCGGAGGAGCAGAAGAAGCAGTGGCTGCCGGGGATGGCGGCGGGCGACCTGATCGGCTGCTTCGGCCTGACCGAGCCCGACTTCGGCTCCGAGCCCTCGGGCATGCGCACGACCGCGAAGCGCGACGGCGACGACTGGGTCCTCAACGGCTCCAAGCAGTGGACCACCAACGGTGGCATCGCCGACGTCGCGGTCGTGTGGGCGCGCCACGACGACGACATTCGCGGCTTCGTGATCCCGACCGACACCAAGGGCTTCTCGGTCAGCAACATCCACCACAAGCTGTCGCTTCGGGCGTCGGTCAGCTCCGAGCTCGCGCTCGACGACGTGCGGCTGCCCGCCGACGCCGTCCTGCCCGAGGTCAAGAGCATGCGCGGGCCGCTCTCGTGCCTGAACGAGGCGCGCTTTGGGATCTGCTGGGGCGCGGTCGGCGCCGGGCGCGCCTGTTACGAGTCCGCGCTCGAGTATGCCAAGACGCGCGTGCAGTACGGGCGGCCGATCGCCGGCTTCCAGCTCACCCAGCGCAAGCTCGTGGACATGATGCTCGAGCTCCAGAAGGCGCAGCTCGTGGCGTGGCGGCTCGGGCAGCTCAAGGACGCCGGCGAGCTCGACCCGCGGCAGGTCAGCGTCGGCAAGCTCAACAACGTCCGCGAGGCGCTCGCCGTCGCGCGCGAGGCGCGCACGATCCTCGGCGCCAGCGGCATCACCACCGAGTATCCGATCATGCGCCACGCCAACAACCTCGAGTCGGTGCTCACCTACGAGGGCACGTCGGAGATCCACACGCTGATCCTCGGCGAGGCCATCACCGGCGAGCGGGCGTTGACTTAGTCAGAGGCCGTAGACGCGGCGGGCGGTCCCGTCGAACACCGCCGCCCGCTCCGCCCCGCTGAGCGACGCGGTCAGCGCCGCGGCGGCGCCGGCGACGGCGTCGTAGGACGCGGCGACCAGGCACACGGGCCAGTCGGAGCCGAACATCACGCGCTCCGCGCCGAAGGCGCCGAGCACGGTCTCGGCGTACGGGCGGAGGTCCTCCACGTCCCACGCCGCCCAGTCCGCCTCGGTGACCATTCCCGAGAGCTTGCAGGCGACGTTGTCGTGCTCGGCCAGCGCGCGCATCTGCGTGGCCCACGGCTCCAGCTCGCCGGAGGCGATCGGGGGCTTCGAGAGGTGGTCGACGACGAACCGCAGGTCCGGGAGCGCACGCACGGTCGCGACCGCGGCCGGGAGTTGCAGCGGGATGGTGAGCAGGTCGTAGGCGAGGCCAGCGTCGGCGACCGCGCGCAGGCCGCGGCGGACGTCGGCGCGGCACAGCCACTCGGGGTCGGGCTCGCCCTGCACCTGATGGCGGATGCCCACGAGCCGGTCGCCGCCGGGGAGCTCGCGGAGAGCGACCAGCGCGCCGGCCACGTCGTCCGCTGTGAGGTCGACCCAGCCGACCACGCCGGCGATCAGCTGATGCTCCGCCGCGAGGGCGAGCAGGTCGGGCGTCTCTGCGGCGTCGGTGATGGTCTGCACGAGCACGGTGGCATCGACGCCGGCCGGACGCGCGGCGCGGGCGAGCTCCTCGACCGTGAACGTCCTGCGCAGCGGCTCGAGCCCGTCGTCGGCGAGCCACGGCTGGTCGCGCACCGCGAGGTCCCAGAGGTGGTGGTGGGCGTCGACCGTCACGGCACCTCCGCCGCGGCGACCTCGATCCAGTGCTCGACGCCCGCCACGTGCACCGTGGCCCAGGCGCGTGCCAGCTCTGGCTCGTGCGCGACGAGCGCCGCGTAGATGCGCTCGTGCTCATCCCGTGTGCGCCCCACCGCGTCGTCCTGCGTGATGGCGCGCCAGACGCGCGCACGTGTCGTCGGGGCGGAGACCGCGTGGATGAGCGAAGCCAGCACAGGGTTGCCCGAGCACTCGGCGATCCGGCCGTGGAACTCTCCGTCAAGGCGCACGAACTCCTCGACCGATGACGCCGCGGCCATCTCGTCCAGCAGCGCGCGCAGGGCGGCGAGGTCGTCGTCGCCGATGTGGCCCGCCGCCAGCGCGGTGGCCGCCGGCTCGAGCACGCGGCGGACACCGAGCAGGTGCAGCACCTTGTCGGCGCGGTGGAAGTCGATCACGAACGAGACGGCGGCCGACAGCAGGTCCGGCTCCATGCTGGTCACGTACGTCCCGTCGCCCTGGCGCACGTCGACGACGTGGATGAGCGAGAGCGCCCTTATCGCCTCGCGCAGCGAGTTGCGGGAGACGCTGAGGCGCGCGGCCAAGTCGCTCTCCTTCGGCAGTCGATCCCCCGGCTGGAACTCGCCGGAGCTGATCATCTCGCGGATCTTCGCGAGGGCCTCGTCGGTGACGCTCACGGCTTCTCCTTGGGCATTACGACCGCTCAAACATCCAATGACCGGCGCAGAATATCGGTGTTGCGGATCGGAGCAACCTATGTTTTACTCGCCGCGTGCCGGGCGAACATCCTATGTATTCGCTTGCGGGAGCGCGCAGGGGGTCTGCGGTCATCACGTCGCTCGAGACGTTCGACGTGCGCTTCCCCACGTCGCGGCACCTCGACGGGTCGGACGCGATGAACCCCGATCCCGACTACTCCGCCGCCTACGTCGTCGTCAGCACCGACGCGGACGACGGGCTCGCAGGCCACGGCTTCGCGTTCACGATCGGGCGCGGGAACGACGTGCAGGTCGCGGCGATCCGCGCGCTCGAGCCGTTCGTCGTCGGCCTGTCGATCGACGGGTCGACCGCGTCGCTGGACGAGGTGTGGCGGCGGCTCGTGCACGACTCGCAGCTGCGCTGGCTCGGCCCCGAGAAGGGCGTCATGCACATGGCGATCTCCGCCGTGGTCAACGCACTCTGGGACCTCGCCGCCAAGCGCGCGGGCAAGCCGCTCTGGGAGCTGCTGTCGGAGATGACCCCGGAGGAGCTCGTCGCGCTCGTCGACTTCCGCTACCTCACGGACGCGCTCACCCCCGAGGAGGCGCTGGAGATCCTGCTCGCCGCGGAGGGCGGCCGCAGCGAGCGCGCCGCGCAGCTGCTCGACGACGGCTATCCGGCGTACACCACGACGCCCGGCTGGCTCGGTTACGACGACGGCAAGCTGGGGCGCCTGTGCGCCGAGGCGGTCGCCGACGGCTACGAGCAGATCAAGCTGAAGGTCGGGGCGAGCCTCGACGACGACGTCCGCCGCCTGCGGATCGCGCGCGAGGTCTGCGGGCCCGGCTTCCGCATCGCCGTCGACGCCAACCAGCGCTGGGACGTCGACGACGCCGTGCGCTGGATCCGGGCACTGGCGCCGTACGAGCCGTGGTGGGTCGAGGAGCCGACCAGCCCCGACGACGTGCTCGGCCACGCCGCCATCCGCCGCGCCGTCCGCCCGGTGCGGATCGCCACCGGCGAGCACGTCCAGAACCGGATCGTGTTCAAGCAGCTCCTGCAGGCCGAGGCGGTCGACGTCGTGCAGATCGACGCTGCCCGCGTCGCGGGCGTCAACGAGAACATCGCGATCCTGCTGCTCGCCGCGAAGTTCGGCGTCCCGGTCTGCCCGCACGCCGGCGGCGTGGGCCTCTGCGAGCTCGTCCAGCACCTTGCGATGTTCGACTACGTGGCGGTCTCCGGCACGCTCGAGGACCGCGTCATCGAGTACGTCGACCACCTGCACGAGCACTTCGTGGACCCGGCCGTGATCGAGGACGGGCGCTACCGCACCCCGACCGCGCCGGGGTTCTCCGCCGAGATGACGACTGACGCGCTCGAGGCGCATCTGTTTCCGGACGGCTCCGCGTGGGCGGCATGACGGCGATCGCGCTGCACACGCGGCTCAAGCCAGGATGCGAGGAGGCCTACGAGCAGGTGCACGCGGTGATCCCGCCGGAGCTCGACGCCGCGATGCGCGAGGCCGGCGTCGCCTCATGGCGGATCTGGCGCGACGGGCGCGACCTGTTCCACCTCGTCGAGTGCGAGGACTACCGCGCGATGCGCGATCACCTCCGCGAGCACCCGGCCAACGTGCCCTGGCAGGCGCGGATGGCCGAGCTGCTCGAGGTCGCCGACGACTACTCGGGCGCGGACAGCGGGCTGCGGCTCGTGTGGGAGCTGCCATGACCGCGCCGGCGCGACCGCTCGGCCGCGGCGGCCTCGCCGTCGGACCGCTGGCCTTCGGGGCGGCGCCGATCGGCAACATGGGCCGCGAGGTCGGCGACGACGAGTGGCGCGGCGCCCTGGCGGCGGCGTGGGAAGCCGGCGTCCGCTACTACGACACGGCGCCGCACTACGGGCTCGGCCTCGCCGAGCAGCGGTTCGCCGAGGGGCTGGCCGGGCGCCCGCGCGACGAGCTGATCGTCTCCACCAAGGTCGGGCGGCGGCTGGCGCCGTCGGACGCGGGCGGGATGGACAGCGAGGGCTTCGTCGTGCCCGCCACCCATGTGCGCGTGCGCGACTACAGCCGCGACGGCGTCCTCGCCTCGCTCGAGTCGAGCCTCGAGCGTCTCGGGCTCGATCGCGTCGACCTCCTGTTCGTCCACGACCCCGACGCGCACTACCGGGAAGCGCTCGACGGGGCGTTCCCGGCGCTCGAGGAGCTGCGCTCGCAAGGCGTCATCACGTCCTACGGGGCGGGCATGAACCAGGCCGAGATGCTGGCGGACTTCGTCCGCGAGACCGACCTCGACGTCGTGATGCTGGCCGGGCGCTACACGCTGCTCGAGCAGGGCGCGCTCGACGACCTCCTTCCGGTGTGCGAGCAGCGCGACGTCTCGGTGATCGCGGCCGGCGTCTTCAACTCCGGCCTGCTTGCGCGCGAGCGTCCGCGCGAGGGCGCCAGCTACAACTACGCGCCGGCGCCCCCGGAGCTGGTGGGCCGCGCCAACCGCATCGCCGACGTCCTGGCGCGCCACGGCACGACCCTGCCCGTCGCCGCGGCGCAGTTCGCGCTCGCCCACCCGGCGGTCGCGACCGTCTGCCTCGGCGCGCGCTCCGCCGCCCAGGTCGAGCGCAACGCGGCGCTGCTCGAGGAGCCGGTGCCGGAAGCGGCCTGGAGCGAGCTCGTGGCCGAGGGGCTGCTGCGGGCCGACGCCCCGGTCCCGGCCTCTGAGGAGGCGCGGCGCTGATGGGCGAGGAGCGGCCGGTGCTGCTGGAGGCGCGCGGCGTGAGCAAGGGCTTCCCCGGCGTCAAGGCGCTCGACGACATGCAGCTCGAGCTGCGCGCCGGCGAGGTGCTCGCGGTCGTGGGCGAGAACGGGGCGGGCAAGTCGACGCTGATGAAGCTCCTGTCGGGGATCTACGAGGCCGACGCGGGCGAGTTCTTCCTCGGCGGCGAGCCGTACGAGCCCAGCTCGCCCAAGCACGCGCTGGAGCTCGGGATCAGCATCATCCATCAGGAGTTCAACCTGATGCCCGACCTCACGGTCGCGCAGAACATCTTCATCGGGCGGGAGCCGCGCGGGTCCAGGGTCTTCCTCGACGAGCGCCGGCTCAACGCGAACGCGCAGGCCCTGATCGAGCGGCTCCACCTGCCGCTCGCGCCGAAGCAGCTCGTCGGCAACCTCACCGTCGCCAAGCAGCAGATGGTCGAGATCGCCAAGGCGCTCTCCCACGACGCGAAGCTGCTGATCATGGACGAGCCGACCGCGGCGCTCACCGACGCCGAGGTCGAGGTCCTGCACGGCCTGATCCGCCGCTTCGTGCAGCCCGACACGGGCGTGATCTACATCTCGCACCGCCTCGAGGAGCTCAAGCGGATCGCCGATCGGATCACCGTGATCCGCGACGGTCACTACGTCGGCACGCGCGAGGCCGCGCAGACGAGCATGGACGAGGTCATCTCGATGATGGTCGGCCGCGAGCTCGCGCGGGACGCGCAGCCGGTCGGCGTCGAGGCGGGCCGCGACGTGCTGCTCGAGGTGTCGGGGTCTCAGCACGAAGGAGCTGCTCAAGGACGTCGCCTTCGAGCTGCGCGAGGGCGAGATCCTCGGCTTCGCGGGCCTGATGGGGGCCGGCCGCACCGAGGTCGCGCGCGCGCTCGTCGGCGCGGACAAGGCGACCGGCGGGACGGTCACGCTGCGCGGCCGCGAGGTCACGATCCACAACCCTGCCGACGCCGCCAAGCACCGGATCGGCTACCTGTCCGAGGACCGTAAGCAGTTCGGCCTATTGGTCGAGCAGGAGGTCAACGCCAACATCGGGCTGAGCGCGCTGCGCGAGCGCTTCCAGACCTGGGGCTTCGTCAAGGACCGGGCGATGCGCAGGACGTCCGAGGAGTACGTGAAGACGCTGAGCATCAAGACCCCGTCCGTCGCCCAGACGGTCAAGAACCTCTCGGGCGGCAACCAGCAGAAGGTCGTGCTCGCCAAGTGGCTCGTCAAGGACTGCGACATCCTGATCTTCGACGAGCCGACGCGGGGCATCGACGTCGGCGCGAAGGAGGAGATCTACCGGCTCCTGAACGAGCTCGCCGGGCAGGGGAAGTCGCTCATCATGATCTCCTCGGACCTGGCGGAGATCCTGCGGATGTCGCATCGGATCGTGGTCATGAGCGAGGGCCGGGTCACCGGCGAACTGGAGGCTGCCGAGGCCACGCAGGAGAGCGTCATGCATCTCGCGACCCTGCGGCCGGACGAGAACCCCGAAGACGCGGCTGAGCTCGGGCTCACAGCCGGAGGGAGGCAGTCATGAGCGCGGTCGACACCGCCGAGACGCAGGAGCAGAGCACGCCGGTCGAGGTCGTCACCAGCACCTTGCGCGACAAGCTCCAGCAGTTCCTCGCCTTCGGGAGCTTGATCGCGATCTTCGTCTTCTTCTCGATCGCGAGCTCGAACTTCCTCAACTACAACAACGTCACGGCGATCCTCTTCTCGACCGTCGTGATCGGGCTGCTGGCGCTCGGCACGACGTTCGTGATCATCACCGGCGGGATCGACCTTTCGATCGGCACGGGGATGGCGCTGTGCGCGGTCATCTCCGGCGTCCTGATCACCAAGAGCGGGCTGCCCATCGTCGTGGGGGTGATCGGGGCCGTGCTGTTCGGTGGGCTGATCGGGCTCGTCAACGGGTTCAACGTGTCGATCCTCGGGATTCCGCCGTTCATCGCGACGCTGGCGATGATGCTGGTGTGCCAGGGGCTGGCGCTGGTCATCTCCGACAGCACGCCGATCTACTTCAGCGACTCGCCGAGCTACACGAAGATCTCGACGGGCCACCTGTTCGGGGTCAACTTCCCCAACGCGGTGCTCGTCCTGGCGCTGGCGTTCGCCATCGCGGCCGTGCTGCTCAACAAGACGGTGCTCGGCCGGTACACGTACTCGATCGGCAGTAACGAGGAGGCCACCGCGCTGTCGGGCATCAGCGTGCGCAGGTGGAAGGTCGTCATCTACACGCTCGCCGGCCTGTTCACCGGTCTGGCGGGCGTGATGATCTCGGCCCGGCTCGCGTCCGCCCAACCGGGGACGGGCATGGGCTACGAGCTGCAGGCGATCGCCGCCGTCGTCATCGGCGGGACGTCGCTGGCGGGCGGGAAGGGCTCGGTGGTCGGCACCGTGATCGGCGCGCTGATCATCTCGGTGCTGAACAACGGGCTCCAGATCATGTCGATCCCGCAGGAGTGGCAGAACGTGATCTTGGGCCTGGTGATCCTCGTGGCGGTCTACGCCGACATGGCGCGCAAGCGCGCGAGCACGACCTAAGGACGGAGGAGCGTGTCAATCATGCGAAGGAGGAGGAGGAGCGTGTCAATCACGGGGACAAGGCGGCTGGCAGGACTCGCGGCCGCGGCTGCGGCGCTTGCGTTGGGCGTCGGTGCGTGCGGTGACGACGGGGGCGGCGGATCGTCCAGCGGCGGTGGTGGTGGCAGCGGTGACAAGCCGTACATCGCCATCGTCTCGAAGGGGTTCCAGCACCAGTTCTGGCAGGCCGTCAAGAAGGGCGCCGAGGAGGAGGCCGACAAGGTGGGCGCCCGCATCACGTTCGAGGGCCCGCCGACCGAGCAGGACATTGAGCAGCAGGTGACGATGCTCACGAACGCCCTGCAGAAGAACCCGGACGCGATCGGGTTCGCGGCGCTCGATTCGAAGGCGAGCGCGCCGCTGATGGATCAGGCGAAGGCGAGCAACATCCCGGTCGTCGCGTTCGACTCCGGCGTCGAGAGCGACGTGCCGGTCACGACGGCCGCGACCGACAACAAGGCCGCCGCGGCCGAGGCCGCGAAGCACCTCGCCGAGAAGATCGGCAACAAGGGCAAGGTCGGGGTGATCGTCCACGACAAGACCAGCGCGTCGGGCATCGACCGCCGCGACGGCTTCCTGGAGTGGATGAAGCAGAACGCGCCTGACATCGAGCTGCTGCCGGTGCAGTACGGCGGCGGGGATCAGGCGAAGTCCGCCGATATCGCGAAGTCGATCATCTCGTCCAACAAGGACATCAAGGGGTTCTACGGGTCCAATGAGGGCTCGGCGATCGGGATCATCAAGGGCGTCCAAGAGAGCGGCGCGAAGGGCATCACGATCGTCGGCTTCGACTCCGGCAAGGCCCAGATCGACGCGATCAAGGACGGCACGATGGCCGGCGCGATCACGCAGAACCCGGTCGGGATGGGGAAGGAGCTCGTGGACGCCGCGACCAAGGCGATCGACGGCAAGGACCTGCCGAAGGTCATCGACACCGGCTTCTACTGGTACGACAAGAGCAACATCGACGACCCGAAGATCCAGGCCGTCCTGTACCAGTAGGCACTCGCGCGCGGGGCGGCGCCGGCCGCCCCGCGCTGACGTGGCTCAGCGCGGGATGCGGGTGAGCGAGCGCGCGATGCCGAGCATCTGGCGGTTGGAGAGGTCGCGGCTCAGCGTGTTCGAGACCCAGTAGGCGCCGCGCCGGGTCACCCGGGCGACACGGAGGATGTGCGCGCCGTCGTAGTAGACGCGGTAGCTGCGGCCGGCCATCCGCACGGCCTGGTGCTTGCCGCTGAGGATCGGCGGGTTGCGCCAGCTCGTGCCCTGGATCCCGTAGTACTGGCCCTCCGTCTCGTCCTCCTCGACCACGAGCCGGTACGCCCGGTGGCGCCCGCCGCCGCGATCGGTGATGACGTAGAGCCGCGGCGAGCGGGCGACGCCCGTGCTCTGCGGGTAGCGGCCGCGCGGCGTGAGCCAGGCAGGCGCGTAGACGGGCAGCTCGAAGCGGCGATGGCGGAGTGCCGGGCGGACGATCTCCTTCGCCGCGGCGAGCCCGGTGACGAGCTTGTAGTCGGCGGCGCTGACGCGGGCGCGGCGCTTCCCCTGCTTCCGCTTCGGCTTCACGCGCGGCGAGGCGCGCTTGCGCGGCGTGCGCGGATGGAGGAACTGGTCGACGGCGCGCTGGATCTGCTCCGGCGTGGCCGTCACGTAGTCGCCGAGCCCGGGCGCCGCCGCCACCGTCCCGAACGGGGTCACCGTCGTCGCCGGCGCCGGGGTGTGGACGAAGGTGGCGGGGAAGCGGATCTGCCGCACCGGCCGCCCGGCCGAGGACGCCGCGAGCCGGAGCAGCCGCAGGATGCCGCGGCTCGTCTGCAGGTTGCCGTCCGTGGAAGTGCTCTTCGCGAACGCTCTGACGAGCGGGTCGAGGTTGCGGATCAGGCGGCTCGTGCTCATCTGAGCCGACGCCTGGCGCAGGAAGTCCTGCTGGCGAGCGGCGCGCACGATGTCGTTGTCGTTGTGGCGGAAGCGCACGTAGTCGAGCGCGTTCTGGCCGCACAGCCGCTGGTAGCCGGGCTGCACGTCGATCTCTGCGTAGTGCTGGCTGACCGGCAGGCCGAGGTTCGAGTGGTAGTAGCGCCGGTCGACGTCGACGTAGACGCAGTTCACGACGTCGACCGCCTCGCGGAAGCCTGCGAAGTCCACCGCGATCGCGTGATTGATGCGGATGCGGCGGTCCGGAGTGCTCAGCAGGTCCTTGACCGTGCGTGCGGTCAGGTCCAGCCCGCCCAGGCCGTACGCGTCGTTGATCTTCGCGATCCCGTGGCCCGGGATCGTGACCCGCAGGTCGCGCGGGACCGAGAGCACGGTCGTCGCCGCCCGCTTGGGATCGAGGCGGACCAGCATCAGCGTGTCCGAGCGGGCGTCGCCGCGCGCGTCGCCGTAGCGCCGGTCCGAGCCGACGAGCAGCAGCGTCTGCGGCTTGCCGGCCGGCGGCGGCGTGATCGTCCCGCGCCGGAACGGCTCCGCGTGCCCTTCGTCGCGCAGGACGCTCGCGACGTGGTGCACCTGCACCAGGCCGATGCCGACGGTCGCGCCGGCCATCGAGAGCACGATGACCGCGCCCGCGACGGCGAACCCGAGCTTCATGCGGGCGGTCGCGCTGAACCGCGGCTCGGATTCCGTATCCATCGTCACGAGGCTAGTGGCGCGCGTGGTCGGCCTGAAATCTGGATCGTGTCCAGAATTTGTAGACTCCGGCCATCCCCGGGATCTCGGAACTCGAGCCGATGCTGCGCAAGGCCTCCTTGCACGTCACGCGGCCTCGCCTGGCAGTGCTCGCGGCGGTGCACGATCACCCGCACGCCGACACGGAGTCGATCATCGGCTTCGTACGCGAGGAGCTCGGCGGGGTGTCGCGGCAGGCCGTCTATGACGTCCTGCATGCGCTGACCGCCGCGGGCCTGCTGCGGCGGATCCAGCCGCGGGGCTCCGTGGCGCGCTACGAGGCGCGGGTCGGCGACAACCATCACCACGTGGTGTGCCGCTCGTGCGGCACGGTCGCCGACGTCGACTGCGCGATCGGCGTCGCACCCTGCTTGACCGCATCCAACGACCACGGGTTCGTGGTCGAAGAGGCCGAGGTCATCTACTGGGGCCTGTGCCCAGAATGCTCGAAAGGAAAGGTTGGCCGTGTCTGACAAGCCCGACGCCGAAGTTGGAGAGATGAATGAGCCGACGGAGGCGCGCGGTTGCCCGGTCGACCACGGCCGCGCTCCGCACCCGACCCAGGGCGGAGGGAACCGCGGGTGGTGGCCGGACCGGCTGAACCTGAAGATCCTCGCCAAGAACCCCGCGGTGGCCAACCCGCTCGGCGAGGAGTTCGACTACGCCGCGGCGTTCAACTCGCTCGATCTCGCCGCCGTCAAGCAGGACATCGCGGACGTGATGACCACCTCGCAGGACTGGTGGCCCGCCGACTTCGGCCACTACGGCCCGTTCATGATCCGGATGGCGTGGCACAGCGCCGGCACGTACCGCATCCAGGATGGCCGCGGTGGAGCGGGCGCCGGACAGCAGCGCTTCGCGCCGCTCAACAGCTGGCCCGACAACGGCAACCTCGACAAGGCGCGCCGGCTGCTGTGGCCGGTCAAGCAGAAGTACGGCCAGAGCCTCTCGTGGGCCGACCTGATGGTGCTCACGGGCAACGTCGCCCTGGAGTCGATGGGCTTCGAGACGTTCGGCTTCGGCGGCGGTCGCGAGGACGTGTGGGATCCCGACGAGGACGTCTACTGGGGCCCCGAGACGACCTGGCTCGGCGACGAGCGCTACTCCGGTGAGCGGCAGCTCGAGGAGCCCTTCGGCGCTGTGCAGATGGGCCTCATCTACGTCAACCCGGAGGGGCCGAACGGCGAGCCGGATCCGCTCGCGGCGGCCGTCGACATCCGCGAGACGTTCAGCCGCATGGCGATGAACGACGAGGAGACGGTCGCGCTGATTGCGGGCGGCCATTCGTTCGGCAAGACCCACGGCGCCGCCGACCCCGACGAGCACGTCGGCCCGGAGCCCGAGGGCGCTCCGCTCGAGGCGCAGGGCTTCGGCTGGAGCAACAGCTTCGGAACCGGCAAGGGCGAGGACGCGATCACGAGCGGGATCGAGGTCACCTGGACGGAGACCCCGACGCAGTGGAGCAACCGCTTCTTCGAGAACCTGTTCGGCTACGAGTGGGAGCTGAGCCAGAGCCCGGCCGGTGCCCACCAGTGGGTGGCGAAGGACGGCGCCGGCGCTGGGACCATCCCCGGGCCGATGGAGGACTCGGAGTCGCGGGCCCCGACGATGCTCACGACCGACCTGTCGCTCCGGTTCGACCCGATCTACGGGCCGATCTCGAAGCGCTTCCTCGAGCACCCGGACGAGCTCGCCGACGCGTTCGCCCGCGCGTGGTTCAAGCTGACGCACCGCGACATGGGGCCGGTCGTGCGCTACCTCGGACCGGAGGTCCCGTCGGAGGAGCTGCTGTGGCAGGACCCCGTCCCCGCGGTCGATCACGAGCTCATCGGCGCTGACGACATCGCCGAGCTCAAGCGCCGGATCCTCGACTCGGGCCTCTCGGTCTCGCAGCTGGTCTCGACCGCGTGGGCGTCGGCGTCGACGTTCCGCGGCAGCGACAAGCGCGGCGGCGCCAACGGCGCGCGGATCCGCCTCGAGCCGCAGCGCGGCTGGGACGTCAACGACCCCGACCAGCTGGCGACGGTGCTGAGCACGCTCGAGCAGATCCGGGCGGACTTCGGCAAGCCGGTCTCGCTCGCCGACCTGATCGTCCTCGGCGGCTCCGCGGCCGTCGAGCAGGCGGCGAAGGACGGCGGCTACGAGGTCGAGGTCCCGTTCACGCCGGGCCGCACGGACGCGACCGAGGAGCAGACGGACACGGACTCGTTCGCCCCGCTCGAGCCGACCGCGGACGGGTTCCGCAACTACCTCCAGCCCGGGCACCGGCTGGCGGCCGAGTACCTCCTGGTGGACCGCGCGAACCTGCTGACGCTCAGCGCTCCCGAGATGACCGTCCTCGTCGGCGGCCTGCGCGTGCTGGGCGCGAACGCCAAGGGGTCGTCAGTGGGGGTGCTCACCTCGACCCCCGGGTCGCTGACCAACGACTACTTCGTGAACCTGCTCGACCTGGGCACGGAGTGGACGGCGTCAGGGGACGAGTTCGAGGCACGCGACGTCGCCACGGGCGACCTCCGCTGGACGGGCAGTCGCGTCGATCTCGTGTTCGGCTCGAACTCCGAGCTGCGGGCGCTCGCGGAGGTCTACGCGAGCGATGACGCGCGCGAGAAGTTCGTGCGCGACTTCGCCGCGGCGTGGGTCAAGGTGATGAACCTGGATCGCTTCGACGTCAGCTGACCCGGAGCGCGGCGGCGCTGATCAGCGCCGCCGCGCCGGTCGCGCTGTCTGCATGACCTTTAGGCTGCGCGCGTGGCGACTCTTGGACTCGGCCTCGCGGCGCTCGGCCGACCCGGCTACCTCAACCTGAGCCATGGCGAGGATCTTGGAGCGGATCGGTCCGTCGAGACGCTGCGCGCGCGTTCGCACGAGGTGCTCGACGCCGCCTACGAGGGCGGGGTCCGCCACTACGACGCCGCCCGCTCGTACGGGCGGGCGGAGGAGTTCCTCGGCGCGTGGCTGCGCTCGCGCGAGCCTGCGGGCGTGACGATCTCCTCCAAGTGGGGCTACGTCTACACGGCGGGCTGGGAGATCGACGCCGATCCGCCCGAGGTCAAGCACCACGACGCCGAGACGTTCCGGCGCCAGCTCGCCGAGACGCGGGAGCAGCTCGGCGACCGGCTCGACCTCTACGCCATCCACTCGGCCACGCCGGACACCGGCGTGCTGGACGATGACGCCGTGCTCGACGAGCTCGCGCAGCTCCGCGAGTCCGGGGTGCGCGTCGGCCTCAGCGTCAGCGGCACCAGCCAGCGCGCCACCGTCGAGCACGCGCTCGCCCTCGGCGCCTTCGACGCCGTCCAGGCGACCTGGAACCTGCATGAGCGCTCGGTCGAGCCGGCGCTCGCCGCCGCCTCTGCCGCGGGGCTGACCGTCTACGTCAAGGAGGCGCTGGCGAACGGGCGCCTGGCCGGACGCGCGGCCGCGCCCGAGCTGACCGCGCTGGCGGCGCAGCGGGGCACGACGGCGGACGCGCTGGCGCTCGCGGCCGTGCTCGCGCAGCCGTGGGCCGACGTGGTGCTGAGCGGTGCGGCGACGGTGGAGACGCTGCGCAGCAACCTCGCGGCCGCCGAGCTCGACGGCGCCGCGCTCGCGCTCGACCTGCGCGAGGACCCAGACGCCTACTGGGACCAGCGCTCGGCGCTGGAGTGGAGGTAGTCGCCCCGATGAGCGTCGTCTGGTACATCCTGATCCTGCTCGTCGCCAACGCCGTGACGATCGGCGCGATGCTCCTGGTCCGGCGTGGGGCGCCCGAGGGCAGCTACTTCCAGGATGGCGATCGCGCGTCGGGGGTGTTCGGTGTGATCGCCGGTGGGTTCGCGATCTTCGCCGGCTTCATCATCTTCCTCGCCTTCACGACCTACGACCAGTCGCGCAGCGGCGGTGAGTCCGAGGCGCTCACCCTGGTCCAGCAGTTCGAGACCGCGGAGTTCCTCCCGGAGGCCACGAAGCGGCGCCTGACCGGCGAGATCGTCTGTTACGGGCGCTCGGTCGTGCACCACGAGTGGCCGGAGATGGAGGACGGCAAGGGCGGCGACACGATCAACCCGTGGTCGATCGCCCTGTTCCGGAGCCTGAAGCTGGTGAACCCGAAGAGCGCGAGCGAGCAGGCCGCGTACTCGAAGTGGCTCGATCAGACCTCCGACCGCGAGGAGGCACGCCGCGATCGGCTCCACGGCGCAGAGGGCATCACTCCGAGCTCGATCTGGCTCGTCCTGTTCCTGATCGCCGGCGTGATCTTCGCGTTCATGTTGTTCTTCGCGGACAGCGGGGAGGGTCCCGGCACCCAGGCGATGCTGATCGGCTCGGCGACCACGGTGATCGTCCTGACGCTGATCGCGATCAACGCGCTCGACAGCCCGTACCGGCCGGGTCTGGGGCAGATCAAACCGGTGGCGATGGAGCGGTCGCTGCGGATCCTGGATCAGGCGCGCACCGTCGTGAACGACCGCACTCCGTTGCCATGCAACGCGAAAGGCGTTCCGGTGACGTCGTGAGCGAGGACGCGCCACAGCGCAGCTTCTTCGACCGCCACTTCGAGCTCCTGGCCACGATCCTGCTCTCCCTGGCGGCAGTCGCGACCGCATGGTCGGGGTATCAGGGGTCGCGGTGGCATGGCGAGCAGGCTCGAGCCCAGAGCGCATCGATCGCCGCTCGCGTCGAGTCGACCCGCGCGGCGAACGTGGCGAACCGACAGGGGCAGATCGACGTCGCGCTGTTCACGCAGTGGGTGGACGCCTATGCGCAAGACGAGACAGAACTCGCCGCCTTCTACCGCAAGCGCTTCCGCCCCGAGTTCCAGCCGGCGTTCAACGCGTGGGTCGCGACGAAGCCGCGCAAGAACCCCGATGCGCCGCTGTCGCCGTTCGCCCTGCCGGAGTACAAGCTCGCGGCGAACACGACGGCCGAGCGGCTCGAGGCACGGGCCGCGGCCTTCTCGGTGCGCGTCGGGCGCTACATCCAGCGGGCCGACAACTACGCGCTGGCCGTCGTGCTGTTCGCGACGTCGCTGTTCTTCGCGGGCATCAGCACGCGGCTCCATGCTCGGGGGCCGCGGCTGATCATTCTCGGGCTCGGCTACACGCTGTTCCTCAGCAGCCTGATCTGGGTCGCGACGTTCCCGGTCAACGTCGCTGTGTAGGCGTGCTCTGCGCCGGCTGCGTTCCCAGCGTCACGGTGGGATGCAGCGTCTGGGAGCCGCGCTTTACGGTGAGCTTCACCTCGTCACCGGGCTGGTGGGAGGCGATCGCGGCGACGAGGCCGGTCGAGTCGCCGATCGCCGTCCCGGCGATCGCGGTGACGACGTCGCCCGCGCGCAGCCCGGCCTGCTCGGCCGGCCCGCCGCTCGCGACGCTCGACAGCGTCGCGCCGTTCGTCGCGCTGTCGCCGGTCGCCACGCCGACGTAGGCGTGCTCGACCGTGCCGCCCGACTTGAGCGTCGCGAGCGCCGACTTGACGAGGTCGATCGGGACGGCGAAGCCGACGCCGGCGCTCTGGTCGGCGCTGCCGTCGGTGGCGATCTGGTCCGCGATGCCGACCACCTGGCCGTCGGCGTTGAGCACCGGGCCGCCGGAGTTGCCCGGGTTCATGGCAGCGTCGGTCTGGATCGCGTGCGCGACCGTGAAGCCGTTCGGCGCCTTGATCGTGCGGTCGACGCCGGACACGATCCCGGTGCTGATGCTGCGCGCGTAACCGAACGGGTCGCCGATCGCGGCCACGTCGTCACCCACGCCGACCGACGCGGAGCTGCCCAGCGGGAGCGGGTGCAGCGTGAGCCCGGAGGGGTCGATCTTGATGACCGCGACGTCGGTGGCCTCGTCTTGGCCGAGCACGGTCGCCTTGCGGGTCGTGCCGTCCTGGAACTTGACGCTGATCGAGCTCGCGCCGTTCACCACGTGCGCGGCGGTCACGATGTGGCCGTCCTTGTCGACCACGAAGCCCGTGCCGCTGCCGTTGTCGACCGCGATGTCCACGACACCGGGCGCCGTGCTCGCGTAGACGGACGACGCGTCGAGGCCGCCCGACGTCGTGCGCTTCACCGGCACGGTCGCCGCGACGGTGGTCGTGCCGTCGTTCTGCAGGGCCGCGACCGCGCCGGCGCCGACGCCGCCGCCAAGCACCGCGGTCGTCGCCAGCAGGGCGACGAGCGGCACGCGGCGGCGGCGGAAGTGGCGGCCCGTCGGGGGAGCGGGAGGGGCAGGGGGCGGCGGCTCGGCGGGCGGGTCATCCCGCCACAGCGACCGCCGCTCCTCGGGGGGAGTGAGGAGAGAGGGAGTCATGGGAGACAGCTTCCGCCTGCGAGCTAAGCCCGACCTCCACGGAGGCTGAGAGCTCACTAAGAGTCAGACGATCTCCCGCGCCGCGCGCAGCCCGCTGCGCAGCGCGCCCTCCATCAGCCCCGCCCACGGCCCCGCGGTGTGCTCGCCGGCGAAGTGCAGGCGGCCGGCGGGGGCGGCGAGCACGTCCGCGTCGTGGCCCGCCGTGCTGTAGGCGCCGTCGGGCCAGGTGGTCAGCACGGCGCCGTCGGCGAGCTCGAGGTCGGGGCGGAGCGCGCGCACCCGCTCGCGCCACCGCTCCGGCCCGGACGTCACCGCGAGCTGCTCCAGCGCGCCCGGCGAGCCCGCGAAGCAGCTGAGGATGCCCGCCTCACCCGCCGTCGTCCAGCACCAGTAGCGGTCGGGCACGCTCATCACGGCGCTGGTCGGCGCGGGGCGGACGAGCGGGATGTGGAGCTTCGCCGCGTGCCCCATCACGACGCGATCGAGCGCCGCATGCTTCCAGTCCGGGAGCGCCAGCTCGCGGAGCGCGGGGAGGGGGAGGGCGAGCACGACATGGTCGGCCTCGATCTCGTCGAGGCTGCGGACCGGCGTGCGCAGCCGCACCCGGTCGCCGAGCTGCGCCGCCATCGCCTCCGCGAGGCGCTGGTTGCCGCCGGCGATGCGGTGGCTGGGCAGCGGCTCGAACGCGGCGGCGTGCTCGAGCACCTCCGCGCTCAGCCGGTCGGCCTCGAGCGCGGCCGAGATCTCCACGCGCGCGAGCACCGCGTCCGCCACCGCCGCCGGGAGCTCCAGCGACGCGACGACCTCCGCCACCGAGCGGTCCGCCGCGGCGGCCCGCGCCGCGGCCAGTCCGGCCGCCTGCAGCGCCGCGGTGTCGACGGCGACCCCCCGCGGCTCGCGGACGTAGTAGCTCATCCCGGTGTCGGCGAGCTCGAGCCCGAAGCGCGCGGCGAGCCCGCGCATGACGTCATAGCCGGCCAGCACGAACTCCGCGCCGCGCTCGATCACGGCGCCGCCCGCGCGGTCGGACCACACCCGCCCGCCGACGCGGTCGCGCGCCTCCAGCACGAGCACGTCGATGCCACGATCGGCCAGTTCGCACGCGGCCGCGAGACCGGCGTAGCCGGCGCCGATGACGACGACCGTCCCACCCGCCCTCTGCGCGACACCGCGTGATGCGGTCGCGGACGCCGAGCTTCGCCAGCACTCCGGCGACCCCTCGCCACCGCCGTCGATCTCGGCGTCGGTGCTCCCGCCCCCGACCAGCTCGAGCACTTCGCGCTCGCGGGCGCTCAGCGCAGTCAGTCCGGCCGGCGCCGCCGTCGGTGGCCGCACGCGCGTGACTCCGCGGATCAGCCGCACGGTCGTCTCGGCGTCGACCAGCGCGTCGCCGTGCGCGACCGCGAGGATGCCCGTGGCCAGCTCGTCGGGCGGCGTGTCCTTGAGCGTGATGCCGCTGATGCCGGCGCGCAGAGCCTCGAGCAGGTACTCCTGGATGTCGAACGTGCTCAGGAGCAGGACGCGGATCGGCGGCCCGTCGAGCGCGACGATCCGCCGCGTCGCCTCGATCCCGTCCATGTCGGGCATCCGCACGTCCATCAGCACGACGTCGGGGTGCAGGCGCTCGGCCTCGGCGACGGCGGTGACGCCGTCGCCGGCTTCGCCGACGATCTCGACGGCCGGCTCCATCTCGAGGCCCATCCGGATCCCTTCGCGCACCAGCTCGAAGTCATCGACGATCAACACCCGGACGCTCACGACACCCCCGCCGTCCGGCGCTCGAGCGGCAGCCGCGCGGCGACCTCGAAGCCCCCGTCGGCGCGCGGGCCCGTCTGCACGTCGCCGCCGAACACCCGCATCCGCTCGCGCATGCCCATGAGCCCGTGACCGGCGCCCGGGAGCTGCGGGCTCGCGCCGCCGTCGCCGCGATCGGCGACGCTCACCTCGAGCGCGTCCTCGCGCCACTCGAGCCGCACCTCGCGTCGTCGCGCCGCCGGCGTGCTTGACGGCGTTGGTGAGTGCCTCCTGCACGACGCGGTAGACGGCAAGCTCGGCGCCCGGGCTCAGCAGCCGGCGCTCGCCGCTGACCTCGAGCGTCACCGGCAGGCCCGCCTCCCGCGCGCGCCCGACCAGCTCGCCCAGCCCGTCGAGCTTGGGCGGGGCGGTCCGCATCGGGGCGGCCTCGAGCACGCCCAGGAGGATGTCCATCTCGGCGAGCGCGTCGGTGCCGGCGCTGCGGATGCGCGCCGCGGCCTCCTCGGCGCGTCCCGGATCGGTGGCGAGGATCCGGCGGGCGCCGCCGGCCTGAATGACCATCATGCTGATGCTATGCGCGACGACGTCGTGCATCTCGCGCGCGATCCGGCGGCGCTCCTCGGCGACCGCCTCCTGCGTCTCGCGCTCGCGCCGCTCGGCGGCGAGCGCCGCCGTCTCGTGCAGCTCGGCGGCGTGGCGCGCGCCGGGTGCCGACGGTCCTGCCGCCGAGCCAGCACAGCGTCGCACGATGACGACCGGGAAGTAGATGTCGCTGGCGGTCGCGCTCTCGTCGAGCAGGCCGACCGGTGACGACGCCCGCGAACAGCACGCCGAGGATGATCCGCGCGTCGCGCTCCCCGGCGTAGGCGCCGCCGCTGTAAGCGATGATCAGCAGCGGGAGGAAGGTGGAGATCAGCTCGGACGGGTCGACCAGCGTGGCGGCCGCGGGGACCGCGAGCAGCAGCAGCACCACCGACCATCGCGAGCGGGTGCGTGCGCCGCCACAGCAGCAGCAGGCACATCGCCGCCGAGACGAGCGCGGTCGCCCAGCGCGGCCCGGTGACGCCGTCGGAGAGCAGCGCCTCTGTCACCGACAGCACGAGCACCGTCGCCGTCAGTGCGATGTCGAGCGTCCGCGGCGCATCACGCCACCGGCTCCAACGGCAGCCGGCGCGCGCACCGCGTAGCCGGAGCCCCCGACGCGCCCGGCCCGAGGTCGCCGCCGTAGAGCGCCACGCGCCGCGCATGCCGAGCAGCGGCGGTCGCGGCGGGCGCGACTCGCCGTCGTCGGTGACCTCGAGCGCGAGCCGTCGCCGCGTAGCGCACTCGCACGGCGGCGCGGCGCGATCCGGCGCCTCCAGCGCGCCGCCGAGCGCCTCCTGGACCAACCGGTAGGCGGTGCAGGTCGACGCCGGCCGGGCAGCGGCGAGCGCTCGCCCTCGATGTCGAGCTCGACCGCCAGACCGGTCGCGTGCACCCGGGCGACGAGGTCCGCGAGGTGGGCGAGCGACGGCTGGGGCGCCAGCGCGAGCTCCTCGTCCTCGCGGCGCAGGACGCCGAGCAGGCGGCGGATCTCGCCGAGCGCCTCGCGGCCGGTCTGCCTCGACCGCCGCGAACGCCGTCTCGGCGCCGTCGGGCCGCGCGCGAGAGAGCTCCTCCGCCGTGCCCGCCTGGCCGACCATCGCGGCGAGCGCTCTCGCTGACCACGTGGTGCAGCTCGCGCCGCGATCCGCTCGCGCTCGCCGGTGACCGGCGTCGCGCGGCGCGCGCCGCCGCGATCCTGCTCGAGCGCCGCGGCCTTCTCCTGCAGCGCCTGGTTGAGCTTGACCCGCGAGCGCACCAGCCGGCCGAGCAGCACCGGGCCGGCGATGATGATCGTGGCCAGGAACAGCAGGTCGCTCGGCCCCGCCCGGAGGCTGATCGAGCAGCATCGCGGCGAGGCAGCCGACGACCAGCACGGCGATGCCCGCCGCACAGCCGCCGGCCCTCCGCGTGCGCGCCGACCGAGTAGGCAAGGATCAGCGTCGCGAAGAACGTGGCGACGAGGTTCTCGTCCACGTTCTGGTCCAGGCGCTCGAGCACGATCGTGACGACGATCCCGACCGCCATGCAGAGCACCGGGGCGAGCCTGCGGAACGCAAGCGCGACGGCCAGGACGAGCAGCGCGGCGCGCGCCACGAACAGGTCCGCGGTCGGCGCGTCGACGAACGACACCTCGATCTGCATCGCCGCGCCGAAGATCAGCGCGAGGAGCCCGTCCGTAGCGGCAGGCCGGCGAGCCATTGCCCGCCAACGCTAGTTCAGGAGTGGAACTCAGTCCACCCAGGGCGCGACTTCGCGATGTCGATGCAGACCACGCAGTAGGGCCACGGCGGATTCCACGGCCAGCCGGTGACGTCCTTGCCGCACAGCGCGGTGTCGGGATCCTCGGCCTCGACGAGGTGGCAGATCTCCTCGCCCTCGTGGCTGGGGCCGCGCTGCTTCGTGCGCTCTCCGGGCGCGGTGCTCACATTCGAAAATGTAACTCTCAGCGGAAGCGCTTCAACCGCAATGCGTTGGCGACCACGGAGACGCTCGAGAGCGCCATCGCGGCGCCTGCGATCACCGGGTTGAGGAAGCCGGCGGCGGCGAGCGGGAGCGCGGCGAGGTTGTAGCCGAACGCCCAGCCGAGGTTCTGCTTGATCGTCCGCAGCGTCCGGCGGGACAGCCGGATCGCGTCGCCGGCGGCGCGCAGGTCGCCGGAGACGAGCGTGAGGTCGGAGGCCTCGATGGCGACGTCGGTGCCGGTTCCGATCGAGAGGCCGAGGTCGGCCTGCGCGAGCGCGGGCGCGTCGTTGACGCCGTCGCCCGCCATCGCCACGACGTGGCCCTCGGCCTGCAGCCGCCGGACCACGTCGGCCTTGTCGGACGGCAGGACCTCGGCGATCACCTCGTCGATGCCGACCTGCGCGGCGACGCTCCGGGCGGTCGCCTCGTTGTCGCCGGTCAGGAGGATCGGGCGCAGGCCGAGCGCCTTGAGCTCCGCGACGGCCGCGGCCGACGTGGGCTTGACGGTGTCGGCGACGACGAGCAGCGCGCGCACCTCGCCGTCCCAGGCGGCGAGCACGGCGGTGCGGCCCTCGGCCTCGGCGGCGCGGCGCGCGGCGTCGAGCCGCTCGGGGACCCGCAGGCTCCAGTCCGCCATCAGCGCCGGGCGGCCGACCTGCACGCCGTGGCCGTCGACGATGCCCTCGGCACCGAGTCCGGCGCGGTTCGTGAAGCCCTCGACCTTCGGCAGCGTGCCGAGCTCCTCGCGCGCCGCGGCCGCGATCGCGCGGGCGACCGGGTGCTCGGAGGCGTCCTCGAGCGCGCCGGCGAGCCGCAGCACCTCGTCGCGATCGTCGGCGACCACGTCGACCAGGCTCATGCGCCCGGTGGTGACGGTGCCGGTCTTGTCGAGCACGATCGTGTCGACCTGGCGGGTCGACTCGAGGACCTCCGGGCCCTTGATCAGCAGGCCGAGCTGGGCGCCGCGGCCGGTGCCGACGAGCAGCGCCGTCGGCGTGGCGAGCCCGAGCGCGCAGGGGCACGCGATGATCAGCACGGCGACCGCCGCGGTGAATGCGAACTCGGCCGACTCGCCGGCGCCCAGCCAGAAGCCGAGCGTCGCGGCGGCGATCCCGATCACGATCGGGACGAAGATGCCCGAGACGCGGTCCGCGAGGCGCTGGACCGGCGCCTTGCCGGACTGGGCCTCGGTGACAAGCCGCGCGATCTGGGCGAGCGCGGTGTCGCTGCCGATCTTGGTGGCGCGCACCACGAGGCGGCCGCCGGCGTTGACGGTCGCGCCGGCGACCTCGTCGCCGGGCTGCTTCTCGACCGGCACGGATTCGCCGGTGAGCATTGACTGGTCGACCGCGCTCGTGCCCTGCTCGATCACGCCGTCGGTGGCGACCTTCTCGCCGGGGCGGACGAGGAAGCGGTCGCCGACCGCGAGCTGCTCGACCGGCACACGGCGCCCGTCGGCCAGCTCGACGTCCTTGGCGCCGAGCTCGAGCAGCGCCGTCAGGGCGGCGCCGGCGCGGCGCTTGGCGCGCGCCTCGAAGTAGCGGCCGGCGAGGAGGAACGTCGTGACGACCGCGCCGACCTCGAGGTAGATCTCGTCCGCGCCGCTGCCCGCGCTGTCGGGGATCAGCTGGAACGACATACGCATGTCCGGCATGCCGGCGTCGCCGAAGAACAGGGCGTAGAGCGACCAGCCCCAGGCGGCGAGGACGCCCATCGAGATCAGCGTGTCCATGGTCGCCGTGCCGTGGCGGAGGTTCGCCCACGCGGCGCGGTGGAACGGCCACGCGCCCCACAGGATCACCGGGCGTGGCGAGCTGGAGGCAGAGCCACTGCCAGTTGTCGAACTGGAGCGGGCGAATCATCGCGATCAGCAGCACCGGCAGCGACAGCGCCGCGGAGATGATCAGGCGCCGGCGCAGCGGTTCGAGCTCGTCGGCGCCAGTCTCGGTGGCCTCGGGCTCGTCAGACGGCAGGACCGCCTGATAGCCGGCGGCCTCGACTGCCGCGACGAGGTCGTCGGGCGTGACCGCGTCGGGGTCGAAGTCGACGGTCGCCTTCTCGGTCGCGTAGTTGACCGAGGCGGTGACGCCGTCGAGCTTGTTGAGGTTGCGCTCGATCCGGTTTGCGCACGAGGCGCAGGTCATGCCGGTGATCGGGAGCTCCAGCGCCATGGCTTAGTTGACCACCTTCGTGAAGGCGACGGTCTGGACGCGGCCCTCGTGCTGGAACTGGAGGAACAGGCGGTAGCGGCCGGGGGTGGGGAACTCGACCTCGAAGTCGGGGCCGTCGCCGCTCGGGTGGACGTGCAGGAACGCCATGTCGCCCTCGCGGAGCGCGACGAGGTGGCCGCCGGCGCCGAGGTAGGGCTCGGTCGTGATCGGCTTGCCGTCGCGCGTGATCGCGAAGTGCAGGTCCGATCCGGACGCGTCGAGCCGGACGTCGTAGCCGCCGTCGCTCACCGCGGTCGGCTGCGGGGCGGGGAGGGGCTCGAGGTCGGCGTTGCCGTCGACGCGCAGGTCGCTGGCGAGGGTCTGGGGCGTGTCCTCGTGGGAGAAGTCGGCGAACAGCCGGTACGAGCCGGCCTCGTCGAGCCGAACCGGGGCCGACCAGGTGCCATCGGCGCCCTGGGTCGGGTGCAGGTGCTGGAAGCCGGTGAGGTCGCGGCGGGCGAGGATCAGGTGCATGCGCTTCTCGTGCTCGACGTCGAAGTCGCGGACAGTCTGCCCGCGCTCGTCGACGATGCGGAAGCGCAGCTGCTCGGTGCGCCCGCGGCGCAGCTCGGGCTGCTCGACGACGACGCGCAGGTCGCCGGCCGCGACGGCGAGGCCGCGAACGGTCTGTGCGGGGGAGGAGGCGTGGGGCGAGGTCATGTGATCGCTCGGTTCGTCGGCCCGGGCCGTGGGGTCGTCGCCGTGCGGCTTGATCGCGCCGCCCGCGAGCGCCGCGCCGCCGAAGAGCGCGAGCAGCAGGGCCGCGAATGCGGCGAGGCGGGCGGCGATGCGGGTGGTGTCGGTCACGAAGGCTCCGGGGGGAGTATACGGGGAGGGGGTATGCGGGGAAGAAACGTATCAGATACCCCCGGGGGGTTAGCTACACTCTTGCGCATGGCCACCACCACCGAACGCGGCTACACCGCGACCAAAGAGCAGCTGCTCAAGCGCCTCAAGCGCGTGGAAGGGCAGGTCCGCGGCGTCGAGAAGATGGTCGACGACGACCGCTACTGCATCGACGTGCTGACCCAGATCTCGGCGATCCAGGCTGCGCTCGACAAGGTCGCGCTCGGCCTCATGGACGACCACGCCCGCCACTGCGTCATCGACGGGCCCGCGGATCTCAAGGACGAGCGGACCGAGGAGCTGATGGCCTCCGTCGCCCGTCTGATGCGGCGCGGCTAGAGCTCGTCCAGCGTCTTCCCGCTCACGACCGACTCGGGCCGGTCGGCGTTCTCGCCGGCCTCGTCGTCGCGCTGCTTGATCAGCAGCCACTGCGGCTTCTTCTCGTTCCCGCGCGTGCGCACGAGCGTGAACGCGCCGTGCAGCTTCTCGCCGTCGAGCCGGAACGACGCCTTGCCGCGCTCGAGCGCCGCCTCGATCCCGACGTCGTCGAGCGGCTCGTAGGTTCCGCGGTCCCAGATGATCACGCCGCCCTTGCCGGCGCGGCCCTCGAACGAGCCGTGCGCGAGCGAGTGGTCCTCGACCTCGACCGCCAGCCGCTTCTCGGCCGGGTCCATCGACGGGCCCTTCGGCACCGCCCACGAGCGCAGCACGCCGCCGACCTCGAGGCGGAAGTCGTAGTGGAGCGTCGTCGCCTGGTGCTGCTGGACGACGAACGATCGGGCCATGCCCTCAGTCTGGCCGGTTGCGCAGCCGCTGGAGCGCCGCCGCGGCGGCGAAGCCGTAGACGAGGTGGAAGCCGAGGTCCGCGGCGACGCCGCGCGGCGACTGCCGCCACACCGGCGGCGCGACGCCGAGCAGCGGCAGCTCGACCAGGCTCGCCGCCCACACCCCGAGGCCGAGCGCGGCGCCGGTCGGCGCGATCCGCGGGGGCTCGTCGCCGCGCGCGGTGACGAGGCCGAGTGCGACGCCCCACGAGGTCCCGTACAGCCAGTGCATGGCCTGGTTGAGCGCCTCGCGTTCGCGGCGCCGGACCTTGCGGCCGAAGACGCCCTCGAGCAGGCGGCGGCCGACCTTGCCGGGTGCGTCGCTCGGCTTTGCGGCGGTCAGTGAGTAGGCGGCGGTCTGGGCGGCCGTCATCGCCGCGGTGCCGACCGCACTGGCCGCGACACCGGCTGCGATCCGCCCGCTGCGCGCGGCGGCGGCCTCGGCGGCGTCATCGGCGTCCTCGGGCGGGCGGTCGCGCGTGGCAAGCGCGACCAGGCAGAGCGCGATCGCGTCCTCGGCCGCGCCGATCACGGGGTCGGAGACCGGCAGCGCGCGGGCCAGCATGCTGCGGGCGCGCAGCCCGGCGAACGCGCTGCCCGCCGCGGTGGCGGCGGCGACGGCCGCGCCGCCGGGACCGGCCACCCGGTGGCCGGAGACGGCGCTGCTGGCGAGACGTGCCGCCAAGCCCGAAGGCTCCGTGCGCGCCGGCACGCCGGGGATCTTGTCGAAGGCGAGCTCGCCGGCGGCCGCGGCGATCAGTGCGGGCCGGCCGCGGCGTCCGCCGAGCCGGCCGTGGAGTGCGAGAGCGCCGATGCCGCTGAACGTGCGCAGGCCGGTCGAGGCGCCGAGCAGCGATGCGGAGCGGAGGGCGGGGAGGTCCACCGCCCTGCACTACCCGGCTACGGCTCGCCGGAGACCCCGCCTGGGCAGCGGGGCCTCCGAGCGGCCGGTCTAGGCGGCGGTGGGGGAGGCCGCCGCGGGCGTGGCGTCGTCGGAGGGGACGACCGCCAACATCACGAGGTAGGCAACGAGGCCGGCGCCGCTGAACAGCAGCGAGACCACGAAGCCGACACGCACGATGGTGGGATCGACGCCAAGATGACGCGCCAGGCCGGCGGCCACGCCGCCAAGCTTCTTGTCGGTCGAGGAGCGGGTGAGGAGGGAGGTCGAGTTCATGCGATTCATGGTGCCGCCTCGGCGGGCTGTGCACCATTGGGGATGACCCCTACGGAACCCTCATCCGCTCCGGAGGCGGTCGAGGGTGCGGCCAGCTCCCGGATGTACTGTGCGACGAGGGCTTGCGTGCTGCGCTGCTGGGCTCGGAGTGCCTGGACCTTGGACATGCTGGTCCTTCCTTGTACGATGGATGTCGTACAGTAGCAAAGTACGAAGATCGTCGTACAATGAATCCAGTGACCACCACCACGACCGAACTGGCCCATCCCGCCCGTGAGGAGCTCGAGCTGAGCGCCGTCCTGCACGCGCTCAGCGATCCCGTGCGGCTCTCGATGGTGCGCTATCTCGCGACCGCTCCCGAGGAGCGGTCGTGCCGCAGCTTCAACGTCCCGGTGACGAAGTCCACCTGCACGCATCACTTCAAGGTGCTGCGGGAGGCGGGCATCATCCACCAGCGCCAGCAGGGCACGGCGCGACTGAACGCGCTCCGCGAGGACGACCTCGAGGCGCGCTTCCCAGGGCTCCTGAGCACGATCCTGAACGCTGCCGCCTGAGGGCGGTCTAGCCGCACCAGTACGAGAAGTACGCCGGGACGACGGTGTCGTACCAGCGGTCCCAGTTCAGGTAGAGCAGGTTGTGCTGCATGACGATCATCCGGCGGCCGTCGGCGGTGCCGAAAACCCAGGTGTTGGAGCCGGGTACCTCTCCCTCGTGGCCGTAGACGCGGACGCCGCAGGGCAGGTCCCAGGACCACAGGCCGAGACCCATGCCGATCCCGTCTGGCCACTCCGCCGTCTGGTTCGGCCGCGTCTCCTTCATGAGCGCGGTGAGACGCGCCGGGAGGAGGCGGCCACCGAGCAACGCGCGATAGAACCGCCTGAGGTCGGCTGGTGTCGAGACGATGTTGCCCATCGCCCAGAGGGCGCTTGGGTCGTACTCCGTGACGTCGATCATCGGCCCGTCGGCCGGGAGCCCGTCGGCGTCGAACAGCAGTGAGTAGCCGCGCGTGAACGGTCGCGGGAGCTTCCTGTTCGTGAGGGGGAACCGTGTGTCGCGCAGGCCCAGCGGACGGATCACCCGGTGCTCGACATGCCACGACAGCGGCTTGCCCGTCGCGGCCGCGACGATCAAGCCCAGCAGCACGTAGTTCGTGTTCGAGTACTCGACGCGGGTGCCCGCCGGAAAGTCGGGCGGCTCGCCGGCGACGCGCGCGACGAGTTCCTGCGGGGCGTACGTCCGTGCCCGCGCGCCGGGGTCGTTGATGAACGAGATGTTGAGCGGGTCCGGTCCCGCCTCCCAGTAGTCCGGGACGCCGGACGTGTGCTGCAGCAGGTCGTGGATGGTGACCGAGCCGCCGTAGGGCAGGATGCCGGGCAGCCAACGGCCCACGCGGTCCCCCAGCCGCAGGCGCCGCTCGGCCACGAGCTGCAGCACGGCGGTCGCCGTGAAGCTCTTCGTGACACTCCCGACGCGGAAGGCGAGCCCGGGCCGCATCGGTCGTCCTGTCGCGACGTCGGCGACGCCGCGGGCCGCCGTCCGCCCGTCGTCGTCGACCTGCGCCCCCGGGATGCCGACCTCCACCAGGCGATCGAGCTGCGGCTCCGAGCGACGATCCGAGGCGATCGCGGGCGCCGGGCCCAGGATCACGAGCGCGACGAGAACGAGCAGCACCGCACCGAGCATCGCGTACGTACCGTACGTACGGAAACGCTGGAAGTCAAGCCGGACGAGTGAAGATTTCCCGGCGGGCCGAGCGCATGCTGGAGAATGGCGTGCATGCGGGCTCACGCTAGCCTCGCCACACCGCAGTTCCCACGGGCAATTGGTCGTAGGACCGCCCACCGCGGCGCGCTCGCCGAGCACGTGCTCGCGCTCCAGCGCACGGCCGGCAACCGCGCGACGACCCGGGTGCTCGCCCGCGACGCGCGCGCGACGGCCGCGAAGCTCAAGGTCGTGATCGTCGACGACGGCGCGACCGGCCTCTCGGACAAGAGCCTCAAGGTCGCGCTCGACGTCGTGAAAGCCGAGATCAAGCGCGTGACCGCGCAGAGCAGCGACCCGATCGTCAAGGCCGGCGTCACCGTCGAGCACACGACGACCGCTCCCGGCCGCATCCGCGAGCTCGGCAGGAGCACGTTCCTCGTCTTCCTCACCCCGAGCACCGACGCCGAGCACGCGATCGGCCTGGTTGCGCCGCACGTCGACCTCGACCAGGAGGAGCGCAAGGCGCAGGAGAAGCGCTTCGCGAGCAAGGTCGCGTCCGAGGGCGGCGTGCACGTCGATCGCATCGACGGCCGCAAGCGCAGCTACGGCGCCTCGCTGGTGAGCACGACGCTGGCGACGAAGATGCAGGAGAAGGAGGGCGCGGGCCCAGACTCGGCGGGCAACCTCGTCGGCGAGGTCATCCTCCACGAGCTCGGCCACGCCTGGGGCCACCACACCGAGCTCGGCGGCCTCGACCACACGAAGGGCGGGATCATGACCGCCACGCGCGTGCTCGACTCGACGCTGCGCTATAAGGCGGGCCACTTCAGCTCCGAGAGCGTGAAGATCATCAACGCCCGGCTCGAGGTGCTCGCGAAGCGGCTCGCGCCCTGACCGATGAGTCCCAGCCGCCGCCGGTGTCTGTAGTCCTATGACCATGTTCAGCGACAGCAAGGCGTTCAGCGGGATCGCCACCGACGACACCGACGCCGCCCGCGCGTTCTACGCCGATACGCTCGGCCTCGAGGTGAGCGAGGACCACGGGATGCTCACCCTCCACCTGGCGGGCGGCACCGACGTGCTCGTCTACCCCAAGCCCGAGCACACGCCGGCCGAGTACACCGTCCTCAACTTCCCCGTCGACGACGTCGAGGCGGCGGTCGACGCGCTCACCGAGCGCGGCGTCGCGTTCGAGCACTACGAGGGCGCGCCCCAGGACGAGAAGGGGATCATGCGCGGTCACGGGCCCGACATCGCGTGGTTCCGCGACCCCGCCGGCAACATCCTCTCGGTGCTCAAGCTCGACTGATGCCGACGGTCCGCCTCCGGCAGCCCCTCAAGCGGCTCGCGGGCGACCGCGCCGATCACGAGCTCGCGGGCGCGACCGTCGGGGAGCTGCTCGAGGCGCTGGAGCGTGCGCACCCCGCCGTCGACGGCTGGATCCTCGACGAGCGCGGCGTGATGCGACGCCACATCAACGTGTTCGTCAACGGCGAGCGCGCCGCCCAGGAGACCCACGTCCAAGCCGAGGACCGCATCGACGTCCTCCCGGCGATCTCAGGAGGTTCACGTTGACCGAGCTGCTGGTGGGGACGAAGAAGGGCCTGTTCGTGCTGGAGGGCGACCCGGGCTCCGGCTTCGAGGTGACGGCGCGTGCGTTCGCGGGCGAGCCCGTCGACTACGCGCTGCGCGACCCGCGCTCGGGCGTCCTGCTGGCGGCGGTGGGCTCGCCGTTCTACGGCCCGAAGGTGTTCTTGACCGACGACCCCGCCGGCGAGTGGGACCAGGCCACGGGGATCGAGCTCCCCGACGGCGGCGAGCAGGCACTCGAGCGGCTGTGGATCCTCAAGCTCGGCGAGGCCGACGGCCAGATCTTCGCCGGCGGTGACCCCGGCGTGCTGTTCGAGAGCCGCGACGGCGGCGTCTCGTTCGAGCTCAACCGCGCGCTCTGGGAGCACCCGACGCGGCCGAAGTGGCAGCCCGGCGGCGGCGGGCTGTGCCTGCACTCGATCGAGACGTGGCCCGGCGAGCCGGACCGGCTCGCGATCGCGATCTCCGCGGCCGGCGTGTGGCTGACCGACGACGGCGGCGAGAGCTGGCGCAAGGGCAACCAGGGCATCCGGCCGCGCTACCTGCCGGACGACACGCCGGAGGACGAGGTGGGCCTGTGCATCCACCGGCTGCGACGGCACCCGCGGCAGCCGGAGCGGATCTTCATGCAGTTCCACGGCGGCGTGTACCGCTCCGACGACGCGGGCGAGAGCTGGAACGACATCGCGCCCGGGCTGCCGTCGGACTTCGGCTTCCCGCTCGCCATCGACCCCGCCGACCCAGACAGCGCGTTCGTGATCCCGCTCGTCGCCGACGTCGACCGGGTGACGCCGGAGGGCCGCGTGCGCGTCTACGAGACGCGCGACGCCGGGGCCAGCTGGGCACCGCGCGGCGAGGGGCTCCCGGAGCGCCACGCGTACCTGACGATCCTGCGCGAGGCGTTCGAGCGCACAGGGGAGGGCGACGCGCTGGAGCTGTACTTCGGCGCGACCTCGGGCACGGTGTTCGGCTCCGGCGACGCGGGCGAGAGCTGGTTCGACGTCGCCGCGAACCTGCCGCCCGTGCACTCGGTGGCCGCCACTTAGACTCGGGGCAATGGCAGGCGCGTCGCCGAGCTCCCCCGAGACCTGGGACGCCTTCTTCAGCGACTTCTACCTGCGCGCCTTCGCGGCCGACGAGCGCGAAGGCGAGGCCGAGGCGCAGGCGCTCGCGGCGGCGCGGCTCGCGAGCTGCCCCGAGGGCGGGGAGCTGCTCGACGTCCCGTGCGGGTTCGGCCGCCACTCGGTGCCGGCCGCCCGCGCGGGCTACCGCGTCACCGGCGTCGACCGCTCGGCCACGCTGCTGGAGGAGGCGCGGCGCCGCGCGGGCGGCGAGCGCTGGCCCAAGCTCGTCACCGCCGACTACCGCGAGCTGCCGTTCCGCGACGACAGCTTCGACGCCGCCATGAACCTGTTCAGCTCGCTCGGCTACCTCGGCGACGAGGAGGACACGCGCGTGCTGGCCGAGATCCGCCGCGTCCTGCGGCCCGGCGCGCGGCTCGTCGTCGAGCTGATGCACCGCGACCGGCTCGTGCGCGGGTTCGCCGAGCAGGACTGGCGGCTGCTCGGCGAGGGCCGGCTGCTACTCGAGCAGCGGACGTTCGACGCCGCGGCGGGCGTCGCGCAGACGACGCAGACGCTGATCGACGGCGGCGGCGAGCGCGAGTCACGCACGTTCTCCGTGCGCGTCTACAGCGCGACCGAGCTCACTGCGATGCTCGGCCGCGCTGGATTCGCGGAGGTTCGCTGCTACGGCGACCTCGAGGGCGTGCCCTTCGACGTGGGCACGCGCCTCGTGGCCGTCGCGATCAGCCCGTGACCTGGAACGAGTCCGTCATCTCGGCCTTCGAGCTGTTGCCGGCGAAGACGTCGATCTGCCCCGGCTCCACGACGTACTTGCCGCGGTTGTCGTAGAAGCCGAAGTCGCTCTTGTCGAGCGTGAACGTCACCGTCTTCGACTTGCCCGGCTCGAGCGTCACGCGCTCGAAGCCGCGCAGGCGGCGGACCGGCTGGGAGAGGCTCGCCACGGGGTCGCGGATGTAGAGCTGCACGACCTCGTCGCCCTTCGGCCCGCTGACGTTCTTGACGTCGACGGACACGCGGACGCTCCCGTTGCGCGACACGCTTCTTCGAGCTCAGGTGCAGGTTCGAGGTCTCGAACTTGCTGTAGCTGAGCCCGTAGCCGAACTCGTACTCCGGGTCGCAGCTCTTGATATCCCGGTGGCGCGAGACGTACTTCTGGGTCACGTCACACGGGCGCCCGGTCGGCTCGTGGTTGTAATAGATCGGCACCTGGCCGACCCTGCGCGGGAACGACACCGGCAGCTTGCCGCCGGGGTTGACGTCGCCGAACACGACGTCCGCGACCGCGTTGCCGGCCTGGACGCCGGGGAACCACGCCTCGAGGATCGCCGGCGCGTCGTCGACGACGCCCTCGAGCGTGAGCGGCCGGCCGTTGAACAGCACGACCGCGACCTTCTTGCCGCCCGCCGCCGCCTTGACCCGCCGGATGAGCTCCTCCTGCCGGCCGGGCAGGTCGATCTCGCTGCGCGAGTTGGCCTCACCGCTCATCTCGCGCGACTCGCCGAGCGCGAGCACGACCTGGTCGGCCGCTGCGGCCGCCGCCTCCGCGGCGCCGAAGCCCGCGTCGGAGCCGCACTCGTCCTCCGGCGTGTTGTTCGGCGGCTCGGTGTGCTTCATCTCGCAGGCCGGCGTGAACGTCGTGTTCTCGTTCTGGGCCTTGATGCCCTTGAAGACCGTCACGGCGTCCTCGTCCTTCCCCTGGCCCCACCACGGGCCGAGCATGGCGTGCCCGTCGTCGCCGAGCGGGCCGATGACGGCGGTCTTCACGCCCTTCTTCAGCGGCAACGTCGAGTTGTCGTTCTTGAGCAGCACCATCGAACGCCCGGCGGCCTCGCGCGCGGCCTTCACCGCGTCCGGCCGGAGCTGCGCCGACTCGGCCTTGCTGACGTCGACGAAGGGATGCTCGAACAGCCCTGCGCGGAACTTGATGCGCAGGATGCGGCGTACGGCGTCGTCGATCCGCGACTGCGAGATCTTGCCGTCCGCGAGCAGCTGCTTACCGTTGTTGCGGATGAGCTCGGAGACCATCTCCGAGTCGGTACCGGCGTTGAGCGCCGCCGCTGCGGCGCCCGGCCCGTCGGCGGCCACGCCGTGGCCGCAGGGGCCCGTGTCGGGGTTCTTCGCCGGGCAGGTGCGCAGCTCGGCGACGGCTGTGTAGTCGCTCTCGATGAAGCCGTCGAAGCCCCACTCCTTCTTGAGCAGGTCGGTCTCGAGCTCCCGGTTGGCGCAGCCTGGCACGCCGTTGATCGAGTTGAACGAACACATGACCGTGTCGGAGCCGGCGTCGATCGCGGCCTTGAACGGCGGCAGGTACAGGTCGTGCAGCCGCCGCTCGGACATGTCGGTCGTGTTGTAGTCGCGCCCGGCCTCCGGCTGGCCGTAGGCGGCGTAGTGCTTGACGCTCGTGACGACCTTGTCGGCCTTCGAGTAGTCGCTGCCCTGCGCGGCCTTCACGCGCGCGGCCGCGAAGACGGAGTTCAGGTAGGGGTCCTCGCCGCCGGCCTCGGAGATGCGGCCCCAGCGCGGCTCGTGCGAGACGTCCACCATCGGGCTGTAGATCTGCTTGAGGCCGACCGCGGCCGACTCGCGCGCGCCGAACTTGTGATCCTGCGCGCCGACGTTCGGGTCGAACGAGCTGGCGGCGCCGAGCGGGATCGGAAACACCGTCCGGTAACCGTGGATCGTGTCGTAGGCGAAGAGGATCGGGATCCCGAGCTTCGAGTTGACCGCCTGCTTCTGGAACTTGTTGATCAGCACCGGGTCGGTGAGGCTGAAGACGCCGCCGACGGGCTTGTCCGCTTCCTCCGGGTGCTCCTTGATCTGACCGTCGGAGATCAGCTGGATCTGATTGAGCTTGTCTTCGAGCGTCATCTTGCGCAGCAGCGCATCGATCTTCCGCTCGACGCTCTGGCTCCCGCTCCCGCCCGAGCCGCGCGTGGGTTGCAGCGCCGCCTCGTCACTCGACTGCGTCGCGGCGACCACGCCGCCCGCCGCTGCCGCGGCACCCACTACGACCGTCGCGAGTGCGACGGCCGTCCTGCCCCTGCCCGTCCTCATGAATCCTCCCGTGCTTGACCTGGCTGCCCGTACCCCGCCGGTCAGGGATCGAACCCGCAAGCTGGCTAGTGGAGCGGGCAGACGAGTCGGAAGCCGCCGCTGGGCGACTCCTGGGCGGCGGCCGCCTGGTAGGTGGCGCCGCCGGCGGCCAACAGGCCAAGAACCAGCACGATCGCGATGTGGCGGCGCGCGCTCATGCCGGACTCGGCGCCCAGGCGGGGGCGCGCTGCTCGTTGATCGGCAGGTGGACGACCGCGGCCGCGAGCCCGAGGACGATCGACAGCCACCACATCAGGTCGTAGGCGCCGGTCGCCTCGTAGACGATGCCGCCGAGCCACGCGCCGAAGAATGCGCCGACCTGGTGGGAGAGGAAGACGACGCCGAACAGCATGCCGACGTGGCGGGTGCCGAACATGACCGCGACGAGGCCCGAGGTGGGCGGCACCGTCGACAGCCACAGCAGGCCCATGAACGCGGCGAACACGAGCACGACGGCCGGGCTCTTGGGCAGCACCAGGAACAGGGCGAAGAGCACCGCGCGCCCGGCGTAGATGCCGCTCAGCAGCAGGCGCTTGCTCTGGAAGCCGCCGAGCACACCGGCCGAGTAGGCGCCGATCACGTTGAAGAGGCCGATGAGCGCGAGCGCCCACGCGGCGAGGCCGCCGCTGAAGCCGAGGTCGGTGAGGTAGGGCGGCAGGTGCGTGCTGATGAAGGCGATGTGGAAGCCGCACACGAAGAACCCGGACGTGAGCAGCAGGTAGCTCGGGTGCGCGAGCGCGGCGCGGATCGCCTGGCGCGCCGAGACCTCGGGCTCCGCGTCGCGCTCGGCCTCGTCGCCGCGACCGGTCAGCGCGATCGCGAGCAGCGGGACGATGGCGACGAAGCCCGACAGCAGCACCAGCGCCGTGACCGGGCCGTATTCGGTGATGAAGGCCTGGCCGAGCGGGGCGAACAGGAACTGGCCGAGCGAGCCGGCCGCGGTGCCGATGCCGAGCGCCCACGATCGCTGCTCGGGCGGCACGAGCCGGGCGAAGGCCGCGAGCACGATCGCGAACGAGGCGCCGGAGAGGCCGAGCCCGATCAGCACGCCGCCGGTCAGCGCGAACGTGGCGCCGGTCGTGCTGAGTGCCATCAGCACGGTGCCGCCCGCGTAGATCACGCCGCCGACGGCGATCACGCGGCCGGCGCCGTAGCGGTCCGCGACCGCGCCCGCGAACGGCTGGCCGAGACCCCACATCAGGTTCTGGACCGCGATCGCGAGCGCGAAGGTCTCGCGGTCCCAGCCGCGCACGACGGACAGGGGCTCGGTGAACAGGCCGAGGCTCGTGCGCAGCCCGAACGTGATGAGCGCGATCAGGCAGCCGGCGACGATCACGACGGTCGTGGTCCGGCGCAGGGGCATGGGCGAGGACCGTATCATTTAGGTTCGGTCATTGAACCGACGCGTGTAGACTCCGCGACGATGCCGCTGGGGACCGACTATGCGGGCCAGGCCTGCTCACTCGCGCGCACGCTCGAGATCGTCGGCGAGCGCTGGACGCTGCTGATCCTGCGCGACCTGTTCTTCGGCGTCCGGCGCTTCAGCGACCTGCAGCGCCACCTCGACGTGCCGCGGGCGGTGCTCAGCACGCGCATCGCCTCGCTGGTCGAGGGCGGCCTGGTCGAGCGCCGCCCCTATGCGCCGGGGCGCGACGAGCTGCTGCTGACCGAGGCCGGCGCCGACCTGTGGCCCGCGGTGCACTCGCTGATGCAGTGGGGGGAGAAGCACCGCAGCCCCGGTGGCGCGCGCCGCGTCTTCATCCACGTCGGCTGCGACACCGCGATCGGCCCGACCGGCGTGTGCCCGGCATGCGGCGGGGAGCCCGCGGCCGCCGAGCTCGAGATGCGCCCGGGGCCGGGCACGACGCCGCCGCTGCGCGACGACGCGGTCACGCTCGCGCTGCGTGAGCCGCGGCGGCTGCTGACCCCGCTGCGCTGAGGTGGAAGGGCCCATGCGCACCGGAATCCTTGCTCTCCTCACGTTCCTGGTCCTCGCCGCCCCCGCCGGCGCCGTCGTCGGCGGCACGCTGCAAGACCCGGCTGCCGTGCCGTGGTACGCCGACGTCGGCAGCTGCGGCGGGACGCTCATCCAGCCCGACCGGGTGATGACCGCCGAGCACTGCGTCCGCGACCGGGCGCTCGACCAGCTCGGCGTCGGCGCCGCCGGCCAGACCCGCGCGGTGCGCGGCATCACGTTCGCCCCCGGCTGGCAGCACCGCAACGGCTCGAGCAACGTGTACGACGACATCGCGATCGTGACCCTCGACCGGCCGATCGAGGGCGTCACGCCGGTGACGCTCGGCGGCGCGCCGACCGCGCTCGCGACGATCCTCGGCAAGGGCCGCACCTCGCCCAGCTCCGCCGGCTCGGATCTGCGGCTGCGCCGCGCCGACCTCCGCACGCTGACCGACAAGGAGTGCACGGCCACCTGGGGCAAGGCGCGCGGCAACGACGGCGAGCGCTTCGCCGGCTCGAAGATGCTGTGCGCGATCGACCCCGACGGCCGCACGCCGCTGAGCTCGGGCTGCAACGGCGACAGCGGCGGCCCGCTCTACACCGGGCCCACCACCGCGCCGCGGATCCTCGGCGTCGTCAGCTACGGCGGGCTGAAGTGCGGCGCCGACCACCTGCCGTCGGTGTTCGCCGAGGTCGACCGCTACCGCGCGTTCCTGCTCCAGCCCTCGCCGACGCTCGCACCCGTGGCCGGCGGGCCGGCGAAGATCCGCGGCAAGGCGCGCGTCGGCCGCACGCTGCACTGCAGCGCGCCGCGCTTCACGGGCGGGGCGACGAAGGTCACCTACCGCTGGGTGCACCGGACGAGCAGCGGCGGCTTCAAGGTCGACGGGAAGCGGCGCACCTACAGGGTCCGCAAGCGCGACCGCGGCCACGTGCTCCTCTGCCACGTCGAGGGCAGCAACCGCGGCGGCCCGGCGCTCGCATCGCCCGACCAGGTCGCCGTCCCGCGCTGACTGGCATGATGCCGCCCCGTGGGAGACGACCGCATCACTCGCGGCATGCAGACGCAGCTCGCCGAGGCGCGCCGCACGCTTGACCGCGACGAGCGCCCGCTGGGCTGGAAGCTCGGCTTCGGCACCGGGCCCGCGATGCAGAAGCTCGGCATCGACGCGCCGCTCGTCGGCTACCTGCCGACCGCCAACCGCCTCGAGTCAGGCGCGGTCGTCGACATCTCGAGCTGGGGCAATCCCAAGCTCGAGCCCGAGATCGTCGCGCGGGCGGGGGAGAAGGGCGAGATCACCGCGATCGGCGCGGCGATCGAGCTCGTCGACCTCGACACGAGCGTCGGCGACCCCGAGGAGATCCTCGGCGTCAACATCTTCCAGCGCCACGTGCTGCTCGGCCCGGTCACCGAGGGCGCGAGCCCCGGCGACGTCAAGCTGCGGGTCACGGTCAACGGCGAGCAGGCGGCCGCCAGCGACGACGTGACCGAGGTGACCGGCGACCTCGACGGCCTCGTCAAGCACGTCGCCAAGACG
Organism: uncultured Solirubrobacteraceae bacterium; assembly: GCA_963802905.1. Taxonomy (GTDB): domain Bacteria; phylum Actinomycetota; class Thermoleophilia; order Solirubrobacterales; family Solirubrobacteraceae; genus DASQFQ01. The sequence continues at coordinate 317,496 of CAWDKH010000014.1, read as the reverse complement.
CTCAAGGCCGCCGGCGCCGAGCTCGAGCGCGGCGACCTGGTGATCTGCGGCTCGATCGTCGCGGCGCTCGACGTCGCGCCGGGCGACACCGTCGAGGTCTCGCTCGAGCCGCTGGGCAGCCTCACCGTCTCCTTCGAGTAGACCTACGGCAGGGGCTTCAGCCCGTGCCCGCCGCGCTGGCGCTCTGAGCGGTAGTCGACCTTCTCGCAGTTGCGGAACTTGTAGCCGCGCTTGCGCGACTTCGCCACGTGGTAGATGTCGCGGCCGGGCCCGCAGTCGACGATCCCGCGCCCGTAGTGGACGGAGATGGCGTCGTTGCCGGCGCCCGCGTTGATCACGTTGCGGCCGTGCGAGCCGTAGATGAAGTCGTTGCCGTCGCCGCCGAAGATGAGGTCGTTCTGGGAGGCGGGCTGGCCGTTGGGGTCGTGGTCGCCCCACAGGACGTCGGAGCCGCCGCGGCCGCTGAGCGTGTCGGAGCCGTGGTGGCCGAGCAGCTCGTCGGACTTGGCGCTGCCCTTGTAAGTCGCGGAGCGACCGCCGGTCGCCTTCTTGAACTTGCCGGTGATCTGGGGCCACTCCTCGTGCGAGGCGCAGCCGGAGCACTGGTGGCCGGGGAGGTGGTTCGCGAACGTCGCCGGGACGGCGATCAGCAGGCCCGCGAGGACGGTGAGAAGTGCGTATCGGCGCATCGGGTCACGTTAGCGGCTCGTACACGGCGTCAGCGGGCGCGCCCATCACGCGCTCGGCCATCTCCCGCTTCAGCACGTCGAGCCGCGCGACCTGCTCCGGCGCCGGATCCGGCGTGCGCGCGAGCGCGAGGAACTCCTCGGTCACGAAACCCTCGCGCACGCCCAGCGCCACCTCCCGCCCGCGGTAGGCGAGCCGGAACACGAAGCGCTCGCGCGTGAAGCCGCGCTCCGGCAGCGCGAGCGCCGGATCGACCGTGTAGCGGCCCTCGGTGACCGCCCGCAGCACGAGCTCGAAGGCGTCGCGCGCGCCCGGCCCGCCGAACGCGGTGGCGACCTCGATCTCGCGCCGCTCCGGCGGCCCCTCCGGCTCGAGCAGGGGCAGCGCGCGCTCCATCACCTTGAAGCCGTGCGCCACCCCGCCCGGTGAGCCGGGCCCGTGGTAGCTCATGAGGTCCCGGAACGTGAACCCGAGCGGGACGCCCTTGTCGAACACCACGAGCTCGTCGGGCATCAGAACGTCTTCAGTGCCTTCTCCATGTCGGACTGCGCGTTCTTGAGCGCGTCCTCGGGGCTCATCGCCCCGGACAGCGCCTGATTGACGTTCTTGTAGATCGCCGCCGAGATCTGCGGATACACCGGCGAGACCGGCCGCGACTTGGCCTGCTCGACGCCGGCCTTCAGCTCGTCGGAGAACGGCTGCGCCTTCTGCACCGCCGGGTCCTCGTAGACGCTCTTCAGCGGCGACGCGTCGGAGAACTTCACGACGTCCTCGGACTGCCGCTCCTCGTGCGTCATGTAGTCGATGAACTTGAGCGCGGCGCCCGGGTTCTTCGAGTACGTCGAGATGACGAGGTTGGCGCCGCCGAGGATGCCGGCCTTGCCGCCGCCCTCGAACTCCGGCAGCGGCGCGACCGCGAACTTGCCCTTGGTCGCGTCGGCCTTCTGCGCCAGCGCGTAGCAGTACGGCCAGTTGCGCATGAACGTCGCGCGGCCCGACTCGAACGCCCGTCGCGCGGGCTCCTCCATGTAGGTGGTGACGGCCTTCGGCGCGGCGCCGCTCTTGGTGCCGTCGACCATGAACTTGAGCGCCTTGAGGTTCTCCGGCGAGTCGATCTTCGCCTCCTTGCCGTCCTCGGAGAGGACCTGGCCACCGGCCGCGAACGCGAGCTCGAGGAAGTCGACGGTCAGCCCCTCGTAGGACGCGCCCTGGTAGGCGATGCCGTCCTGCTTGGCGGCGAGGTCGTAGACCTCCTGCCAGGTCTTTGGCGCCTTGTCGACCTGATCGGTCCGGTAGTAGAGGAAGCCCGCGTTCGTCTTGTGCGGCACGCCCCAGGTCTTGCCCTGGTAGGTGATCGTCTCGAAGGTCGACGGGATGAACTCGTCCTTGCGGCTCTCGACGTAGGGCGTCATGTCGTACAGCCACTTCTGCTGCGCGAACTCCGCGGTCCAGATGACGTCGGAGTAGAAGACGTCGCAGTCGGACGACTTGGCCTCCTGGCGCTGCACGAACTGGCTGCGCTGCTCGTCGGCGGACTCCGGGAACTCGATCAGCTTGACCGTGATGTCGGGGTTGGCCTTGCTGAAGGCCTTGACGCCCGCGGTCTTTGAGCCCGACGTGTCCTTGCCGGTGCAGAACGAGACGTTCCCCTTGGCGCCATCCATCGAGCCGGGGTCGATGACCTTGGCCCCGGTGATCTTCTGCTTGTCGGTCGCAGCGGCGCCGCCACTGCTGTCGGAGCTGTCGTCGCCGCAGCCGGCGAACAGGGCCGCGGCGCAGGTGAGCGCGGCGGCGATTCGGGATCCGTTCAGTTTCAGCATGGGCAACGCCTACCCTGATCCGGCGGGGCTACTCGACGGGCTTGTGCTCCAGTCGGTGCACGGCGGGGCCCTGGAGGACGTCGCCGTCGGGGCTGAAGCGCGAGCCGTGGCACGGGCAGTCCCAGCTGCGCTCCGCGGTGTTCCAGTTGACCTGGCAGCCGAGGTGGGTGCACAGGGGGGAGACCGCGACGAGCGACCCGTCGTCGCGGCGGTGCCCGGCGACCTTCTCCCCGGCGTGGCGGACGATGTCGCCCTCGCCGGGTGCGAGCTCCTCGATCGGGCGGGTGCCGCGGTGCTTGAGGCGGTCGCCGACGAAGTGCAGCCCGACCCTGGCGTTCTCCTCGACGAAGCGCGACGCGGCGGCGAGCGGCTTGAAGCGGTTGGGGTCGAACAGCGACGCCCACGGGTTCTCGCGCCCCTGCAGCGCGTCGGCCAGCACGAGCGCCGCTGCTGTACCGCCCGTCATGCCCCACTTAGCGAAGCCCGTGGCCATCAGCAGCTTGTCGGTGAGCGGGGTCATCTTGCCCACGTACGGCACGGTGTCGACGGTCGTGTTGTCCTGGCTCGACCAGCGGTAGTCGACCGAGCGCACGGACCAGTGCTCGCGCGCGAACGCCTCGAGCGCGGCGTAGCGCTCCTCGGTGTCGCCGCCCTCGCCGGGGCGGTGGCCCTCGCCGCCGACGAGCAGCTTCTCCTCCCCGCCGATCGGCACCGCGCGGATCGAGCGGGTGGGGGAGTCGCCGGAGATGTACATCCCTGGGGGCGGCTCGCCGTCGATGCTGCACAGCAGCGCGTAGGAGCGCTGCGGATGCACGCGCGGGAACGCGAGCGCACGGTCGAGGAACGGGTAGTGCGTCGCGACCACGACGCGGTCAGCGGTCACGCGGCCGCCGGGCGTCTTGACCGTGCAGCGCTCGTCGACGTCGACGTCGACCGCGTGCGAGCGCTCGTAGACCTCGGTCAGCCCGGCGCCGAGCGCGAGCAGGTACTCGCGGACGTGGAACTCAGCCTGGTCCTCGAAGCGCACGGCACCCGCGACCGGGTATGGGAGCTCGGTCGTCTCCACGAACGACGCCGGGAGCCCCGCCTCGGCGGCGGCTTCGCCCTCCTGCTCGGCCTTGCTGCGGTCGTCGGTGACGTAGGCGTAGGACGGCCGACGGCGCCAGTCGCACTCGATGCCGTCCTGCTCGACCCGCGCCGCCATCCACGCGAGCGCCGCCTGGTTGGCGGCGCCGTACGCCGCCGCCCCGTCGCGGCCGAAGCGCGAGCGCAGGTCCGCGTAGATCATCCCGTGCTGGGAGGAGACCTTCGCCGTCGTGAAGCCGCTGACCCCGCAGCCGAGCCGGTTCGCCTCGAGCAGCACGGTCCGCACACCCGCGTCCTGGAGCAGCACCGCGGTGGTGATGCCGACGATCCCGCCGCCGATGACCACGACCTCGGCGTCGACGTCGCCGTCGAGCTGCGGCCGCTCATGGCGCGGCGGGGCGGTGTCGACCCAGACCGACGTGCGCTTCATCGCAGCGCCAGCTCCTCGAGGCGCATCAGCGACTCGGCGTTGCGCAACTTGGTGGCGACGTGGGTGACCGGGTTGAGCGCCAGGACGGCGAACACGCCGTCGGGGTTCTCGGTGATGCGCACGAGCGTGCCGCCGTCGCGCGGCTCGAGCTCCAGCGTCACCGTCGCGGTGCCGGCCGGACGGCCCTTGGCGCGCAGCTTCAGCAGCCGCGGCGCGTCCGCCTCGAGCGACACCGTGTGGTCGGAGAGCTTGAGCGGTCCGACGCCGATCGTGTGGTGGAACTTCGCGCCGGGCGCCGGCCACTCGGGCTCGGCGTCGCGGATCACCTTCGAACCGACGACCCAGTAGCCGTAGCCGCCGGCGTCGGCGAGCACGGCCCAGACCGCCTCGGGAGGAACTGCCATGTAGCGCTCGTTCGTAGCCACTCACGCACACTGCCCAGCCGAGGGCGTCAGCATGCGCGCCGCGACCACCGCGCATATAGAAGCGATCCAATCTCACGGCGCGGAATCCGTGTTGTTGCTCGATGGCTTTCCCGCCAGACTCCGGGTGTCAAGGCATGATCGACGTCGCCTTCACCCGCGCGGACCTGCGACCGGCCGATGTCGCCGTCGTGATCGACGTGCTGCGTGCGACCTCGACCGCCACCCAGGCGCTGGCTGCCGGCTACCGCAGCGTGCTGTGCGTGGAGAGCATCGAGATCGCGCTCACGCTGCGCGGGCCGGGGCGCGTGCTCGCGGGCGAGCGCCGCTGCGTGCGCCCGCCGGGCTTCGACCAGGGCAACTCGCCCCGCGAGGCCGCGCACTGCCGAGGCGACGAGCTGGTTCTGGCCACCACGAACGGAGCGCCCGCAGTGATCGCTGCGGCGCAGAACGCGCAGGTCGTCCTGCTCGGGTGCCTGCTCAACCTCGACGCCGTGGTCGCCGCGCTGGAGGGCGCCGACGTCCAGATCGTCTGTGCGGGCACCGACGGCGCGGTGGCGCTGGAGGATGTCTACGTCGCCGGGCGCATCAGCGCGCGCTTGCGGGGGCGGCGGACGGATGCCGCGCGCGTGGCGGAGCGCGTCGCGCGCTCCTACCCGACGGCGCTGGCCGCGCTCGCGCAGAGCACCGGCGCCGAGGCGCTTCGCGCCGCGGACCTGGCCGGCGACATCGACGACTGCGCCGCGGAATCAACCCTCGACGTCGTCGGGCGCGTGTCGGGGACGGTTGACGGCGGCGTTACGGTCGAGCGATGCCGCGTCCCGTCCTTCTCGGCGTAGTCGGCGACTCCGCGGCGGGCAAGACGACGCTCACGCGGGGGCTCGTGCGCATCCTGGGGGAGGAGCAGGTCACGCACGTGGCGGCCGACGACTACCACCGCTACGACCGCGCGCAGCGGGAGGAGCGCGGGATCACGCCGCTCCATCCCGACTGCAATCACCTCGACATCCTCGGCCAGCACCTGGCGCACCTTCGCGCCCGGGAGCCGATCCTCAAGCCGGTCTACCGGCACCGCGACGGCACGTTCCAGCCGCCCCGCTACGTGCGCGCCGGGCAGTTCACGATCGTCGAGGGCCTGCTCGGCTTCCACACCGAGGCGCTCCGCGACGTCTACGACGTCCGGGTCTTCCTCGCGCCGCCGGAGGACCTGCGCCGCCGCTGGAAGGTCCAGCGCGACTGCTCCCGGCGCGGCTACACCACCGACGAGGTGCTCGCGGAGCTCGATCGGCGCGAGGCGGACGCCGAGATCTACATCCGGCCGCAGCAGCGCCATGCCGACATCGTCATCGCGTTCATGCCGGGCGACCGCGGCGATCAGGACCACCTCGACGCGCAGGTGACGATGCGCTCCACGCTCGTGCATCCGGACCTCTCGCCGTTCGTGGACGGCAGCGGCATCACGCTGACCGAGCGCGGGCCGGAGACGCACCTCTCGATCCCGGGGACGCTCGATCCAGAGCGCGGCGCCGCGATCGAGGAGGCCGTCTGGGACCAGATGCACTTCGCCAGCCACCTGCGCACCGAGCGCCTGGGCGAGTTCAGCGTCGGCACAGAGCTGCACCGCTCCGAGACGCTCGCGATCGTGCAGGTCCTGGTCCTCTACCACCTGGTCACTGCCCGCGCCGCGGTGGCGCTCGGCGGGCCCGGCACGCGCGCGGACCGCGGCGCGGCCAGCCGGGTCTAGCCCGTCACCCCTGCGGGGGCCAGGGCGCGCGTCCCGTTGCCGCCCAGCGCGACCGTCGCCTTCGCGGTCGCGAGCTGGTAGAGCACGAGCACCTGGACGATCGCGAGCGTCTCGGAGCGGTGGAGCTCCGTGCCCACGGTGTACTCGCCGAGCTGCTCCGTGCGCAGGTGGCGCGCGAAGTGCATCTTCTCCCACACGGCCTCCTCGATCCCCGCCGCGTCGGCCGGGTCGACGTTCGCGGGGATGTGGACCCGGCGCTCGTCGTCGCGGTCCTCGATCGTGATCCCGCCGCGCCCGTCGCCGACGAACGGCGAGAGGTCGGGGTGGGGGAGGCCGGGCCGGAGCAGCAGGTCGGCGTCCAGCGCCCGGCCGTCCTCGGCCGGCTGGAACGACACCACCATGTCGGCGCGGCGCTGCTGGGGCCGGATGAAGGCGGCCGAGTCGGGCTCGCGCCGGTCCAGCTCGGCCAGCACCTGGTCGGTCGTGTAGCCGCGCCGCGAGCAGTCCCGGTCGACCTTCCACTTGCGCCGGAGGGTCTCCGGCGGCGCCAGGAAGACGCGCACGTCGTAGAGGTCGCAGAGCTCGTCGGTGTGGTAGCCGAGCAGACCCTCGAGCACCGTGAAACCGTGCGGCTCGACGTACGTCGCCGCGCCGAACGTGCCGTCCGTGTGCTGGTAGACCGGCTTGAGGATCGGCTCGCCGCCGCGCAGGTGGCGCAGGTGCTGCGTCATGACGTCCATGTAGTTGGCGTCGGGGTGCAGCGGGGTGATGGCCCGCTCGGCGCGCTGCTTGCGGTCGTAGCGGTGGTAGTCGTCGAGGCCGACGTGGGTCACCTGGTCCTCGCCGAGGATGCGCACGAGCCCGCGCGTGATGGTGGTCTTGCCGGCGGCGGAGTCGCCGACGACGCCGAGGATGATCGGGCGGGCCACTAGCTCGGCTCGGTGTCGTCGAAGATCGAGCTCGCGAGGATGTCCTCCGCCTCGAGGGTCACCAGGTCCGTGCGGTCGAGCGTGTCGCGCCGCTCGTAGAGCCGGCTCGCCTGGCGCATGCGCGTCCGGTCGAGCGCGTTGCGGATGCTGCGGCCGTGCGCGAAGCGCGGCCGCACGACCCGCCGCTCGACGTACGCGCGGAGTGCTTCCTCGGCCTCGGGCGTGAGCTCATAGGCCTGCTGCTCGAGCATCAGCTCGGCGATCGCCATCAGCTCGTCGACGTCGAAGTCGGGGAAGTGGATGTGGTGCGCGACGCGGGATCCCATCCCCGGGTTCGAGCGGAAGAAGGTCTCCATGCGGTCGCGGTAGCCCGCGAGCACGACGACGAGGTCCTCGCGCTCGGTCTCCATCACCTGGAGCAGGATCTCGATCGCCTCCTGGCCATAGTCGCGCTCGTTCTCCGGGCGGTAGAGGTAGTACGCCTCGTCGATGAAGAGCACGCCGCCGCGGGCGCGCTTGAGCACCTCGCGGGTCTTCGGCGCGGTGTGCCCGACGTACTGGCCGACGAGGTCGTCGCGCGTGACCGAGACGACCTTCGGCTTCTCGATGTAGCCGAGGCGATGGAGGATCTCCGCCATGCGCAGCGCGACGGTGGTCTTGCCGGTGCCGGGGTTGCCGGTGAAGCTCATGTGCAGCGAGGGCCGCGACGAGACCAGCCCGGCCTCGCGGCGGAGCCGGTCGATCACGAGCAGCGCCGCGATCTCGCGGATGCGCCTCTTGACGGGCGCGAGCGCGACGAGGTCCTCGTCGAGCTGCGCGAGGACCTCCTCGATCCCCTCGTCCCGCACGGGGACCTCGAGCTGGGCCGTGGTCATCGCGCCGCCCCGTTCGTGGTGGGCCGGCCGTTGGCCGTGTAGCGGCGGCCGACCGGAGCCGTGGTGGCGTAGGCGTGGATCGTGTAGCGGATCTGGCGGTCGGCCTTCTCCGTGCGGTCGAGGCGGAAGCCGGGCTCGTCCGCGGGCCGTCCGACGATGAACGACAGCGCCGTCGTCTGGCGCCCGAGCGAGCGGTCGTAGGCGACGACCTTCACGTACTCGTTCGGGCAGCCCTCGCGCGCGGCCCGGACCTCGCGCAGCGCGACCTCGGCCTCGTCTTCGGGGAGGTCGAACAGCGGCTGGCTCCACATCTCCCACAGCGCGTTGCGCGGATGCGGGTCGTCGGTGTGCTCGATCATGATCGACCAGCCGTTGCGCAGCGCGTAGCGCAGCTGCGCTTCGATCTGCTCGTCGGTGAGGTCGGGCAGGTAGGAGAACGTCCCTTGCGTGATGCGCATGTCAGCGCCTCCTAGCTGGCGGTCGGCGTGACGGTGAGGTCGGCCGTGTCGGTGGACGTGAAATCGAAGGTGATGTCCTTCCAGACCTCGAGGGCGGCGTCCAGCTCGGGGCAGCCCTTGGCCGCCTGCACGAGGATGTCGGGGCCCTCGTTGTAGAAGTCGCGGCCCTCGTTGCGCGCCTGGATCATCGCCTCGACGGCGACGCGGTTGGCGGTGGCGCCGGCCGCGATCCCCATCGGATGGCCGATCGTGCCGCCGCCGAACTGGAGGATCACGTCCTCGCCGAGGTAGTGCAGCAGCTGGTACATCTGGCCCGCGTGGATGCCGCCCGAGGCGACGGGCATGACGGCGCCGAGCGACGCCCAGTCCTGGTCGAAGTACAGCCCGGTCTCGGGGTTGGCGTGGTTGAAGCGCTGGCGGCAGACGTCGTAGTAGCCGCGCACCATTCCGGGGTCGCCCTCGAGCTTGCCCACCACGGTGCCGGCGTGGATGTGGTCGACGCCGAGCATCCGGCACCACTTGGCGATCACGCGGAACGACACGCCGTGGGTCTTCTGGCGCGTGTAGGTCCCGTGACCGGCGCGGTGCAGGTGCAGCAGCATCCCGTTGGCGCGGCACCACTTCGACAGCGAGGTCATCGCGGTGAAGCCGATCGTCAGGTCCATCATGATGATCGGCGAGCCGATCTCCTTGGCGAACTCGGCCCGCTCGTAGATCTCCTCCATCGTCCCAGCGGTGACGTTCATGTAGTGGCCCTTGACCTCGCCGGTCATCTGCGAAGCGCGGGCGACGGCCTCCTGGGCGTGGATGAAGCGGTCGCGCCAGCGCATGAACGGCTGCGAGTTGATGTTCTCGTCGTCCTTGGTGAAGTCGAGCCCGCCGCGCAGCGCCTCGTAGACGACGCGGCCGTAGTTCTTGGCCGACAGCCCGAGCTTGGGCTTCGTGGTCGCGCCGATCAGCGGGCGGCCGAACTTGTCGAGGTACTCCCGCTCCATGACGATCCCGTGCGGCGGGCCCTGGAAGGTCTTGAGGTAGTGCGCCGGGATTCGCATGTCCTCGAGCCGCAGGGCCTTGAGCGCCTTGAAGCCGAAGACGTTGCCGATGATCGACGAGGTCAGGTTCGCGATCGACCCCTCCTCGAAGAGGTCGAGGTCGTAGGCGATCTTCGCGATGTACTGCCCCGGCGTGCCGGGGACCTCCTCCACCTCGTAGGCCTTGGCCTGGTAGTGCTCGTAGGACGTGAGGCGGTCAGTCCAGACGACCGTCCAGGTCGCGGTCGAAGACTCGCCGGCCACCGCGGCGGCGGCTTCGATCGCATCGACGCCCTCCTGGGGCGTGATGCGGAAAGCGCACAGGATGTCGGTGTCAGCCGGCTCGTAGTCGGGCTGCCAGAAGCCCATCTCCGCGTACGGCGTCACTCCAGCTGCCCATCGGTCCTTGGTCATGTGGCGCACCGTATGGACCGCAGGTATAGAGATCAAGCACAGATACGAAGAAACATATAGAGAAATACCTATATAGCGCTGCTGCGCACGAAGGCGACGAACGCCTCGACGACCGGGCGCACCGGGCCGATCGCGGATCGGAGCACGAACCACGGCCGGTCCGCCGGCAGATCCTCGAGCCGCAGCACGCCCAGCAGCCCGGACGCCAGCTCCGCCTCGACGGCCACCTGCGAGAGCAGGGACACGCCGAGGCCAGACCGCGCAGCCTGCTTGATCGCTCCATTGGAGCCGAGGGTCAGCGTCTTGGGAGCGAGGTCGTGATCGCTCAAGTAGCGCTCGTTGAGCGTTCGCGTTCCCGAACCAGGCTCCCGCAGCAGCCAGACCCGATCGTCGAGCGCGGAGGCAGGCACGGTCGTGGAGGCAGCGAGCGGGTCGTCGGGCGCGGTGACGCAGACGATCTCGTTGTCGAGCAGTGGCTCGGCTGCGAGCCGATCGTCCGTCGGCGGCGTGCCCGAGACCGCGACGTCCGCGGCGTGGCTGAGCACGCGCTCGAGCACGTCCTGGCGATTGCCCACGTCGAGCACGAGCTCGACGTCGGGGTGCTCGATGGCGAATGCGCGCATGAGGCCGGGAACGAACGACTCGGCCGCCGTCGTCACGGCGGCGATGCGCAGGCTGCGCGCGGCGGCGTCGGTCGCCTCCTGCGCGGCCTGGCGGCCCTGCTCGAGCAGACCGATGACGTCCGCGGCGTAGGGCGCGAACGCGACGCCCGCCTCGGTCGGCCGGATGCCCCTGCCCGCGCGTTCGAAGAGGTCGCAGCCGAGCTCCCGCGCGAGTGACGCGACCGCCGCCGACACGGATGGCTGCGTGACCACCAGGTCGTCGGCGGCGGCGGTGACCGAGCCGCCGCGGACGACGGCGAGGAACGCGGTGAGCTGCGTCAGAGTTATAGCCATATAGCTAAGACTCAAGCGCATCGCATCGAGACAAGCAACTGAGCACCGCGAGCCGCTCGCGCGCGTCATCATCCGCGCGGTGAACGTGCCGGCCGGCCCCAGCGGAGGCGAGCTGCTCGCCACGACCGCCGCGGCGGAGCGCGAGGCGGAGCGGCTGCGCGACCGCCTGGCCGCGATCGAGGAGGAGCAGGCGACGCTCGAGGCCGAGCTCGCCGTCTTCAACGCCGACTACATGCGCGAGGTCGTCACGGTACTGGCCGAGCTGCACGAGCTCGAGGCGCGGATCGCCGGCCTCGTCGCCAAGCGCTCGGGCACGGACGAGGACAAGCGTGCGGCGCGGTCCGCGCGTGCCCGCGCCCGTGAGACGACGGCGGCGGTCAAGGCGATCCCGAAGACGCCCGGCCCGCTGCCGACAGGCGACCTCAAGAAGCTGTTCCGCGAGGCGGCCAAGCGCATGCACCCCGACCTCGCGCCCGACGACGACACGCGCCGCCACGCGGAGGCGTTCATGAAGCGACTCAACCAGGCGTTCGCGGCCTCCGACGCGCAGGCGATCGTCGACCTCGTGCGCCAGTGGGAGTCCTCGCCGTACGCCACCGGGCCGGTCGGCGAGGACCTCGAGACCGCGCGTGCCGCGCGCCGGGTCAGCGCGCTGCAGGCGGCGGTCGACCGCGCGCAGGCGCGCCTCGACGAGGTCCGCGGCTCCGACCTGGCCGGGATGATGGAGCGCGCGATGGCCGCCGCGGTGACCGGCACCGACCTGCTGGCGGAGTGGCGCGCATCCTCGGAGGCGGCGCTCGCGGCGGCGCGCAAGCGGCTCGCGGAGCTGCAGGGAGCATGAGCGAGTTCCTCGACGACGGCCGCGCCGCGCTCGAGTGGGTCGAGTCCTACCTCGACCGCGTCGGCGAGCTGCCGGTGCTCGCCCAGGTCGAGCCCGGCGACATCCGCGCGCGCCTGCCGGCCTCGCCGCCCGAGCAGGGCGAGCCGTTCTCCGCCGTCCTGCGCGACCTCGACGAGGTGCTGATGCCGGGCATGACGCACTGGCAGCACCCGCGCTTCTTCGCCTACTTCGCCAACTCCGCCTCGCGTCCGGGGATCCTCGCCGAGCTGTTGGCCGCCGCGCTCAACCCGATCGCGTTCCTGTGGCGCACGGCGCCGGCCTCGACCGAGCTCGAAGGCCTGGTGTGCGACTGGGCCGCGCAACTGCTCGGCCTGCCGGACGGCTGGCACGGCCACATCGAGGACGCGGCGTCGACCTCGACGATGGCGGCGATGATCGCGGCGCGCCACGCGACGGGGCGCAACGTCGCGGTCGGCTCCGAGCACGCGCACTCCGCGCTCGACAAGGGCGCGCGCATGCTCGGGATGGAGCTGCGCAAGGTTCCCTCCGACGACGAGTTCCGGATGCGCGTCGACGGGCTCGACCTCTCCGACGCCGCGATCGTCGTGCCGACGGTCGGGACGACCTCGACCGCGTCGGTCGACCCGGTGGCGGCGGTCGCCGACCTGTGCGAGCAGACCGGCACGTGGCTGCACGTCGACGCCGCGTATGCGGGCAGCGCGATGGTGTGCGAGGAGCACCGGTGGGCGTTCGAGGGCGTCGAGCGCGCGGACTCGCTGGTGATCAACGCGCACAAGTGGCTGCTGACCCCGATGGACTGCTCGATGCTGTGGACGAGCCGCCCCGAGGACTTCCGCGCCGCCTTCAGCCTCGTCCCCGAGTTCCTGCGCACGCCCGACGCCGAGGACGCCCTGAGCCTCAGCGAGTACGGGCCGGCGCTCGGGCGCCGCTTCCGCTCGCTGAAGCTGTGGGCGGTGCTGCGCTGCTACGGCCGCGAGGGCCTGCAGCGGATGATCCGCGAGCACGTGCGGCTGGCGGAGGTGTTCGCCGACCTGGTGCGCGAAGCGCCGGGCTGGGAGCTCGCCGCGCCCCAGCGCTTCTCGCTCGTCTGCTTCCGCAAGCAGGGGTCGGATGAGGAGAACGCGGCGATCCTCGAGCGCGTCAACGCGAGCGGCGAGCTGTTCATCTCCCACACGCGGCTCGGCGGCCGCTACGTGCTGCGGCTCGCGATCGGCTCGGAGCGCACGACCGAGGAGGACGTGCGCCGGGCCTGGGACGCGATCCGCGCGGCGGTTCGCTAGCTGACACCACTTGGCTCCTCCGTCAGCCGGCGGTTAGGGTCGCGCCACCGATGGACGTGCGGCTACTGGGGCCGCTCGAGGTTCACCTCGGGGAAGGGCCCGTCGAGTTGGGCCCCCGCAAGCAGCGGGCCGTCCTCGCGATGCTGGCGCTCGAGGCGGGGCGGACCGTGTCCGCCGACCGGCTCGCGGCGGGGCTCTGGGGCGACGAGCCGCCGCCCAGCGCGCCCAAGATGGTGCAGCTTTACGTCTCGCATCTGCGGCGGGTGCTCGACGGTGACGCCAGCATCGCCACCCGCGGCCGCGGCTACGAGCTGCAGCTGCCGGAGGGAGCCGTCGACACGGTCCGCCTCGAGCGCCTGCTCGAGGAGTCGCGCGCGCGCGAGGCGCTCGCGCTGTGGCGCGGCGACCCGCTCGCCGACGTCGCGGACGAGCCGTTCGCCGCCGCCGAGATCCGCCGCCTCGAGGAGCTGCGCCTGCGCGCGGCCGAGATGGCGATCGACGCCGACCTCGAGGCCGGCCGCCACGTCGAGGTGATCAGCGAGCTCGACGCGCTCGTGGCGGCCAACCCGCTGCGCGAGCACCTGCATGCCCAGCGGATGCTCGCCCTCTACCGCGCCGGCCGGCAGTCGGAGGCTCTCGCCGCCTACCGCGACGCGCGCGCCGGGCTGGTGGAGGAGATCGGCGTCGAGCCCGGCGCCGAGCTCCAGCGGCTGCACGAGCAGATCCTCGAGCACGACCCGGCGCTCGACCTGCCCTCGCCGGCCGAGCCGGAGCCCGTGGCAGGGTCACAAGCGCCGGCGCGGCGGCGGTCGCGCGCGCTGCTGATCGGCGCCGCGGCGCTCCTGCTCGCGGGCATCACGGCGTTCGGGGTCATCCGCGTGCTCGAGCCGGACACGGTGTCCGGGATCGACGAGGACACGATCGGGCTGATCGATCCAGAGAGCGGCCGCATCACGGACCGGTACTCGGTCGGCCACAGCCCCGGCGCGGTCACCGCGGGCGGCGGGTCGGTGTGGGTCGCCAACCGGCTCGACGGCACCGTCTCGCGCATCGAGCGCGACCCCAGATCGTAACCGATCCCCGTCGGCGGCGCCCCCGCGGCGCTCGCGTTCGGCGCGGGCTCGCTGTGGGTGGCGGACGGCGACTCGCGCTCCGTCGCGCAGGTTGATCCGGGCTCCAACAAAGTGCGCCAGAAGATCCCGGCCGCCATCGCGCCGCGCTCGCTGGCGCTCGCGGAGGGCGCGCTGTGGGTGATCTCGGGCGCCGAAGGCGACCTCCACCGCGTCGAGCTCGACCGCCTGGATCGCGCGCGCCGGATCCCAGTCGGGATGAAGGCGACCGCGATCGCCGCCGGCGCCGGGGCGCTGTGGGTGGCGAGCGAGGAGACCGACACCGTGACGCGCCTCGACCCGCGCACAGGCGCGGTGGTCGCTCCGGTCACCGTCGGCCACGCGCCGAGCGCGCTGGCGGTCGGCGAAGGCGCGGTCTGGGTCGTCAACCGCACCGACGGCACGGTGTCGCGGATCGACCCCGACACGAACTCGGTCTCATGGAGCGTGGGCGTCGGCCACGACCCGACCGCGGTCGCGGTCGGAGAGGGCGCCGTGTGGGTCGCGGGCGGCGAGGACGGCACCGTCGCTCGCGTGGATCCGGACGGACCGCGCAAGGCGCAGCGATTCAAGGTCGGCAGCAGCCCGTCGGCGCTCGCGGTCGCCGGCGGCTCGGTGTGGACCGCCGCGGTCGCGCCCGAGGCGGCGCACCGGGGCGGCACGCTGCGGGTGGACCTCCCGCAGGCGGAGCCGGCCAAGGGCCCGATGCCGGTGAACTGGCTCCATGCGGATGGGTACTACGTGTACACCTGGCTGCTGGCGGGGCTCCCGCATGACGGGCTCGTCGCCTACCGTCGCGTTCCCGGCTCCGGCGCCGCGACGCTCGTCGGTGGGCTGGCCACGCGGCCGCCTGCGCCGAGCTCGGACGGGCGCACCTACGTCTTCACCCTGCGACGCGGCATCCGCTACTCCGACGGGACGCCGGTCGAGCCGGGCGATTTCCGCGCGTCGATGGAGCGCTCCCTGCGCGCCGTCCGCGACAGCTTCGGCGACAGCTCCCCGCCCTACTTCAACGGCATCGTCGGCGCGCGGCGCTGCATCAGCGCGCCGGCGCGCTGCGACCTCTCGCGCGGCATCGAGTCGGACGCGCACGCGCGGACGATCACCGTCCACCTGACCGCGCGCGACCCGGACTTCCTCCACACGCTGACGACCCCGTTCGCGTATCTCCTGCCCTCCGCGACACCCGCGCGCACCGCTGACAAGGACTTCGCACCACCTGGCACCGGCCCTTACCGCGTCGCGCGGTGGGATGCGAGCCGCGGCGGCGTGCTCGTGCGCAACCCGCACTTCCGGGCCGACCGCCGCGCGGCCGGCCGGGTTCGCGGATCGGATCGAGATCAAGGTCACGGGGCTGGGGCGCCTCGAGACGCACACAGAGGCGATCGACCGCGGCAGCGCGGACTTGACGTGGCTCGTGGACTTCCCCCTGCGCGGCAAGCTCCCGGACCTCGTCGCGCGCGCGCCCGGCCGGCTGCACAGCAGCCCGCTGCCCGGGGCCTCGTGGATGTTCCTGAACGTCCGGCGGCCGCCGTTCGACGACATTCGTGTCCGGCAGGCGCTCAACTATGCCGTCGACCGCGCCGAGTTGGTCGAGTTGCACGGCGGTCCCGAGGCCGCCTCGCGAGACCTGCCAGATCGTGACGCCCGAGTTCCAGGGCTTCGCGCCGTACTGCCCCTACACCGCCCATGCGTCGCGCGGCGGCGGGTGGACCGCGCCGGACCTCGAGCGACGCGCGCCGCCTGGTCGCCGCGTCCGGCCGCGCCGGCGCGAGCGTGACCGTGCGACGTCGGCGACTGGGAGCGCCAGCGCGCCGGCCGCTACTTCGTCTCGCTGCTGCGCGACCTCGGCTTCCACGCGCGGTTGCGCGTGCACCCCGGCGCCGACTATTTCGGGGACGTTGCGCGGGACGGCTCGCGCATGCAGATGGGGGTTGGGGGCTGGCTCCCGGACTACATGAGCGCGTCGAGCCTGCTCGCCCCGACGTTCGCCTGCGCCGCGCGCGGCGATGCGACGTTCGCCAACGTCTCGCACGTATGCGACGCCAGGCTGGACGCCGCGATCGGCCGGGCGCGCGCTGCCGCCGCGGAGGACGCTCCGGCGGCGTGGGCAGCCGTGGATCGCCGCGTCGTCGATCTCGCCCCGACCGTCCCGTACGTCAACATCCGCCTGACCGTCTACGTGTCGAAGCGGGTCGGCAACGTCACCTACCACCCGACGTACTCGACCATGCTCGACCGGGTGTGGGTGCGCTAGGCCGCGGTCGCCCAGAGCTCCAGCGGTCCGCGGAACGAGATGTTGGGGTGGAACGGGATCGTCTGGTCCTCGACCAGCCGCAGCTCCGGCCAGCGCTCGATCAGCCCGCCGAGCGCCAGCCGCGCCTCGAGCTTGCCGAGGGTCGCGCCCGCGCAGTAGTGGATGCCCTTGCCGAACGCGAGGTTGTGGTGGGCGTTCTCGCGCGCGGGATCGAAGCGGTCGGGGTCGGGGAAGACGTCGCCGTCGCGGCCGGTCGCGGCGAGCCAGAGGAAGAGCTTCGCGCCCTCAGGCAGATCGACGCCGCCGAGCGTCGTCGGCTTGCGTGGTGATCCGCCGCCAGACCGGCACCGAGGTGTCGAAGCGCAGCGTCTCGTCGACCGCGCCCGGGATCAGCTCGCGGTCGGCGACCACCGCCTCCCAGCGCGATCGCTCCTCGAGCAGCCGCCGGATCAGGTTGCCGATCAGGTAGTTCGTCGTCTCGTGGCCGGCGAACGAGAGCGAGAACAGGATCGAGGCGATCTCCTCGTGACTGAGCGCCTCCGGGTCCTCGTCGTGGATCGCCAGCAGCGCGCTCGCGTAGTCGTCGGCGCGATCGTCGACTTTGCTCTTGACGAGCGCGCGCAGGTAGCCGCGGTAGGCGGCCATGTTGCGCGCGTGGTCGACCTGCTCCTCGGGCGCGGGGCGGCCCCAGGCGAGCGTCGCGCGCGAGCCGCACCACGTCTTCAGCTGCGCCCAGTCCTCCTCGGGCACGCCCATGAAGGAGAACACGATCGTGGCCGGGAGCGGGAACGTCAGGGCGGACACGAGGTCGAACGGCTGCGAGTCGTCCACCGCGTCGAGCAGTTCGTCGACCGTCGCGTGGATGCGCTCCTCCATCGCCGCCACGCGCCGCGGCGTGAACGCGCGCGAGGCCGGGCGGCGCAGGCGCGTGTGCGCGGGCGGGTCGAGCGACACCATCGATGGCTGCGGCCGGTGCCCGCCCTCGGCGAGGATCTTCAGCGCCTCCGGCTCGAGCTGGATCAGCGGGAGCTGGGCGGTCGCGGCCGAGTAGGTCTTGGGATCGAGGAAGACCTGCTCGACGTCGGCGTAGCGAGTGACCACGTAGTAGTCGAGCGACGGCGCGTAGAACACCGGCTCGTCGTCCGGCAGCTCCGCCAGCACCGCGTAGGGGTCGGCGAGGAACTCGGATGACAGCGGGTCGAAGCCCTCGTGCACAGGACAGCCCACGCCGCGCAAAGTAGCGCGGCGTGGGCTGGGTGTGTCAGCGCTGGCGCCGCATGAAGCGATCGACCGCGCGGTCGCCGATCTTGCGGCCGTGCGCGATGCCGTCATCCACCGCGTGGCGGAAGTGGAAGCCGACGAGAATGCGCGACTCGCCGTTCTCCCCCGCAGCCTGGGAGAAGCTGCGGTAGTGGCGGGACACGGCGCCTGCGTCGCCGCAGTTGCTCCCGGCCGGCAGCGTCGTGCTGCAGGTGGAGAAGTGCGCCCGGTCGGTGTGGAAGAAGCGCCGCAGGACCGCTGCGGCCGCCCCGCCCTCGACTGCGTGGCCGGAGTCGTGGTCCGGGATCGGCGGCGTCTCCACCAGCGGCGTCCACGTCGGATCCGCCGAGGTGGCCGGGTTGCCATCCGTGTCCGCGAGCCGGATCGCCGTGACGGGTCGCCAGAACAGGTAGTGGTACTTGGCCTCGAACGTCCCGATGTAGCCGTCGATGAGGCTCATGTTCAGGAGCCCGAGGAGGCGGGCCTTCTCCCACTGGTCGACTCCAGCCGCCACGGCGACCGTCCTGGCGATCCGGTTCCACTGCAGCGGCGAGCTCTCGACCCAGAACAGCGCGACCTGCGTCTGCTCCGGCGAGCGGGCGCTCGGCGTGGTGACGCCATCGCCACCCAGGCGCTGGATCTCGTTCACGTCCGCTGCGTATCGCCGGCTCGTCACCGGGTACGGCGGGCCGGGGCGGTACTGGCTGCCGTCCCGGAGTACGAAGGGCGCCATCTCGCCGAGGTGCGGAGCGAAGGCGAGCGGCGTGCCGACGGTGGGCGTGAAGCGGTACTCGCCCGGTCGTGTGCCCTGGGGGAATAACGGGTCGCCGGTGAGCAGCGCCTGCCCGCCGTCCGTCGCCCGCAGAGCGCGATCCGTCGCCCGCAGAGCGAGGATCGCCGCCGCGGCAGCCCGACCGACCGCAACCCCGCGGTCCTCGGCGCTGCCGTCCGGGATGGCGGCGAGCGCTGCGGCGTAGTCCGCCTCGACGCCGGCCACGGCGGCGGTCACGCACGCCGGAGGCACGAGCGCCGACAGCTCGCCGAGGGTGAGCACGAGGACGTCGTGGGCTGCCGCGGCGACCGCGGCGTCCGGTGACGTGCGCCGGTGTACCCGCGCGGCGTACGCGTACGGCTCCGAGCGACGATCGATCGCGTTCAGCGCGTCGTGGATGGCCACGTGGGTCATGGCGTACATCCGCGCCTCCGCGGGCGACGGCCCGACTGGTGAGATGCAGGCGGCCACGGCCGCCTTGCCGGCGTTGTCATTCCAGGCGCCGACAGGGTCGGAGCGGGCGCCGCCATGGGCGCCCGCCGACGCGGCCGACCCCAGGAGGGCCAAGAGGCCGGCCGCGCAAACTGCGAGCGGGACGCGCTTCATCACGCGAGGGGAAGCTGGCTCTGGTGGCGGTGGCGGTAGGTGACGCCGCCCCACGAGATCAGCAGGATGATGCCGCCGGCGAAGCCGGCGCCGATCGCTGCCGAGGCCCAGTCGAAGCCCTCGTTGACGCTCTGCACGACGGGCGCCTCGGGCTCGATGACGAACGGCTCGCCGGTGTCCTGGTAGTCGGTGGTCGAGGCGGGCCGTGCGCTGGCGGCGGGGGCGGCGAGCACGAGGACCGCGAGACCGATGAGGACCAGGCGGGTGATGCGGTGTGAGACCTTCATGACGGCCTCCTTTCGAGGCGGTCGGGGGGATGCCGACGAAGCTCTCTGGAGGCGGTATACGCCCGGTCAACTCGCGGTCTACTGACGAATCGACCGCCGTTGTCTACTCACGTGGGCCGGAGTAAGGTCGGCCCACGGTGAACGTGCGGCTCCTGGGGCCGCTCGAGGTTCGCCTCGAGGACGGGCCCGTCGAGTTGGGCCCCCGCAAGCAGCGGGCGGTACTCGCGATGCTCGCGCTGGAACAAGGCCGGACAGTGTCGGCCGATCGGCTCGCCGAGGGGCTGTGGGGCGAGGCGCCGCCGCCGAGCGCGGCGAAGATGGTGCAGCTCTACGTCTCGCACCTGCGGCGGGCGCTCGACGGGGACGGCGTCCGGATCGTGACGCACGGCCGCGGCTACGAACTGGAGCTGGCCGACGGCGATGTCGACGCCGTGCGCTTCGAGCGCCTGCTCGACGAATCGCACCCGCGAGAGGCACTGGCGCTGTGGCACGGCGACGCGCTTGCCGACCTCGCCGACGAGCCGTTCGCCGCTCCGGAGATCCGCCGCCTCGACGAGCTGCGCCTGCGTGCCTCCGAGAGCGCGATCGACGCCGACCTCGAAGCGGGGCGGCACGGCGAGGTGATCGGTGAGCTGGACGCGCTGGTGGCCGAGCAGCCGCTGCGCGAGCGCCTCCACGCCCAGCGGATGCTCGCGCTCTACCGCTCCGGCCGGCAGTCGGAGGCATTGGCGGCCTACCGCGACGCGCGCTCCCACCTCGTGGAGGAGATCGGCGTCGAGCCCGGCGCCGAGCTGCGCGAGCTGCACGAGGCGATCCTTGCGCAGGATCAGGCGCTCGACCTGCCCGTGCCGACCGAGTCCGCGGCGCCGCCGCCGCCGCCGCGCCGGGCGTCGAGGCATCTGCTGGTGGGCGCCGCCCTACTGCTGATCGCGGGCGTGATGACGTTCGGCGTGATCCGGGTGCTCGAGCCCGAGGGGCTTGCGGGCATCGACGAGAACTACGTCGGTCTGATCAACCCTGACGGGCTCCGCATCACGAAGGAGATCCCCGTCGGCGCCGGCCCGAGCGCCGCGACGGAGGGCGGTGGCTCAGTGTGGATCGCCAACGCGGCCGACGGCACCGTCTCGCGTATCGACCGGACGGGCGACGAGGCGGTGCGGATCGCGGTCGGCGGCGCCCCCGCGGCAGTCGCGTTCGGCGGCGGGTCGCTGTGGGTGGCGGACAGCGAGTCGCGCGATGTCGTGCAGGTCGATCCCGGCGCCAACATGCCCGTCGGGCGGATCACGGTCGGGAACGCGCCGCGCGCGCTGGCCGTCACACCGGGCGCATTGTGGGTGGCGTCGGGCGTCGACGGCCGCATCCGGAAGATCGATTTCGACAGTGGCCGCCCCGGGTCGCCGATCCAGGTGGGAGCGAACCCGAGCGCGCTCGCGGCGGGCGCCGGCGCGCTGTGGGTGGCGAGCGAGGAGTCCGGGACGGTCACCCGGATCGACCCGCGCAGCGGCCGCGTGGTGCAGGCGATCCCCGTCGGCAGCGGCCCGAGCGCGGTGGCCGTCGGCGAGGGCGCGGTGTGGGTCGTCAACCGCCAGGTCGGGACCCTCGCGCGCATCGACCCGGAGCGCAACGCGGTGACCTGGAGCGGCGCCGTCGGCAGCGACCCGACAGCAGTGGCCGTGGGCGAGGGGGCAGTCTGGGTGGCCGGCGGCGACGACGGGACCGTCGTCCAAGTGGACCCCGACGGCCCGCGCGTCGTCGAGCCGCTGAAGACCGGCAGCAGCCCGGCAGCCATCGCCGTGGCGGGTGGCTCGGTGTGGGCCGCTGCCGACGCTCCGCAGGCTGCGCATCGTGGTGGGACGCTCCGCGTGCACGTCCCCAGCTCGCCCAAGCCGTCGCTCCGGCTCGACTGGCTGGACCCGCGGGCGATCATTGGCTGGGCGGCGTTCAGCCTCGACTCGCTCGCCTACGACGGCCTGGTCGCCTACCGACGTGTCGAGGGTGCGGCGGGCGCGACGATCGTCGGGGCGTTGGCGACGACGGCGCCGCCTGCGAGTCGCGACGGCCACAGCTACGTCTTCACGCTGCGTCGCGGACTGCGCTATTCCGACGGCACGCCGGTCCGTCCTGCCGACTTCAGGGGCTCGATGGAGCGCTTCCTGCAGGCCACGCGCGACCTCCCCGCGGATCAGCAACTGCCGCCGCTGTACGCGGGCATCGTTGGCGCGCGGCGATGCATGGCCGCGAGTGGTCGCTGCGACCTGTCGCGTGGAATCGAAGCGGACGCGCGGACGCGCACCATCACCGTCCATCTGACCCGTCCGGACCCGGAGTTCCTGCACAAGCTCACGATCCCCTTCGCGTCCGTAGTGCCCGCCGGCAGCCCTGCCCGCGCCACCGCGGGCCGCACACCTCCCGGTACGGGGCCGTACCGTGTCGCCGCCTGGGATGCGCGGCGAGGCGGGACCTTCGAGCGCAACCCACATTTCCTGTCGGGCCCGGCCCGCTCCCGGGGGCCGGGCTTCGCCGACCGCATCGAGGTCGTCCTCCACGACTACAGGAAGATCGAGCAGCAGATCGCCGCCACGCAGCGCGGTACCGCCGACGTCGCGATCCTCGCGGACCCGTTCGGCAGCGACCTCAGCTCGCACCGCCTCAGGGCGCTGGCGGCGCAGGCGCCGGGACGGCTCTACAGCACGCCTGCGGCGAGTTCCGAATGGATCTACCTGAACGTGCGACGCCGCCCGTTCGACGACCCCCGCGTGCGGCGCGCGGTCAACTTCGCGATCGACCGGGACAGGGTCGTCGCGCTCGGAGGAGGACGCGAGGTCGGTCAACCCAGTTGCCAGATCCTGCCGCCCGGTTTCCCGGGCCACGAGCCCTACTGCCCCTACACCGCGAAGTCGGGCGGTCGAGGTTGGTCTGCGCCTGACATGGAGCAGGCGCGCCGCCTCGTCGCGGCGTCCGGGCGAGCCGGCGAGCGTGTCGTCGTTCACGCCGAGCCCTGGCGTGCCCCCGTCGCCCGCTACTACGTGCGCGTGCTCGACGACCTCGGCTTCCGCGCGACGCTCGCTTTCGAAGCGGGCGCCGACGACTACCGGAGGAGTGCGCAGCCGCAGACGGGCTTCACGGGCTGGTTGGCGGACGCGCTCACGCCGTCCACATTCCTCGAGAACAACTTTGCCTGCGGCGCCGCCGGCGCGGGCGAGCTGAACGTCTCGCGGCTCTGCGACCGCAAGCTGGATCGCCTGATCGGCCGAGCGCAGCGGACGCCGCCCGCGGAGGCAGGGCCAGCGTGGGCGGCCGCCGACCGCCGCGTCACCGACCTCGCCGCCGCGGTGCCGCTGACCAGCCGACGGGTCGCGGTCCTCGTCTCGAAACGCGTGGGCAACGTCAAGACCCACGGCCAGTGGTTCGCGTTGCTCGACCAGATGTGGGTTCGGTAACTGACAGGGTTTCACCCATTAGTCAGTGACCGTTAGTGTCGCCCGCACGGTGGAACTGCGGCTGTTAGGGCCGCTCGAGGTTCGCCTCGGGGACGGGCCCATCGACCTGGGCCCCCGCAAGCAGCGGGCGGTACTCGCGATGCTGGCCCTGAAACCGGGCCGCACGGTCGCCGCGGACCACCTCGCGGAAGGGCTCTGGGGCGACGAGTCGCCGCCGAGCGGGGCGAAGATGGTGCAGCTGTACGTGTCGCACCTCCGCCGGCTGCTCGGCGACAACGGGGTCCAGATCGTGACCCACGGCCGTGGCTACGAGCTACAGCTGACCAACGGCGAGGTCGACGTGCTGCTGGCCGAGCGGCTGCTCGACGAGCAGCGGCCGCGCGACGCGCTCGCGCTGTGGCGCGGCCAGCCGCTGGCGGACCTGGCCGAGGAGCCGTTCGCGGCCGCCGAGATCCGCCGCCTCGAGGAGCTGCGACTGCGCGCCACCGAGATGGCGGTCGACGCGGATCTCGAGGCCGGTCGCCACGCCGAGGTGATCGGCGAGCTCGACGCGCTGGCCGCCGAGCACCCCCTGCGCGAGCGCGTCCATGAGCAGCGGATGCTCGCGCTCTACCGCTGCGGCCGGCAATCGGAGGCGCTCGAGGCCTACCGCGACGCGCGCGCCTCGCTCGTCGACGAGATCGGCGTCGAGCCGGGCGCCGACCTTCGGCGCCTGCAGGAGGGCATCCTCGCCCAGGATCCGGCGCTCGACCTGCCCACGACACCCGACGCCGAGCCGGCGGCCACGAGCCGGCCACCGCCGCCACGCGCCCGGTATCTGCTGATCGGCGCCGCCGTGCTGCTGATTGCAGGCATCACCGCGTTCGGGGTCATCCGCGTCCTCGAACCTGAGGGACTCGAGGGCATCGACGAGAACTCCGTCGGGCTGATCGACCCGGACGGCCGACGGATCACGGACCAGTACGGGGTCGGCGAGAGCCCGAGCGCCGCGGTGAACGGCGGCGGATCGGTGTGGGTCGCGAACGCGGCCGACGGCACCGTCTCGCGCTTCTACCGGAACCGCAAGAACGACTCGGTGAGAATCCCGGTTGGCGGCAGCCCCGCGGCGCTCGCCTATGGCGGCGGTTCGCTGTGGGTGGCCGACAGCGATAGCCGTGCTGTGGTGCAGGTCGACCCGGGAGCGGACAAGGCCGTGGGGCGGATCACGGTCGGGAACGCGCCGCGCGCGCTGGCCGTCACACCGGGCGCAGTGTGGGTGGCGTCGGGCGTCGACGGCCGCATCCGGAAGATCGATTTCGACAGTGGCCGCCCCGGGTCGCCGATCCAGGTGGGAGCGAACCCGAGCGCGCTCGCGGCGGGCGCCGGCGCGCTGTGGGTGGCGAGCGAAGAGGCGGGGACGGTGACGCGGATCGAGCCTCGCACCGGCAGTGTCGTGCGCGCGATCCAGGTCGGCAACGGGCCGAGTGCGGTGGCCGTGGGCGAGGGCGCGGTCTGGGTCACCAATCGTCTTGACGGCACGCTGATGAAGATTGATCCCGCCACGAACGCTGTCGCGGGGGCAGTCGGCATCGGCCGCGATCCGACCGCGGTTGCCGTGGGGGAGGGCTCCGTGTGGGTGAGCGGCGGCGAGGAGGGGACCGTCGCCCGCGTCGATCCGGACGGGCCGCGCGTCGTCGAGCGTCTGAAGACCGGGAGCAGCGCGCCGGCGATCGCCGTTGCGGGCGGATCGGTGTGGGCGGCGGCCGGTGCGCCGCTGGCCGCGCACCGCGGCGGCACGCTGCGCGCCCTCATGGCGCGCTTGCCCAAGACCCGCCTCGTCATGGACCCACTGCACCCGTGGTCCTACGCCATCTGGGGCACGGTCCCGCTCAGCTCGTTGGCCTATGACGGCCTCGTGCAGTACCGGCGCGTCGAGGGTGCCGCCGGCGCCACGCTCGTCGGCGCGCTTGCCACCGACGCACCGTCGCCCAGCGACGACGGGAGGACCTACCTCTTCACGCTCCGTCCCGGGCTGCGCTTCTCGGACGGTAGATCAGTCCGGCCCACGGACGTGCAGGGCCTCGATCGAGCGGTTCATCCAGGCGACGCGCGGCAAGGGGTGGTTCCCGGACTTCTACGCGGGGATCGTCGGGGCGCGGAAGTGCGCGACCCAGAAGGCGCCGTGCGATCTCGCACGCGGGATCGAGATCGACGACCAGGCGAGGACGATCACCATCCGTCTCACCGGCCGCGACACGGATTTCCTGCACAAGCTCGCGCTGCCGTACGCCTACGTCGTCCCCGCCGACAGCGCGCGTCGCCCGACGACGGGGCGCACGCCCCCGGGCACCGGTCCGTACCGTGTTGCCGCCTGGGATTCCGACCGCGGCGGCACGCTCGTCCGCAACCGCTACTTCCGGTCGAACCCGTCGCGCCCGCTCGGGCCTGGGTTCGCGGACCGCATCGACGTCGACCTTACGAGGAGCCGACGCTCGAGCGCCGGCTCGCGGCCGTCCAGCGCGGCGCCGCCGACGTGGTGGTCGTCGCCAACCCGTTCGGGACTCCGCTCACGGCGAGTCGCATCCGTGCCGCTGGAAACCCAGTCGCCGGGTCAGGTCCACAGCCGTCCGGCGCCCACGACGGACTGGCTGTTCTTCAAGGTGCGCCGTGGTCCGTTCGACGACGTCCGCGTTCGGAAGGCCGTCAACTTCGCGATCGATCGGGAGCGCGTGGTCGACCTGCTCGGAGGTCCGGAGGCGGGCCAGATCACCTGCCAGATCCTGCCGGCCGGCTTTCCCGGTTACGCGCCCTACTGTCCGTACACGGCGAATCCGACGCCAGGCCGAGGTTGGACCGCGCCGGACATGGAGCGCGCGCGTCGGCTCGTCGCGGCGTCCGGGCATACCGGCGACCGCGTGGTCCTCCACATGGCGGACGAGAGAGTCGGGCTCGGTCGCTACTACGCGAGGCTGCTCGAGGAGCTCGGCTTCCGCGTGACGCTGCGGTTCCAGCCGTACAGCGAGCTCGACACCTACAAGGCGAACACGCGGGCGACGACCGGCCTGGCGGAATGGGGCGCGGACTATCTCACGGCATCGAACTTCATCCAGGCCAACTTCGGCTGCGGCGAGGTCGCCACGAACATTGCGCGGTTCTGCAATCGCGCGCTGGATCGCCAGATCGATCGGGCGCTCAGCGCCCCGCGCACCAACCTGGCCGCGTGGGCCGCGGCCGACCGCCGCGTTGTCGACCTCGCGCCTGCCGTCCCGCTGACCACCCGCCGATCCGCGGTGCTCGTCTCGAAGCGCGCCGGGAACGTCAGAACTCACCTGCTGTACGCCACCATGCTGGACCAGATGTGGGTGCGCTGACGCTCAGCGCTTGAGCGTCACCTTGCGCGTCAGCGTCGTCGTCTTGCCGGCGGACGTGACCTTGACTCGCAGCGTCAGCTTCTTGCCGCGGAGGCGCCGGGCCCGCCGCCTCGCCTTCTTGCCGACCTTCACCGCGAGCCGCGCGGTGCCCGCCTTGCGCAGCGTCTTGCGACCGGCGCCGAGCCGCTTGCCCTTGAAGCTGAGCGTCGCCACGACCTTGCAGGCCGCCGCGCACTGGAGGCGGACGGCGAGGCCGCGCTTGAGCAGCGCCTTGAGCTTGATCGACTTGCCGACCTTGAGCGCCAGCGCGGCGGCGGCACTCGGGCCTCCACCACCCGGCCCGCCGGCGCCGGGGAGGTTCTGGCGGTCGACCAAGGCGCAGAACGCGACGATGTCGAGCCCGTCCACCTGCGCGGAATCGGCGCCGCCGCCGCAGTCGACGGTGTCGCGCTCGCCGTCGCGCGCGAGCAGCTGGTCGGCGTCGAACGTGCAGAACACGCTGCAGGACCCGCGGTCGCCGTAGAGCTGATCGCTCCCCGGCCCGCCGTCGACCGTGTCGGATCCCTCGTACCCCTGGACCTTGTCGTTGCCGGTGTCGCCGAACATGCGGTCGTCGCCGCTGCCGCCGCTGAGCTCGTCGTCGCCGCCGGCGCCGTGGATCTCGTCGTTGCCGGGGTAGCCCGAGAAGTTGTCGCGGCCTTCGGTCCCGAAGAACGCGTCGTTTCCGTTCGTGCCATTGATCGCCTCGAGGTCGGAGGCGATGTTGTCGCCCTCGCCGGGCGCGCCGTCGTTGGCCTGGCCGTCGAGGCGGATCGTCACCCCGCCCACGTGGTCCTCGAGCGTCAGCGTGTCGGTGCCGTCCCCGCCGCGGACGTTGTCGGCGCCCTGGTCGTTGTCCTCGCCGATGCCGCCGGCGCTCGAGCCCATGCGGTCGTCGCCGGGCCCGCCGTCCTCGGTGTCGTTGCCTCCGCGGCCGGTGATCTGGTCGCTGCCGCCCTCGCCGAACAGGCCGTCGTTCCCCTCGCCGCCGTCGACGACGTCCGCGCCCTCGCCGCCGTGGAGCTCGTCGTTCCCCGCGTAGCCCTGCAGCCTGTCGTCGCCGCCGCGCGCCGAACAGCCGCTCCCGCGTCGCGCCGTCGGAGCTGCCCGTGAACCCGTCCTGACCGCTGCCGCCCGAGACCGTGGCGGTCGAGTCGTCGCAGCCCTCACCGGTGAAGCCGTTGGTCCCGTTGCCGAGCGCGATCGTCGCCGTCGGCACGCACACCTGGTAGAAGCGGAACGTATCGTTCCCCCCACCGTAGGTGGCCTGGATGTCGCCGAACGTCGGCGGGCAGTTGAT
Organism: uncultured Solirubrobacteraceae bacterium; assembly: GCA_963802905.1. Lineage (GTDB taxonomy): Bacteria > Actinomycetota > Thermoleophilia > Solirubrobacterales > Solirubrobacteraceae > DASQFQ01. The sequence goes on along the minus strand of CAWDKH010000014.1, from coordinate 290,082 downwards.
CTCGTTGTTGTCACTGAAGTCGCAGCCGCCGGCCTCGTCGGTGACCAGGAGGATCCCGAACTCGCTCCCGTCCGTGTTCTGAACGGTCAGCCGGTCGGCCTCGTAGCCGATGATCGTCTCGTTGGAGCCGGTGGCGTCCTCGAGGACCACAGAGCTCCCGTCGGCTCGGAGCGTGATCGCGGCCGAGGCGTTGGCCGCCCCGAGGATCAGCGTCGCCGCGACCGCCAGGACTGCAGAACGATGGAAGGTGCGCACAGCGGGTGCCTCGATTTCGCCGTCGTGGCGTCTCGGGCACCGAGCAGGGCTGCGGGAGACCTCGCGTCTCCCACCCTCCTCCGGATGCGGGGTCAAGTCAAGGTGTGCTGAGTAGGCTCGCGCGCTCATGCGCGCGCTCTTCACCGCCCTGATCCTCCTGGGGCTCGCCGCTCCGGCCGCCGTCGCCGCCCCGCCGACCGTGATCCGCACCGGCGGGCCGAGCGCGCCGGGCGACCCGAAGCTGGCCGTCGTGGCGGGCGGGAAGGCGGGCAAGCGCTTCACGGTCGTCAACGCCGGCGGCAAGGTGGTCAAGCGCGGGCGGCTGAAGCGGGCGAAGGGCTCACCCAAGCCGTGGCGCCGCGCCGCCACCGCCGACCTCGGCGTGCTCAAGGCCGGCCGCTACCGCGTGCGGGCGGCGGGCAAGACATCGCGGCCGTGGTCGTCTCGCCGACCGCGCGCTCGGCGCTCGTGCGGCGGCTGCTCGGTCTGTTCGCCGCCAACGCCGACGGCGACGAGCCGAGCCGCGTGTTCGGTCCCGCGCACCGCAACGACGCGATCGTCAAGGGCGGGCCGTACGACGGGCAGCGGTTCGACCTCACCGGCGGCTGGCGCGACGCCGGCGACAACCTCAAGATCACCCAGCCCGCGGCGTTCGCGGTCGCGGAGCTGCAGCTCGCCGCGCGGCTCAGCCCGGCCGACGCTCCGGCGCTGCACGCCACCGCCGACGTCGGTCTGCGCTGGCTGCTCAAGGCGCACCCGCGGCCCGACCTCTTCATCGGGATCGTCGGCGACGTGCGCGACCACAACACCGGCTTCCGCGATCCGGCCAAGGACGACGCCGACACTCGCCAAGGCGTCGGGATCCGCTACGCCTACCCGACCACGAGCTCGAACATCATGGGCAGCGCCGCGGCCGCACTCGCGCTGGCCGCCCAGCGCAGCGAGGGCGCGCAGCGCGACACCTACCTGACCGCCGCGCGCGAGTGGTACGCGGCCGGCAAGCAGACGAACGCGATCACGAAGCTCGGCGACGAGAACGTCGAGGACTTCTATCCCGACAACATCTTCACCGACGACCTCGCGTTCGCCGCGCTCGAGCTGCACCGCGCGACCGGCGACCCGGCGCTGCTCGCCGAGGCGACCGACTTCTTCCGCCGCGGCAGCGACGACGACCAGCTCTACGCCGGCACCGTGCCGGGCACGGTCGGGCCGCTCGTCGCCGCCGAGCTCTGCGGCGGCCTCGGCGCGCCGAAGCTCGACGACGTCGGCTGCGGTGCGACTGCGCAAGGTCGTGAGCGCGGCGCGCGAACGGGCGGCGAGCACGCCGTTCGCCACCCCGGCGATCATCACGTTCGGCTCGCTGCAGGACAACGGCGGCAGCGGCGCGGTCGCCGCCGCGGCCAAGCGCGCCGCCGTCGCCACCGATGGCCTGCGAATCGCCGCGGGCGCGCGCGACTACCTGCTCGGCCGCAATGCATGGGGGAGGAGCTTCGTGGTCGGGCGCGGCGCCATCGACGCCAAGCGCCCGCACCACCCGGCGTTCCTCAAGGGCTCGCCCGCCCGGCTGCTCGACGGCGCGGTCGTCAACGGCCCGGCGGACCCCGGCTCGCTGCGCGACTCCGAGCTCAAGCTCGCCCGCACGCCGCTGCGCCGCTTCAACTCGACGACGGTCGTCTACGAGGACCGGCGCGCGGACTTCGTGACCTCGGAGGTCTCGCTGTCGGCGTCGGCCAGCTCGGTGCTGCTGGCCGCCTCGCTCGGCTAGCGAACCGCTGCGGGCCCGGCGCGCCGGAGGGGGTGGCGCGCCGGGCCAGCGGCCTAGGTGTCGATCAGCACGGCAGTCCCATCGCCGGCGATCACCCAGAGCCCTCCGCGCACGGTCACGAGCGCGCGCGGGTAGTGCGTCCCGAGCTGGACGGTGGCGGTCACCTTGCCGGTGCGCGGGTCGATGCGCTCGACGGCGGCGGCCTGGGGCTCCTCGCTGGTGACGACCCAGAGGCCGTTGGAGCGGGCAAGGATCCCCTTCGTGGCGCCGGTCCGGAGCGACCGCACCACCTTGTCGCCCTCCAAGCGCAGCAGCCGGCCCTTCCCCGGTTCGACGACCCAGGCGCCGGTGCGGTCGGCCGCGATGGTGTTGGAACCCCCGTCGGGGTTGTTCGGGATGAGCTGCGGCCAGCTGTGCTCGATCTTGCCGCTCCGCTCCCCGATGCGGGTCACCGTGCCGTCCCCGCCCGCGACCCAGACCGAGCCGCCGGCGGCAGTGATTCCAGCGATGCCCTCGACCGGGATCCGGGCGAGCCGGCGCCCGCCGGCCGAGAACACGTCGACGGAGTGCAGGTCATCCCGCCGGGCCACCCACACCCGCCCGGGAGTCGCGGCGATGCCGATGGAGTAGTCGTCGTCGACGCGGTTGGCCAGCTGGTTCGTCGCGCTGTCGATGCGCCAGAGGACCGTCGTGCCCTCGGTCGTCGTCGTGTTCGCCCAGACGCTCTCGCTGTCGGCGGCGATGTTCTCGGGAGCGTTGCCGATCGGAATCCGTGCGATCACCGTTCGGCGGACCGGGTCGATGCGGACGACCTGGTCGCCCCCGAAGTCGGCGACCCACAGCGAGCCCGCGGCGAACGTCCCGTCGATCGGGTCGCCGCCGATGTGGACGACCTTGACGATGCGCGGCTTGGTGGTCTGCTGGGGCAGGGGGAGCGAGCGCAAGGTCCACACGACCGCGACGAGCAAGGCGGCGAGCGCGACCACTCCGGCCAGGATCGGCCGCCGGCGGCGGCGGCGAGTGCGGACCGCCGAGACGCGGTGCGCGGCATGGGCGCCGACGACCTCGCGTCGCAGCTCGGTGACGAAGTCGCTCATGCGCTCCCTCCCATCCGCCGGCGCAGCGTTCCGAGCCCGCGCGACACGCGCTGGCGGACCGCGGCTTCCGAGGTGTGCTGCGCGGCCGCGAGCTCGGCGTAGTCCGCGTCGCCGATGACGTGCGCGGCAACCGCGTCGCGCTGGTCGCGCGGGAGCTCGGTCAACGCCGAGATCGCGGCGTCGTCGGCGAGCAGCCGGATCATGTCTGCGTCCTCGCCGCTCAGCCGCGGGCGCTCCATCGCGAGCGCGTGCTGCATCTTGCGCTCGACCGCCCCTCGCCGCTGATAGTCGACGAGCCGCCGCGAGGCGATGCGGTACAGCCACGCGAGCGCGGGCGCGCCGGTCGGCACGTAGCGCTTCTGCGCGACGATCGCGGATGCGAACGTCTCCGCAGTGAGGTCGGCCGCCACCTGCGGGTCGCCGGTTCGGCGCTGGAAGTAGCCGAGCAGCGCGCGCACATGGCGGTCGTAGAACACTCCGAAGTCATCGGTCTCATGGGAGGCGAGCAGCTCCTCGTCGGTGCGGTCGGGGCGGGTCGGCACGACACGGTCCCTCGCGAAGCATCATCGCTCGGCAGGCCCTGTTTGTGACAGTCACATTGCGCAATCGGGCAACGATGAACGGGGCATGACTGCCCACATCCACACAGCCCTGGTGCACCGCTTCGCCGTCCCTGCCTGGCTGCTCGCCGCGGTGCTCGCCGCCGTGATCGCGCTGGCCCTCGTCGCCGTGCTCGACAACCCCGCCGAGCCGGTCGCCGCGCCGACCCAGGCCCCGGTCGCGCCGGCCTGTATCGACTCGACCGTCACCGGCCACTGCTGATGCCCGGTAGCGTGCGGCGAGGATGGGGCAGGGCCTCGACTCGCCGCGCGCCTGGGGCGTCGTCGCCGCGGCGTTCGCGGCGATGTTCGTCGCGTTCGGGATCGCTTACAGCTACGGCGCGTTCCTGGACGAGATGCGCGAGGACTTCGGCGTCGGCCGCGCCGCCGGCGCCGCGTTCTTCTCACTGACCTCGCTGCTCTACTTCGGGCTCGGCGGGGTCAGCGGCGCCGCGAGCGACCGCTTCGGCCCGCGGAAGGTGCTGCTCGTCGGGGCCACCGCGCTCGGGCTCGGGCTCCTCGCCACCGCGCGCGCCGGCTCGCTCGGCGTCGCGCTCGCCGCCTACGGGATCGGCGTCGGAGTCGGAGTGGCCTGCGCCTACGTGCCGATGGTGGCGCTCGTCGGCGCCTGGTTCGTGCGGCGGCGGACGCTCGCGCTCGGTGTCGCGGTGGCCGGCATCGGCCTCGGCACGCTGACGATCCCGCCCGCCACCGCGGCGCTGATCGAGGCGGTCGGGTGGCGGGACAGCTATCTCGTGCTCGCGGCCGCTGGCACGGTTGCGCTCGTGCTGTGCGCGCTCGCCGCCTCGCCCGCGCCGACCGGGGAGGCGGTGGTGGGCGCGTCGCTCCGTGACGCGCTGGGCGACAGCCAGTACCGGCGCCTCTACCTCGCGACCGCCCTGCTCGGGATCCCGCTGTTCGTGCCGTTCGTCTACCTGCCCTCCTACGCAGAGGAGCGGGGCGTCGACCCCGTGCTCGCGGCGGGCCTCATCGGCGCGATCGGGACCGCGAGCGTGGTCGGGCGGCTCGCGCTCGGCGCGCTCGCGGTGCCTTTCGGGCTGCTGCGGGTGTTCCGCGGTTGCTTCCTCGCGATCGCGCTCAGCTTCTTGCTGTGGTGGCTCGCCGCCGGGAGCTATGCGGTGCTGCTGGCATTCGCGCTCGTGCTCGGGGTCGGCTACGGCGGCTACGTCGCGCTTGCGCCCGCGGTGGTGGCGGCGCGCTTCGGCGTTGAGCGGCTCGGGGCGCTGCTTGGTGTGCTTTACACGAGCGCGGCGGTCGGCTCCGCCGTCGGCCCGCCGGCGGCCGGAGCGGTGATCGACGCGGGCGGTTACGCACCGGCCATCGCCGCCTCACTGGCGATCGGGCTCGCCGCGTACGCTGTCGCGGCGCGCGCGCTGCCAGGGCTTCGGGACGTTCTGCAGCCGCACGCGGCCCTGCGCGACGAGCTTGCCGTCCTCGCGCGTGATGTCACAGGCCCAGAGCTGGCCGGTCCGCCCCTGGTGGACCGGCCTGGCTCGCACGTCGAGCCGGCCCTCGCGGTGGGCGCGCAGGAAGTCGGTCTGGTTGGAGAGCCCGACCGCGAACTGGCCCGCGGGCTCGGCGGCCAGCGAGGCGCCGATGCTGCACGCGCTCTCGATCGCCGCGGCGTAGACGCCGCCGTGCACCATGCCCCACGGCGTGTGGTGCTCAGGGCCGGCGTCGATGTGGCCGGTCACCTCGTCGCCGCTGTACTCGTCGACCACGAGCCCGGCGCCCTGGACGAACGTGCTCGACGCGTCGAGCGAGGGATCCGGGAAGGAGGCCATCCGGCACAAGGCTATAGTCGAATCGAATGGCAGCTCCGAGCAGTGGCCGTGAGCGGATCCTCGAGACCGCCTACGAGCTCTTCAGCCGGCACGGGACGAAGGCGGTCGGCGTCGACCGCATTATCGCCGAGTCCGGCGCAGCGAAGATGACGCTGTACCGCAACTTCGCGTCGAAGGACGAGCTGATCCTCGCGTTCCTCCAGCGCCGCGAGGAGCGCTGGACCCGCGCATGGCTGCAGTCCGAGGCCGAGGCGCGGGCCGAGACCCCGGCCGGGCGCCTGCTGGCGATCTTCGACGTCTTCGGCGAGTGGTTCGCGCGGGAGGACTTCGAGGGCTGCTCGTTCATCAACGTGATGCTCGAGATCGCCGACCCCGACCACCCGGTGCACCAGGCGAGCGTCAAGCACCTGACCGCGATCCGCGCCTACGTGGCCGACCTCGCCGAGCAGGCCGGCGTCCCCGCCGAGGAGGCCGACGCCTTCGCCCGCCAGTGGCACATCCTCATGAAGGGCAGCATCGTGGCCGCCGCCGAGGGCGACCACGATGCCGGCACCCGCGCGCGCGAGCTGGGAGCGCTGCTGCTCGCCGCCCGGGGCGTCTCGGTCTAGCAACGCCGAGCTCCTCGGACGCCATCGCGGCGCCCTTGATGCGGTTGGCGATCTTCTCCATCGCGACGTCGCGGGCGAAGTCGGGCGAGCCGTGCTTCGGCTTCTCGTCGCGGCTGAAGGGGGAGAAGCCGCAGTCGTCGGTCGCGCCCAGGCGCTCCTTCGGAATGTACTTGGCCGCCAGCAGCAGCTCGTCGCGCACGTGCTCGGGCGACTCGACCTCGGGGCTGAGCGGGTTGATGACGCCCATGAAGCAGACCTGCGGCACCCCGTTGGCGTCCTCGCGCGAGTACTGCCCGCAGAGCTTGTAGACCGTCTCGCGGTCGTCCTCGCTTGCGCACTGGATCAGGAAGTAGCCGACGTTGAGCTGGAACATCTTGCTCAGCAGCTTCTCGTAGGGGACCTCCTTGGAGTGCACGGAGTCCATGTCGCCGCCGGGGCAGGTGTGGATCCCGATGTTGCGGCGCTCCTCCGGCGAGAAGCGATCGATCACGCGGTTGTTGAGGTCGATGAACTCCTGGAGCATGTCCTTGTTGGTCCAGGGGTTGCGCGAGTCGTTCTTGTTCGCGAGCCGGCCCTCGGTGAAGTCGATCGAGACGCGCACGGCGCCGGCGGCGAACGCCTGCCGGATGTCCTTCTCGACCTCGTTGCACAGGTCGTCGAGGAACTGGTCGCGCGAGTAGCCGTCGATCTCGCCCTCGAGCGGATACAGCAGCATCAGCATCGACGGCGCGATCACGGCCTGCTTGACCGGGTTGCTGGCGAGCGCCTTGTTCTTCTCGACGAACTCGGACGCGAACGTCTTGTAGCGGAACGGGCCGCCGGTCAGCCGCGGCAGCTGGCGGTGGTGGCCGTCGTCGAAGATCGCGAAGAACTGGCCGTCGCCGGCGAGGTGGTCGGCCAGGCCGGTGCCCGCGAGCGTGTCGGTGATCGGGTAGGTGGCGAAGCTCGACTCCCGCTGCTCGCCGTCGGTGACGTAGGTCTCCCCAGTCTGCTCGAGGCGCCGGATCGAGTCTTCGGCCGCCTTGTCCTGCTCGGCCTGCAGCGCGGCGAAGTCGATCTGACCGTCGTCATACGCCTGGTAGGCCTCCTGCAGCTTCATGGGCCGCGGCAGGGATCCGACGAGCTCGGTGGGGATGGGCATCCTTCGTCCTCCTCGTTGCGGGACAGACCGGTCTCTCGCCCGTGACCGTACTCGAAATCCTCAGCCGCAGGGGAGCTCCGCGGTCACCACGGTGCCGGAGCCCGCCGGGCTCGTGACCAGGAGGTGTCCGCGGAGCGCCTCGACCCGGTCCTGCAGGCCGTGGAGCCCGGAGCCCGCGCTCGGCTGCGCACCGCCGATGCCGTCGTCGGCGATCTCGACCGCGATGCCGAGGGCGGTCCGTGAGACGCGGACCGACGCGGCCGTCGCCTCGGCGTACTTGGCCACGTTGGCCAGCGCCTCGCAGGCGACGAAGTAGGCGGCGAGCTCGACGGGCCGCGGGAGCTTGCCGACGTCGCAGGTGACCGCCGTCGGCACCGGCGCGCGGGCGGCCAGCGCCTCGAGCGCGGGGGCGAGGCCGTAGTCGAGCACCGCCGGGTGGATCCCGCGCGCGAGCTCGCGCAGCTCCTCCAGCGACTGGGCGAGCTCGCCGCTCGCACTCGTGACCAGCGCCTCCGCGGCGGCCGGGTCGCGGCGGATGTCGGCCTGGATCATCCGCAGCTGCATGGCGAGCGCGACCAGCCGCTGCTGCGCGCCGTCGTGCAGATTGCGCTCGAGGCGCCGCCGCTCCGCGTCGCCCGCCGCGACGATCCGCTCGCGCGAGGCCTGCAACTCGGCGAGCCGCACCTCGGACTCGGCGTGCAGCTGCGAGTTCTCCAGCGCGATCGCGGCCGCGGCGGCGACTGCCTCGACGAGCTCGGGATCGTCGTCGAGCGAGGCGTCGTAGACGAGCGTCGCGAACTGGCGCCCGTCGCGCTCCACGGGCACGATCGAGCGGTCCCCGTTGTGCGCCGGCGGCGGCCCCTCGGCGATCACCAGGCTCGGGTCGCCGAGCGCCCTGGCGAGCGTCGCCTGTAGCTCGTCTCCGCGGGTGGAGCGCAGGTCGCGGAAGAGGTCGGAGAGCCCGGCGCGCGCCAGCCGCGAGCGCAGCAGCCCGGCAAGGAACGCGAGCGGGACGGTGACGAGCGAGCACGACGCGACCCACAGCAGCCACTGCGAGCGCTCGCCGGTCGCGAGGTCGTTGATCAGCAGCGCCGTGTAGATCAGCAGGACGAACGAGCCCGCCAGCGTCGGCAGCAGCGCCCGTCGCCGCGGCCGCGACGCCGTGTGCCAGCGCCACCCGAGCACGGCCACGGTGGCAACGCAGGCGCCGATCAGGATCGCCCGCTGGGCCTGGTCGAGCGCGTGGGCGATGCCGGCGTCGGGGAATGCGAGCAGCAGGTTGTTCTCGATGTCCTCCTCGAACAGCATCCACACGAAGCCGAGGATCAGCAGCGGCAGCACGAACAAGAACACGAGCAGCTTGTCGACCGTCGTCTCGAGCCGGCCGGCGGTGAGCAACGTCACCAACAGCGCGACGAAGAGCACGCTCCACAGGTCGACGAGCAGCACGGCGAGCGTGTCGCCGAGCGGTGTCCCGAGCTCACCGAGCAGCGTCGGCAGGAAGAACGCGAAGCCGGTCACGGTCATCAGTGCGCCGCTGCGGCTGTCCGGGCGCCGGTGCCAGGCGACGAGGCCGCAGGCGGCGAATGAGCCCCCGACACAAGCGAACACGACCTCGAGCCCCTGGACGGGCTCGTCGCGGTCGAGGAGTGCTGGACGCAGGACGAGCAGCTCGGCAACGACGGCCGCGGTCCACAGCGCGGCCCAGAAGGCGGTATGACGCTCGCGCGCGCTGAAGCGGCGCAGCTCCGTCACATCGCCGGCCACGGCTACCCATGGCCCTCTGATCAGCATCCTGCTGCCGACTCTATTCCTCCTGGCCCGCGGCGCCCCCTCAGTGCCGCGCGAGCCCGAGACTCACCCCGAGCGCGAGCAGCACGGTGCCCACCGTGCCGTTGACCACGCGGGCGCCGCGGCGGCTCCGCAGCGCGCCGCTCAGCCGCGCCGCGAGGTGCGCGTAGCCGGTCAGCCAGGCGAACACGAGCCCGGTCATCGCGGTCACCATCGCCACCGGGAGGAGCGCGCCGCTCTCGGCCGCGAGGAACTGGGGGACGAGCGCGGTCCAGAACAGCCCGACCTTGACGTTGAGGAGGTCGCTGAGCAGGCCGCGGCGGAACGCGACGGCGGGGGAGGGGACGGTGCCCGTCCCGCCGCCGCCGGCGAGCGGCTCGCCGCGCCATGCCGCCAGCAGCGCTTGCACGCCGAGCACCGCGAGGTAGGCGGCGCCGGCGAGCTTGAGCGTGGCGAACGCGGTCGCGGAGGCGGCCAGCAGCGCCGCCACGCCGAGCGCCGACGTCGCGCCCCACACGAGGTTCCCCGTGGCCGAGCCCGCGGCCGCCCAGGTACCGGCGCGCGGGCCCTCGGCGAGCGAGGTGCGCAGGACGACGAATGTGTCGGGCCCGGGGACGACCAGGGCCACGGCACCGACGGCGAGGAAGCTGAGGAAAGCGTGCATGCGGGCCATCGTGCCGGTGCCATCGCTTCAGTACAAGCGATTGTTTCTGCACGGAAAAGTTGAGAAGATCTTCAACGATGCTCGCTCCCCGCCGCCTGGTCGTGCTGCGCGAGTTCGTCGCCCAGGGCACGATCGCGGGCGCCGCCGAGGCGCTCGCGTTCACGCCGTCGGCGGTCTCCCAGCAGCTCGCGCAGCTCCAGCGCGAGGCGGGTGTCGAGCTGTTCCGCAAGGCCGGGCGGCGGCTCGAGCTGACCGACGCCGGCCGGATGCTCGCGGCGCGCGCCGGCGGGGTGCTGGCCGGGCTCGAAGAGCTGGAGGCCGACCTGGCGCGCCAAGCGGGCGAGGTGCGCGGGGTCGTGCGCGTGGCGTCGTTCCAGACCGCGACACGCGCGCTCGTGATGCCGGCGCTCGCGCAGCTGGCCGCCGCGCACCCCGCGCTGCGCGTGGAGCTGACCGAGCTCGAGGCCGAGGAGTCGCTGCCGCTGCTCGCCCGCGGTGGCGTCGACATCGCGATCGCCGAGGAGTACGAGCACGCGCCGCGCCCGCGCCTGCCGGAGCTGCACCGCGACGACCTCGAGGCCGACGAGCTCGTGCTCACGCTCCCGCGCGCGCACCCGGCCGCGGGCGGCGGCGCGGTGCGCCTGGGGTCGCTGAGCGGCGAGGCGTGGGCGACCGCGCGCGCCGGGACCAACTACGCCGACATGTTCGTCCGCGCCTGCCGCATCGCCGGCGGCTTCGAGCCGGACATCCACCACCGCGTCAACGACATCCAGATGCTGCTCGATCTCGTCGCGATCAGCGGCGCGGCGGCGCTGCTGCCGTCGCTGGGGCATCCGGCCGAGGATCCGCGCGTCGCGGTGGTCCCGCTGGTCGACGGGCCGTTCACTCGCGCGCTGTTCGTGGCCACGCGTGCGGCCGATCGCGCGCGGCCGTCGACGGCCGCAGTCGTCGACGCGCTGGCTCCGAGCGCGTAATCTGCCTGAAAAGCGGCAGTTCGATCAAGCCGCGGCGTCGAGGCGCCGAGGACGAAGTGAGGCGGATGCTTAGATTCGGGACAGCGCTGCTGGTCGTGGCGGTCCTTACCGCCAGTCCGGCGACGAGCCACGCGCAGCTGCCCCCCGTCGTGGGCGACCCGTTGCGCCAGGTGGTCGATCAGCTGCCCCCGCCCGTCCGCGACCCGGTCCGCGGGATCGTGGACCAGCTGCCGCCACTGCCCGTGCAGCCGCCGGCGCCGCCCGAGCTCCCGGTCCCCACGCCTGTGCCGACGGCGGCGCCGACCGCCGCCGCGGCGGCGCCAACGCCCGCGCGGACCGCGGCGCCGGCCCGCACCGCCGCGCCGCTGGCGCCGACGGCCACGCCCGTGCGGCCGCGCCGGTCGGCGCCCGCCGCGACTCCGGCTCCAGCCTCGCGCCCGGCGCCGCGCCGCGATCTCGCCACCGCGGCGCCCGGCCGCCCGCGGCTGGTCGCGCAGCGCGGCGCCGAGGTGCGCGCCGCGCCCTCGCCACCCGCCCGCCGCGCCGTACCGGCTCAGCCGCCGTCGTTCGCCGCCCAGGTGACCAGCGATGTGCAGGAGATCATCCGCGCCGTGCCGCCCGCGATCCTGTGGTCGCTGGCGGGCATCGTCCTGATCGCCATCGCGCTCGCCATCAACGCGTACTGGCAGTCGCGCCGGCGAACCGCACTCGAGGTGCAGCGCGCCGGGCTGCTCGACGACATCGGCCTGCTCTCGCGCGCACTGCTGCCGGCCATGCCCGAGGGGCTCGGCGGCGTCGCGGTGTCGGCGGCCTACCGGCCCGCCGACGGGCCCGCGGCCGGCGGCGACTTCTACGACGTCTTCACCCTCGGTGAGGAGCGCATCTGCGTGCTGCTCGGCGACGTGTCCGGCCACGGCCGCGAATCGGTGACGCAGGCGGCGCTCGCCCGCTACACGCTGCGCACGCTGCTGGCGGCCGGCCACCCGCCGGGGGAGGCGCTGGCGCGCGCCGACGTGCTGCTCGCGCGCGAGCTCCAGCCCAACTTCGTGACGGTGATCGCCGGCATCTACGACCCCGCGACCGGCGAGCTGACCTACGCGAAGGCCGGTCACGCCCCGCCGATCGTCCTCGGGACCGCCCACGATCCCGACGCCGAGGAACCCGCGCCACCGCTCGGGCTCGGCGTCGACGAAACGTGGCCTGAGTACCGCGTGCGGCTGGGCGAGGGCGTGTCGGTGTGCCTGTTCACCGACGGGCTGGCGGATGCGCAGGTGGGCAAGACGCGGATCGGGCGCGCCGAGGTCGAGCGGTTGCTGTTGGCGCATGACGTCCCCGACGCCGGCCGGCTGATCGGCGACCTCGAGGGCATGGCCGACCACATGGCGGACGACACCGCCGCGGTGGTGCTCACGGGCCGAGCCGGTTCATAAGTCCGTCCGGACGCCCTGGTTCCATCGACGCGTGGACCTGCTCGACGACGGCTGGGCGATCCGTTCGCAGCCACCGGGTCGCCGCGACCTCGGCAGCCCCGACCTGTGGGAGCGCTCGCTGGCCCGCTCGGTCCGGCGCCGCGAGGCGGCCGCCGCGCGGCGCACGAGCGCCTATCGCAAGAAGCAGGCGCTCGTCTCGGCTGCGCTGATCGGCGTCACCGTGCTCGCGCCCGCCAACGAGGCCGCGCGGGCCCAGGGGACCGAGGTGGCCGGCACATCCGCCGGCGAGCTCCTGCGCATCGGCAGCGCGCGGCCCGGCGGTGGCCGAGGTCCAGCGCTTGCTGGGGATCAGCGCCGACGGCGTGTTCGGGCGCCAGACGCGGAGCGCGGTGCGCTCGTTCCAGGCCGCGCATGGGCTCGAGGTCGACGGTGTCGTCGGGCCTGTCACGCGCGGTGCGCTCGGCGGCGGCGGCAGCGGTGGCGGCGGCGCGATCGACCGGCGGCTGCCCGCGGCGACCACGATGGCGGTCCAGCGCGCGCTCGGCATCAGCGCCGACGGCGTGTTCGGGCGCCAGACGCGGAGCGCGGTGCGCGCGTTCCAGTCGTCACACGGGCTCGAGGTCGACGGCGTCGTCGGGCCGCAGACGCTCGGCGCGCTCGGCATCCAGGGCGCCGCGGCGCCGGTCGGCGGCGGCGGAGGCTCCGCGGTGGGCGCGGCGCAGTCGAAGATCGGGGCGCCGTACGCGCTCGGCGGCGTCGGCCCGAACTCGTGGGACTGCTCCGGCCTGACCCAGTGGGCGTTCGCCCAGGCCGGCGTCACGCTGCCGCGGACGAGCTTCGAGCAGGCGAGCGCGGGCGTGCACGTCGACCGCGCGGCGATCCAGGCCGGCGACCTCGTCTTCTTCGACGCCAACGGCCCGGGCGCGTCGCACGTCGGCATCGCCACCAGCAACACGACGGCGATCTCCGCCACCACCCACGGCGTCCGCGAGCACGACACCACCGGCCCCTACTGGGGCAAGCACTTCTACGGCGCGCGGCGCGTCGGCTGACGGCGGCGGGCGCGCCAGCGCTCCATCAGCGCCGGCAGCTCCTCGCGCAGGAAGGCGAAGAACTCGCGCGTCTCCTCGAGTCGCTGCCCGGCGGGCGTGTCGCGGCCGAGCGCCTCGGCGCCCTCGTCCATCGCCTGCTCCCAGCGTCGCAGCATCTCGCCGCGGTACGCGTAGAGCTCGTACCAGACGTCGTCGTGGAGGCGGTAGTCGTCGCGGCGCGCGCCGGGCTCGCGCCCGCGCGAGACCATCCCCGCCTGGGTCAGGTAGCGCACCGCGCCCGACACCGCGGCGGGGCTGACCGCCAGCCGCTCGGCGAGGTCGCGCGCGGTCAGGCGCCCGGCGTCCTCGGCCAGGATCGCCGCGAACGCGCGCGCCGGCATGCGGGGCATGCCGGCCTCGTCGAGCAGGAGGGCGAAGTGCTCGACGAAGCTGAGCGGACCTGTGGTTTTCCGTATTCACAAGTTCGTGAATCATATGTACGCTGTGAATCATGAGCAAGCCAGCCATCGAGATCTCCGGCCTGGTCAAGACGTTCGGCGACTTCCGCGCCCTCGACGGGCTCGACCTCGAGGTCGCGACCGGGGAGGTCCACGGCTTCCTCGGTCCCAACGGCGCGGGCAAGTCGACGACGATCCGCGTGCTGCTCGGGCTGCTGCGCGCCAGCGGCGGCAGCGCGCGCCTGCTCGGCGGTGACCCGTGGCACGACGCGGTCGCGCTGCACCGCCGCCTCGCCTACGTGCCCGGCGACGTCAACCTGTGGCCAAACCTGTCGGGTGGCGAGGCGATCGACCTGCTCGGCAAGCTGCGCGGCGGCCTTGACCCCGCGCGCCGCAAAGACCTGCTCGAGCGCTTCGAGCTCGACCCGACGAAGAAGGGCCGCGCCTACTCCAAGGGCAACCGGCAGAAGGTCGCGCTCGTCGCCGCGCTCGCCTCCGACGCCGAGCTGTTCGTGCTCGACGAGCCGACCTCGGGCCTCGACCCGCTCAAGGAGGCGGTCTTCCAGGCCTGCGTCGAGGAGCTGCGCGAGGCGGGGCGGACCGTGCTGCTCTCGAGCCACATCCTCGCCGAGGTCGAGGCGCTGTGCGACCGGGTGACGATCATCCGCGCCGGCAAGACCGTCGAGACCGGCACGCTGTCCGAGCTGCGCCACCTCACGCGCACCTCGATCGCGGTCGAGACGATGCGCGAGCCGGCCGGGCTCGACCAGCTGCCCGGCGTCCACGCGCTCCACGTCGAGGACCACCGCGCGCGCTTCGACGTCGACACCGCCCAGCTCGACGAGACCGTGCGCCGCCTCTCCGGCTTCGGCGTGCGCAGCCTCACGAGCACGCCGCCGACGCTCGAGGAGCTGTTCCTGCGCCACTACGGCGACGAGATCGAGTACGAGCCGGAATGACGGCGCTCGCCGGCTCCGGCCCGCTGCTGTCGCTCGCGCTGCGGCGCGAGCGCGTGCGGATCCCGGTCTACCTCGCGCTGTTCGTGCTGCTCGTGCTCGAGACCGCCGCGGGGAGCAAGACGACGTACACGACCCACGCCGCCCGTGTCAGCTACGCGGCGACGGTCGAGGGCAACCCGGGCCTGATCGCGATGGTCGGGCCGCCGTACAACCTCCTGAACGTCGGCGGCGACGTCGCGTGGCAGATGGGCGGCTTCGGCGGCGCGTTCGTCGCGCTGATGAGCATGTTCTTCGTCGGCCGCCACACGCGCCAGGAGGAGCAGAGCGGCCGCAGCGAGCTCGTCGGCGCCGCGCCGGTCGGGCGCTTCGCCCCGATCGCGGTCGCGCTCGTCGTGGTCACCGCGGTGCAGCTGCTGCTCGGCCTGCTCGTCGCGCTCGCCATGATCGGCCTCGACCAGCCGGCCGCGGGCTCGTTCGCGCTCGGCGCCTCGCTCGCCGGCATCGGGCTCGTGTTCGCCGGCGTCGCCGCCGTGGCGGCGCAGATCAGCGAGACGACCTCGTCGATGTACGGGATCACCGGCGCCGCGCTCGGTGCCGCCTACCTCCTGCGCGCGGCCGGCGACGTCGGCGACGGCACGCTGTCGTGGCTCTCGCCGATCGGCTGGGGCCAGTACATGCGGCCCTATGCCGACGAGCAGTGGTGGCCGCTCGCGCTGATGGCCGTCGCCTCCGCCGGGCTCGTGTGGGGGGCGATCGCGCTGCGCGCCCACCGCGACGAGGGCGCGGGCATCCTCGCCCAGCGCCCCGGGCCGGCGACCGCCCACCGGCGGCTGCTGAGCCCGCTCGGGCTCGCCGTGCGGCTGCAGCGCGGCGTGCTGATCGGCTGGAGCGCGGGCCTGTTCCTCAGCGGCGTCTCGCTCGGCCTCACCGGCCGCGACGCCAAGAGCCTGCTCGGCGACAGCGACGAGATCGAGAAGCTGCTCGGCTCGGGGGCGGGCAACATCGTCGACCAGTACTTCGCGGTGACGATGCTCACGATGGCGCTGGTCGGCACCGGCTTCGGCATCCAGGTCGCGCTGCGGATGCGCAGCGAGGAGACGAGCGGACGGCTCGAGCCGCTGCTCGCCACCGCGCTCTCGCGCGTCCGCTGGGTCGGCGCCTACGTCGCGGTCGCGATGGGCGGCTCGCTGCTGATCCTCGCCGCCAACGGGCTGGGCGCGGGCCTCGCCGACGCGATCAACAGCCACGACGCGAGCCAGCTCCCGCGGCTGCTGCTCGCGGCCGTCGTGCCCGCGCCGGCCGTGTGGGTGGTGGTCGGCGGGACGGTCGTGCTGTTCGGCCTCGTGCCGCGCGCGGCGTTCGCGGCCTGGGGCCTGCTCGGCGCCTGCGTGCTGCTGTCGGTGCTCGGCCCGCTGCTCGGCCTGCCGGACTGGGTGCTCGACCTGTCGCCGTTCCAGCACGTCCCGCAGCTGCCCGCCGCGGACTTCAGCGCCGGGCCACTGCTCGCGCTCTCAGCAGTGGCCGCGGCGCTGACCGCGGTCGGGATGGCGGCCTTCCGCCGCCGCGACCTTGTCCCCTAGGGCCTCGTGTAGTCCGACGTGCAGGGCGCCCCGCCGCACACGTCGACCACGTTGCCGGTGAGCAGGAACTGCGACTTCTGCTCCCGCGCGGCCGGGGTGTTGCGCGGCGCGCCGTGCGGATCCTTGCCCTCGCGCGGCGGCGTGTTCGCAAACGGCGTCGGCCCGTTGCCGGTCGAGCCGTCCGGTCGCACCGGCCCGTTGTCCCAGTAGACGAGCGCCGAGCCCGCGAACGGGTTCGTCATCGCCGGGATCCGGAACGTCGGCACCCGCTCGAGCGAGCGGCCGGGGAGGAAGGCCGGCTTGTGCACGGAGGCGCCGATCGTGCGCGCGAGCACGTCGGCCTGGTAGGTCGTGACCTGGAAGTCGCCGACCGCGGCATGCATCAGCACGCGGTGCGCGGGCGTGCCCGCCGGCGGGTCGGTGGTCACGTGGTGCGCCCAGCCGTCCCCCTCGCCGCGATCCCACAGCAGGTTGATCAGCGACAGCACGAGCGGCCGGTCGGCCTCGCGCGGGTAGCCGGGGTTGAAGACCTGGCCGTAGGTGTCCCAGTTCGAGCTGCGGGTCAGCAAGACCGAGAAGTTGATCCCGGGCACGCCGAGCACCGCGCGCGTGAAGTCGGGCGCCATCGCGGTCAGCGCGGTACCGAGGATGCCGCCCTGGCTGTTGCCGTCGTAGTACAGCTGCGACGGGTCGACGAGGCCGGCGAACGCGGGGTTGGCGGTCAGCCCCTGCGGGTGCTTCAGCAGCCGGCCGAGGTACATCTGGTTGAGGAATCCCTGCTGGTTGCGGTCGGCGAGCGAGGCGAAGTTCGAGAGGTTGCCCAGCAGCTTGACCGCGTTCGGGATGTCCTCCGCCGACATGCCGCTCCACGCCGTCGCGCAGAACGCGAAGTCGTGCTCCTGCGACATGGCCTTCACACCGGTCCCGTCGATCTCGTCGGGGCCGCCGAGCAGGCCGTGGCCGTACAGCGCGGCGTGCGCGGGAGTGGTCGCCGCGGCGACCGGGATCGCGCACTCGAACTTCGCGGTCTGCGTGTTGCCGGACCGCTGGGCCGGGAGCGCATCCTTGCCCTTGCCCGTGTAGTTGAACTTCGCGCCGGGCGCGCAGCCCTGCACGTTGAGGTAGCAGGGCACGGTGAAGGTGCCGGAGATGCGGCGCAGGATCTGCGCGTCGGGGTTGTCGACGACCTTGGTGATCGTGTACTGCGGCGCGCTGCCCTCGATCTTGCCGTCGGCGAGGTTGCGGTCGCCGAGCTGGGCGAACGCGTCGTTGCGGATGTGGAGCATGCGCGCGGTCAGCCCCTTCTCGGAGGCGACGGTGAAGTCCCACGCGAGGTTCAGGTTCGACTTCGCGATGCCCGCGCGCTTGAGCGTCTTGAAGATGCCCTTGTAGCGCTTGCGCAGGCGCTTCTGCCCCTTGCCGTCCTTGAGCGCGCGGAAGCCCTTGCTCGGCTTGATCTTCTTGCCCGACGACGTGCGCAGCCCGCGCAGCGCGACGATGTAGCGAGCGCCCTCGGCGAAGTTCTCGCCGGGATGGATCAGCAGCATCTTGTCCTTCGCGCTCTTGGCGTTGGCGTCGAGCTCGGCGTAGATGAGCTGGCGCTTGCCCGTGCGCGCGTTGATGACGACGACGCCGGCGCGCTTGGCGAACGACTGGCCGAGGTCACCGAGCGGGACGAGCCGCGACCGCTTGAACGCGCTCGCCGTGTTGAGGCCCTTGACGCGCACGACGATCGACTGCCCGGGGCTGAAGCCGTCCTGGCGGTTGTACTCGGCGACCGTGATGCGCTTGCCGTCCTTGTTGGCGGGCATCGCTTTCGCGGGCAGGTGGAGGCGCAGGCCGGTCGGGCTCTTGCGGTCCTTGACGGTGAGGTTCATGTCGTTCGGGAACGGCATGAGGCACGCCTTGGACGCGAACGCGTCGCAGGCGGTGGCATCGCGGCCTTTGGCGGCCGCGGTGGGGACGAGCACGAGCACGAGCAGCAGCGATAGCGCCGCCGGCGACAGTCCTTTGCGCATGCGCCGGAGGCTATCCGGGCAAGAGTCCGGCGTGCGCGCAATCCACGTTACGAAGCACGGCGGGCCCGACGTGCTCGAGCTCCAGGACGTCCCCGACCCGACGCCCGGCCCGGGCGAGCTGCTGGTCGACGTCGAGGCGATCGGGGTCAACTACCGCGACGTCTACGAGCGCGAGGGCGGCGGTACGCACGCGGCCGAGACGCCGCACGGCGCCGGCGTCGAGGGCGCCGGGACGGTCGCGGAGGTGGGGGAGGGCGTCGACCGCTTCGCGCCCGGCGACCGCGTGGCGTGGAGCAACGCGCCCGGTTCCTATGCGGACCGCGTGCTCGTCAGCGACGACGCTGCGGTGGTGCTGCCCGACGGGATCTCGACCGAGGTCGCCGCCGCGGTGATGCTGCAGGGCACGACGGCGCACTACCTCGCGGTCAGCACGTATCCGATCCAGCAGGGCGACACCGTGATCGTCCACGCCGCGGCCGGCGGCGTCGGGCTCTTGCTCACCCAGATCGCCAAGCGCCGCGGCGGGCGCGTGATCGCCACGACGTCGACGGACGAGAAGGCGGAGCTCGCGCGCGGGGCGGGCGCCGACGAGACGATCGGCTACGAGGGCTTCGGCGAGCGGGCGCGCGAGCTGACCGGCGGCGAGGGCGTCCACGCGGTCTACGACGGCATCGGCGCCACGACGTTCGACGAGTCGCTCGCCGCGCTGCGCCCGCGCGGCTTCATGGTGTTGTACGGCGCCGCGAGCGGCCCGCCGCCACCGGTCGAGATCGCGAAGCTCAACGCGAAGTCGCTCTTCCTCACCCGCCCGACGCTCGCGCACTACGGCCAGACCGGCGAGGAGCTGCGGCTGCGCGCCGGCGACGTGCTCGAGTGGGTCGCCGCGGGCGAGCTCGACGTGCGCATCGGCGGCCGCTACGCGCTGGCCGACGCCGCCAAGGCGCAGGCCGACCTCGAATCGCGCGGCACCACGGGGAAGCTGATCCTCACGCCGTAAACTCCGCGGCGTGGTGCTGTGGTCGATCTTCGCCGTCGAGTTGACCGGGCTGGTGGTGCTCGGCGCGCGTCGTCGCTGGCTGATCCGCGTCGCGCAGCCCGCGCTCACGCGCGCGCTGGAGGCGGGTGAGCGGCGCCAGGGCAGCGACGAGCGGCTCCCGCTCGGCGAGCCCGAGGGCCGGCAGCGGCTGCAGAACGTCGCGCTCACCGCGTCCGGCGGCCTCGCGCTGCCCGGCGCGGCCGCCGTCGTGCAGTCCGACCTCGCCTCGGAGTGGTGCCTGCCGGCGTTCTTCCTCACCGGCTTCCTCGGCACCGACGTCGCGCTCGTGGTCGCGATCGTCGTGGCGCTGTGGCGCGGCTGGCTGCCGACGCCCGACGACGGCGACGACGACGGGGATGACGACGACGAGCTCACGCCCGTTCCCGGCGGCCCGGTCACGCGGGCCCACGTGTTCAACCTGCGGCGTTAGAGCGCGCGGATGAGCGGCGCGAGCTGCTCCTCGAACACGCTCAAGAAGCGCTCCTGGTCCTCGCCGGGCGCGTGGAAGACGAGGTGGTTGAGCCCGGCGTCGACGTAGGGCTTGATCTTCTCGACCGCCTCGTCGGGATCGGAGGCGACGATCCAGCGGCTCGCGACCTGCTCGATCGGGAGCGCATCGCCGGCACGCTGGATCTCGAGCGGGTCCTCGAGCCCGCCCTTCTGCTCCGCGGTCAGCGCGAGCGGCGCCCAGAAGCGCGTGTTCTCGCGCGCGAGCTCCGGGTCGGGGTCGTAGGAGAGCTTGATCTCGATCATGCGGTCGATCGAGTCGTGGGCGCGCTCGGCCTTCTCGAGCCCCTCGGCGACGGCGGGCAGCAGCTTCTCCTCGTAGAGCTCCATGCCCTTGCCGCTCGTGCATATGAAGCCGTCGCCGTGGCGTCCGGCGTAGCGCGCGACCATCGGGCCGCCGGCGGCGACATAGATCGGCACCGGCGTCTCCGGGCGGTCGTAGACCGTCGCCTGGTCGGTCTTGTAGTAGTCGCCCTCGAACGTCACGCGCTCGCCACTCCACAGCTCGCGCATCAACCGCACCGACTCGCGCATGCGGGCGAAGCGCTCCTTGTACTCGGGCCACTCGATACCGGTGACCGCGACCTCGTTCATCGCCTCGCCGGTGCCGATGCCGAGCATCACGCGGCCGGGGAACAGGCAGCCCATCGTCGCGAACGCCTGGGCGATCACGGCGGGGTGGTAGCGGAAGGTGGGGGTGAGCACGCTGGTGCCGAGCAGCACGCGCTCGGTGCGCTCGCCGACCGCGCTCATCCAGGCGAGCGAGAACGGCGCGTGGCCGCCTTCGTGGCGCCACGGCTGGTAGTGGTCGGAGACGGTGACGGTGTCGAAGCCGTGGTGTTCGGCGAGCACGCCGAGCTCGACGAGCCGGCGCGGGCCGAACTGCTCGGCGGAGGCCTTGTAGCCGATCTGGACTGGCATCCCTACACCCTATTCTGGGTATCCCCTCGTGACGGATGTCACGAGCACGGACGAAGCGGGTCGGACACCGCGGTGCGCACGCAGTGGTCAAGGGCAACACGCTCGCGTCGTTCGACGCCGCGCTCGACCTCGGCGTCGACATGATCGAGTTCGATGTCTGCGCCGTCCGCGGCCGGCTCGCGATCGCCCACAACCCGCTCGAAGGGCGGCTGCTCGGCAGCGTTCCCCTCGACCGCGGGCTGGATCACCTGGCGTCGAGGCGGTTCGACGCGGTCGAGCTCAACGTCGACCTCAAGCAGGCCGGCGTCGAGCCGGGTGCGCTCGAGGCGCTGCGCCGTCACGACCTGCTCGACCGCGCGCTGATCTCCTCGCACCTGCCGGCCGTGGTCGACCGCGTGCGCGCGCTCGAGCCGCGGGCGCGCACCGGGCTGTCCGTCGGTGCTCGGCTGCCCAGAGTGCGCGACTGGAGCCGGCGCATCGCCGAGGCCCTGGAGTCCGGTCGCTTCCAGGCGCTGATGGCGCACCACCGGCTCGTCGACCGCGAGCTCGTCGATCGCGTCCGCGACTCGGGCGCCGAGCTCTACGCGTGGACCTGCGACGAAACCTCGCTGATCGACCGGCTGACGGGTCTCGAGGTGACCGGGATCACCACGAACGACCCGCGCCTGTTCGCTCGCGCGTAGCGCCTACGCGCGGCCCTGCTTGCGCGCCAGCTCCTCGGTGATGCGGCGCATCTCGGCGTCGACCTTGTCCTCGTAGGTGAGCTCCCGTGAGGGCGCGGCCTCGACCTTGCGCTCGCGCTTGCCGCCCTTCAGCGTGCGCCGCGCCCACAGCACGCCGCCGACGAGGGCGACGAGGATCGCGATCCACAGCACGGCCTGGAAGAGCCCAGCGACCACGCCGATGGCGAGCCGGATCGCGATGACCGCGACGACGACCAGCACGACGATGGCGATGATGCGGGAGAGCAGCGGTGACCTGGATGACTCCATGGTCTGATTAGACCACGCTCTCTTTTCCGGCTAACCGAGCTCGTCGGCCAGCTCGGCGACCGACTCGAGGATCCGCGAGGGGCGGAACGGGAAGCGCTCGGTCTCGGCCTGCGTGGTCACGCCGGTGAGGACGAGGATCGTCTCCAGCCCAGCCTCGATCCCGGCGACGATGTCGGTGTCCATGCGGTCGCCGATCATCGCGGTCGTCTCCGAGTGGGCGTCGATCGCGTTCAGCGCCGAGCGCATCATCAGCGGGTTGGGCTTGCCGACGAAGTAGGGGTCGACACCGGTGGCGCGGCTGATCAGCGCGGCGACCGAGCCGGTGGCGGGGAGCGGGCCGCTCGCGCTCGGGCCGGTCGCGTCGGGGTTGGTGGCGATGAAGCGCGCTCCGTCCCCGATCAGCCGGATCGCGGCGGTGATGCGCTCGAACGAGTAGGTGCGGGTCTCGCCGAGCACGACGTAGTCGGGGTTGCGCTCGGTCAGCGTGTATCCCTCGTCGTGCAGCGCCGTGGTCAGCCCGGCCTCGCCGATCACGAACGCCGAGCCGCCGGGGCGCTGGTCGGCGAGGAAGCCGGCCGTGGCGAGCGCGGAGGTCCAGATCGACTCCTCCGGCACCTCGAGGCCGCTGGCGCGCAGGCGGGCGGCGAGGTCGCGGCGGGTGTAGATCGAGTTGTTGGTGAGGAGGAGGAACGGGAGGCCGTGCTCCTTGAGCGCGGCGATGAAGCGGTCGGCCCCGGGGATGGCGTGCTCCTCGCGGACGAGGACGCCGTCCATGTCCATCAGCCAGGAGTGGATCTCGCGGCGGGTCACGCACGGCAGCTTAGGGGTGCATCCCGCTGCGGTCGACGAGCGGTCGAATTGCAGGCACTTCGGCTCCGACCGCCGGTCCGTGGTGGCAGCCGCCCCGCCTGCCGATCATCTCTGCATGAGCCTCATCACCAACCCGTGGCCGGTGGACGGCCGCCTGGGTGACCCTGACCCGCTCCGCCGTGCCGCTCGCCTCGAAGCGGCGCGTCTGGCCATCGAGCACACCGGCCCGTACGCCTACCAGGTGGTCGACCTCGACCACGGCCCGGTGGGATCCCGGCGGAGCTGGGGCGGAGCCGAGGAGCTCGCGCACCAGTACGCGGACCTGCGCGAAGCGGCTTAACCCAAGCTTTCCCTCACGCTGGGGAGGGGTTGGGGGGCGGGTCGGCAGCATGGCGGCCATGAAGACCACATTCCTCCTCACCCTCATCTCCGCCCTCCTGATGTCCACCGGTGTCGCTTCGGCGGCCACGCGTGAGTACGAGGGCACCGTCGTGTCCGTCAATCGCGACAACCGCACGTTCCGCCTCCACGACTCCGAGCGCGGCACGATCCGCATCAAGGTCCGCAGCTCGACGCGCTTCGAGCGCATCAACGGCTTCTCCGGCCTGCGCAAGGGCCTCAACCGCGTCGAGGCGACGGTCAAGCGCTCCAACGGGCGCTGGGTCGCGATCGAGGTCGAGCGCTCCGGCGGCGGCGGCTCGCACGGCGGCGGCAGCGACGACGACGGTGCCGACGACCACGGCAGCGGCGGCCACGGCAGCGACGACTAGCGAAAGAGGCCCAGCTCCGCGCCCGGGGCCGGAGCCGTAGGCCGGGCGGGAGCCGGCTCCAATGGAGCCGGCTCCGTTCCGGCGGACCCTCCTCCGGTCCGCGCGGGGTCCCTCCCAGCGGGCTGCGATCGACCCGCCAGCCCGCGCTGGACGATCAAGACGGTGACCGCGGCGATCGTGGCCGCGAGGATCACCTGGAGCCAGAGGCTCACGACATCGGTGCCCGCCCCGATCACATGGGCGGCGGCGAAGGCCCAGGCCACCGGGATGAAGCGGTGCGCCTTGCGCCAGCGCTTGGCGCCGAGGAGGCGGCGCACGTAGTAGGTCAGCGACAGCCCGGCCGCGCCATAGGCGGCGCAGATCCCCAGCCCTGTCCACACCGGCCGGTAGTCGAGCGTGAACGGGACCAGCACCTGCGTCAGGCTCGGGTGCAGCCAGGTGTCGGGCAGCAGGAGCAGCCCGTGGGCGGCGACCGCGCCGAGCGCCAGCAGCCCGATCCGCTCGTGCCACCCCCGCACGCGCGCCAGGCGCGTGGTCGTCACCAGGCCGAGCACGACCGCCGCGCTCAGCAGCAGGTACGCCACGACACCCGCCGACCGGCTCGCCAGCCAGAACGAGTAATCGAGCGGGTCGGTGCTCACGCCGCCACGGGCCGAGGGAGCCGCACCACTGCGGGCGCGGGGACGATCTCGACGCGGCCGTCGTCGTGCTGCAGCACGCCGCCGCGCTTGCGCAGCAGTCGCCGCGCATCGAGCGGGCCGGACAGCAGCGCGGTCTTCGCGAGCACCTCGGCCTCGAGCGCGTTCCCCGCAACGGCGGTGACCGCGACGAGCCCGGTCCAGGCCGGGCGGCCCGTGGCCGGATCGATCACGTGGTGCGCGTAGTCGCCGTCCTCGCGCTGCCAGATGCGCGCGCCGATGCCAGACGTCGCGACGCCGCCGCTGCGCACCCGCAGGTGGTGGACCTCGGCCTCGCTGCGCGCGCTGCGCACTGCGACGTCCCACGGCTGCTCGCCGCCGACGGCGAGGTCGCCGCCGCACGAGATCGCGTAGCGGACGTCGGCGGGCAGCGACGCGGCCGCCAGGTCAGCGGCCATGCCCTTCGCGATGCCGCCGGGGTCGAGCCGCACGCCGGGCGCGCGCACGACGCGGCCCTCCTCGTCGAGCCCGATCCGGTTGGCGACCCGCCACGTCGCCGGCGCGGCCGGCCGGCGTGGGGGAGCGGAGGCCAGCGCGACGTCGACGTCGGCCCGCTTGGCGGGGTCGAACGACTCGACGTAGCCCGCGCGCTCGAGCTCGCCGAGCAGCGTTGCGTCAACGAGCCCGTCGCTGCGCTCGGCGGCCCAGCGGGCAGCGGCGACTGCGCGGCGCAGCAGGGGAGAGGCGGGTACGCGCGGCCGCGGGTCGGCATTGAGCACGCTCAGCTCGCTGTCGGGGCGGAAGCGCGAGAGCACCAGCTCGACGGCCTCGATGCGCGAGTGGATACCGCCGGCCAAGCCCTCGAGCTCGGCCTCGTCGTGCAGCACCGACTCGAGCCGCACCCGCGCCTCGCCGCCCATCGAGGGGAAGATCACGTCGACGCGCGTCATGACTGGTGGGTGGACGGCGCGTCGGCCGAGCTCTGCGACTCCGAGCCCGGCACCGGTGCGGCCGGCTGGCTACCGCCGGGGATGAAGCCGTCGGGGAAGAATCCGTCGTCGTCGTCGTCGTCGTCCTCGTCGTCCTCGTCGTCGTCATCGTCGGACGGGTCCTGGCCGCCGCCGGAGCGAGGCGGCGCAGTCTGCTGCTCCTGCTGAGACGCGGCGGTCCCGGGGCCGATGGCCGGGTCGCCGCCCGCCTTCAGCTGGCCGCCCAGGAACGCGAGGATGATGAGGAAGAGGCCGCCGGTCGCTGCGAGCAGGGGCCGCCAAGAGGGCCGCGGGGAGGACATGGCGAGCAGCGTGGGCGCGCACCATGAGAGCAACATGAGAACCGGCGAACTCTTAGTCAACTCTCAGGCCCCACGCCGATGCTCCGCCCATGACCCCACGTACCAAGAAGACCGCAGCCGCCCTCTCGGGCGCGCTCGTACTCGCTTCCGGGGCCTACGCGCTCGGGAGCCAGGCCGGCGACGGCTCGGCGCTCGCCGGCAGCACGAACGGGGCACGCCAGACCGCCGGCTACGGCTACGGCGCCGGTCCCGGCCGTCCAGGTCACTTCCGCGGCGGCCCGCGCGAAGCCCTCGCCGATGCTGCCAAGCAGCTCGGCGTCAGCGAGGACAAGCTCCTGGCCGCGCTGAAGACGCTGCGCGACGACAAGCGCGGCAAGCTCGACGACCTCCGCGACGCGTTCGCCAAGTCGCTCGCGTCGGAGCTCGGGATTCCCGAGGCCAAGGTCGAGTCGGCGCTCGACAAGCGCGGCGACGAGCGCAAGGGCAAGCGCAACCTGCGTCGTGACGGGCACCGCGGCGACATGCGCAACGCCTTCGCCGACGATCTGGCCAAGCAGCTCGGCATCGACGCCGCGAAGGTCCGCTCCGCGCTCGACGAGGTGCACAAGAGCGGCCCGCCGCCGGACCTCGGCGCCCTCGCCACCAAGCTCGGTGTCACCGAAGCCAAGCTGCGCGCCGCGCTGCAGGACCTGCGGCCCGGCCCGCGGGCGGGTGGGCCTCATCCGGCCGGCCCCGGCCCTGGCCCGCGCTTCGACCGCCGCGGCCACCGCGACGACAAGCTCAACGCGCTGGCCAAGGACCTCGGCGTCAGCCAGGCCAAGCTGCAGGCCGCACTGAAGGGCATTCGCGACGACCTCAAGGCCCAGAAGGACAAGGCGATCGACGAGTTCGCCGCCGACCTGGCCAAGGAACTCGGCGTCTCCAAGGCCAAGGTCGATGCCGTCATCGACTCTCTCGGCCATCATGGGAGGCGTGGTCCGTAGCGAACCGCTTGTCCTCGTCGTCGACGACGAGGCCACCGTCCGGCAGGCCCTCGAGCGCGCACTGCGCCTCGAGGGCTTCGCCGTTGCCACCGCCGCCGACGGCCACGAGGCCCTGAGCGCCGTCGCGCAGCGGCCCCCGGCGGTGATCGTGCTCGACGTGACGATGCCCGGGCTCAACGGCGTCCAGGTCGTCAAGCGCCTGCGCAGCGACGGCATCGACACCCCGGTCTGCATGCTCTCCGCCCGCGACGAGGTCGACGACCGCGTCGCAGGCTTGCAGGCCGGCGCCGACGACTACCTGGTCAAGCCGTTCGCGATCGCCGAGCTGACCGCGCGGCTCGAGGCGCTGCTGCGCCGCCATGGCTCCGAGGGCGCCGGCCCGCATGTCGCCGGCGACGTCGTCGTCGACCCGCGCCGCCACGTCGCCACCCGCGACGGCCGCGAGCTCGGCCTCACCCGGCGCGAGTTCGACCTGCTCGACGTGTTCGTCCGCCACCCCGGCCAGGTGCTCAGCCGCGACCAGCTGCTCTCGCTCGTCTGGGGCTACACGACCGACGTCGAGACGAACGTGGTCGACGTGTTCGTCGGCTACCTGCGCCGCAAGCTCGAGCAGGCCGGCGAGCCGCGGATCCTGCACACCGTGCGCGGCGTCGGCTGGGCGCTGCGGCCATGAGGCTCCCCGGCAGCCTGCGCGCCCGGATCGCGCTGGCCGCCGTCGCCGCGGTCGGCATCTGCGGGCTGCTCGCGGGCGGGTTGCTGCTGGCCGCGGTCGAGCGCGAAGGCCGCAACCAGATCGACGCCGACTTGCGCGACCGCGCCGACTCGATCCTCCGGCGCGGCGACGCGTACGGCGGCCGTCAAGGCGGCGGCGAGCGGCTGCTGCGCGGCAGCGGCACGTTCGCGCAGGTCGTCCAGGGGGATCGGATCGAGCGGGCGGGCGATGTGCCCGACAACCCGCCGGACGTGCCCGAGGAGACGGGTTTCGAGACGATCGACATCGCGGGTAGCCCGTGGCGCTCGCTGACGATCAGGGTGGCCGACTTCGGCAACCCGCGGTTGCAGATCCTCAGCTCGCTCGCGCCGGTCGAGGAGCGCGTCGGCCACATCCGCCGGCTCGTGCTGCTGCTCGGCCTGTCGGCGCTCGCGCTGACCGCGCTCGCCGCCTGGGGGCTGACCACGCTCGCGGTGCGCCCGCTCGCGCGGCTGCGCAGCGGCGCCGCGCGCATCCGCGGCGCCGAGGACCTGTCGACCCCGCTCGCCGACGACAGCGGCGCGCCCGACGAGGTGCGCCAGCTCGCGGGGGCGCTCAACGCGATGCTCGCCCGCCTCGGGGAGTCGAGCGCGCAGACCGAGCGCGCGCTCGAGGCGACCCGCCGCTTCGCCGCCGACGCCGGCCACGAGCTGCGCACGCCGCTGACCGCGCTGCGCGCCCAGCTCGACACGCTCGCCCGCAACCCCAACCTCCCGCTCGAACAGCGCAACGCGCTCGTGAGCGACATGACCGCCGAGCAGGACCGCATGGTCCACCTGCTCGAGGGCCTGCAGGCGCTCGCGCGCGGCGAGGCCGCCGAGAGCCTGCCGCGCGAGCCGGTCGAGCTCGGCGACGTCCTCGACGCGGCGGTGCACGGCGCGCGCAAGCGCCACCCCGGCGTGCAGTACGAGCTCGCCGGTCGTGTCGACGAGGGCACCGTCGACGGCTGGGAGGGCGGCCTGCGCCTGCTCGTCGACAACCTGCTCGACAACGCCGCGCTGCACGGCCGGGAGAACGGCTCGGTCGCAGTCGGTCTCGAGCGCACCGACGGCCAGCTCGTCATCCGCGTCGAGGACGACGGCCCCGGCATCCCGCCCGACCAGCGCGAGCACCTGCTCGAGCCGTTCGCCCGCGGCGCGGACGCCGGCCCGCACGGCACCGGTCTCGGGCTCGCGATCGTCGCCCAGCAGGCCGCGCTGCACGGCGGAGAGCTGCGGCTCGGCGACTCGAGCCGCGGCGGCCTCGGCGTGGAGGTGCGGCTGCCGTCCACAGCCGTCCCTACCATCGCCGCCGATGCCTCCTGAGACCAAGGTCGAGGCGCGCCCCGGCGAGGCGCTCGTGTGGACCGACGGCGCCTGCCGCGGCAACCCGGGCCCCGGCGGTTGGGCGGCGATCGTCGTGCCCCCGGGCGGCGGCGCGCCGGTCGAGCTGCACGGCGGCGCGCCGCACACCACCAACAATCGGATGGAGTTCACGGCCGCGATCGAGGGCCTGCGCGCGCTGCCGGCGGGCAGCAGCGTCTGCCTCGTCACCGACTCGACCCTGTTGCTCGACTCGATGACGAAGTGGATCGTCGGGCTGGAAGCGCCGAGGCTGGAAGACCGCCGCCGGCAAGCCCGTCAAGAACCAGGATCTCGTGCTCGCGATGGAGGCCGAGATCGGGCGTCACGCCCGCGTGCGCTGGCACTGGGTGCGCGGCCACGAGACGGGCGCGGCGCACGCGCACAAGGCGCTCAACGACCGGGCGGACCGCCTGGCCGTCGCCGCGTCGCACGCCGCGGCGTGATCTTCAGGTCCGGGCCGCCTGCGGTCGCGCAGCCACCCGCGCGCTGAGCCGCGGCACGGCGACCGCGATCCGCCGCGCGCACACCGGTGGCGGGAGCACGTCGTCGAGGACGAGCGTCGCCTCGACGATCTTCATCGCCAGCGCCCGCTCCCACAGCAGCGACGACCACTGGTCGACGCGGCCGCGGACGGTGAGGAGGATCGACGCCTTGGTGAGCCCGAGTGCGCCGACGGCCGCCACGAGCGCCGAGCTGACGTCGCCCAGGTGCGGCCACGCCAGCGCCACCGCGACGATCGCCGCAGCCAGCACGAGTGCCCAGTGCCGGTAGCGGCGCCAGATCAGCGCGCGCATGTCGCCGTGCAGCGCGGCGCGCGCGTGCCGGTCGAGGTAGGCCTCCGGCGCCTTGTCGCCGGTCAGCAGCTGGCGCCAGATGATCGTCTGGCGCCGCAGCCCCGCGCGCACCCGCTCCTCGGGCGGCAGCCCGTCGGCGCGCAAGCGGTCGCCGACGCCCGCGCACCACGCGTCGAGCTGGGCGCGCACGACCGCGACGCCGGCCGTGTTGAGCCGCGACTGGAGGTCGTCGAGGAGCTTCTTGAGCCGCTCGATGCGGTCGGGCAGGAAGACGTCCTCCCACGTGCCGAGGGCGTCCTCGGCGTGATGGCGGTAGGCGCGGCAGACGCGGCCGTAGGTGTCCGAGAGGCCGTTGCCGAGCTCGTAGGCCTTGCCGAGCGCCTCGTCGCGCGCCCACAGGTCCTTCTGGACCTCGATGTGGCGGCGCCGCAACCGTGCCCGGAAGACTTCCGCCGCCGTCGGCGAGGCTGCCGCGGCGCGGGCGCTGCTCACGAGGTCGTCGAGCGCCGCGTCCTTCGCAGTCACGCCGGCGCGGTGCGCGTCGCCGGCCGCCGCGCACAGCTGCAGCTCGAGCTGGTCGGCGGGCTCGAGGCTGCCGTGGGAGGGCAGCAGCGTGTCGCTCGCGGGCTCGCCGGTGTCGTCGACGAGCGCGTACAGCTCAGCTACGCGCCAGCCGAGCAGCAGCGCAGCGGAGAGTTGGGCATCCGGCGCGGTCGTCATGTGACGACAGAGCGCGGGACGCCGGGATTGATACGCCGCTATTCGGAGGCGCGTCAGTCGGCGAGCGCGGGACCGACCGGGCGGCGGTGGCGCCGACGGCGCTCCACGACCGGGTCGCCGTCGTTCTGGACCGCGAGGCGCGCAGCCTCGAACAGCATCATCACCAGCGCGACGTCCTTCGTGTCGCCGGTGTGCGGGTTGAGCTCGATGCGCTCCTTGGCGGACTCCTCGATGCGGTCGACCTGGTCGAGCAACCGGATGCACGCGCGCGACAGCTCGTTCCACCCGCGGGCGTCGAGGTTGAGCTGGGTACGGGTCAGGTGGGAGTTGCCGTGGTCGAAGCCGCCGGCGGCGCTGGCCGCGCGGGCGTAGGCGTCGATCGTCTGCAGTGAGGCCGACACAGCGGCCTGCTTGGCGATGGCAGGAGCGGCGGCCCATGCCTCGTCGGAGACCTGCGGGCGTCCGCACGAGCGGTAGTGGTGCTCGACCGCGCCGCGGACACGCGTCTCGCGCACGAGCTCGACCAGCCCCATTCGCTCGAGCGTGCGCACGTGATACGCGACGGTCCCCAGGCTGGAGCCGAGCCAGCCGGCCAGCTCGACCGGGCTCGCGGTGCGCTCGTCGAGCATCGCCAGGATGCGGACGCGCAGCGGATGGCTCATCGCTTTCACGTAGCGAGGATCGTCAATACTCGTGATCGGTTTCATACCTCGACCAATGCCTCCCTCAGGCGCCCCAATGCTCGATGGAGTCGAACCCTAGCCGCACCTTCGGAGATGTCGAGGCGCAAACTGAGCTGGCGATAGTCCAAATCGTCCCAGAAGCGACCGCGCACGAGCTCTCGATCGAGGCCTGACAGGCCATCGATCGCGCGCGCGAGATCAGTTTTCCCGAGTACTTCATCCTCATGGGACTCTTCGGCCGGGAGATCGTTCTCCTCAAGCAAATCCGTGCGAACTGGCCGCACCAAACGCAGCGCCTCGTTGCGGGCGATGCGTGAGATCCAGTGTGCCGGGCGCTCTGGCGTTTGGCAACTGTCACGGCGGCGCCAGGCGCGTACGGCCGCCTCCTGAGCCGCATCCTCGGCGATCCCAGAGGACCCGAGCACGCCGCGCGCCTCACGCAGGCAATGCGCGCGGACGAGGTTCCAATCCCAGTCGGCCAAACGGTCACCTCGCCAACGCTGTAACGAACTGAATGGTCAGAAGGGTCTACCAACCATGACCCTCACACTGGAGTCCGATGCCACGCGTGCCTACGCCGTGTTGGCACCCGTCTATGACCTGCTGACGGCGGAGTACGCGTACGGACCTTGGCTCGGCGCGATCGAGCGCGTCGCGCGGGAGCACGGGCTCCGCGGTCACCGACTGCTCGACGTCGGCTGCGGCACGGGCAAGAGCTTCATGCCCCTGCTCGAGCGTGGCTTCGACGTCACGGCCTGCGACATCTCCCCGGAAATGGTCGAGCTCGCCCAGCACAAGTCGGGCGACCGTGCCGACGTGTACGTCGCCGACATGCGGCGTCTACCCGTCTTCGGCGAGTTCGACCTCATCACGTGCATTGACGATGCGATCAACCACCTTCTGGACCCGGGGGAGGTCTACGAGGCGTTCGCAAGCATGCGCGAAAACCTGGCCCCCGGAGGGCTGCTGATCTTCGACGTTAACACGCTCGCCGCCTACCGTCAGGTCCCTGACGTCGTCGTCGAGGACGACGACGTGTTGCTGCGCTGGCGCGGCGGATTGGCGGAGCTAGATCACCCCGGCGGCGAGGCCGAGGTCGTGATCGATGTCTTCACCAACGAGGGCGACGGGCTGTGGAGTCGCTCGCTGAGCCGGCAGCGCCACCGCCATCACCCGATCGACGAGCTGCGCGCGCTCGCCGAGGAGGCGGGCCTCGAGGTCGCGACCGTGCTCGGTCAGCGCCCAGGAGCCGTCCTCGACGTGGAGCTCGACGAGGAGCTCCACGGCAAGGCCGTTTTCGTTACCCGACGAGGGGGGGCGTGATGATCTGGCGCCCTTAGGTTGAGGCAGTCCGGAAGTGCAGGATGCCGAGCTCGGTACGGACTTCCGTGCCGGGCTCGCTCTCCTGCCGCTTCTGGCTCTCGGCCTGGATCTTCACGGCCGATTCGAGCGTGTCGTTGAGCAACTTCACGACGTCGTTCCACCCTTGCTCGTCGAGTTCGAGTGGGACGCGGTTGACCATCGCCTCTGGGTGGTCGAACCCACCCGACGAGCTCGCGTCGCCCGCGGACTGGAGAAGCTCCGAGAGCGTGCGGCCCAGCGTCTTGCGGCGGAACGCCGCCGGGAGGCGGGCCCACTGCTTGTCGTCGAGCCAGGGCTGCGCAGTGGCTCGGTAGTAGTGCTCGAGCGCGCCGCGGCGCTGCTCGGTGCGCACAAGCTCGACACAGTCGAGCTCACGCAGGATGCGCACGTGGTAGGAAACGTTGCCAAGCGGATCGCCGAGGTCGCGTGAGAGCTCGTTCGGGCTCTTCACACCACCCTCGTTGAGGCGCTGGAGGATCCTCTGGCGCAGCGGATGCGAAAGCGCTTTTGCAAGGCGTTCGTCCAACTGGCGACTTGTCGTCCGTGACTGGGGCATTAGTGAAATCATAGTCTGCGCAGATTCCTCTCCGCGCTCAGGGCTACTTTATACAGGTTCCGGAGGATGATGCTTTGTGGCTCTGCTTCGCGGATTTGAGCGCTGAACACTTTCGTGCGCTCAAGAACTCCTTAGTATTGAGAGGCGGAGCGTGACCTGCGGTGAGCGCGCCAGGCGAGCGCGGCGGCGGCGATCAGCGCGAGCGCGAAGGCGCCGTGCGTCAGGTGCTTCGCCGCCGTGCTGAACGAATCGTGGAACGCGTAGCCCACGAGCGTGAACGTTGTCGCCCAGGCGGCGGTGCCGAGCAGCGACCAGGGAAGGAACGCACGCAGGCGCATGCCCGACGAGCCGGCGAGGAACGGAGCGATGGCGCGCACAAGGCCGATGAAGCGCCCGATCAGGATCGCCTTGCCGCCGTGGCGGTCGAAGAAGTCTTCGACGCGGTTGAGGCGCGGCGCCGTGACGCCGATCCGAGGGCCGTGCTTCACCAGGAAGCGCCGGCCGAGGCGGCGGCCGAGCCAGAAGCTCGCGAGGTCGCCGAGCGCGGCCGCGATCCAGACGATCAGCAGCATCAGCGGCAGGTCGACGCCGCCCTCGGCCGCGACGACGCCGCCGAGCACGACCGCGGTCTCGCCTGGGGCGACGAGCCCGACGAACGCGCCGGTCTCGAGGAACGCGAGCCCGCCGACCAGCGCGTAGGTCCACGCGCCGAGCGTGTCGGAGAGGTCGGTCAGCGCGCCCTCGAGGTCGGGTGCGTTGACGACGCCGGCCTGAACGAGCGCGAAGAGCGTGGCGCCCAGCAGGCCGAGGGCGATCAGCCCTGTGCGATGCCCGCCCATGCGCTCGCCCTCGGTGGGCGCGTAGCTCATGCCGGGTTGAGGGCGGGCTCGGGACGCCAGCGCGGCGCCGGCCGGGCGACTTCGGCCGGAGCCGCGTCGAGCTCCTCGGCGCCCCAGCGGGCGACCGTGCGGCGCAGGCTGCCGAGCGCGGCGAGGCCGACCGGGGCGGGCAGCCAGATCGCGAGCGCGCGGTAGGAGAGCACGGAGGCGAGCGCGAGGTCGGCCTCGACGCCGAACGCGAGCAGCACGCCGACCATGCCGCCGCTGACCGCGCCGGGGATCGGGATCGTGTTGGCGACCATGCCGACGAAGTAGCCGAGCACGACGACCGCGATCGCGGGCGGGGCGCCGAACGCGTTGAGCATCCCGTAGAGCACGGCGGCGTCGAACGCCCACCAGATCGGGGCGCCGAGCAGGCGGACGTCGGCCTCGCGGACGAACGTGCGGGCGCCGCGCATGCCCTCGCCGAGCGTCGCGCCGGCGCGGCCGAGGCGGCCGGCCTCGTCGTGCGGGCGCAGCCGCATCGTGGCCACCGCGAGCGTCATTGCGACGGTGGCGCCGACGCCGGCGATCGCCGCGATCACGACGTGGCCGCCTTCGCCGCCCAGGCCGACGGCGAGCAGCCCGCCCGCGACGGCGATCGACAGCAGGAAGACGGCGTAGAGGAGGACCAGGAAGGTGAGCAGCGTGCGCGTGGCGTGCTTCGACTCCATGCCGGTCTTGCGGAAGGCCCACAGCGTGAGCGCGACGCCGCCGGCGCCACCCGTCGGGAGCAAGCGGGTGACCGCGGCGCCGGCCAGCGTGACCTCGGCGCTTGCGCGCAGGTCCATGCGGTGTGTGGCACGCTCGCCGACCATCCACAGCAATGCGATGTAGCCGGAGAACGAGATCACTTCGAAGCCGACGGCGGCGAGGACCCAGCGCGGGTCGGCCTCGAGCGCGCGGCGCAGCGCGTCGCTGAAGGCGTGCAGCGGACCGCCGGCGAAGATCAGCACCCCGACCAACGCCACCGCGAGGCCGACCGGCAGCGCAGCGCGGCGCACGAGGGCGCGTGCGTCGAAGGCGGGGAGGTCGAGCTCGGCTGGGGCGTCGGCGGGGAGCATGGGTTTGATCGAGTATCCGGACCTGCGGGTTGGCTTTCAGCGGTGGTATCCGGTGGCGGGTGGTACGGGTTGCCCCACCCCTGGTGTTTCGGCCGCTTGGCGGGGCCCCGGCGTCGAGACCCGCCCGGGGGCAGCGTCGTCGTCCCTCCTCCAGCTGCGAGTTCCCCCGGGTCGGGTCTCGCCGCCGGTGCCTGACCAGCGTTGGGGCCTAGACTCGGGTGCGTGCGGATCGAATTCGAGGAGCTGCGTCCGGCCGGGCTGCGGCACGTGGCTGTCGGCTCGTTGGCGTGCCCTCTGTGTGACGCGCCGGTGCACCTCTCCGGTCCGACTTCCCCGGCGGCTTCGATCGGCTGCCCGTTCTGCGATCACGCCGCGCCGCTGCGCGACTTCCTCTCGCTTGGCGAGCCGACTCGGCCCGCTCGCGTGAGGGTGCGGATCAGCCCGCGGGGATGACCCAGCCCGCCATCGCCACGAAGTGGACGACGGCGGCGGCGACCACGAGCGTGTGGAAGATCTCGTGGAAGCCGAAGATGCGCGGCCACGGGTTCGGGCGCTGGAACGCGTAGACGACCGCGCCAAGCGTGTACAACCCGCCGCCGACCGCGAACAGCACGAACGGCGCCACCCCGAGTTTCTCGGCGAGTTGCGGCATCGCGATGATGGCCACCCAGCCGAGGGCGAGGTAGCAGGCAGCGGCGAGCCAGCGTGGCGCGCTGATCCAGGCGACGCTCATCGCGACGCCGGCGAGCGCGCCCGCCCACGCGCTGACGAGCACGACGGTCTGCACCGTGCCCGAGAGCACGAGCAGCGCGATCGGGGTGTAGCTGGCGGCGATGAAGATGAAGATCGTGGAGTGATCGACCCGGCGGAGCAGCGGGCGCCAGCGCGGGTTCCAGCGCCAGCGGTGGTAAAGGCCGCTGGCGGCGAACAGGGCGCAGAGCCCGATGCCGTAGACCAGCGCGGCGGCGCGGGCGAGGCCGGTGGGGGCGTAGAGCGCGAGGACGACCACCGCGACGAGCGCGAACCACATCGCCCACGCGTGCATGACGCCGCGCAGCTTCGGGGTCAGCTCCTCCGGCAGGTTCACGCCGCCGCTGCTCCCGCGATCAGCCGGCGCCGGACCTCGTCCTCGTCGTAGACGGCAGGCTCGGTGCCCGCCACGAAGTCGCTCAGCACGGCGGCGAAGCGCTCCGGGTCCTCGTCGAACGGGTAGTGGCCCGCGTCCGGGAACAGCTCCAGGCGGGAGTGGGGGATGAGGGCGTGCGCGGCGATCCCGTGCGCTGCAGGGATCATCGGATCGCGCTCGCCCCAGACGATCAGGGTCGGCATGCCCTCTGCAAGATAGAGGCGATCGGTTGCGCTTACCCGCTGTCCGGACGGATCCATGATCGAGCGCGCGGTGTGGAGGAAGGCGCGGCGCGCCTTCGGATCGCTCAGCGAGGCGAGTCCGAGCGCCGTGCCGCGCACGTCGGCGGGGGTGCGGAGGCCGAGCCGGCCCAGGAGGCTGCTGGCCGCGCCCAGGACCTCGCGTGGGCCGGTGCGCGTGAGCAGCGGGAGCACCCACTCGGCCCCGGGGAGCGTCGCGGCGCGCAGCACCCAGCCGACCTCCTTGCCGAGCCCGCCGCTCGAGACGAGCGCGAGCCGCTCGACGCGCTCGGGGAACTGGTAGGCGAGCTGCATCGCGATCCCGCCGCCCATCGAGTGCCCGACGACCGTGGCGCGCTCGTGGCCGAGCGCCGCCATCAGGTCGCGCACGCCGCTGGCGTAGGCGCCGAGCGAGTAGTCGCCGCGCGGCTTCGCCGACCCGCCGTGGCCGAGGAGGTCCGGCGCGATGACCGTGTGGTCCTCGGCGAGCGCCGGGACCACCGCGCGCCAGGCGTCGGCGCTCGAGGTGATCCCGTGGATCAGCAGCACGACCGGCCCCGACCCCGCCGCGTAGTACGCGACGGGGTGGCCGTGGAGTCGCAGCTCGCGCCGCTCCAGGCCGCTCACGCGGCGGCCAGCGGGCGCGAGGCCGGGACGCGGCGCGGGGGCTCCGGGCGGCCGGAGGGGGCCGCCTCGTCGGTGACGGTGGCGAGGCGCACGAGCGCCCACGCGTTCAAGGCGATGATCGACAGCGTGATCAGCAGCACGATCGCATAGCCGATGAGCGTCAGCCCGCCCGCGCCCTCCTTCGCCTCGCGCTGGAGGATCTGCTTGTCGCGCACGAACGGGCGCTCGAACGAGGCCCGCGCGGGCACCTCCTTGGCCGGGATCGCCGGGTCGTTGGGGAGGTAGACCGGCACGCCGAGCAGCGAGCGGCCATGGTGGAGACGGAACTCCGCCTTCCAGTCGCCGTAGACCGGGATCGGCTCGTTCGAGCGGTACACGCCCTCACGTACGCGCGTCAGGCGGTCGACGACCAGCCCGCCGCCCTGCCAGGCGGTCGTGGTGAGCCACTTGGCGTCCTCTGCGGCCTGCGGGGGATCGATGGTCACGACCGCGGTCGCGTGGCGGTTGGCGTCGCCGGGGACGTCGAGCAGCTGGACCTTCGCGGTGATGCCCTGCTCGGGCGAGGTCGCGAGGCCGAACGCCACGAGGCCGGCGACGGCGAGCCCGGCGAGCGGGAACGCCACGCGCGCTCCGCGGGGGGACGGCTGCGGCTTGACGCGGAGTGAGCTGCCGATGAACGCGCCGACGAGGCCACCGCTGACGCCGGCGAGCACGGTCACCACCGCGACCTCCGGCAGCAGCTCGGCCGGCCAGGGCAGCGGCATCCAGACGTGCGACCACACGAATTCGGCGGCGGTGCCGATCGTGCCGATCAGCAGGCCGGCGACGGCGCCGAACGCGAGCGGGCCGCGCTTGACCAGCACGAACGCCGCGCCCTCGACGAGCAGCGCCTCGGCGAGGTAGAGCGGGAAGTGCGGGACGCTCTCCTCCCACACGCCGGCGACCATCAGCGACACGAAGCCGCGCACGATCACGAAGAACGCGACGGCGCCGAGCGCCGCGCCGCGGCCGCCCCAGATGCGTGCCGAGACGAGCCCGATGCTCGCGGCGAGCGCGATCAGCATCGGCTGGAAGAGGAAGTCGAACTGCGGCACGCCGAAGTCGAACTCGGCCTGGAACGTCGACAGGCCGATCAGGAAGCCGCCGGCCAGCGAGGCGCGGCGCAGCGTCACGCCGCGCTCCCGGCCGCCGGGCCGCGAGCGCGTGCCCTCGGCGAGCAGGATGCCCTGGCCGATCAGCGAGATCGAGGCGCCGCCGATCAGCATCAGGTGGGTCGGGCCCCAGAGCGTCACGTCCTGGCCGAACAGCCGGTGCCAGACGTCGTCGAGCGGGAAGCCGATCAGCGCGAAGCCGCCGGCGGCGGCCATCAGCACGCCGCCGAGCGGCGCGTACCAGCCCTCGAAGAGCTTGATCGCCGTCGGGGAGGGCTTCTCCTTCGGGATGCACATGGAGAGGAAGCCCGCGGCGAAGATGCCGAACAGGCCGAAGAGGATCAGGTAGTGGGCCGGGTTGGCCAGCGGGCCCGGGTCGCGGCCCTGGTCGATGTGCAGGGAGATGTCCCAGTACATGCCGAGCAGAGCGGTGATCAGCGAGGCGGTGCCGATCGCGGAAGGGAGGGCGACCCACGGCGGCAGGCCGCCGACGCGGCCCGCGTACGTGGACGCGCGCTCAAGCAGCTGCGTCTTGCCGGCGCGGTGGCCGAGGCCGAGCGCGAAGAGGAGGGTGGTGGCGACCAGCGCGCCGCCGGTCGCGAGCACGACCTCACCGATGGCCGCGCCACCTGCGGGGTCGGCGGCCGACAAAACTGCGTCGGCTTGGG
Organism: uncultured Solirubrobacteraceae bacterium; assembly: GCA_963802905.1. GTDB lineage: Bacteria > Actinomycetota > Thermoleophilia > Solirubrobacterales > Solirubrobacteraceae > DASQFQ01. The sequence goes on along the minus strand of CAWDKH010000014.1, from coordinate 251,997 downwards.
CGAAGAAGGTTGTCATAGGTCTATGTATCACCGTTTGACGTCACATGTAACACCGGTAGGCTGAAAGTCATGGCCGAGGCCACCGCCGAGCTGACCATCGACGAGCTCGCGCGCGAGACCGGCATGACGGTCCGCAACATCCGCGCGCACCAGTCGCGCGGCCTGCTCCCGCCGCCGGAGGTACGCGCCCGCACCGGCTACTACGGCCCGGAGCACGTGGCGCGGCTGCGGCTGATCCAGGAGCTGCAGGGCAACGGCTACAACCTCGCCGCGATCAAGGACCTGGTGACCCGGACGAGCGGCTCGTCGCAGGACGCGCTCGACTTCGCCCGCGCGATCCTGACGCCGTTCGAGGAGGAGCGGCCCGAGGTGATCGACGCGGTCGAGCTCGCCGAGCGCTTCGCCGGACCGGAGGACGATCCGAAGGCGCTCCGCCGCGCCGAGAAGCTCGGGATCGTCGTGCCGCTGGGGGAGGGGCGCTTCGAGATCCCGAGCCCGACGCTGCTGCGCGCGGGCGAGACGCTGCTGGGCCTCGGCATCCCGCTCGAGAAGTCGCTCGACGTGATCGAGAACGTCGCGCGCCACGCGGACTCCGTCGCCGACGCGTTCGTGAAGCTCTTCCTCGACCGGGTGTGGAAGCCGTTCGACCGCGCCGGCCAGCCCGAGCCCGAGTGGCCGGCCGTGCTCGCCGCGCTCGAGCAGCTGCGCCCGCTCGCCACCGAGGTGCTCGTCGCGATCTTCCAGCCGCGGATGACGCAGGCGACGGAGACGGCGTTCGGCCGCGAGCTCGAGCGCCGGGCGAAGGGGTAACCGCACCCCCGCCGAGCGGCCTCCCCCCAGCGAGGCTCACAGGGAGGCCCCATCGCTCGGGGGCTGCCATGCCGGTGCAATACGCACCGTGCCACACCCTCCCCAAGGAGCCTCCCCCGTGCAAAAGCAGAATCTCGCCGCGCGAGCCGGTCATTGGAGCGCGCAGCACCGCAAGAAGGCCGTGTTCGGCTGGCTTGCGTTCGTCATCGCCGCCGTGTTCATCGGCGGCCAGATCGGCACCAAGACGATCCCGTCCGATGAGGAGGGTCTCGTTGGCGAGTCCGCTCGCTCCGCCGAGATCGTCAAGGACAGCTTCCCCCAGACCGCTGGTGAGCAGGTGCTCATCCAGTCCAAGACCGCGAGCCCGAAGGATCCCGCCTTCAAGGCCGCCGTCGCCGACGTCGAGAAGGGCCTCGCCGCCCAGAAGGACGTCACCAATCTTCAGTCCCCGTACGCCAAGGGCAACGTCGGTCAGATCTCGCGCGATGGCCATTCGGCCGTCGTGACCTTCGAGATCAAGGGCGACTCCGAGAAGGCGGAGGACAAGGTCGACCCGATCCTCGCCGCCACCGCCGCCGCGGCGAAGGCGCATCCGCAGATGAACATCGAGCAGTTCGGCGACGCCAGCACCGGCAAGGCCGTCTCGAAGATGTTCGAGGACGACCTCAAGAAGGCCGAGACGCTCTCGATCCCGCTCACGATGGTGATCCTGCTGCTCGCGTTCGGCGCGCTCGTCGCCGCCGGCCTGCCGCTGCTGCTCGGCATCACCGCCGTCATGGCGACCGGGGGCATCACCGCCGCCATCAGCCAGTTCTCGCCCGCGACGGAGAACCTCGGTGCCGTCGTCGTGCTCGTCGGCCTGGCCGTCGGCGTCGACTACTCGCTGTTCTACATCCGCCGCGAGCGCGAGGAGCGCAAGGCGGGCCGCGATCCTGAGGCGGCGCTGGCCGCCGCGGCCGCGACGTCAGGCCGCGCCGTGCTCGTCTCCGGCTTCACGGTGATGGCCGCCATGGCCGGCATGTACTTCACGGGCGACAACGGCTTCGCCTCGATGGCGACCGGCACGATCGTGGTGGTCGGCGTCGCGATGCTCGGCTCGCTGACGGTGCTCCCCGCCATGCTCTCGAAGCTCGGCGACCGCGTCGATAAGGGCCGCATCCCGTTCCTCGGCAAGCGCCTCGCCAAGCGTGACGAGTCGCGCATGTGGACCGTGGTGCTCAACGGCGTGCTCCGTCACCCGAAGGTCGCCGCGACCCTCTCCGCCGGCGTGCTTGTCGCCCTCGCCATCCCGGCGCTGGGCATGCACACCGCCAGCGCTGGCGTCGACGCGATCCCGAAGGACACCCCGGTGATCAAGACGTTCGACCGCCTGACCGCCGCGTTCCCGGGCGAGAAGGCCGCGCTGAACGTGGTCGTCAAGGCCGACGACGTCACGAAGCCCGAGGTCGCCTCGGCGATCTCCCAGCTCCAGGCTCGCGCCCTGGGCAGCAAGGTCGCGGTCGACACGAGCGACGTCGAGATCTCCAAGGACAAGACGGTCGCGCAGGTCACGATCCCGGTCGCCGGCAAGGGCACGGACGGAGCGTCCATGACCGCCCTCGCCAAGGTCCGTGACGACCTCGTGCCCCAGACGGTCGGCAAGGTCCGCGGCGTCGAGGCCGTCGTCGGCGGCGACACCGCCATGACCAAGGACTACAACGACATGGTCAAGGCCAACGCGCCGATCGTGTTCCTGTTCGTCCTCGGCCTCGCGTTCATGCTCCTGCTGGTCACGTTCCGCTCGCTGGTCATCCCGGTCAAGGCGATCGTGCTGAACCTGCTGTCGGTCGGCGCCGCCTACGGCGTGCTCGTGCTGGTCTTCCAGGACGGCCACGGCGAGAAGCTGCTCGGCTTCGAGAGCACCGGCGCGATCGAGCCGTGGCTGCCGCTGTTCCTGTTCGTGATCCTGTTCGGCCTGTCGATGGACTACCACGTGTTCATCCTCAGCCGGGTCCGCGAGGCGTTCGATCGCGGCATGACCACGGAGGACGCGGTCTCGCACGGCATCCGCTCGACGGCCAGCACGGTCACGAGCGCGGCGATCGTGATGGTCGCGGTGTTCGGCGTCTTCGCGACGCTCTCCTCGATCGTGTTCAAGCAGCTCGGCATCGGCCTCGCCGTGGCGATCCTCATCGACGCCACGCTGGTCCGGGCGATCCTGCTCCCGGCCACGATGAAGCTGCTCGGCGACCGCAACTGGTACCTGCCGAAGAAGCTCGGCTGGCTGCCGCACATCGAGCACGAGCCGGCTGTGGCGCCCGCGGCTGCCTAGCCGCTCCGAAGTCTCAACGCGAGAGGACGTCGACCGCCCGGTCGGCGTCCTCTTCGTCGTTGTAGAGGTGGAAGCCGACGCGCAGCCGCCCGCCGGGCATGGCGGCCTGGAGTCCTGCCGCGCGAAGCGCGCCGATGTCGCCCGCAAAGGGAATCGACACGATCGCCGAGTTGCTCGGCGGCAGGCCCAGGCGGGCGCGGAAGTGGTTCGCCACGCGGACGTTGTGCTCGTGGATCGCCTCGATGCCGACGTCGTTGAGCAGCTCCAGCGCCGGCAGGGAGCCGACGTAGGAGAACCAGGCGGGGGAGGTGTCGAGCCGCCGCGCGTCGTCGGCCAGCCGCAGCGGCGGGCCGATGTACGCCTCGTATGGGTCGTCGCCGGCGAACCAGCCGGCCGCCTGCGGCACCACGGCGTCGAGCCGCTCCGGGGCGACGGTCATCCACGCCGTCCCGCGCGGCGAGATCAGCCACTTGTAGCCGGCCGCGACGAGGAAGTCGAAGCGGTCGGCCTCGAGCGGCAGCCAGCCCGCCGCCTGCGTCGCGTCGACGAGCGTGAGCACGTCGTGCGTCTCCGCGGCGGCGAGGATCGCGTCGAGGTCGGCGACCTCGCCGGTCGACATCTGCACCGCGCTGAAGGCGACCACGCCGGTGCCGGCGTCGATCGCGCCGGCCAGCTCCGCCGGCGGCACCGTCGTGACCTCGAGGCCCGGTTGAACCATGAAGGGGAAGAGCGTCGAGGTGAACTCGATCTCCGGCACGATCACGCGCGTGCCCGCCGGCAGCGACGCGGCCACGAGCCCGACGAGGCCCGACACGGTCGCGCCGATCGCGACGCGCTCGGCCGAGCTCCCGACCAGCCGCGCGAACGCCGCGCGGGCGCGGTCGGTGTCCTCGCTCCAGCCCTCCCAGCTCGTGCGCCCGTGCCGCCACTCGTCGAGCGCGGACTGCAGGGCGTCCCACGCCGGCCGCGGCGGGAGGCCGTAGCTGGCGGTGTTCAGGTAGGTGCCCTCAGGATCGAAGAGGGCGCGGGCGTCGGCGATCGAGGTCAGAGACCAGGAGGATGCCGCACGGTGTAGCCCGCTGACGAGCGCTGCTCCCACTGCCAGCGCGAGCCGCCGCTGGCGCCGGTCGTGTCGAAGCGGCGGCCGTGGACGACCATGTACACGTGGCCGGGGTTCGCGTAGATCGTGATGTGCCGGCCCGGGCCGGGCGCGCCGTAGGACATGAACTCGCCGGAGTCCTTCGGGATACCGAGCAGCCCGCCGCCGTGCAGCGCGTAGGACACCGAGCCCGAGCAGTCGTAGCCGGAGTCGCTGAAGCTCCCGTGCCCGCCGCCGTACTTGTACGGCTTGTGGGCGATCCGGTTGCCGGCGGCGATGACGCGGCGCACCGCGATCGGCAGGCCCGAGCCGCCGCCGCCCGACCGGCGGCGCTTGAGCACGGCCGTGATGCCGGTGCGGCCGAGGGCGGCCCACGTGGCGGGCCCGACGACCCCGTCGGCCGTCAGGCCCTTGCCACGCTGGAACCGCTTGACGGCGGCGTAGGTCCCCGGCCCGAAGACTCCGTCAGCGGCGATGCCGAGCGCGCGCTGGAGGGCCCGCACGGTCCCGCGCCCGACTCGTCCGCTTCCGCTCGAGCTACCGCGGGCGCGCTTGAGCGCGCTCCACGTCGCGGGGCCGACGACGCCGTCGGCGGTCAGCCCGTGGGAGCGCTGGAAGCGCTTGACCGCGCGCTTGGTGTGCTTGCCGTAGATGCGATCGACGTGCAGGCCGAGCACCTTCTGGACGAAGGCGACACGCGGCCCCTTGGCGCCGCGCTTGAGCGAGCCGGCATGGGCGGGCGACGCCGTGCAGAGCACGAGCGCGAGCATCGCCGCGATAAATATGAGGCCCCGGGTGCGCCGGGTGGCCTTGCCCACGTACGACTCCGTCTTTTGCCTGCAAATCGGTGCCTACGAGGTGAGCTGTCGGGCTCGCACGCTGAAAACGCGCTACGCCGCCACTTGGCGGTGATTCGCCCCCGCGACCCTGTTGGGCCGCAAACGGTTCCCCCGTTCTCCGCACCCGGAGGCACGGAGATTCGGCAGCGCGTCGTTCTACCAGTCGAAAACCCTGCTTCTGCAGGATTTCTTGCAAGCCCATCCCCCACCACAACCAAGGTCCGGAGCGGCGGCTGGGTGGGCCATTAGCCCCAGCGGATGGGGAGCGCGTCGAGGCCGTAGATGCCGTCGATCGTGCCGTACTCGGGCTCGCCGTCGAGCGCGAGACCCTGCGTCCGCGGGGCGAGGAAGTTGAGCGCCTCCTGCAGCTCTGCGCGCGCGAGGTTCGCGCCCAGGCAGTAGTGGATGCCGGCGCCGAACGTCAGCGGCTTGCCCTTGCGCTCGGCGGTGATGTCGAAGCCGTCGGGCTCGCCGTCGCGGTTGCCGGTGAAGGCGCAGACGAGCACGACGGTGCCCTCGGGGAAGAGCACGTCGCGGTACTCGACGTCCTCCATCGCGATCCGCGCGGTGAACGGCGTGATCGGCTCGAACCGCAGCACCTCGGTCACCGCGTCCGGCGCGAGCTCGGGCTGCTCGGCCAGCAGCGCCCACTGCTCCGGGTGGTCGGCGAACAGCCGCAGCGCGTGCGCGAGCTGGCTCTGCGTCGTGTCGACGCCGCCGACCAGCACGTTGAGCACGAGGTTGACGAGCTCGACGTCGGACAGCCGCTCGCCCTCCTGCTCGGCGGCGATCAGCGCCGAGATCAGGTCCTCGCCGGGGTCGTCGCGGCGGCGGGCCAGCAGCGCGCCCGCGTACTCGTAGAACTCGGTCACCGCCTGCTCGATCTGCGCGCGCTCCTCGACGATGCTCATGCCGAACTGGCGCTGGATCAGGTTCGACCAGTCCCATAGCTGCTCCGCGTCCTCGAGCGGCGCGCCCATCACGGTCGCGATCACCTGACTCGGGTAGGGCTTGCAGAGCGCGGCGACGGCGTCGCAGCGGCGCTCGGCCTCCACGCGCGCCCACAGCTCCTCGAGGAAGCCCCGCATCGCCGGCCGCCACTTCTCGACCGCGCGGGGGGTGAAGGCGGGGTTGACGAGGCCGCGCAGGCGCCCGTGGTCCTTGCCGTTGATGTGGAGGATGTTGCGGCGGATCTCCTCGGCCAGCGGCCCGTCGTCGATGCCGAAGATCTCGGCGATCTTCAGCCCCGGGAACGTGAACGCCTTCGAGCGCAGGAAGAACTCGCCCGCCTCGCGCTCGAGCGTCGCGAAGCCGAGCGGCATCGAGGCGATCCAGCTCTGCTCGCGCAGGTCGCGCATCGCGGTGTGGAAGCGCTCGCCGCGGAGCTCTGGGTCGGCGTAGTCGAAGGACGGGAGGTCGAGCTCGGTGATCGTGGTCATCGGCGGGCGCGAGCCTACGTCAACGGCGGCATTGAGGGGGTGGGTTCGAGGCCAGGGCGGCACGAATGTCGTCTCGAGGTCGCATACCGACCTCGAGACGACACTCGTGGCCGCCGTGGCGGTCCGGACCCGACCCCTACCCAGCCGCCGTTCGCCTGCTCCCGGCACTCCGCACGCGCCAACGGGTTCGTCCGAACTCTTGACAAAGCTGTGCCGATCTGAGTACGGTGCCACCCGCAGACTCCAAAAACGTTTTTGATGACCCCGACCCGCCCCAACATCCACGAGCTCGCCCGCCTCTCCGGCGTGTCCGTCGGCACCGTCTCCCGCGCGCTCAACGGCTACACCGACGTGAGTGCGACGACGCGCGAGCGGATCATGCGGATCGCCGAGGAGCTCGACTACACGCCCAGCGCCTCCGCGCGCACGCTCGTCACCCAGCGCTCGCACGTGGTCGGCGTCTTCCTCGAGACGGGGGAGGGGCACCCCGACCTCCAGCACCCGTTCTTCCACGAGGTGCTCGGCGGCCTCAAGCAGTTCGCCGGCCCGGCGGGCTACGACCTGCTCGTGTTCGCCTCCGAGCGTCCGGGCAACGGCTTCGGCGCGCACTCGTATCTCAAGCGCTGCCGCCACCACAACGTCGACGGCGCGGTGCTGATGGGCACGGACGAGGACGACCCCGAGGTGCGGCGGCTGGTGCGCTCCGACGTCGCCACGGTTGGCGTTGACCTCGAGCTCGAGGGCCCGCGGACCACCACGGTCGTCTCGGACAACGAGGCCGGCTCCGCCGCGGCCGTGCGCCATCTGCACGAGCTCGGGCACCGCCGCATCGCCCACATCACGGGCATGCTCGACAAGCGGCCGGGCGCCGAGCGCCTGCGCGGCTATCGCCACGAGCTGCAGCGACTCGGCGTCACCCCGCGCGACGAGTACGTCGGCTACGGCGACTTCTACGTCGAGAGCGGCTACACCGCGATGCAGGGGCTGCTCGCGCTCGACGAGCCGCCGACCGCGGTCGTCGCCGCCTCCGACATGACGGCCCTGGGCGCGATCCGCGCGGCCAACGAGGCCGGCCTCGAGGTCCCGCGCGATCTGTCCGTCGTCGGCTTCGACGACATCCAGCTCGCCCAGTACCTGCACCCGCCGCTGACCACGCTCCGCCAGGCCAAGCTGGGCCTCGGCAGCGAGGCCGGCCGCGCGCTCATCCGCCACATCGACGGCGAGGACGACGTGCCCGCCGCCGTGACGCTCCCCGTCGAGCTCATCGTCCGTGCTTCCACTGCAGCCCTGTGACCCTTTTTTTCGCCACTTCCAAAAACGTTTCTGTCCACGGAGGAGAGGAGCAGTAATGCGCCGTAGGATCGCGCCGGTTGCGACGCTCGTCGCGGCCATCCTCGCGTTGACCGTCGGGCTCGGAGCCTGCGGCGACGACGGGGGGAGCAGCAACAGCACCACCAGTCGGGTGATCAGGCCAAGGTGGGCGGCACCGTCCGCCTCTGGATCATGCCCAACGGCCCGAAGCCCAAGGAGGACATGGACGCCCTTCTCAAGCCGTTCACCGAGAAGACCGGCGTCAAGGTCGACACCGAGGTCGTCGGCTGGGACGTGCAGTTCGACCGCATCCGCAACGCGGCCGTCTCGGGCGAGGCCCCGGACGTCACGCAGGCGGGCACGACGCAGGTGCCGTTCTTCGCCGCCCTCGGCGGCTTCGAGGACATCAACAAGAACACCGAGGACGTCGGCGGCGAGGCCGCCTACCCCAAGGGCGTGTGGCAGACGACGCAGGTCGTCGGCCGTGACGGGACGTGGGCGCTGCCGTGGTTCACCGAGGCCCGCGCCATCTACTACCGCAAGGACGCGCTCAAGAAGGCCGGCGTCGACGAGGCGACCGCCTTCACCGACTGGGACGCGTTCCGCGCCACGCTCGAGAAGGTCAAGCCGGTCAAGGAGATCGGCGGCGAGCCGATCCAGCCGTTCGGCTCGCCGGGCAAGAAGGCGTTCGACCTCGTCCACCACGTGATGCCGTTCGTGTGGGACGCGGGCGGCGCCGAGCTGACCGAGGACGACAAGAAGTCGGCGATCGCCTCGCCGGAGGCCGAGACGGGCGTCAAGTTCGTGGCCGACCTGCTCACCGCCGGGCTCTACGACAAGAGCCAGCTCGAGCGCGACGGCACGCGGGTCGAGAACCAGTTCAAGGGCGGCCGCCTCGCCGTGTGGATCGGCGGCCCGTGGGTCCTCGGCTCGGTCAAGCGCGCCGATGACGAGAACTGGGTCCCGGTCGCGCGCAAGAACGTGGGGATCGCCCCGATGCCGTCCGGTCCGGTCGGCGAGGGCTTCACGTTCGTCGGCGGCTCGAACCTCATGATGTTCAAGTCGTCCAAGAACAAGGACGCGGCCTGGGCGCTCATGAAGTACCTGTCCCAGGACCAGATCCAGTCCGACTACGCGTCGAAGCAGGGGATGTTCCCCTCGCGCATCGAGCCGCAGAAGGCCGCCGGGGAGACCGACGCCAACTACGGCGGTTCTTCAAGGCGATCCAGCAGGGCCGCACGTACGCGCCGATCCCGCAGTGGGGGCCGATCGAGCAGGCCTACAAGGCTCGCTTCGGCGAACATCCTCGACCAGGCCGGCGGCGGCTCGATCAGCGACGCCGACATCCAGAAGCAGCTCGAAGGCGCCCAGAAGGAAGCCGACGCTCTGCTCGCCCAGGGAACGGGCTGACCCTCCGGTCCGCATGAGCACGCCGTCCGTGACCCAGAGCCGTGACGAAGTCCGGCTCGTGACCCGCCCGGTGCCGCGCATGCGGCGCCGGGTGGGCGCGGCGGCGGCACGACGGCGCCTCGCCCTGGCGCTGATCGCGCCGGCCGCGCTGTTCATGCTGCTCGTCCACGGGCTGCCGACGCTCGGCGGCCTCTACCTGAGCTTCAAGGAGCTCAACACCTTCACGTTCGCGCAGCTGTTCGACGCGCCGTCGGCGGGCCTGGACAACTACACCGCGATCTTCGACGCCGACAGCCCGCTGCGGCCTGGCTTCTTCGGCGCCGTGCAGAACACCGCCGTCTACACCCTCGTCACCGTGGGCGGGACGCTCGTCGGCGGGCTCGCGGTGGCGGTGCTGCATCAACCGCCCGATCCGCGGCCAGCGGCTGATCCGCACGCTGATGCTGACGCCGTGGATCGTGCCGAGCTTCGTCGTCGCGCTGCTGTGGCAGTTCATGTGGCAGAGCGACGTCGGGATCGTCAACAAGATCCTCGTCGACTACACGGGCCTCCTGAACACGCGGCCGGTGTGGCTGATCGGGCGAGGCCTCGCTGTGGGCGATCATCATCCCCTCGATCTGGCGCGGGCTGCCGTTCGCGATGCTGATCTTCTTCGCGGGGCTGCAGGCGATCCCGCCGGAGCTCGCCGAGGCGGCCGCGATCGACGGCGCCGGGCCGTGGCGGCGCTTCCGCCACATCACGCTGCCGCTGCTGCGGCCGCTGATCGCGATCCAGCTGCTGTTCGGCGTCATCTACGCCGCCTACCAGTACGCGATCCCGGTCGTGATGCTCGGCTCGACGCCGGGGCCGGACGCCGACCTGATGATGACCCTGATCGTCCGCCAGTCGTTCCAGAACAACCTGTTCGGCTTCGGGGCGGCGGCGTCGGTGCTGCTGACGCGTCGCGATGTTCGTGTGGGTGTTCGCGTGGTGGCGGATGTTCCGCCGTGACCTGGAAGGAGCGGCGGCATGACCGGCGCTCGCGATGTCCCCGCGCACGCGCAAGCGCGTGAACGCGCGCGCTGCTGGACGCGCTGACCTGGGCTCGTGCTGCTCGTGATGCTCGCGCCCGTGCTGTGGCTGATCATCGCCTCGACGCAGACGAAGCTGCACCTGGCGACCGGCGAGATCGACTTCCTGCACCCGACGCTGAAGGCGTTCGGGGACATGTGGCAGACCGTCGACTTCGAGAAGTACTTCGTCAACTCGCTGATCATCTGCGGGGCGGCGGCGCTGGTGGCGACGGCGTTCGCGTCGTCCGCCGGCTACGCGCTCGCGCGCTTCTCAGTTCCGCGGCGCGCGGCCGTTCGGGCTCGCGGTGGTCGGCACGCAGCTGATCCCCGGCTCGCTGTTCCTGCTGCCGGTGTTCATGGGCTTCATCTGGCTCAAGCAGAACACGCCGGTGCACCTGTTCGACACCCAGCTCGGGATGGTGCTCGTCTACACCGCGTTCTTCACGCCGGTGGCGATCTACTTCATGCGCTCGTTCTTCCTCGCGCTCCCGCGCGAGCTCGAGGACGCGGCGATGGTCGACGGCTGCACGCCGTTCGGCGCGTTCGTGCGGGTCGTGCTGCCGAACGCGTTCCCGGGCCTCGTGGCGACGTTCGTGTACGCGTTCCTGTTCGCGTGGGACGAGCTGCTGTTCGTGACCGCGCTGACGCAGACGCGCGCGGAGACGATCCCGATCGGGATCCGCAACTTCATCGGCAACTACTCGCAGGAGTACGCGCAGCTGATGGCGGCCGGCGTCGTCTCGACGCTGCCGGTGCTGCTCGCCTTCTTCCTCACCCAGCGCTGGCTCGTGCGCGGGCTGACCGCGGGGGCGGTGAAGGGATGATCCGGTTCGGGGCCGCAACCGCGGCGTACCAGATCGAGGGAGCTGTCCGCGAGGGCGGGCGCGGGCCGTCGATCTGGGACGACTTCTGCGCGCTGCCGGGCCGGGTGGCCGGCGGGGACTCGGGCGAGGTCGCGTGCGACCACTACCACCGCTGGCGCGGCGATCTCGACCTGATGGCGTCGCTGGGGCTCGAGACGTACCGCTTCTCGATCGCCTGGCCGCGGGTGCAGCCCGACGGGCGGGGGAAGCTGAACCGGCGCGGCGTCGAGTTCTACCGGCGGCTCGTCGAGGGTCTGCTCGCGCGCGGGATCGAGCCGGTGGCGACGCTCGACCACTGGGACCTGCCGAGTGCAAGGCAGGCGGTGGGCGGGTGGGCGTCGCGCGACACCGCCGAGCGCTTCGCCGACTACGCGGCGCTGATGGGCGAGCAGCTCGGCGACGTGGTGACCCAGTGGATCACCCACAACGAGCCGTGGGTCGTGGCGTTCCTCGGGCACGCTGAGGGCGTCAAGGCGCCGGGGATCCGCGACTGGGTGACGGCGCTGCGCGCGGCGCATCACCTCCTCGTCTCGCACGGGATGGCGGTCGGGGCGCTGCGGGCGGTCGGCGCGCCGGGCACGCAGGTCGGGATCACGCTGAACCTCGCGCCGGTGAGCCCCGCCTCGGCCTCGGACGAGGACCGCGCGGCGGCGCTGCGGATGGACGGCTACCTGAACCGCTGGTTCCTCGACCCGGTGTTCCGCGGGCGCTACCCCGAGGACATGGTCGCGCTGTTCGAGCGGCGCTACGGGCCGCTCGATGCGGTGCAGGCCGGCGACCGCGCGCTGATGAGCGCGCCGATCGACTTCCTCGGCGTCAACTACTACATGCCGAAGCGCGTCAAGGCCTCGTTCGGCAACGGGCCGCTGGGCTTCGAGGACGTCAACGGCGGCTCGCCGCAGACCGCGATGGGGTGGGAGGTCGACGCCGACGGGCTGCACGAGCTGCTCCTGCGGGTGCGGCGCGACTACGGCGACATCCCGATCTACATCACCGAGAACGGCGCGGCCTACGACGACAGCGAGGTCGTCAACGGCACGGTCGACGACCCGGAGCGGACGGCCTACCTCGAGGACCACCTCGCCGCGATCGCGCGGGCGGTCGACGACGGCGTCGACGTGCAGCGCTACTACGCGTGGTCGCTGCTCGACAACTTCGAATGGGAGCACGGGTACGACAAGCGCTTCGGGATCGTGCGGGTGGACTACGAGACGCAGCGGCGGATCCCGAAGCGCAGCGGGCTCTGGTACCGCGACTACATCGCGCGGGCGCGCAACGGGAGTTAGCGTGCGCGCATGGAACTCGACATCAGGCGGTTCGAGGCCGCGGACGAGGTCCGGACGTTCGAGCACGGGACGTTCGAGCTCGTCCAGATCGGCGGGATGACGGTCGGCCGGGCGTCGTACGAGCCCGGCTGGAAGTGGTCGGAGCACGTGGGGACCGGGCCCGACGATCGCTGCCAGGTCGAGCACGTCGGGCTGGTCGTGTCGGGGCGCGCGGTGGCGGCGATGGACGACGGCACCGAGATCGTGATGGAGCCGGGCGACCTGTTCGCGATCCCGCCGGGGCACGACTCCTGGGTGGTCGGCGACGAGCCGTACGTGTCACTGCATTTCCTGGGCGCCGAGGACTACGCCGACAAGTGACGATCTCGCTGCAGCCGCGCGGGCCGTTCTCGTTGGCTGAGCCGTTGGTGGTCGCGCTGACCGACGACGGCGGGGATGCGGTCGCGTTGCGCGCGGTCTGGACGGGGGAGGTCGTCGACGTCGACTTCCGCTCCGACCTGCCGGCGTCGCAGGTCGAGGCCCACGCGGCGCGCGTGCTCTCGCTGGATGTGGACGCGACCGGGCTGGCCGAGGTGGGCGAGCGCGATCCGGTGGTGGGACGGCTGCTGGGGGAGGCGGGCGGCCGGCGCCCGGTCTGCTTCGGCACGCCGTTCGAGGCCGCCGTCTGGGCGGTGCTCTCGCAGCGCGTCTCGATGGCGCAGGCGGGGCGCGTCAAGGAGGCACTCGCGGCCGAGCTCGGCACGCGGATGGAGATCGGGGGAGAGGAGGTGATCGCCTTCCCTGGCCCGGCGGCGCTCGCGTCGCTCGAGGAGTTCGCCGGCGTGTGGGCCTCGAAGCTCGAGCGCATCCGCGGCCTCGCTGCCGTGGCGCTGGCGGGCGACCTCGACCCGGCGTTCCTCCGCTCGCTCGATCTCGACGCCGCGATCACCCACCTCGAATCGCTGCCGGGGATCGGCCCGTTCGGAGCCATGCTCGTCCTCGCGCGCGGAGCCGGCCACCCCGACGTCCCACCCCCGACCCTCCGCCGCTTCCGCCAGGCGATCGCCGCCGCCTACGAGCTGAGCGAGGAGCCCGACGAGGCAAAGCTCGCCGAGCTGAGCGAGGCCTGGCGCCCGTACCGGGCGTGGGTCACGTACCTCCTGAGGAGCACCAACCCCGCCTGATTCCGCCGGTTCCGATGCGCGCGTCGCCGCCGGGGCAGCAACGACTGCGAGGTCGCGCGGTGCCTCGGTGAGACGCTACCCTTCTGCGCTCCAGCGGCTGTGGTGAAATTGGTATACACGCGGCGTTCAGGTCGCCGTGGGGGCAACCCCGTGGAGGTTCGAGTCCTCTCAGCCGCACTCTCCGTTGCTACCCTGACCGCGGTCCCGCGCCGCTATCGTCTAGGGGACTAGGACGCCGCCCTCTCACGGCGGAAACCGGGGTTCGAATCCCCGTAGCGGTACTCACGCAACCCGCCTCCTGAGGCGGGTTTCGTCGTTCTGGGGGCGAGTGAGCGCGTCATCCGGACCGGATGATGCGAACCGCCGCCGCCGTGCAGGACCATCGGACCATGGACGAGCTCCGCGAAGGCCAGAAGATCTGGGTCGAACAGGCCGACGGCTCGCAGCGGCCGGGCATCTTCGTGGGCGAGGCGCCGGGCACCTGGTTCGGCGGCAGCCCGGGCGCCTATGTCGTCTATCCGGAAACGCGCGCGGGCGAGGAAGTCCCGATCCTCCGGATCGTGCCGCGCGACGACGACGACGACGCCGCCTAGCCGCAGCCCTACCGGCCCGCGTGAGCGGTGCGGGGCGCCTCCGCGTCGATCGCCGGGATGCCGTGCTCGAGCAGGAAGCGCGGGTTCGCGCTCGTCAGGCGCTCGCTCAGCTCTCGCGAAGCGCCCGCCGCCCGTGCCGCGAACGTGCCCGCCGCGAGCGTGTGCGCGCGGTTGCCGCCGTGGCCGTCGGAGGCGAGCACGTAGGCGAGGCCTTCGCGCACGAGCTTGATCGCGCCTGCGTGCGCCTCCGGGCCCTGGCGGCCCAGCAGCGAGCAGACGTTGACCTGCAGCAGCGCGCCCGCCTCGATCTCGTCGCGCAGCAGCGTGAAGCCGCCGGCGAGGAAGCCGTGGGCGCGCTCCGGGTGGGCGATCAGGAGCCCGAAGCCCCGCGCCCGCACATGGGCGCACGACTCGAGGAACCGCTCGTCGATGCCCGCGAAGGGCACTTCGAGCAGCACCCAGCGCGTGCCAGGCGGCCCGTGGGCGATGACGTCGAGCTGGGCGGCGTTCAAGCTGGTCGCTCCCTCGGGGTGGATCTCGCCGCCCGGGTGCAAGCGGACGTCGAGCCCGGCGTCGTCGATCGCCGCCTGGAGCGCGCGCGTGCGCTCCGGGATCGAGCCGACGTCGATGGGGAACCACGGGTGGCCGACGTGCGGCGTGACCGTTGCCTCGTGCACGCCGCCCTCGGCAAGGCGTGCGGCGTGGGTCAGGCTGGCGGCCTCGTCTTCAGGCCCGTCGTCCACCCCGGGGAGCAGGTGGAGATGCAGGTCCACATGGGACATGGGGGAGCAACTTCCTTTCCGCGGCGGATCTTCGGTGTCCGCCTGACGCAGTCGTTGGAATCACTTCCAACGGTAGCGGCCGACCCCTGCCGCTCCGTGACTCCGTTCACGCAGTGTTCACTGTCGTCGCTGCTGGAAGCGCGCGATGCCGTCGTCCGGGATCGGCTCCCAGTCGGGCGCCGACTCGAGCCACTGGCGCCATGAGGGCTTGATGCCGGGATCGCCGTCGACCGCGCCGAGCCGGACGACGATGAAGTCACCGCCGTCGGAGTAGAGGTGCCCTCCGCACTCCGTGCAGAACGCCTTCGGGAGGCCCTGATCGGGCGGCGACCACGCGCGGACGTACTCGCGCCCGCGGACGATCGCGAACCCGTCCACGCCGACGATCGCGTTCATCGACCACAGCGTGCCGCTGCGTCGCTGGCAGCGCTTGCAGTGGCAGTAGCCGGCCGTGTCGAACTGGGCGGTGACCTCGAAGCCCACGGCTCCGCAGGCACAGCTCCCGGTCAGCGGCGCGTCGGGGGAGGGCATCGCCGCACAGCCTACGACCGTTCGCTGACAAGAAATCTCCACTACTCGACGCGCAGGGTGTATACCGCCGTGCAGACAGGGAACTGTCGACCACACGCGTGCGGGGGGCCGTGCGCGGATCAAGACCACGGGGCCAGGGGTGGCTGCGTTCGCGTCAGTGCGGGAGCCAGCGCCCGTGCCGGCGATCCGTCCGACCCCGAAGGGGGCAGGTATGCGTGGCAGCAAGTGGCTCGCAGCGGTAGTGGCCGTGGGTTCGATCTCGACAGGGGTGGCGATCGCCGGATCGTCGAGCAAGCCGGAGACCTCGCCGGTCAAGGGGACGTTCGAGGCCAAGCTCGTCGGTAATCCGAAGCCGAAGCGATGCGCCGCGAAGCACGAGAAGGTCAAGCTCCGGTTCGAGGGCACCCAGAAGAGCGATGACTCTCGGCTTGCGGGCAGGATCGAGATCAAGGCGGTGTCGGTCCAGAACACCAAGAACGGCTACGGCTATTCGAAGGGCACCGTCGTGCTCCGCAAGACCTACAGCCCCGGCAAGACGTTCAAGGGTGAGTTCGTCGCCGTACTCGAGCCGGACGGCGGAGGCGAGGGCTTCCTGATCGGGGAGACCAGAGGCAGGGACTCCGTCCACCTGTTGGCGAACTTCAACTTCGACATGGACACGCCCGGCCACATCAGCGGCGAGTTCGGCCAGGACAACCAGGTGCAGAAGCCGTACGCGCCAACGGAGGATCAGGACCCGGCGATCGTCACGAACGCCTGCTTCGACCGTGGCCACGGCCACGGCCACGGCACGGCGGCCACGGCCACGGAGGCGGCCACCGCTAAGCCCCTCAGGCCCCCGCCGCCGCACGGTGGCGGGGGTCTCCCTCAGATCACGTTGACCGGTTCGCCGCGTAGGAACCCGGCGATGCCGTCCACGACCTCGCGGAAGAACACCTCGTAGTTGCCGGTCGTGACGTAGCCGAGGTGGGGCGTCAGGACCGTCCGCGGCGCGCTGCGCAGCGGGTGGTCCGCGGGCAGCGGCTCGGTGTCGTAGACGTC
The DNA here is from genome assembly GCA_963802905.1 of uncultured Solirubrobacteraceae bacterium. Classification (GTDB taxonomy): domain Bacteria; phylum Actinomycetota; class Thermoleophilia; order Solirubrobacterales; family Solirubrobacteraceae; genus DASQFQ01. The sequence goes on along the minus strand of CAWDKH010000014.1, from coordinate 235,467 downwards.
GAGTCCGGCGCCGGCGATCGTCCCCGCGTGCAGCGCCTCGAGCAGCGCCGCCTCGTCGACGATCGGCCCGCGCGACGTGTTGACGAGGTGGCGGACGCCGCATCCTCGGCCTGCAGGTTCTGGCTCCACGCGATCACGTCCATCTCGAACGCCTGCGCGATCGCGGCCACCCGGCTGCCGAGCCGGCCGAGCCCGAGCACCCCGAGCGTCCGCCCAGCGAGGTCCGGCCCGATCGTGTGCTGCCAGCCGCCCGCACGCAGTGCCGTGTCCTCGACCACCACGTTGCGGCACAGCGCGAGGATCAGCGCCCACGTGAGCTCGGCGGTCGGCGTCACGAGGCTCCCGGTCCCGGCCACCACGATCCCCAGCTCGCGCGCGGCCTCCATGTCGATCGAGGCGTTCGCGCGGCCGGTGGTGACGAGCAGCTTCAGCCCCGGCAAGCGCTCGAGCCGCGCGCGCGGGAACGGCGTCCGCTCCCGCATCGCGACGACGATCTCGAACGGAGCGAGCCGCTCGATGAGTGTGTTGTCGTCGGCCACGTGGGCGTCGAATGCGGTCACCGCGACCGCGTCGCCGAGCGACTCCCACGGGCCCACCGACAGCGCCACGCGCTGGTAGTCGTCGAGGATCGCCACCCGGGTGCTCACGGCGCGAGATCATGTCAATAGGTAGGTTTTGGCGCACATCGACCTAGGGAGGCACGATGCGCGTCTCACGACGTACTGCGCTCGTCTGCGTTGTTGCAGCGAGTGCTCTTATTGCTGCACCGGCAGGGGCCGGAGCGGCAACCAGCAGGAAGGCGGGTGACCGTGTGGTTTCGACCCACGGCACGAAGCAGATCAACGGCCAGACGGCCTACCTCGACATCCTCGTGGTGGTCCCGAAGGGTCAGAGTGAAGCCGCGGCCAAGGACCGCGCGCTGAAGGGGCAGGGAGCCAAGACGACGTCCTCGCGCTACGCGACGACCGGCTTGGTGTGGGACAACGCCACCGCGACCCAGCGCTACAACCCGGCCGGTCAACCGGTCAACGGGCAGAGCGCGCTGGTGAACACGCAGTCGACGTGGAACAACGCAGGGTCATCGTTCCGCTTCGTCAACGGCGGCACCACCAGCACGTGTCCATCGCTCGTCCCAGGCTGTCCGGGAGGCCAGCAGTTCGACGGGCAGAACGGCGTCGGATGGGCGGCGCTCGAGGAGGGCACGCTCGGCGTGACCGTCTACAACCCCTCGATCGACGAGGCGGACATGGGCATCAACACGGGCTATGCGTGGAACCTCGGGTGCCAGGAGCTCTCGACGTCGTATGACCTGCAGACGGTGATCCTGCACGAGAACGGTCACGTCGTCGGCCTCGATCACTCGAGCGACACGAACGCGATCATGTATCCGTCCTACCAGCAGGCGAACTGCACGCTGGGCCAGGACGACATCAACGGGATCCGCTCGATCTATCCGTAGGAAGCACCGGCTTGACCAGAGACTTGCGCTGTTTGCAAGTCTCTGGTCATCGCCACCCCGACGCTCTACGACTGGGCCGGCGGCCAAGCGGCGCTCGACCGGCTCACCGAGGCCTTCTACACGCGCGTGCGCGCCGACGACGTCCTCGCCCCGGTCTTCGCGCACATGCCCGACGACCATCCGCACCACGTGGCGCTGTGGTTCGCCGAGGTGTTCGGCGGCCCGCCCGCGTACACCGACGAACACGGCGGCTACCCGCACATGATGCGCAAGCACCTCGGCCTCGGGCTGACGGAGGCGCAGCGCTCGCGCTGGGTCGCGCTGATCGGGCTCGCCGCCGACGACGCCGCGCTGCCGGACGACCCGGAGTTCCGCTCCGCCTTCCTCGCCTACGTCGAGTGGGGCACGCGCATCGCGCTCGCCAACTCGCAACCGGGTGCAGAACCGCCGCCGGAGGCGCCCGTGCCCCGCTGGGGCTGGGGCGAAGCGCCGCCGTATCCCGGTTGAGTACCTCTGAGCGGGGTACGCGAGTTCATATGACTCGCACAACTCGCAGGGACCTGGTGAAGCTTGGCGGAGGCGCAGCTGCCGCCGCCGCGTTCGCCGGGACCGCCGCCGCACCGGCCGCCCGCGCCGGAGGCCGCAAGCCACGCGGACTCCCGGTCGGCTACCCGCTCGGCCCGTTCAAGCGCGACCGCGCGAACCCGATCCTCGGCCCCGGCACCCAGCCGTGGGAGTCGAAGTTCGTCTTCAACCCGGCGGCGCTCATCAAGGACGGCCTGGTCCAGCTCCTCTACCGCGCCCAGGGCCCCGACGGTCGCTCCTCGATCGGCCTCGCCACCTCGCGCGACGGCGTCCGCTTCACCCGCCGCAGCGAGCCCGTGATGGTCGCGACCGAGCCCTACGAGCTGCCCGGCGGCTGCGAGGACCCGCGCGTCGTGGAGGTCGGTGGCACCTACTACATGACCTACACCGGCTACGACGGAACGAGTGCGCGCCTGTGCCTCGCCACGAGCCGCAACCTGCTGCGCTGGACCAAGCACGGGCCGATGTTCGCCGACTTCGTCACGCGCCCGCTCGACAAGCCGTGGAGCAAGTCCGGCGCGATCCTGACCAAGCGCCTCAAGGGCAAGTACTACATGTACTTCGGCGACAAGGACATCTACTGGGCGACGTCGACCGACCTCATCCACTGGACGCCCGGCCCGGTCGACGAGCCGGTCATGCGCCCGCAGGTCGGCACCTACACCGAGGAGCTGCTCGAGCCCGGCCCGCCGCCGCTGATCACCGAGAACGGCCAGATCCTGCTGATCCACAACGCCGCGGCGAAGGATCCCGACGGCAAGCTGATCTACCGCGCCGGCCAGGCCCTGATCGACCCGGCCAAGCCGACGCAGGAGCTCGCACGGCTGACCACGCCGTTCCTCGTCCCGGAGACGCCGGAGGAGACCGAGGGCCAGGTCAACAACGTCGTGTTCGTCGAGGGCCTCGTCGCCTGGAAGGGCGAGTGGCTCATGTACTACGGGCAGGGAGACGCCGGGGTCGGCGTCCTGCACGGGGAGTCGCGAACCGACTGCGGCTGAGCGTCAGCCGCGCCGGCGGCGCGCGGCTTCTTCCTGGTTCTCGGTGCGCTCGCGGAGCACGCCGGCGACCGCGACACCGATCAGGGCGGTGACGAAGGCCGGGAAGATCACGAACCAGACGGCGACGGCGGCGATCGTGTACGACTGCGCGTCGGTCAGGGCGATGAGCGTCTGCATCGCTCGAAATCCTACTGCTCGCCGGGGCGATCCGGCCCGCCGCGACCGCGCGTGCCGCGCCAGAAGTGCTCGACCTTGTAGCCGATCTCGTCGTCGGCCACGAGCTGCTGGCCGTCGATCGCGATGGAGCGCGGCATCCCGCGCTTGTCGTAGCGCACGGCGAGCCAGGCGACGCGCTCGTCGATGGCGTCCTGGATCCGGCGGTGCAGGCGCCGCACTGTCGCGACCTTGCGGGCCTCGGCGGGCGCACGCACCGCCTTGTCACCGCGGACGAACAGCACCCACGACGTCGGCGGGCAGAAGCACTGCCGCGTGAGCTGGAAACGGTAGTTGTGCAGCCGTGCCTTGCGCCAGCGCTCCCGCGCGCGGTCGAGCTTGCGCTGGGCGCTGCCGTCGGTGATCGACGGGTCGGGGGTGTTCGGCGGCGGCTGCGCCAGAGCGGGCGCCGCCGCCGCGAGCACGAGCACGGAGACGAGCAGGGCGCGCATCGCGCCCGACCCTAACCGACCGCCTGTCGCGACTCCCCGATCTCCTCCTGCACGCGCTCGGCGATCCGCTCGGCCGCCTCCAGCAGCCAGACGACGCGCCCCATGTCCTCGATGAAGCCGGGGACGTAGACGACGAGGAAGCCCGCCCGGTACTCGAGGTGCGGGCGCAGCGGATGGTCCTGGAACCACACGATCGTCTTCGGGTCGAACAGCTCGCGCAGCCGCCCATCGTCCTGCTCGCGCGCGACCTGGAGGTCGTACGCCTCGTTGAACTCCGTGCTCTCGAGCTCGACCTCCCGCAGGTGCCGACCGCGCAGCCAGTCGTGGCCGCCGACGCGCTCGAGCAGCCCGCGCTTCTCGCGCAAGTAGACGCCGGGGAACATCTGCATCCCGTTGGGGAGCTCGATCAGGCAGATCGTCCAGCGGAAGCTGTCCCAGCTGTCGTTGCCCTTGCTGTCCTCGTGCTTGACCTCGAACTTGTACTGGGCGAGCCGCGCGGTCAGGCCGCTGTCGCCCAGCGGGCCCATCAGCTCGTGACGCCAGCTGCGGCGGTCACCGGCGTGCAGCAGCGGTGTCGTGGTCTCGAGCGCGGTCGGGTCGAAGAACGGCGTGTAGCCGAGCGAGTCGGCGACGTGCTTCCAGAACACCGTCTCGGCCTTGCGGTCGGCGAGCCACCAGGCGCCCGCGACGATCGCCAGGACGACTGCGACCGGGGCGCCCGCGGCATAGGCCGGGCCGCCGTAATACGCGCCCGCCAGGAGCGCGACGGCCGCGCCGACCACGAGCCCGGTGATCGTGGCGGGCTTGCTCAGGAACGAGCGGAACCACTCGCCCCGGCCCGCGTTCGCGTTGCTGGGGCCCATCAGAACGCGACGGCCGGGACGGCGCGTTCGGCCGGCGAGTCGAGCTGGAACAGCTCGCGCGGCGTGAACTTCGCCCCAGCGACCAGCGAGTTCGGGAACAGCTGGATGCGCGTGTTGTAGGCATTGACGTTCGCGTTGAAGATCCGGCGCGCGGCCTGGATCTGGTCCTCGAGCTCGGACAGCTCCGCCATCAGCGTCTGGAAGTTCTCCGACGCGCGCAGCTCCGGGTACTGCTCGGCGACGACGCGGATGCCGTCGAGGGCGGACGTCAGCCGCTCTTCGGCGGCGCTGCGCTCGGTGCCGGCACTGGCGCCCATGGCGGCCGAGCGGGCCTGGGTGACCGCGGCGAGGGTCGCGCTCTCGTGGGAGGCGTAGCCCTTGACGGTCTCGACGAGGTTGGGGACAAGATCGTGACGCCGCTTGAGCTGGACGTCGATCCCGCTCCAGGCCTCGTCGACCTTGTTGCGAGCGCGGATGAAGGAGTTGTTGGTCACCACGACCCACACCACGATCAGTGCGAGCAGGCCGGCGACGACAAGAAGGACGGTCATAGGAGCCCTTATCGGCCGCCGGAACGCATACCTTCACGGTCGTGGCCAAGTTCAGACCGCATGGCAACTTCCTCGCCGGCGAGGTTGGCGAACTGGCCGGCGTCACCGGCAACACGGTCGGCCAGTGGGCGCGCCGCGGGCTCATCCGCTCGTCGCAGTCCGACGGCGAGCCGCGCGTCTACTCGGTCGAGGACATCAACGAGGCGTCGGTCGTCGCGGAGCTGCTGGCGCGCGGCGTGCGCCACGTCGACGTCCACCGCGCGAGTGAGCGGCTGGCGAAGAAGTACGGGGCGTGGCCGCTCTCCGACGCGCCGCTCGGCACGATCATCGAGGACGGCGGGCGGCCGCGCATCGTGCTGCGCGAGCGCGATGCGATCTACGAGCTCGTCGCGCGCGGCTGGCAGCTGATGGCCGCGCCCCCGCCGGTCGACGAGGTGCGCGTCCGCCTACATCACTCCGGCTGACGCCCCGTGACCTTGCGCGCGGCCGCTCCGATCGGCGAGCCGTCGATCGCCTCGCCGACGGTGCCGAGCGCGTGGGCGGCGGTGTGGCCGGCGCGGCCGAGGATCGAGCGCTCGGCGGGCTCGACGGCGTCGTCGGGATCGTCGGCCATCGCGATGGCGGCGGCGCGGACCGCGTCGCGCGCCTCGGCGATCTCGCCCTCCCAGCGGCGGTGGAAGGCGGCGAGCGGTTCGTCGCCGCGCTTGTCGGCCAGCGCGGCCAGGTAGGCGAGCAGCGTCGTGACGTGCTCGGCGTCGAGCACCGCGAGACGCAGCGCCTGGTTGCGCTCGAGCACGAGGTCGCCGGGCGTGTTGCGCAGCCCGGCGAGCCGCATGCCTACGCTCTGGGCGGCGGGGAAGCCGTGCAGGCCGCGCTTGGCGGTCTCCTTCGCGAGGTCGGTCACCATGCCGCGAGCGACCGCGGCGCCGTCCTGCAGGAGCGCGGCGGGCGCGCCCCCGAGGCGCTCGCCGAGCCGCCACCAGTGGTCGCCGAGCTGGCGCCCGGTGGCGTGCAGCTCGCGCAGCGCGCGGTGCTCCGCGCGGTACATGCCGGCGCCGTCGCTCAGCGGTACCGCCCCGGCTCCCACAGCGGCTCGTCGCCGGCGTTGGCGCCGCGGGAGAGGATGAAGAGCAGGTCGGAGAGCCGGTTGAGGTAGCGCACGCACTCGCGGTTGACCTCGTCGCCGCAGTCGATCGTGCGGCGCTCGGCGCGCCGGCAGACGGTCCGGCACACGTGCAGGTGGGCGGCGGCGGGCGTGCCGCCGGGGAGCACGAACGACTTCAGCGGCTCGAGCGTCGCGTTGATCTCGTCGCAGGCCTGCTCGAGCCACGCGGTCTGCTCGGGCGCGAGCCGCAGCCGCTCGCGGTCGCCGCCGTGGGGGACCGAGATGTCCGCGCCGACGTCGAACAGGTCGTTCTGGACCCGCCGCAGCCAGTCGGCGTAGGGCATGTCGGGGACCGTGAGCGCGAGGCCGAGCTGCGCGTTGAGCTCGTCGACCGTGCCGTAGGCCTCGATCCGCGGGTGCGTCTTGGGCACCCGGCTCATGTCGCCGAGATGGGTCTCCCCGTCGTCGCCGAGGCGGGTGTAGATGCGGGTGAGATTCACGGTCATGGCGCGCGGCTGACGGTAACATCCCGCCCCGACCAAGGTCGGTGGACAGGGAAGCCGGTGAGAGACCGGCGCGGACCCGCCACTGTGACCGGGGATGCCGAACCGCAAGCGGCTTTGAGCCGCAGCCACTGGGTCGCCACGAGCGGCCCGGGAAGGCGCGATTCGGTCGGCCCGGAAGCCAGGAGACCTCCCTCCGACCATCAAGCCTGAAGCCCTCGTGGAAAGGGGTGGCTCATCCCCATGCTCAAGCGACTTGCCGGCCTGGTGGCCGGTGTTGCATTGCTCGTTGCCGCACCGTCGGCGCTCGCCGGACCGACCGTGACCGTGCGCGTCGAAGGACAGAACGGCACGCTGCTCGAGCGCACGCGCGTGACGCTGCCCGACCAGGCCTCGGCGGGCAACCCCTGCGGGGCGACCAACGCCGCGGCCGCACTCGACGCCGGGACGGGCGGCAACTGGGATCGACATGTCGTTCACCGCAGACGATCCTCGGCGAGACCCACAAGTTCGACGCCAGCGACTACTGGGCCGAGTGGATCGACCGCGGGAACGGCTACAAGTTCGGGGCCGGCATCTGCACCGACACGGTGGCCACCGGGGACGAGCTGCTGATGCTCGTCGACGTCTCGCCGCCGCCCAGCTTCGCGGCGACCGTGTTCCCGCTCGACCTCGAGGGCGTCCCGGCCCAGGCGTCGCGCGGCGACAGCGTGACGGTGACGGTGGTCGAGTACCGCCTCACCACCGGCGCCCCGGGCGAGGGCACGCGCACGCCGGTGGCCGGCGCGACGATCTCCGGCGCCGGCGCGACCGCCACCAGCGGAGCGGACGGCAAGGCGACGCTCGCACCTCGAGCAGACGCGCGTTCGTTCACGATCAAGGCCACGCAGCCGGGCAATCCGCCCCCGTCGGCCGGCGCAGCGCGTGTCGCGTGCTCTGCGTGCCGGGCCTCCGGCGCCGACTGCGCCTCGGCGGGCCCGGCGCAGGGGGCCGCGACACGGCGGCGCCCGCGACGGCGCTGACCGGGCTGCAGAGCGGCGCGGTCTTCTCGCGCAAGAAGGCGCCGCGGCTGTTGCGCGGCACGGTGGCGACTGACCCGTCGGGCCTGCTGGCGGTGAAGCTGCGGCTGACCCGGCGTGTCGGCAAGAAGTGCTCGTACTTCTCCGGCAGCCGCGAGACGTTCCGCCCGATGCGCTGTGGGCGCGGGTCGTTCTTCAAGATCGGCGACAGCGCCGACTGGTCCTACCTGTTGCCGAAGCGGCTGGGCCGCGGGCGCTACGTGCTCGAGGCCAAGGCGATCGACGGTGCCTACAACCGCGGCGCGGTGACGCGCACGCGCTTCCGGGTCAAGTGATGCGCCGCGCCCTGCTCTTCGCCGGCCTGCTCGCCCTCGCCGTTCCGGCTCCGGCCGGTGCGGCGACGGTCGGGCTGATGGTGGTCGGCCAGGACCGGGTGCTGCGTGAGGCCGCGCCGGTGAAGCTCAAGTCGCGGTCGGTGCGGGTCGGCGGGCGGCGCTGCGCCGTCGGCCGCGCGACGCCGCTGTCGGCACTTGCCGGCACGCGGCTGAAGCTCGGGTTCCGCGACTACGGGTCGTGTGGCCGCTCGCCACGCGACGCGGGTGCGCTCTACGTCAAGCAGATCGGCGCCGAGCGGGCCCGCGGCACGGCCGGATGGGTCTACAAGGTGGGCCGCCGTGCGGGGACGACGGGAGCGGCCGACCCGTCGGGCCCGTTCGGGGGCGGGAAGCTGAAGCGGGGTGCGCGGGTGCTGTGGTTCTGGTGCGTCCAGGTCAGCGGCACCGCGTGCCAGCGGACGCTCGAGGTCTCCTCGGCCCCGACCGTTGCGCCGGGCGCGATGCTGGTGGTCACGGTGCGCGGCTATGACGACAACGGGCGTGGCGCGACGGTGCCGGGGGCGACGGTGCGGCTGGGCTCGGCGACGGCTGTCGCCGACGCGAACGGCGTCGCGCAGGTGATCGCCCCGACGAGCGGCGCGGCGCGGCTCACCGCCGAGCACGCCGGGATGGTGCGGTCGTGGCCGAGGACGGTGCGCGTCCGGTGAAGCGGCTGCTCGGCCTGCTCGTCTTTTGCGCCGCGCTCGCGGGCTGCGGCCTCGGCGCGGGCGACTCGCCGCCGCCCGGCGACACCGAGGTCACGGTCTCGCGCAACTTCGGCACCGTCGAGATCGGGCACGACAAGCGCAAGTCGATCCCGGGCGGCGAGACCGTGATGCGCCAGCTGCAGCGCAAGTTCGAGGTCGAGACGCGCTACGGCGGCGGCTTCGTGCAGGAGATCGACGGCGTCTCGGGCGGCCGGCGCAGTGGCCGGCCCGTCGACTGGTTCTACTACGTGAACGGGATCGAGGCCGAGTCCGGCGCTGCCGCGCGGCGGCTCGAGGCCGGCGATCGCGTGTGGTGGGATCACCACGACTGGAGCGCGGCGATGCGCATCCCCGCCGTGGTCGGCTCGTTCCCCGAGCCGTTCCTCAACGGTGCGCAGGGCAAGAAGCTCCCGATCCGGATCGACTGTGCCGAGGACGCGCTGCGCGACTGCCGCGAGGTGCGCAAGCGGCTCGAGGCCGAGGGGGTCAAGGTCGGCGGCACGGGCACGCTGGGAGTGCGCGCCGGGCCCGGCGTGCTGCGCCTGCTCGTCGGCCGCTGGTCGGAGGTGCGCGTCGACCCGACCGCGCGGCGGCTCGAGAAGGGGCCGAAGGTGTCCGGCGTGTTCGCGCGGCCGAGCGCCGACGGCAAGCAGTTCGAGCTGCTCGCCCCGAACGGCAAGACCGTGCGATCGCTCGGCCCGGGCTCGGGGCTGGTCGCGGCGACGCGCTTCCTCGACCAGCAACCGACATGGGTGGTCACCGGCACCGACCAGGTGGGCGTGGCCGCGGCGGCTGCGGCGCTGGTGGAGAAGCGGCTGACGGATCATTTCGCGGTGGCGCTGGAGCAGGGACGCGAGGTGCCGGTGCCGCTGCCGACGACGGCCACCGAGGACACCGTGGGCGGGACGACGCCGTGAGCTACCGCCGCCGCGACAGCCCGCTGCACGCGGCGCGCGCGGGCGTCGGCTCCTTGTTCTGCATCGTGCTCGCCGGCGTGGCGCTGTCGTTCGAGCATCCGCTGCTGCTCGCGGCGCTGCTGCTGGTGGTGCTCGCCGCGGCCGCCGGTGCGCGGGTCGGTCACGTGGTCGCTCGCTCGCTGTTGTGGGGACTGCCGTTCGCACTCCTGATCGCGGCGATCAACGCGCTCGTCGTGCGCGACGGGCTGACGGTGATCGCGCGCTTCGGCAAGCTGCCGCCGCTCGGGGAGATCGACGTGACGCTCGAGGCGTTGGTCTACGGCGGGATCCTGGGACTGCGCGCGCTGATCGTGATCGGCTGCTTCGCGCTGCACACCGCGGCCGTCGATCCGGACGAGCTGCTGCGCGCGTTCCGTCGCCTGTCGTTCCGCTCTGCGCTGACCGCCGCGCTGGCGACCCGCATGGTCCCGGTGCTCGCGCGCGACGCGCGGCGCTTCCGCGACGCCCAGCGCTGCCGGCCGGGGAAGCCCGCCTCGCGGCTGGCGCTGGCGCGGGCGGTGACCTCGGGGGCGCTCGACCGCGCGGTCGACGTTGCCGCCACGCTCGAGGTCCGCGGGTACGGCGGCTCGGCACGCCCGGCGCGGCGGCACCGGCCGTGGTCGCGGCACGACTTCGAGTTCGCGGCGGCCACGCTCCTGCTCGCCGGGCTCGGGATCGCAGCGGCCGTGGGCGGCTGGGACTCGTTCGTCGCGTACCCGTCGCTGGTGGTGCCGGTCGGCGGGGGAGAGCTCGCGCTCGCCGTGGCGCTGCTGGCCCTCGCCTTGTTGCCCTTTGCGGATCGGAAAGGGATCGGCCGGTGAGCGAGCTCGTCCTCGAACGGGTGACCTACACGTATCCCGAGGCGGAGCGGCCGGCGCTGGCCGACGTCTCGCTGCGGGTTGAGCCGGGCGAGTTCGTCGTCCTCGCGGGCGGCTCCGGCTCCGGCAAGTCGACGCTGCTGCGCGCGGCGGCCGGGCTCGTGCCGCACTTCCACGGTGGCGAGTTCGTCGGTCGGCTCGTGGCCGGCGGCCTCGATTCGCACGAGCACGGCCCGGCCGATCTGTCCGCGGTCGCCGGCTCGCTGTTCCAGGACCCCGAGACGCAAGTGGTGATGGGCACAGTGCGCGCCGAGCTCGCCTTCCCGCTCGAGAACCGCGGCTGGAGCGAGGCGGCGGTCGCGCGCGGCGTGGAGGAGGCGGCGCTCGCACTCGGCGTCGCCGGCCTGCTCGACCGCTCCACGCACGAGCTGTCGGGTGGCGAGCTCCAGCGGGTGGCGCTCGGCGCCGCACTCGCGGGCCGCCCGCGGCTGCTGCTGCTCGACGAGCCGACCTCCCAGCTCGATCCGGTCGCGGGCGACGAACTGCTCGGCGTCCTGCGCCGCGTCAACGAGGAGTGGGGCACCGCGGTCGTGCTCGCCGAGCACCGGCTCGAACGCTGCCTCGCCGCCGCCGACCGCGTGATCGCGCTCGAGGACGGCGCCGTGACGATCGACGCCGACCCCCGCGGCTTCCTCGAGCAGGCACCGCCGGCCCTGCAGACCCCGGGCGCTCGGCTGTTCGCCGCGGCTGGGATCAGCCCGCCACCGGTCGCGGTGAAGGACGCGCGCGCCGCGCTGCGCGCCCGCGGGTGGGCGGCGCCCGAGAGCGCGACGCAGCACACGCCGCCCGCCCCCCGGGCGCGCCTTCGGCGCCGTCCCAAGACTCCACCCGCGCTCGCCTTCGAGCGCGTGTGGCTCGAGATCCCGCGGGGGCCCGCGGTGCTGCGCGGCGTCAACCTCGTGCTCGCGCCGGGCGAGCGCGTCGCTCTGATGGGGCGCAACGGCGCGGGCAAGTCGACGCTGCTGCGGCTCGCCGCCGGCCTCAGCGAGCCCACGCGCGGCCGGATCGCGCGCGGCGGCCGCGTGTCCCTGCTGCTGCAGCACCCGGGCGATTACCTCGTCGCCGAGCGGGTGGGGGAGGAGCTGCCCGCCGCCGAGCTCGAGGCCGCCGGTCTCGGCGCCCTTGCCGACCGCCATCCGCGCGACCTCTCCGGTGGCGAGCGCCAGCGGCTCGCGCTGGCGATCGTGCTCCAGGGCGAGCCTCCGGCCGTCGTCTGCCTCGACGAGCCGACCCGCGGCATGGACCGCGCGCACAAGCACGCGCTTGCCGCCCACCTGCGCGAGCTCGCCGAGCGGGGGAGCGCGGTGCTCGTCGCCACCCACGACGCCGAGTTCGCCGCCGACTGGTCGCACCGGACCGTCCTGCTCGGCGACGGTGCGCCGGTCGCCGACGCGCCGACGAGCGAGGTCCTCGGCGGCGGCTGGTACTTCGCCACGCAGACCGCGCGGATCCTCGGCGGCGGCGCGCTGCTGCCGGAGGACGGCGCGCGACTGCTGCAGGCGGCGCCGGCCGAAACCGCCCCGCCTTCGGGGGTCGCTCCGTGAGCTGGCTCGCCGCCTCGCTGATCGTGCTCGGCCTCGCGCTCGTCGCGGGGTTCGCCTGGTACGAGCGCTCGCACCCCTCCGCGCGGGTGCTCGCGCTCGTGGCGACGCTCGCCGCGCTCGCCGCATTGGGGCGGATCGCCTTCGCCCCGCTGCCCAACGTCAAGCCGACGACCGACATCGTGCTCCTCACCGGCTACGCGCTCGGCGGCGCGCCCGGGTTCGCCGTCGGGGCGGTGGCGGCGCTGGCCAGCAACGTGTTCTTCGGGCAGGGGCCGTGGACGCCGTGGCAGATGTGCGCGTGGGGCGGCATCGGCGTCGGCGGTGCGCTGCTCGCCCGCGCGTTCGGGCGCGAGCTCGGGCGGGCGAGCCTTGCGGTCGCCTGCGGGCTCGCCGGCGCGTTCTTCGGCGCCGTGATGAACCTCAGCCTGTGGGTGACGTTCTCGGGCGACGACCACAGCCTCGCCAAACTCGGGGCCTACTTCGTGACCTCGCTGCCGTTCGACATCGCCCACGTGGTCGGCAACGTCGCGTTCTGCCTCGTGTTCGGCCCGGCGCTCGTGCGCGCGCTCACCCGCTACCGCCAGCGCTTCGAGATCACCTGGCGCCCGGCGCCCGCGCTGGCCGCCTCGGTGCTCGGCGCGGTGGTGCTGCTCGCGGCCGCGCCGCGCCCTGCCGAGGCCGCGCCGCCGCTCGCCTGGCTCCAGAGCGCGCAGAACGCCGACGGCGGCTTCGGCGGCGACGCCGGCCAGCGCTCGAGCGGCCTCTACACCGGCTGGGCCGGGCTCGGGTTCGCGGCCGCCGGGCGCAACCCGCGCGACGTCAAGCGCGGCGGGAGCGACATCGTCGCCTACGTCCGCGCGCATCCGAAGGACATCAGCGACCTCGGCGAGCTCAGCCGCACGATCCTGCTGCTCCGGGCGGCGGGCGTGAAGCCGCGGGTCGGCAGCCGCGACCTCGTCAAGGAGCTGCTGTCGAAGCGCCGCCCGAGCGGCTCGTTCGCCAACCGCGTCAACACCACCGCATTCGCGATCTTCGCGCTGCGGGCCACCGGCCGCTCGCGCGACGACCGCGTGATCCGCTCTGCCGCTCGCTGGATCGCCGGCCAGGCCAACGGGGACGGCGGCTTCAACTTCGCCGGGAAGGGCGCGGCGTCGGGCATCGACGACACCGGCGCCGCGTTGCAGGCGCTGGTCGCCGCCGGCCGCCGCAAGACGCCGACCGCGCGCCGCGCCGCGCGCTTCATCGCCCGGCGCCAGAACCCCGACGGCGGCTACCCGCTCCAGCCCGGCGGCGGCTCCAACGCCCAGTCGACCGCGTGGGCGATCCAGGCGCTCGTCGCCGTCGGCCGCAACCCGGACCGCCAGCGGCGCAACGGGGCGAAGTCGCCGGTCGCCTACCTGCGCTCGCTCGTGACCGCGAGCGGCAAGGTCCGCTACTCGCGCACCAGCGCCCAGACGCCGGTGTGGGTCACCGCCCAGGCGCTCGCGGCCCTGGCGCGCAAGCCGTTCCCGCTCGCGCCGGTGCCGCGCGCGAAGACGACCGTGAAGCCGGTCGCGACCCCGGCGCCGACGGCGACCCCCGCGCCGAAGCAGGCGACCCCCGCCGCTCCGAAGCCCGTCAAAGCCGCGCCGCGCCCCGCCGCCGTGGGCCCCGTCGGGCCCCCGACGCCCGCCGATCTCGCCCCCACGCTGCAGGAGGCGGCGCGGGCCGCGGGCTACCTGACCGGCGCCCTCGTCGCCCCGGTCGCCTGACGTTCGGATACGGTTCCCGACCCTTGCGGATCGGCGTCCCCACCGAGACGGCCCCCGGCGAGCGCCGCGTCGCGCTCGTTCCCGAGATCGTGCGCAAGCTCGCGGCGCAGGGCCATGAGGTCGTGCTCGAGCCCGGCGCGGGCGCCGGCGCGGGTCTGCCCGACGCCTTGTTCGAGGAGGCCGGCGCCACCACCGGCGATCCTTGGCAGGCCGACGCGGTCGTCAAGGTCGCGCCGCCGTCCGCGGAGGAGGCGGCGAAGCTCGGCGGCTGCCGTGCTGATCGGCTTCCTCGCCCCGCTCACGAACCAGGAGGGCGTCGAGCGGATCGCCGCCAGCGGCGCCACCGCATTCGCGATGGAGAAGATCCCGCGCATCTCGCGCGCCCAGTCGATGGACGCGCTCTCCTCCCAGGCCACCGTCTCCGGCTACCTCGCGGTCATCAGCGCCGCCGATCAGCTCCCGCGCTTCTTCCCGATGCTGATGACTGCCGCGGGCACGATCAAGCCCGCGCAGGTGCTCGTGCTCGGCGCCGGCGTGGCCGGCCTGCAGGCGATCGCCACCGCCCGCCGCCTCGGCGCCGTGGTGACCGCCTTCGACGTCCGCTCCGCCGTCAAGGAGCAGATCCAGTCGCTGGGCGCGAAGTTCTTCGAGGTCGAGGGCATGGCGACGCGTCGGCCGAGACCGGCTACGCCCGCGAGCTCACCGAGGAGGAGCAGCAGCCGCAGCGCGAGGCGCTCCAGGTCCAGATCGCGCGCTCCGACGTCGTCATCACCACCGCGCTCGTCCCCGGCCGCCCCGCGCCGAAGCTGATCACCGCCGAGGCCGTCGCCAACATGGGCCACGGCTCCGTGGTCGTCGACCTCGCCGCCGAGGCGGGCGGCAACTGCGAGGGCACGCAGCCGGGGGAGGTCATCGTCACCGAGAACGGCGTCACGATCGACGGCCGCCTCAACCTCCCGAGCCGGATGGCCGAGCACGCCTCCCAGCTCTACGCCCGCAACGTGATGTCCCTGCTCGAGCTGATGACGGGCGAGGAGGGCGCGCTGCAGCTCGACTTCGACGACGAGGTGCTGGCCGGCTCCTGCGTCGCCCGCGACGGAAAGACGACCTGATGGATCTCCTCACCGAGCTCGCGATCCTCGTCCTCGCCGCCTTCGTCGGCTTCGAGGTCATCTCGAAGGTCCCGAACACGCTGCACACGCCGCTGATGAGCGGCACCAACGCGATCCACGGCATCGTGCTGCTCGGCGGCCTGCTGGTGATCGGGCCGGCCGACGGCTTCCTCGAGGACGTGCTCGTCGTGATCGCGATCGCCTTCGGGACGATCAACGTCGTCGGCGGCTTCCTCGTCACCGACCGCATGCTCGGCATGTTCAAGTCGAAGCCCGAGCCACCCAAGGAGTCGATAGAGGAGTGAGCCGCGAGGACCTCATCCAAGCTCCTCTACATCGTCGCCTTCTCGATGTTCATCATCGGCCTGCACATGCTGCGCGGGCCGCGCACCGCGGTTCGCGGCAACCAGGTCGCCGCGGTCGGCATGGCGATCGCCGTCGTCGCGACGCTCATCGACCAGCGCATCGGCGACTGGGTGCTGATCGTGGTCGGGCTCGCGATCGGCACCGCGGTCGGCATCCCCAGCGCGCGCTCCGTGCGCATGACCGCGATGCCGCAGATGGTCGCGCTGTTCAACGGCGTAGGCGGCGGCGCCGTCGCTCTCATCTCGGTCGTCGAGTACAAGGAGTCGCTGGAGGTGGGCGGCAACCCCGAGCTCGAGACCCTGATCCCGATCCTGTTCGCCGCGATCATCGGCTCGATCTCGTTCTGGGGCTCGATCGTCGCGTTCCTCAAGCTCCAGGAGACGCTCAAGGGCCGCTTCCCGATCCCGCGCCAGGTCAACGCGGCGCTCGCCGCGCTGACCGTCGCCGTGGCGGTCGTGATCGCGGGCGGCACCGAGTCGCAGGCGCTGTTCTGGCTGATCCTCGTCTCCGCGGGCACGCTCGGCGTGTGCGCCGTGCTGCCGATCGGCGGCGCCGACATGCCGGTCGTGATCTCGACCCTCAACGCGTTCACCGGCCTCTCCGCAGCCGCCGCCGGCATCGCGCTCGACAACACCGCGCTGATCGTCGCCGGCATGCTCGTCGGCGCCTCCGGCTCGATCCTCACGCGCCAGATGGCCGAGGCGATGAACCGCTCGATCGGCAACGTCTTCTTCTCCGGGCTCGGGGCCGGCGGGCCTTCGCTCGCCGCCGAGACAGGCGGAACGGTGCGTTCCACGAGCGCCGCCGACGTCGCCATCCAGCTCTCCTACGCCCGCCTCGTGGTCGTCGTCCCCGGCTACGGCATGGCGGTCGCCCAGGCCCAGCGCGCGGTCGCCGACCTCGCCGCCGAGCTCGAGCGCCGCGGCGTCGAGGTCCTCTACGCGATCCACCCGGTCGCCGGCCGCATGCCGGGCCACATGAACGTCCTGCTCGCCGAGGCCGACGTGCCCTACGAGCAGCTCAAGGAGATGGACGACATCAACGGCGAGTTCGGGCGCACGGACGTCGCGCTGGTGATCGGCGCCAACGACGTCACCAACCCCGCCGCCCGCACGATCACGGACTCGCCGATCTACGGCATGCCGATCCTCGACGTCGACAAGGCGAGCTCGATCATCGTCCTCAAGCGCTCGATGTCGAGCGGCTTCGCCGGCGTCGACAACCCGCTGTTCTACGACCCGAAGACGGCGATGCTGTTCGGCGACGCCAAGAGCTCGGTCGGCGACGTCCTCGCCGAGGTCAAAGAGCTCTGAGGCCCGCCGCCACCGCGGCGGCCACGAGCACGGTCACGAGGAACGGCGCGCCGCGCCACACGCAGATCGCCGCGGCGCCGAGCGCCGGGACGCGCGCGTCGATCTCGATGTGCTCGCCCGGTCCGAGCGTCTGCACGACGATCAGCGCTGCGAGCAGCGGCACCGCCAGCAGCGCGAGCGCCCGCTCGACCGTCGGCGAGAGCGTGCGGTCGCCGAGCAGCAGCGGTCCCGCCGCCTTGAGCACGTAGCTCCCGCCCGCCAGGGCCAGGAGCGCGGCCCAGCTCACGCGCGCCTCCGCAGGCCCGCGAGGACGCCGAGGCTCGCCGCGATCACCGGCACGCCGGCGGGGGTCAGCGGCAGCAGCACGACCGCGATCAGCGCGCCCGCCAGCGCCGCGGCCGGGGCGCCCGGCTGGCGCAGTTGCGGCGCGAGCAGGGCGAGGAACGCGGCCGGGAACATCGCGTCGAGCCCGTACTTGGCCGGATCGCCGAGACCGGAGCCGGCCAGCGCGCCGGCGAGCGTCCCCGCGTTCCAGCACACGAACACCGCCGCGCCGGTGAGCCAGAACGCGCCCCGCGCGTCGTCGCTCGGACTCCTGCGCGCGCGCCATCGCCGTCGTCTCGTCGATCACGAGCTGCGCGGCGACCGCCCGGCGCGGGAACGAGCCGCGCAGCAGCGACGCCAGCGAGAGCCCGTAGGCGCCGTTGCGCACGGCGAGCAGCAGCGCGTTGGCGACCGCGGTCGCTGCCGCGCCGCCCGCGGCGATGACGCCGACGGCGGCGAACTGCGAGCCGCCCGTGAACACGAGCAGCGACATCGCGCAGGCTTGCGCCTCTGACAGCCCCGCGGCCACCGCGAGCACGCCGAAGGAGATCCCGTAGACGCCCGTGGCGATGCCGATACCGAGCGCGTCGGCGGCGTAGGCGGGGCGCTCTGTCATCGCCCGTACAACTAACAACCTGGTGACGCGCGTGCCGGGGAGCACCCCCTACGGTGCCGGAATGCCCCGGATCCTTCGCGCCCTCTTGCTCGCGTTCACCGCGACGCTCGCCCTCGCCACGCCCGCCTCCGCCGCGCTCGTCATCAACGAGATCGACTACGACCAGCCGAGCACCGACACCGCCGAGTTCCTCGAGATCGCCAACACCGGCACGGAGCCGGTCGCCCTCGGCACCTACTCCGTGCGGCTGATCAACGGCGGCGTGACGCCTGCGGCCCCGTACCGCACGTTCGCCCTGCCCGCGGCCACGCTCGCCGCGGGTGATTACTTCGTGGTCTGCGGCAACAACGCGAACGTGGCCAACTGCGACCTCGACGTGACGCCGGACAGCGACCTGATCCAGAACGGCCCCCCCGACGCCGCGACGCTCGTGAACGGCGACACCACGGTCGACGGCGTCTCCTACGAGGGCGAGATGGAGGGCTACACCGAGGGCACGGCGGGCGCGCCCGCCGACTCGGGCGTCGGCACCCAGAGCATCTCGCGCGTCCCCGACGGGTGCGACACGAACCAGAACGGCACCGACTTCGTGGTCGCCCCGAGCACGCCCGGCGCGGCCAACGGCGCCTCCTGCGGCGGCGACGAGCCGTCCGTGGCCTCCACCGACCCGGCCAACGGCGCCGACGAGGTCGACCGCGACGCGAACATCACCGTGACCTTCAGCGAGCCGGTGACCGCGGGCGACGACGCGTTCGCGCTCGCCTGCAACGGCGCCGACGTCCCGCTGTCCGTCAGCGGCGACGGCACCACCTTCACGCTCGACCCCGCCGAGCAACTCCCGCGCGACGCGCGCTGCACGCTCACGGTCGAGGCCGACGCCGTCACCGATGCGGACGGCAACCACCCGAGGGCGGACTCCAGCACCAGCTTCACCACCGACTCGAGCGTCGCCGGCCTGCGGATCCACGACATCCAGGGCGCGAGCCACATCTCGCCCTACCGCGGCGCGCTCGCCCTCGCCGTGCCCGGCGTGGTGACCGCCCGCCGCACCAACGGCTACTTCATCCAGGACCCGCGACCCGACGGCGACTACCGCACGTCCGAGGGCATCTTCGTCTTCACCAGCACGCGAGCCCGACGCGGCGCTCACGCCCGGCACGGCGGTCACCGTCACCGGGCGCGTGACCGAGTTCCGCGCCGGCGGCGCGGACAGCGCCAACCTCACGGTCACCGAGCTCACGAGCGCCACCGCTCTGCCCGCCGGCCGCGGCACGATCGCGCCGACGCTCGTCGGCAAGGGCGGCCGCGTGCCGCCGACGACGGTGATCGAGGACGACGTCGTCGACCCCGGCGGCGAGGACCCGACCGCGACCAGCGGCGACGTCGAGCAGGGCGATCCGCTGTTCGACCCGCGAGAGGACGGGATCGACTTCTACGAGAGCCTCGAAGGCATGCTGACCGAGGTCCGCAACGCGGTCGTGGTCGGCCCGACGAGCGATTTCGGCTCGAACAAGGAGATCCCGGTGCTCGCCGACGGCGGCGCCGGCGCGAGCGTGCGCGCCGACCGCGGCCCGATCCTCGTGCGCGGCTTCGACCGCAGCGCGCCGCAGGAGTACCGCCGCGGCGACCTCAACCCGGAGCGGATCACGCTCAACGACACGAACGACCCGAACGAAACGTTCCTGCCGCTCGCCGACGTCCGCGACCGCTTCACCGCGCCGGTGCGCGCCGTCGTCGACTACAACTTCGGCGCCTTCAAGTTCCTGGCGCTGAACAACCCGAAGCTCGCCGACGGCAAGCTCAAGCCCGAGACCACGCGGAAGAAGCAGCGCGACGAGCTCGCCGTGGCCTCCTACAACGTCGAGAACCTCGACGGCCTCGACCCGCAGGATCGCTACGACCGCGTCGCCGGCCAGATCGTCGGCAACCTGCGCGCGCCGGACATCCTCAGCCTCGAGGAGATCCAGGACAACGACGGCGCGGCGAGCGCCGCGCCGACCAGCGCCGACGTCACCTACCAGCGCCTGATCGCGGCGATCGTCGCCGCCGGCGGGCCGACCTACGAGTACCGGCAGGTCGACCCGGCCTCGCTCCAGGACGGCGGCGAGCCCAACGGCAACATCCGCGTCGCGTTCCTGTTCCGAACCGACAACCGCGATCTGAGCTTCGTCGACCGCGGCACGGCCACTGCCACCACCCCGACCACGCCGGTCGCCGGCCCGGGCGGCACGGCGCAGCTGACGCTCAGCCCGGGTCGCGTCGACCCGACCAACCCGGTGTTCAACAACAGCCGCAAGCCGCTCGCGGCCGAGTTCCGCTACCGCGGCCGCCCGCTGTTCATCGTCGGCAACCACTTCGCCTCCAAGGGCGGCGATGACCCGGTCTACGGGCGCTTCCAGGAGCCCCGGCGGTCGAGCGAGCTGCAGCGCCGCGGCAGCGCGACCAGCGGGGATCCCGTCCGCGGCCAGGCCGGCGTGGTCAACACGTTCGTGCGGCAGATCCTCGACATCGACTCACGCGCGCGCGTGCTCGTGCTCGGCGACCTCAACGACTTCGAGTTCTCCGAGACGGTGAAGGTGCTCGAGCGCGGCGCCGACCGGGAGGGGCTCGAGCTCGTGGACCTGTGGCACTTCGTGCCGCAGGACGAGCGCTACAGCTACATCTTCCAGGGCAACGGCCAGATCCTCGACCACATCCTCGTCAGCCCGGCGCTGCTGCTGCAGGGCCGCCCGGACCTCGACAGCGTCCACATCAACGCCGAGTTCGCCGACCAGGTCTCAGACCACGACCCGCCGATCACTCGCTTCGACGTAGGACGGTGAGCCCGATCACGCGCGAGACCAGCACGGCGACGTAGCCGAGCCCCGCGAGCTGCTCGATCATGCTGACGCTGCGCGCGAACGGCTGGATCGGGATCACGTCGCTGAGGCCCGTGCTGGTGAGCGTGGTGAAGCTGAGGAACAACAGCTCCATCCAGCTGCGCTGCGCCTCGGGATCGACCGCGGCCGTGAAGCTGCCGGGCTCGACCGCCTGCACCACCGTGTACGTGTAGGCGAACGCCCACGCGAGCAGCGTGAAGGTCGCGCCGACCGCCCACAGCTCATCGCGGGTGATGATGTGGTCGGCGAGCATGTAGCGGATCAGCGCCCCGGCGGCGAAGAAGTAGAGGACGGCCTCGAACGCCGACGAGTAGGGCAGCAGCTCGTCGCTGCGCTGGACCGCCTGGATCAGCAGCAGCACCGTTGCCGGCGCGCCGAGGAAGAGCGCGACCCGGGTCAGGCCCGAGGTCGAGCGGACCGCGAGCACCACGAGCCCGAGGACCGCGATCCCGAACACGCTGAACAGCGCGCGGCCGACTTCGCTGCCCTCCATGAACGGGTAGAGCAGCACGCCCGCGAGTTGCATCGCGAGCAAGATCGCCGAGGGCTCGCGTCGGGCGAACTGCAGCACCGCCGCAACCTAGCCACCGCCCCGGTCGGTATCGGGGAGCACGAGCTCGGCGAGCACGCCGTCGTGGTCTGAGCCGGGGATCGCCACGCGGCGCGCGGAGGCGACCCGCACGCGGCGGTCCGCGAGCACGTGGTCGATGGCGACGAGCGGCGGGACGGCGACGTTCGGTCGGCCAGGTCATGCGCAGCCCGCTCCCGGCCTGCTCGGCGGCGTCGTGGTAGCCGCGCCCGAGCAGGCGCCGCAGCTCGGGTGGTCGAGCGTGGCGTTGAAGTCGCCGGCCAGGATCCGCAGGCCGCCCTCGCCCGTCGGCGGGCAGCGCGCGCATGTCATGGCGCCAGTCGGCGTCGGCGCCGGGGCGGTGGGCGCGCGCACGTGGACGGCGTAGAGCTCGAGCGGCGCCGCGCCCCGCGGGCGCCGCGAGGCCGCCGCGATCGCGAACCGCGTGCCGCCGGGCTCGGGCGCGACGCGCAGCGGGATGCGCGAGTACAGCCCGGTGCCGCTGAACCCCGGCCGCGGCTCGAGCACCGGTAGGGCAGCAGGTCGCCGATGCCGGCCGCCGTCGTAGGCGCGCACCACCTCTGGCGGGAGCTCGAGGACGGCGAGCACGTCCACGCGGTAGCGGCGCACGCGCGCACGGATGCCCGCCGCGGTCGAGGGGATGCCGCCCACGTTCGCCGCCAGCACGCGCAGCCGCACGCCGCGCGCGTCCTCCGGTGCCCGGTTGGGCACGACCCGCGGCGCGATCGCCACCGCGAGCACGAGCCCGCTGGCGGCGCAGACGAGCGCGAACAGCCGCCACCGCAGCACCGCGCCGACGGCCGCGGCCAGCAGCGCGAGCGCCGCCACCCAGGGCGTGAGGGCGAACAGCGGGACGACCGGCCAGACCCGGTCGAGTCCGAGCAGGCGGATGAGTGTCCAGGCCACCAGCGCGCCGGCGAGCCCCCAGCGCAGGCCGCGCAGCAGCATGCGCGGCGAACGCTAGCCCAGAGGGCTAGGTTCGCTTGCGGGTGTTCGCCCAGAGGGCGAAACCCGCGGTCGCGGTCAGGGACCCGCGCTAGATGGCGGGCGGCGGGGTGGAGTGCCCGTTGGCGTCGACGCCGTGGCCGTTGGACACGGCGCCGGCCAGCATCTGCTGAACCTGGGCGGCGGGATCCGGGGCGGTGGTGTCGCGCGCGGGGTACTCGCGGCGGATCGAGAGCAGGCGCTCGTTGCCGAAGCGGAAGACCGACAGCACGAAGCACGAGATCTCGAGCCCGTGGCGGCGGGTCAGCCAGTCGACGGTGGCCAGCGTGCGCGCGTCGAACGAGGACGCGAGCAGCACGACCTGAGGCGAGTCGCCGGGGACGGCAGCCTCGAGCGACTCGGAGACGGCGGCCAGCGAAGCGGCGTCCATGGCGGCCACCGAGGCGGCGCCGGCCAGCGCCTGGGTCAGCTGGGCGTCGGAAACCTCGGTCGCCACGCCGACGACGACGGCGCGACCGGCCTGCTCGTCGAAGGCAAGGACCTCGAGCCCGGGCGCCTGGCCCTGGACCACGAAGCGGAGGCTGGGCTGGCCCAGCTCGCCGGCGAAGGCCTCCCATGAGGAGCAGACGAGCGCGAGCAGCTCGTCGCGGTCGGGGCTTACCTCGGTGACCAGGCCGCCCGCGGGCGGGGCCACCAGCGTCTTGGACGTCTCGTCGATGCGCAGCACTGGTCGTTCCTCTTGCAGTCGGGACGGAGTGGCCTCCATATCGGCCGAAAGTCCCGCAAGCTGAAGCTTTCGCATGATTCGTCCGCGAAACCGCTCAGGGGATGGCTGATCCCGCGACCCCCGCACCCGTCTGCACGCGGCCCGCGGCGCAGGCCGGCACCCGACGAAAGGGGTCCGTGGCTCTG
This sequence comes from uncultured Solirubrobacteraceae bacterium, assembly GCA_963802905.1. Lineage (GTDB taxonomy): Bacteria > Actinomycetota > Thermoleophilia > Solirubrobacterales > Solirubrobacteraceae > DASQFQ01. The sequence continues at coordinate 212,453 of CAWDKH010000014.1, read as the reverse complement.
CCACTGTCCCCCTCCGCCGTGCACCGCCCTGCATCCACGGGCCACGCACATCCGGGCACGGCGGCCACGGAATCAACCATCTAGCCTGGGGCGGGTGTCGATCGACGAGCTGATCCGCGGCCGCCGCACCCACAAGGCCTACGAGCCCGATCCCGTCGATCCGTCAGTGCTCGAGGAGCTGTTCGAACTCGCCCGCTGGGCGCCGAATCACAACCTCACGAACCCGTGGCGCTTCCGCGTGCTCGGCCCGGAGGCGCTCGCGGCGCTGAAGGCGGCCGCCGGCCCCGAGGCGGCCGCCAAGCTCGACCGCGCGCCGACGCTGATCGCCGCCTCGGTGCTGCGCTCCGAGGACGATCCGGTCACCGACGAGGAGGACTTCGCCGCCGCCGCGGCGGCCACGTTCATCGTGCTGCTCGGCGCGCACGCGCGCGGGCTCGGCGGCTACTGGCGCACGCCGGCGGTGCTGCGGACGCCCGAGGGCCGCGCGGCGCTGCAGATCCCGGCCGAGGAGCGCGTGCTCGGCCTGCTCCACCTCGGCCGCACCAAGGGCCCGGACAAGCTCGCACCCGAGCGCGCCCCCGTCGACGAGATCCGCTCCTACCTTCCGTGATGCTCCAGCGCCCCGACGCCGTCCACGCCCTGGCCTCCGAGGAGTTCGACGTGCTGGTCATCGGCGGCGGCATCACCGGCGCCGGCGTTGCGCTCGACGCCGCCACGCGCGGCTACTCGGTCGCGCTGGTCGAGAAGTCCGACTACGCCGCCGGCACCTCGTCGCGCTCGAGCAAGCTCGTCCACGGCGGCCTGCGCTACCTGCAGAACTTCGACCTCGGCCTGGTCCGCGAGGCGCTGCTCGAGCGCCAGATCAACGCCGCGCTCGCCCCGCACCTCGTGCGCCCGCTGCCGATGATCGTGCCCGCCTTCGAGGGCGCCCGGCCCGACCGCCTGATCGGCCTCGGGCTGAACATGTACGACGTGATGGCGGTCGACCGGCTGCGGCGCTCGCCGCTCGGCCGCCGCCGCATCCGCGACCGCAACCAGGACGGCCAGGAGGACTGGAGCCCGGCGCGCCACCGCGTCATCGACGGCGACGAGGTGCGCGAGCTGCTGCCCGCGCTCGCGCCGCGCGAGCCCACCAGCGGCTACCTGTTCTACGACTGCCAGACCGACGACGTGCGGCTCGTGCTGACCGTGCTGGGCGAGGCCGAGCGCTTCGGCGCGGTGTTCGCCAACGGGCTCGAGGTCACCGCCCTGGTCGAGGAGGACGGCCTCGCCCGCGGCGCCCACGTGCGCGACGCCGAGAGCGGCGAGGCGTTCCCGGTGCGCGCGCGGACGGTCGTCAACGCCACCGGCGTGTGGGCCGACCGGATCCGCCCGGGGGAGCTGCAGAACGAGGCCGAGGTGCCGATCATCCGGCCGAGCCGCGGGACCCACATCATCCTGCCCAGCGAGCGCCTCCCGGTCACCGTCGGCGCGATCGTCCCGGCGTCGGACGGGCGCACGATCTTCGTCCTGCCGTGGCTCGGCCAGACGCTGATCGGGACGACCGACAACGACTACGAGGGCGACATCGACCACGTGCAGCCCTCCGAGGCCGACGTCGAGTACCTGCTCGAGGCCGCCGGCGCGTTCTTCGCCACCGAGCTCGGCGCGAGCGACATCGCGGGCGCCTACGCGGGCGTGCGGCCGCTGATCTCCACCGGCGACCCGAAGAAGTCGGTCGACATCTCGCGCAAGGCCGAGCTGTATGAGACCTCGAGCGGGATGGTCACGATCACCGGCGGCAAGCTCACGACCTGGCGGCGGATGGCGAAGATGACCGTCGACCGGCTCGTCGAGCGCGACGGCCGCGACGCGCCCTGCCGCACCGGCGAGATCCCGCTCGGGATGCCGGTCGCCGCGCTCGACCTGCCGCGGGTCGAGGGCGTGGGGGAGGACGCCTACGAGCAGCTCGCCGGCCGCTACGGCTACGCCGCCCACGAGGTGCTGGCGATGGCGGCCGAGCGCGGCGAGCTCGCCCAGCCGATCCTGCCCGGCATGCCCGACCTGCTGGCCGAGGCGACGTTCGCCGGCCGCCGCGAGCAGGCGCGCAGCGTCACCGACGTGCTGCTGCGCCGCACGCGACTCGCGCTGACCGCCGCGCGCGGCCTGCTGGCGCCCGGCGAGCAGGCGCCCGAGCGGGTTGCGAGGGCGCTGGGGGCCGAGCTGGGCTGGGATGACGCCCGCTGCGTGGCCGAGGCGGAGCGCTTCCGCTCCGACGCCGCTGCGGAGGGTTTGGTGGTCGGCGCCGGAACAACCGTCAGGTCCGGGCCGTAACTTTCCCCCCTCTCGCCGGTTGCACCGACCGGACTGCCCCCGTCACTGGAGCTCGCCGCGTCTCATGAACCGCCGCCTCGTCCTGACCGTCCTGCTCGCCCTGCTGGGGCTCGCCGCACTGCCCGCCGGCGCCTTCGCCGGCTGGTTCCCAGCCGGCGTCAACCCGCCGGTCGACGGCCCGTCGGCCGACATCGTCAAGCTCGGCGGTGTCGACCTCGCGCGTGACGGCACCGGCGGCATCGTCTACATCAAGCGCGACGGCGGGGTCCCGCACGTCTTCCTCTCGCGCTTCAACGGCGGCCAGTTCCGCGCGCCCGAGCGGGTCGACAACGGCATCGTGGAGCCCGCCTCCGACGTCGTGATCGCGGCCACCGACGCCGACCGCCTCGCGATCGTGTGGACGGCGGCCAACAAGGTCTTCGCGAACATCGTCGTCGGCAACGACCAGGCGCCGGGCCCGCTGCTCGGCCCGGCCGAGCTGTACGCGGCGCCGGGGCCGGTCACTGCCCCCGCGGTCGACATGGGCATCAACGGCACCGCGTACGCGTCGTGGACCGCGCCGGGCGGCGGTGGCACCGACGTCCTGCGTCAGCCGGCTGTTCGATCGCACGTGGACGTTGATCGGCAACCCGATGGACATCAACCCGGCCAACGGCGCGGGCGCCGGCAACCAGCGCTCGCGCGTCGGCGTGTCGGCCGAGGGCAACGGGATCGTGGCCTGGGGCGAGGGCACGAGCGTCTACGCCCGGCGCGTCACCGGCCTCAACCCGTCGGCCGCCCCGCAGCAGATCTCGGTCCCCGACATCGGCGGCGCCCCCGGCGGAGCGGCGCGATTCGCCCGACATCGACATCGAGGACGACGGCTCGTTCGTGTGGGCGGTGTTCCGCCAGGACATCGGCGGCGCCTCGCGCGCGATCGCGCGGCGGATGCTCGGCTCGACCTTCGATCCGCCGGTCCTGCTCGACAACGGGGGCTCGCACGGCCCCGCGGGTCGCCATGAACGGCCGCGGCCAGGGCATGGCGGCGTTCGAGTCAGCGGGCGGCGGCGTGTCCGGCAACCCGCTCTACCTCGACGCCTTCGCGCCTCCGGGCGGCCTCAGCGGGTTCGCCTCGGCGGCGGGCACCGAGCCGAAGCCCGGCGCCTCCGAGCACCGCGAGAACGTGGTCGCCTGGCGGTTCGCCGACGGCGCCGGCAACGCGTCGATCAAGGGCCGGCTGCAGCCCGAGCCGGGCAAGCCGTTCGACCCCGAGGTCGAGCTGTCCCGGCCCGATCTCGGCGCGGTGCCGGCGGGCGAGTTCGCGGTGTCGGGCGACCGCCTCGCGGGCTTCGCGGTCGCGATGGCGCAGGGGCCGGCGACCAGTCGCGCGATCACCGTCGCGCTCCATGACCGCCTGCCGGGCCGCCCGGGCGCGATCGCCCGCAGCTCGTGGCAGAGCGGCCGGCGGGCGAAGCTCGAGTGGCGGCCGGGCCGTGACCTGTGGGGCCCGCAGCGCTTCCGCGTCGTCGTCGGCGGCCGGGTGGTCGGCGAGACCACCGGCACCTCGCTGGTCCCGACCCAGCGCCTGGCGGCCGGGCGCCCGATCAAGTACCAGGTGATCGCCATCGACATGCGCGGGCAGCAGGCGCCGAGCCGGACACGGCGCGTGCGCTTCGACAACGACGCGCCGAGGTTCAAGGTCCGGATCGTCGGCAAGCGCCGCGCCGGGCGCGCGCTGCGCGTGATCGTCAGGCCGAAGGACAAGGGCTCCGGCGTGCGCGAGGTGCGGGTGCGCTACGGCGACGGCACGCGCGTGGTCAAGCAGCGCAAGCGCTTCGGCGGCCGGCACGCCTACCGGCGCGGGCGCCACACGCTCAAGGTCACCGTCTACGACGTGGCCGGTAACCGCCGGATCCAGAAGGTCAAGCTCCGCATCACGTGAGGCTGCGCGCGGGCCGTCGCGAGCTGGAGCTCGGCGGCCCGCCGTTGCTGATGGGCGTCGTCAACGCGTCGCCCGACTCGTTCTCGGACGCGGGGGAGTTCAGCGATCTGCCCGCCCGCGCGGCCGAGCTCGTGGCGGCGGGCGCGGCGATCGTCGACGTCGGCGGTGAGTCCGCGGTCGGCGGCCGCCCGCCGGTGGAGGCGGAGCGAGGAGATCGCGCGCGTGGTGCCGGTGATCGAGCGGATCGTCGCTGAGCACGACGTCCTCGTCTCCGTCGACACCTACAAGCCGGAGGTCGCGGAAGCGGCGGTGGCGGCGGGCGCGGGCATGGTCAACGACGTCTCCGGGCTGCGGGACGAACGGCTCGCCGAGGTGTGCGCCCGGACGGGGGCGGCGCTGATCGTGATGCACACGCGCGTGGCGCCGAAGGGGACGCTGCTGGAGCCGGACGCCTACGACGACGTCGTGGCCGACGTCGTGGGCTTCCTGACGGAGCGCATGGCGGCCGCGGTGGCGGCCGGCGTGGATGAGGAGCAGATCGTGCTCGACCCCGGCCCGGACTTCGCCAAGACGCCGGCGCAGACGGTCGCGGTGCTGCGGCGGCTCGACGCGCTGGCGGCGCTCGGGCGGCCGCTGCTGCTGGCGGTCTCGCGCAAGGACTTCCTCGGCGCGATCACCGGCCGCGGGCCGCGCGAGCGGGGGGCGGCGACGCTCGCGGCCGTCGAGTTCGGGGTGCGCTCGGGGGCGAGCATCCTGCGCGTCCACGACGTCGCCGCGGCCGCCGACTTCCTCGCCGTGCGCGCGGTGCTGGAGGGCGATCGCGAGCTCGCTCCGGATGAAGGACTGACGCCAGAGCGCTACCCTTAACGGGCCAGGTTGCTGGCCGCTGTCCCAACGCGGCCGGGTGCCGACCGACCCATACCGAAGGGAATGACTCATGTCTTCTGTGCTTGACCGCTCCGCGCTCGCGGAGTCTCCGCTCGCCGATCTCCACCTGCTCGCCAACGAGCTCGGGGTCGACGGCTTCCGTCGTCTCCGCAAGGACGACCTGATCGACGCCATCCTCACCAAGCAGGCCGGCGACGACCTCGCCCGCCCCCAGGGCGGCGACGCCGGCGGCGGCGACGACGACGAGGACGCGCCGACCCGCAGCCGGCGCGGGCGCCGCGGCGGCCGCAGCCGTGGGCGCAGTGACCGCGACGACGACGACAACGGCGGCGACGACAAGCCCGCCGAGAAGCCGGCCCGTGGCGGCCGCGGCCCCAAGGCCTCCGAGAAGGAGGACAAGCCCGTCGAGGACAAGGAAGTCGAGGGCACGATCGAGCTGCTCGGCAACGGCTCAGCCTTCGTCCGCCTGACCGAGGGCGAGACCTCCGACGAGGACGTCTACGTCTCCGCCGCCCAGGTCAAGCGCTGCGAGCTCGTCTCCGGCGACAAGGTCGCCGGCCCGATGCGCCCGCCGCGCCGCTCCGAGCGCTTCCCGTCGCTCGTCCGCGTCGACACCATCAACGGCAAGCCCGCCGACGAGGTCTCCGAGGGCACGCGCTTCGACGACCTGCCCGTCGCCTTCCCGGCCGAGCGGCTCGAGCTCGGCAGCGACGACCCGACCGTCAAGGCGATCGAGTGGCTCACGCCGTTCGGCAAGGGCTCCCGCGTCTCCGTGGTCGGCCCCGCGCGGGCCGGCAAGAGCGAGGCGCTGCGCCGCATCGCCGCCGCGCTGGCCGACAAGGGCGGCGTCGAGCTGACCGTCGTGCTCTCCGGCGTCCGCCCCGAGGAGGTCCCGGAGTGGCAGAGCGGCCCCGCCGTCCCCGCCGCGGCCGTGACCTTCGCCTCCTCCGCTGACGCGCAGGGCCAGGCCGTCGAGCACGCCGTCGAGCAGGCCCGCCGGGTCGCCGCCCGCGGCGCCGACGCGGTCGTGATCATCGACTCGCTCGAGTACGTCTCCCCGGCCGTCGCGCGCCGCGCGCTGGCCGCGGCCCGCAACATCGCCGACGGCGGCTCGCTGACCGTCATCGCCTCGACCCCGGTGCCGCTGGGCGGCGAGACGACCGTGATCGCGCTCGACGCGGCCCTGACCGCCATGGGCCGCTTCCCGGCGCTCGACCTGCTCTCGAGCGGGACGATGCGGCCGGAGCTGCTGGTGGGCGACGCGGGCGCCGAGGCGATCGCCAAGGCGCGCGCGGACACCATCGAGGGCTAAGTAGCGTCGCCGAAAGCGAGGAGCTTGCGACTCGCTTGGCAGGCGAAATCGAAATAATTGGCCTGCCGCTCGCGCGGGTCCACGACGGCTCCGAGCTCGTGCTCGAGTTCGGAGCCTTGCGCTCGCCGATCGCCTCCGCGCCCGAGCACCTCGTGGGGGAGTGGCGGGTGCGCGCGGAGAACTGGGAGTTGCTCGACGCGTCGGACTGGGAGCCGGTCATCGGCGCCGTCGTCGTGGCGGTCAAGAAGAACGGCTTGCGCTTCAGCTCCGGCCACGTGCTGCGGGTCAGCGGTCCGTGGACCGTGGAGCGGGGCTGAACGTCAACGGCGGCTGGGTAGGGCCGGGGTCCGGGGCCGTTTTCGGCCACGAATGTCACGTCAAGGTCGCATACCGACCCTCAGCGTCGACATTCGTGGCCGCCGGGCGGCTCACCCCTCGCTTCCCTACCCAGCCGCCGTTCGCCGGCAGCGCGATCACCGCAGAGACGCGCGCTCCATCGGGAAGTCGAAGAACGTCTCCGGATACGGCTCGTCCCGCAGCGTGAAGTGCCACCACTCCGTCGCGAGCCCCTTGAACCCCGCGGCGATCATCGGCTCGCGCAGCGCCAGGCGGTTGCGCCGCACCTTCCCGCGGAAGCGCTGCGCGTAGGGGTGGGAGAGCGGGTCGAAGCAGTCGTAGCCCGTGCCCATGTCGATCGTGTTGTCGCGGAAGCGCTTGCGCCGCGGGCCGGCGCAGTCGCGCAGCCGGTCGCCGCGCTGGTAGCGCTCCTGCTTGCCCGCCGGCAACCGCACGAGCGTCAGATCCATCGTGCTGCCGCGGCTGTGGCCTGACTGCGTGGCGATGTAGCCCTCCTTGAACACCCGCGCCTTGCGCACGCGCGGGTAGAACTCGGCCTTCATCCGCTGGTCGGAGAGGTCCTTGCCCCACTTGACGAAGGCGTCGACCGACCGCTGCGGCCGGTAGCAGTCGTAGACCTTCAGCGAGTAGCCCTCCGCGCTCACGACCTTCTGCACGCGCGCGAGCGCCTCCGCCGTCTGCTTCGTGAGCAGGCACACGTTCTCGCGGTAGCCCGGCACTCGCCGCCCCATGAAGTTGTGGTTCGTGAGGTAGCGCATCTCGACGATGATCGAGGGGTCGACGTCGTGGAGCGAGACGAACGCGCCCGGCGGCGCCTGCTTGACCACGTCGGCGCTCGCCGGCGCGGCGAGCAAGAGGAAGAGCAGAGAGGGTCAGCCGCCGCATACGCGGCACGTACCCCGCTAGCGCGGCGTGTACGCGACCCGGCCCCAGTTGGGCTCGGGGGACAGCTCGATCGGCTCGTCGTCGCGCTCGGGCTGGATGTAGCCGAACGTGTGCGTGGACTCGTCGAAGGCGACGTCGAGCTCGCCCTCCTTCACGCGCTGGTCGAGCCAGGCGGAGCGGAACACGAGCCGCCGCAGCCAGTGCACGAGCGAGCGCTCGGCGGGGCCGACGAGCTCGGGCCAGCAGTCGTTGACGTGCTCGCCCAGGCCCGAGGCGGGGTCGGCGACCTCGCCGTTGACGGTCAGATTCACGAGATCCTCGAGCTCGACGCCCTCGAGCCGCGAGGCCACGAAGCCGAGCTTCAGCGCCGCCTGCTCGACCCGCTCGGAGAAGTCGCGCTCGTTGAAAGTGAAGCGCAGCTCTCCATACTCCAGGACATAGTCCTGGCCGGAGTCGTAGTTGCCGCGGCGGGTGGAATCCATAGTTAGAAAGTGCGTCCGCCGAGGCCGTGCCCGGGACGTCTGCATCTTAGGCGTGGATCCTTCATCGGCGCGCCCCATGAAGGGGATCTTTCACGGGAAAGGTCTTGCGGCGGACCGTCAGAGCCGGTCGCGCAGGTCGAAGGCCCGCACAGCGCCCGGCGCCGCCTCGGGCCAGTCGAAGAAGCGCCGGTTGACGCAGTCGTCGAGGTCCGGGAACGCGCGCTCGATCGAGAAGGCACAGCGCTCACGCGGCGCGCCGGCGAGCTTGACGACGCCGAAGCCGGAGCGGGACTTCTCCGCCTGCTCGAACAGCTCGATGTCGATCTCGGTGGCGAACACCTTGTGCAGGCAGCCCATGTAGCGGCGCCCGGTGAGCGGGTCGTCGTACTGGTAGAGCGCGGGGCAGTTGGCGGCGATGCAGCTCGAGGGCTTGATCACGCGGTCGCAGAACGTCGAGCACTGCCGGCATTCGTTGACCTGCTTCTGTCGCGCGACGCGCGCCATGGGGGAACCTTACGGGTCGCGGAACGCGGTCCGCCAGGACCCATGGACGGGTGTCCATTCCAGTGCGGCCTTCGCGCGGGCGTTGCTCACGCCCTCGAGTCCCTCCTGCCAGGCGAAGAGCGCCCGGGCGAGCACCTTCACCGGCAACGCGGGCACGTGCCGCGGCGGTGGAGCGCCGAGCGCGGCGGCGAACGCGGGCAGCCACTCGTGCGTCGGGGCGGGGTGGTCGTCGACGACGTTGTAGATGCCGGACGGCGCTTCGAGGGCGGCGACCGTCGCGGCCGCGGCGTCGTCGACGTGGATGAACGAGTGGACGCCCGCGCCCTCGCCGACGAGCGGGTAGCGCCGCTTGCGGACGAGCTCGCCGACCGCGCCGTCCTCGTAGTACCACGTCCCCGGCCCGCCGAAGAAGCCGTAGCGCAGCACCACGCCGCCGGCCGCCAGTGCCTCGCGCTCGGCCTGCTCGGCGACCTGGGCGGCCTCGCCGATCAGGCCGGGCGCATCGGTCCACAGCGGCGTGTCCTCGTCGCGCAGTCCGGGCTGGCCCGTCGGCCGGCTGAAGAACGCGACGCTCTGGGTCACGTAGCGCGACACGCCCGCGGCGCGCGTCGCCTCGAGCAGGTTGTGCCCGCCCTCGCCGCGCGCGCGGTTGTGCGCCGCGTAGGCCGCCTTCATCCCGAGCGGGCTCGGGATCTGGGGGAGGGAGCTGAGCTGGTTGACGACCGCGTCAGGCTGCGCCTCGGCGACCGCGCGGGTGAGCGCGAGCTGGCCGAAGACGTCGACGATCACCGGCGTCGCGCCGGCGTCGGCGAGCGCGCCCGCGCGCTCGGAGGAGCGCGTCGTCCCGGTCACCTCGTGGCCTGCCGCCAGCAGCGCCGGCACGAGCCGTCGTCCGATCGCACCCGCTGCTCCTGCGACGAAGACGTGGATCGCCGGGACGCTATCTGGGATCCTCGGCCGCGCATCATGAGCCTCCCCGAGCACCCCGGGACGATCGAGTACGTCGACGGCGCGACCGGCCAGGTCACCCAGCGCGTGGCGGCCGAGGACGTGCCGGAGCAGATCAGCTACGCCCCCGGCCCCGACGGCGAGCCGCGGCCGGTCGTGCGGATCACGATCCTCACCGTCGGGCCGCAGCGGGAGATCCGCCAGTTCGGCGCCGACGGCGAGATCCTGCGCTCGACGTACCAGCGCGCCGAGTAGCTCAGTGCGCGGCGGCGCGCACCTGGGCGAGGTACTCGAAGACCTCCGGGTCGGCCATCCCGCGTGACGCCTTCTCCGGCCCCTCGGTCTCGTACATGTTCTTGAGCGAGGCCTGGATGCCCGGGTCGCCGCCGGTGAACATCGCCAGCAGGTCGCGGGCGCGCTCGCCGATCGGGCGCAGCTTCGGGTCGGCGGGGTCGGTCCCGGCGTCCAGCTCGACGCGCAGGGTGGCGAAGATCTCGGCCCACTCGGTCTCGACCTCGCGGATCTTCTCCTCGCCCAGCTCCTGCCGGCGCGCCTCCAGCTGCTCCAGCTGCTCGGGGGTGTAGTAGCGCTCACGCATGGTCAGCTCCTCGATCGCGGTCAGGAAGTCGTCGGCGCCGAGGCGGTCGCGGAGCGCGCGCAGCGTCTGCAGCAGCTGCTGCTCCCGCGCGACCTGGGCCTCGAGCCGCTCGATGTGGTCGTCGACGGCGGCACGGGGATCGAAGCGCTCGGAGTCGAGCGCCTCGGCGATCGCGTCGAGCGGGAAGCCGAGGCTCCGCAGCGACACGATCCGGTAGAGGCGCTGGACCGCCGCCTCGTCATAGACGCGATGGCCCCCGTCCGACCGCTCAGCGGGGGACAGGAGGCCGATCTCGTCGTAATGGTGCAACGTGCGCACGGTGAGGCCCGTGCGCCGCGCCAGCTCGCCGATCTTCCACACGACGAGCACCGTACGGCCTCACGTTACGTCAGGTGCAAGCCCTGACCGTTATGGACATGTGTCCAGACCCCCTCTGGTGCGCTGAGAGTCGGCCGATACATCTGGCGGGGCGGGCATGGAGATGGCAAGGATGCTTGGCCCGCCCCACCTACTTCTCCTTATCGGCGGTTTCGGCCGGACCTTCAGTCCGGTCGTCACCCCATAAGGGCGGAGGGGCGAAAGTTCGCGCGCGCGGCCCTCTGGGAGGCCGTGACCGACTCCACCACCCTCCTGCTGGTCGAGGACGACACCGGGCTCCGGACGTTCCTCGCCGACAACCTCACCGCGGACGGCTACGACGTCCTGCTCGCCGACACGGTGCGCGACGCCGTGCGGCTGCTCGAGTACAAGCAGCCCGACCTCGCCCTGGTTGACGTCGGGCTGCCCGACGGCTCGGGGCTCGACCTGATCGCGCGCGTCCGCGCGGCAGACGGGGTCGCGTCGCGGCTCGATCCGGGGTTGCCTTTGGTGGTGCTGACCGGGCGGTCCAGCGAGCTCGATCGGGTCCGCGGGTTCGAGCGCGGGGCGGATGACTTCGTGGTGAAGCCATTTAGCTATCCAGAGCTCCGGGGCCGGGTGGCGGCGATCCTGCGGCGGATGCAGCCGCGGGTGCGGCTGGGCCGGCTGCGGGTCGGCGACCTCGAGGTCGACCCGGCGTCGCGCGAGGTGCGGCTGCGGGGGCGGCGGATCGAGCTGTCGCAGAAGGAGTTCGCGCTGCTGCGGACGCTGGCGGCGTCGCCCTGTCGCGTATTTACGAAGGAAGAGCTACTCCGCGACGTCTGGGGCTACAGGTCGCTCGGCGCCACGCGCACGTTGGACTCCCACGCGTGCCGGCTGCGGCAGAAGCTCGGCACCGGCGGCGACAAGTTCGTCGTCAACGTGTGGGGCGTCGGCTACCGCCTGGTCGACGGGCCGCCGGAGGAGGAGGCGCCGTGAGCGCGGCCGCCTATGCGGGCTGGACGGCTGCGCTGTGCGCGGCGGCGGGCGCGACGTGGCTGCGGCTGCGGCTGGCACGCCACGCGGAGCTGGTGGCCGACGCCGGCCACGAGCTGCGCGGGCCGCTGTGCGCGGCGCGGCTGGGCCTGCACGGGCTCGACGATGACGAGCGCGCGGCGGCGGTGGACGCCGAGCTGCGGCGGGCGGCGCTGGCGCTGGAGGACCTGGTCGCGGCGGGGAGCGGGCGGCGCGCGGGCGCGCGGGCGGAGCTGGTCGACGTCGGTGCCCTGCTCGACGACGCCGCTGAGGCCTGGCGGCCGCTCGCGGCCGCGTTCGGCGCGGCGCTGATCGTCGAGCCGATGCGCGGCCGCGCCCTGGTCCGCGCCGACCCGGTGCGCCTCGGGCAAGCGTGCGGCAATCTCGTGGCCAACGCGGTCGAGCACGGCGGCGGACCGGTGCGCGTGCGTGGCCGCGTGGTGGCCGGAAGGGTGCGCGTGGAGGTGCGCGACACGGGGCCGGGCCTGGCGGCGCCGGTCAGCGTCCTGGTGTCGCGGCGCCGCCGGCGCGGCGCGGCGCGGGGGAGAGGCCTGGCGATCGCGGCTCGCATCGCCGAGTCGAATGGAGGCCGGCTCGCCTCGGCACCGAGCCCGCGAGGAGCCTGCCTCGTCCTCGAGCTCCCGAGCGCGGACGCCGCCCCGTGGCCGGAGCCGTGGGCGATCTGGCCGCCGGACCCGCCGCGGCTGTTCGACCCGGATCCGAGCCCGCCGCGGCCACCCTCGCTGCCCTTCGGTCCCAGCCGACCCCCTTCGCCGCCACCTCGTCCCCGCAATCGATGACGCGGCGCCGCCGCGGCGCGCTGCTCATCGGCCTCGCGCTGGCCCTCGGCGGCTTGGCGGCTTCCGACGTCGGGCGTCGCGAGGCGGCCGTCCGGGCGCAGCTCGCTCCGCTCGTCGACGTGGTCGTGGCGGGCCGTGACCTACCGGCGCGGCGCCGCCTGGCGCCGGCCGACCTCGCGCTCCGTCGCATCCCGGCCCGCTACGCGCCGGTCGGGGCGGCATCCGTCCCCGGGGAGGTGCTCGGCCGCCGGCCGGTCGCGGCGGTCCCGCGCGGCGCCTACCTCGGCGCGGGCCAGCTCGAGGACGAGTCGGCGCCGCGGCCCGCGCGCATGCGCCGGGGCGAGCGCGCGGTCGAGGTCGCCGGCGCCGGTTCGCCCGCGCTCGTCGTGGCGGGCGCGCAGGTCGACGTCGTCGTCGTGCCCGAGCGCGGCGCCGCCCGGCTCGCCCTGACCGGCGCGGAGGTGCTGGCCGCGCGACCGCTCGCGGGCGCGGACGGCACGGACGGGGCGGCGCGCGTCGCCGCGACGCTCCGCGTCACCGCCGCGCAGGCGCTCGCGCTCGCCTCGCTCGAGGCGGGAGCGCGCGAGGTGCGGCTGCTCGCGCGGACCGGCTGAGGGGGGCGAGTTCTGCTCGCCGTCCGCCTCGTGGCAGCCATGAACACGCGCATCCTCGTCCTCCGGCTCCTCGCCGCCCTCCTCCTCGCCGCCGGCATCACCGCCGTCGCTGCCACCCGCGCGCACGCGGGCACCTACGTCGTCGTCGGCTGCTCCGACCTGAGCGGCTCGGCCATCCGGCCCACCGACGGCTGGTACCTGACCGCCGGCGTCTACCCGTCGCGCGACCAGTGCCGCTCGCGCGGCGGCCTCTACGCGACGGGCGGGCTCGGCGCGAACCTGTTCCGCTTCGACGCACCGGCCGCCACGACCATCACGCGGCTCGTCTCGACCTACCGCGCCCACCTCTCCGGCGGCGCGCCCTGGGCGGTGCCGACGTTCGTGGTCGAGGCGGCGCACGGCAGCGAGTGGGAGTACATCCCGCCCGCCACGGGCCACATCGGCGGGGACCCGATCGAGCTCGGAGGGAACCGCGTGAGCGGCGACGCGCACGGCGCCGACGCGCTGCGCCTCGGCGTTCGCTGCGAGCTGGCCGGGCCCTGCGTCAGTGGCGGCGAGCCGTGGGCGCGCTTCCTGGCGCTGGCGGTCGTGCTCGACGACTCGCACGCCCCGTCGGCCGGGGTGACCGCGCCCCCGGGCCACCTGCGCGGGGCCGTCGGCGTCACCGTCACGGCCCGCGACGCGGGCGGCGGCGTCTACGAGCGCGCACTCGACCTCGACGGCCGCCGGCTCGTGACGGCGCGCCTCTGCGGCCTCGCGCCCGCCACGCTCGGCGGCCAGCGCCACGTCACCCACCGCGTGCCGTGCCCGCTCGACGCGCCCGCCACGATCCCTGTCGACACGCGCGCTGTCGCCGACGGCCCGCACACGCTGGTCGCGCGCGTGGAGGACATCGCGGGCAACGCCCGCACCGCCACGGCGCGGATCACGGTCGACAACCTGCCGCCGCGCGCGGGCACCGTCGCGCTGGCCGGCGATCCCGCCGAGGCGCTGACCGCCCACCCGAGCGGCTTCGCCGGCGAGGGCGTCACCTACGACTACCGCTGGGAGCGCTGCAGCGACGGCGGCTGCGTCGAGATCGGCGGCACCGGCTCGCGGACCTACCGGGTCCGGGAGCGCGACGCCGGGCAGCGCCTGCGCGCGGTCGTCGCCGCCACCGACGGCGGCGGGACGGTGCGCGTCGCCTCGGCGCAGAGCGGCCTCGTCCCGATGCCGGCCGCGGCGCCGTCGGGCGCGGTCCTCGGCGCGACGCAGACCCGCGGCCGCCTGACGGCCTGGCTCGAGCGAGGGCGCCGCCGACTACGTCGCACGACGGTCACGTGGCCCGCTCGGGTGCGGATCCGCGGCCGCCTGACCGACCTGGCCGGCCGTCCGCTCGCCCGGTCGCCGGTGCGGATGCTCGAGCGCATCGCCGGCCGGGCCTGGCGGCCGATCACCGGCGTCCGCACGCGCCGCGACGGCCGGCTGACGACGTTCACGCGCATCGGCCCGTCGCGTGAGGTCCGGCTCGTCTACGGCGGCGCTCGGGTCACGCTGCGGCTCGCAGTCCGCGCGGCGGTCCGCGTCCGCATCCGCCACCGCGGCCGGCTGACCGTCGTCTCTGGCCGCGTCCGAGGCGGCCACGTCCCACGTGCCGGCCTGCGCGTGCGGCTCCAGTCGCGCGGGTTCGGCGGCTGGCGCACCCGCGCGAACCTCCGCACAGACGGCCTCGGGCGCTTCACCGCGACGGGGCGGTCGCCGGCGGGAGCCAGGCTCCGCGTCGTCGTGCCGGCCCAGCGCGGCTACCCGTTCGCGCGCGGCGCGGCGCGGCCGTGAGCGCCCGGGCCGAAGACCGAGCCGCGCCGGCGGGCGACCGTGACGCGCGTCCGGTCGCACCAGTCGGGCCGGCGGGCGACCTCGACGCGCGCCAAGCCGCACTCGACGGCCTGGCCGGCTCCCTCCGCGAGCGGATGCTCGCGCGGCCCGCGGATCCGGGCGCGCCCGAGGACGCGCAGGAGCGGATCCGAGCGTTCGTCGACCGCGAGGCGTCGGTGCTCGACGAGGCGTCGCGGGCGGCGCTCGTGGCTCGGATCGCCGAGCGCTCGTTCGGCCTCGGGCCGCTCGAGCCGCTGCTCGCCGACCCCGAGGTCGACGAGATCCTGGTCTGCGGCACCGCGCCGGCGTGGGTCGAGCGGCGCGGGCGGCTCGAGCCCACCGAGGTCCGCTTCGCGGGCGACGGGGAGCTCCGCCACGCGATCGAGCGCATCCTCGCGCCGCTCGGCCGCCGCGTCGACGAGGCCGAGCCGCTCGTCGACGCCCGCCTGCCCGACGGCTCGCGCGTGAACGTGGTGATCCCGCCGCTCGCGCTCGACGGGCCGGTGCTGACGATCCGCCGCTTCCGCCGCCGCGGGTTCACGCCCGACGAGCTGGTCGCCAACGGCACCCTGACGGCGCCGCTCGCCGAGCTGCTCGGGCGCGCAGTCCGGCGGCGCTGCAACCTGCTCGTCTGCGGCGGCACGGGCTCCGGCAAGACGACGCTGCTGAACGCGCTCTCGTCCTTCATCGACCCGGGCGAGCGCGTGGTGACGATCGAGGACGCCGCCGAGCTCAGGCTCCGCCAGCCGCACGTGCTGCGGCTCGAGGCCCGCCCGCCCAACCTGGAGGGCCGCGGCGAGGTCACGATCCGGCGGCTGGTCAAGAACGCGCTGCGGATGCGCCCCGACCGGATCGTGGTCGGCGAGGTCCGCGGCGCCGAGGCGCTCGACATGCTCACGGCGCTCGCGACCGGCCACGACGGCTCGCTGTGCACGGTCCACGCCGGAAGTGCGGCCGAGGCGCTGCGGCGGCTGGAGACGCTCGCGCTGATGGCCGACGTCGGCCTCCCGCACGCCGCGATCCGCGAGCAGGTCGCCGACGCGATCGACGTGGTCGTCTGCCAGGCGCGCGCCGCCGACGGCAGCCGCCAGGTGACCGCCGTCGCCGAGGTCGTCCGCGTGGCGGGAGGGGCAGCCGCACGGGAGATCTACACGCTCCGCGCCGGCCGCCCGACGTGGCGCGCGCCGCTCGGCGAGGAGTTGCGCGACCGAAGCTGGCGGAGGGTGAGCCCGGCGGCTCTGCTCGCCGCGTCTGCCGGCGCCGCGGGCGTGCTCGGCGCGTGGGAGGTCCTCGCGACCGCCGAGGCGGCCCGGATCGCCGCGCGATTGGAGCATGCGATCGCTCCGCTCTCCCGCGCGCGGCGGGAAGGGACGGCGCCGAGCGTCGCCGAGCGGCGACGACTCGGGGCGCTCGCGGCCGGGTCGCTGTTCGCCGCCGGCTGGCTCCTCGGCGGCCCGCTCCTCGGCACGGCGGCAGCGCTCGCGGGGCCGGCCGCCGCGGTCGCGGCGCTGCGCACGCGGCGGGCCCGCTATCGCGACGAGGTCCGGCGCGGGGCGGCGGGAGCCGCGCGGGCGCTGGCCGACGCGATCGCCGCGGGACACTCGGTCCGCAGCGCACTCGACGAGGTCGCGCCGACACTGCCCGGCGCGGCGGGCCACGAGCTTCGGATCGCCGCCCGCGCGCTCGCGCTCGGCGAGCCGACCGAAGGCGTGCTCGAGCGCCTCCGTACCCGCGCGGCGACGCGCGCGTGGGACACGCTGGTCGCGGCGATCCTGCTCCAGCGCGACGCCGGCGGCGATCTCCCGGCGCTCCTGCGCGAGCTCGCCACCTCGCTGGAGGTCAACGACCGCCTCGAGCGCGACGCCCGGACGGCGACCGCCCAAGCGCGCTTCACCGCCTGGCTCGTCGTCGGGCTCCCGGGCGCCGCCGCCGCGCTTGCCGAGCTGGCGGCGCCGGGCTTCCTCCGCGCACTGATCGCGGCGCCGCTCCCAGCCGCCCTCACCGCGCTCGCGCTGGCGCTGCAAGCCACCGGCCTCGTCGCGATCCACCGCATCGTCCGGCCGCCGCGGGCATGACCGCCGCCACCACCCTCGCCGCCGCGGCGGGCGCCGTCGCCGCGGTCGGGATCACCGAGCTCACGCGCGGCTGGACGCCGCGGCGCCGGGCGCCGCTGCGCCGGCTGGCGAGCCGCGTGCTCAAGGGGGCGGGTCACCGGCTCGCTGCCCGAGCGCCCCGCGACCTCGCGGCGCGGCTCGAGGCGGCCGGGAGCGACGCTCCGCCCGGCGACGTGATGGCCGCCAAGGTCGGCGCGGCGCTTGTCGCGCTCCTCGCCACACTGCCACTCGCCGCCGTCCTCGCGCCGCTGACGGCCGCCGGCGCCTTCCTCGCGCCCGACCTCGTGATCCGCCGCCGCGCACGGCGCCGCAACGAGACGATCGACGCGGAGCTCGGCGACGTCCTCGATCTCCTGCGCGTCGCCGTGGCCGCCGGCCTCACGCCCGACCCGCGCGCTCGGCGAGGTCGGGCGCCGCCACCACGGGATCCTCGCCATCGAGCTCGATCGCGTCGCCCAGGCCACCGCGCTCGGCGTCCCGCTGGCCGACGCGCTCGCCTCGCTCCATCGCCGCGCGCCCGCCGACGGCGTCGCGCCGCTCATCGCCACGCTCCGCAGAGCCGCGCGGCACGGCGCCCCGCTCGGCCCGTCGCTCGCCGCCCAGGCCGCGGAGGCGCGCGCTCGGACCGCGCGCCGCCACACCGAAGCCGCTGCCCGGGCCGCGCCGCAGGTTCAGCTCGTCGTCGCACTGCTGCTGGTGCCATCCGTCCTCCTCCTGGTGGCGGCTGCGCTCGTGCCCTCCTGAGATGCTGCCGCCATGGACGAGCCCGACCTCCGCCCGACTCCGCAGCTGGTCGAGGCACTTACGGCGGGGCTCGCCGAGGCAATCGACGAGGCGGTCTCGACCACACACGTCGCGCGTCCGTTCGTCGTCGAGTACCGGCTCGGCGACGTCACCGCAGAGGTCGTCGAGGGGCACCTCCCGGGCTGGCTGCGCATCGGTCCCGACAGCTTCCGTGACCAGATGCGGCGGTTCAGCTCGGCCGACGGCGACGCCGTGAGCCAGCTGTGGAAAGGCGAGGACTCGGGGCTCGTCGCGCGCGTCGACGTCTCGGGCTTCTGTGACCCCGACACGCTGCGCGCCTGTCGCGAGATCAATACCGCTCTCTCGCGCGACTTCGACGATCCCGACCAGCAGCGGGCACGGACGGCGCTCGGCGCCCTTGGCGCGCGGCTCGCGGGCGAGCTCAACCGCGAGGGCCGCTATCCCGGCGTCGCCGATCCCTTCCTCGTCCTCGTCGAGGTCGGCGACCCCTACACAGACACCGACGGGATCGAGCGCGCCCGATCGGCGATCGGCAGGGAGCGCGTCGAGCGGTTCGTCGCCTCGCTCGCGACGCAGGTCGCCGCCCCCGCCACGCCCGTCGACGAGGTGCAGCACGACCGCGAGGCGCTCGCCGCCTGGCTCACACAACGCGGGCTCGCCGAGCACGCCGACCGCATCGCCCAAGCGGCGCAGCACAGCCTCCGCCTCGTCCCGGCCGCCGACGCGAACACCCGCCTCGGCGGCCCCGGGCTCCTGCCCGCCGGCGCCGCGTGGCCGCGCACGTCCGCGGGCCGCCCGCTCGCCTTCCTCGCCGCCCTCGACCTCGCCGAGCTCCCGACCGAGGGTCGCCTGCCCGACGCCGGCTGGCTGCTCTTCTTCGCCGATCTCGACGACCAGGGCGAGGCGCTCGGCTTCATCGGCGAGCCGACCCCCAACGCTCCCGGCGCGGACGCGCAGGTGCTGTGGACCGCCGAGCCGCCGGCGGCCGCCGAGCCGCCCGCCGACCTGCCGGACGAGCCGCACATCCGCTCCGGCGAGCTGCGCGTCGCTCCCCGGCCCCAGCTGACCCTCGAGGATGGCTATGAGTCGGGCGAAGCGCTGGGCCTCGACCCCGCGCAGGCCCAGGCCTACGACGAGATCGCGGAGACGCTCCGCGACTTCGAGGAGGGAGACGACTGGGTCCTCGGCGCGGTCACCGGCGTGCAGGGCCACTCGCCGGAGGAGGGGACGGTGCTGCTGCTCCACCTCGCGTCGATCGAGTTCCAGGACGCCGGCACGATCCAGTTCCGCATCCCCGAGGAGGCGCTCGCGGCCCGCGACTGGTCACAGATCTGCGCGGAGGGCGACTCGGCCTAGCCGCGCAGCGGCGGCTTCGCCAGCACGACCGACGTCTCGATCTGCCGCTCCGGGATCGACCAGTAGCGCCGCAGCAGCTCCGGGACCTGCTCGCGCGGCACCGCGACGTAGCCGTGGCGCTCGTAGAAGCGGATCGCCCACGAGGCCGCCGCCCATGTGCCGACGAGCAGCTGCCGCGACACGCGCGCCTCGAGATGCGCCATCAGCGCGCCGCCGACGCCCCGGCCCTGCGCCGACGGGCAGCACGTAGGCGTGGCGGATCAGGTCGACGTCCTCGACCGGCTGGATGCCCATCACCCCGAGCAGCGCGCCGGCGTCCTCGTAGCCCCAGAAGACGACGCCCGCCGCGATCTCGGCCTCCAGCTCGCTCAACGGCATGTACGGCTCGTGCCAGCGGTCGGCCGGGATCACCCCGCGGTAGACCGCCGCCGCCTCGTTGACGATCGCGAAGATCGCCTCCCGCTCGTCGTCGCGGCATTCACGGATCACGCCCCAACACGTATCAGGCCGCCCGCCCCGGGCTCTGTCTCGACGACAACACACGAGAGGAGAGCCCCATGCTCGCGCGCCGCATCGCCGCCGCGACCACCGCCGCGGCGCTCGCCGCCCCGGCCGCCGCCAACGCCGCACCGATCGTCCGCCACGCCTCGGAGGGCCCGACCGCCACGCCGCTGATCGTCGAGCTGATCGCCGCCGCGGTGATCGGGGTCCTCTTCCTCAGCCGCCGCGCGATCGCCCGCAAGGCCCGCGCGGTCCACGCCGTCGTGGCCCGCCGCCGCGCCCAGCGGCACGTGACCCGAACCGCGCCGTGAAAACCCGGGGGGAATGAATCCCCTGCGCGAGCGTCCCTTCCCTCAGGACCCATCCACGAGAAGGAGAGCCCCCATGCTCGCGCGCCGCATCGCCGCCGCGACCACCGCCGTGGCGCTCGCCGCCCCGGCCGCCGCCAACGCCGCACCCATCGCCCGCCACACCTCCGAGGGCCCGGCTGCGACGCCGCTGATCGTCGAGCTGATCGCCGCGGCGGTGATCGGCGTCCTGTACCTCAGCCGCCGCGTGATCGGCCGCAAGGCCCGCGCCGTCCAGGCCATCATCGCTCGCCGCCGCGCCGACCGACGCCCGGCCGTGCCGGCGACGCTCAGGGAGCGCTGAAGGCGCCCACCTCCGCGTCCCACCGCAGCGCGTCGCGCTCGCCGTCGAGCCACTCCGCCCAGCGCGCTCGGGCGTCGCGCCCGAGCGTGTCCCACCATCCGGCCGGGTTGCCGGAGAACGTCTCGACCTCCTTCTCCTCTCGCCGCGTCATGGCGGCGAGCAGCACCTCGGCGGCCCACGCCGTCTCGGGATCGTCGAGCAGCTCGACGAGCGCGTCGAGCACCTCGACGTCGCCCGACTGCGAGAGCTCCACCAGCGCCGGCGGGCCGGTCACGATCACCCGTCGGTCGAGGATCGCGAAATCCGACCCCGGCGGCCGCATCGTGGCGAACTCGACCTCGCCCGACCGCACCGCCTCGAGTTGCTCCTCTCGTGTCATGGCGTCGGCGCGGGCGCCGGCGGATGGAGCGTGTCGTACTGCGCCTCGTAGGTCTGCCGCACCGTCCTGCCCCGGTTCGTGCCCGCGGTGTAGGTCCGGTTGAGCACGTCCTGGACGATCTGGGCCTCGGTCCGGCGGCCGGCGCGCACGTCGCGCAGCTCGGTCATGTAGTTCGGTGCGTCGTAGCGGTTGAGCTCACGCCCGCCGCCCATGGTCGCCTTGACGTCGGACCACACCGCTCCCAGCCGCAGCATCCCCTGGACCTCCTGCTCGACCACGCGGCGTGCGTAGTCGGATCGCCCCACGGTGCCCGCTGTCGCCTCGCCGTGCAGCGCGCTCAGCGCGGGATGCCGGATCGCGTTGTTGAGCTCGAACAGGAAGTCGCTCAGCGCGTGGACCTTGTCCGTTCGTGCCCGCGGCACGTAGACGGCCTGGCCGACCGTGTACGCCCACGTGTCGTGTGCCGGGCCGTCCTCGGAGTACCCGCCGTAGGTCACGGACGCCGCCTCCGCCTCCCGGATCAGCCGCATCGCCTCCGTGCTGCCGCGGATGATCTCCGCCGAGTCGCGGAACTGGCGCGAGAACGCCGTCAACAGGGACGGGGTCAACCGCGCGACGTTCGAGCCGGCACCCACGCGCGGGTTGTCCAGCGCGCCCTGGTGGAGGCTGGCGATCTCGTCGGGCGTGCGCAGCTTGAGCCGCCGCAGGATGTCGGGGATGTTGAAGCCGTTGAGCAGCTCGGCCGCCCGCTGCCAGGCGGAGCCGCCCACCGCCGCGCGGTAGTCGTCGTCGAGCGTGCGCGAAATCATCTGGCGGGCGGCGCGGTTGCCGGCGCTGCGCTGGATCGAGAGCACGCGGCTGACGACCGTCTCCGCGGCGCTCGGAGCGACGACGGTCGCTTCGGCCGGCGTCTCGCTCGCAACCCGCTCTCGCTCGCCCATCACAGACGAGTGAATCCGTGACCGCGCGAGAAGTCAACCGCGGGGGAATGAATCCCCCGCGCGGGCGTTACCGGGATATAAGTGAGCATCCCTGAGCTGACCACAGGCACCGTCTTCGCGGGCTACCAGATCGACGGCGTGGCCGGCGAGGGTGGCATGGGCGTCGTGTATCGCGCGACTGAGATCGCACTCCAGCGCCCCGTCGCGCTGAAGCTGATCGCCGAGGACTTCGCGGGCGACCGCAAGTTCCGCGAGCGCTTCCAGCGCGAGTCGATGCTCGCCGCCTCGATCGACCACCCCAACGTGATCCCCGTCTACGAGGCGGGGGAGGTCGACGGCGAGCTCTACATCGCCATGCGCTTCGTCGACGGCACCGACCTGCTGCACGCCGTCACACGCGAGGGCGCGCTCGCGCCCGCGCGAGCGGTCCGGATCGTCAGCCAGGTCGCCGCCGCGCTCGACGCCGCCCACCGCCGCGGCCTCGTCCACCGCGACGTGAAGCCCGGCAACGTCCTGCTCACCGGCGAGGGCGACGAGGAGCACGCCTACCTGACCGACTTCGGGCTCGTGAAGACGCTCACCGGCGACATCCCCGGCACCACGACCGCCGGGCACTTCGTCGGCACGCTCGACTACTCGAGCCCGGAGGCGATCCAGGGCCAGGACGCCGACGCGCGCTCCGACGTCTACTCGCTCGCCTGCGTTCTCTACTTCACGCTCACGCGCACGAGCCCGTTCTTGCGTGACTCCAACGTCGGCACGATGTTCGCCCATGTCAACGAGCCGCCGCCGTCGCTGCTGGAGGAGAACCCGAAGCTGCCGCCCGCGCTCGCCGCCGTGGTCGAGAAGGGGCTGGCGAAGAACCCCGACGAGCGCCACCAGACCGCGGGCGAGTTCGCCCGTGCCGCCCAGGAGGCACTGACCGCCGGCGGCGCCGCCGCAACTCCGCCTCCGCGCCCGGCCGCGCCGGCCGCTGCCGACGGCCCGCCGCGCCGCAACCGCGCGCTCGGGATCATCCTCCCGGTGGTCCTCGTGCTCGGCCTGATCGCCGCCGGGCTCGCTGCCGCCGGCGTGTTCAAGAGCGACGACGACGGCGCCCCGGCCGAGCCCGACGCCAAGGCAACCGCCACCGCCACCGCGAAAGCGACCGCCACTGCCACGGCGACCGCCACCGCCCAGGCCTCCAACCCCAAGGTCGTCGCCTCGATCCCGGCCGGCAAGGGCCCGGACGGCATCTCGGTCACCGACGACGGCATCGTCTTCGTCACCGACCCCACCGCCGGCACCTTCATCCGCATCGACCCGAAGACGAACAAGACGATCGGCGAGCCGCTCGCGGTCGGCAAGGACCCCGACGGCGTCACCGGCGGCAAGAACGTGACGTGGATCGCGTCGGGCGGCGACAACAAGGTCCAACGCATCGAGAGCAACCCCGACCCGGTCGTGATCGCGACGATCCCGGTCGGCAAGAAGCCCAACGGCATCTCGCTCGGCAAGCAGCTCGTGTGGGTCTCGAACTCCGGCGACGACAGCGTCAACCGCATCGACCGCGCCTCGGCCACCGTCGTCGGCACGCCGATCGGCGTCGGCAAGGAGCCGCTCGGGATCGTCGTCGGCACCGACAGCGTGTGGGTCGCCAACCACGGTGACGACACGGTGACTCGCATCGACTCCTCGACCTCCGAGGTCATCGGCGACCCGATCCCCGCCGGCAAGGGCCCGCGCGGCGTCGTCGAGGCGTTCGGCTCGGTCTGGGTCTCCAACGCCGACGACGGCACCGTCACCCGCATCAATGCCGAGACCCAGGAGGTTCAGGGCGAGGCGATCCGCGTTGGGCAGGACCCGCGCGACATCACCGCGGGCGGTGGCTTCGTGTGGGTCGCCAACGCGAAGGACAACACCGTCTCCAAGATCGATCCGAAAAGTGGTCGAGTGGTGGGGAGAGCCATTCCAGTGGGGGACGACCCGATCGGGATCGCCTTCGGGGCCGGCAGCGTGTGGACCGCGAACCACCAGGACGGCACGGTCACCCGCATCAAGCCGTAGCGACTCAAGCTACGCTGAGCGCATTACTGACGCGCTGACAGAAGTGGTTCAGCTGCTCCGCGACGGTAACGGGCGGAGCCGGTCTTCGCTCATCGAGGCCGCGCTCGAGGCCGCCCGCACCCACCTCGACATGGACGTCTCGCTGCTGTCGGAATTCCAGTCCGGTCGCCAGGTCTACCGCCACGTCTCCGAGGCCGAGGGCGGCCCGTTCCACCTCAAGCCCGACAACGGCGCGCGGCTCGAGGACACCTACTGCGAGCGCGTCGTCACGGGCGCGCTCCCGCACGTGATCTCGGACGCCCAGGGCCATCCGATCACCAAGGAGCTCCCGGTCACCGACGCGGCCGGGATCGGCGCCTACGTCGGCGTCCCCGTGCGGATGGCCGACGGCCGCCTCTACGGGACGCTGTGCTGCGTCAACCGCGAGCCCGACCCGAGCCTGCGCGACCGCGACGCGCGCTTCCTGGCCGTGCTCGCCGCGATCGTCGGCGACGAGCTCAGCCGCAACGAGGCCGATCGCGTGCGGCTCGCCCGCATCACCAGCCGCATCGAGGCGGCGATGTTCCGCGACGAGCTGTCACACGTCTTCCAGCCCATCGTCGAGCTCTCGAGCGGCCGCACGGTCGGCCTCGAGGCGCTCGCGCGCTTCGCGCCCGACCCGAAGCAGTCACCGCAGCAGGCGTTCGCCGACGCGTGGGAGGTGGGGCTCGGCGTCGAGCTCGACCTCCACGCGGTGCGCGTCGCCCTGTCCCACCTCGACGAGATCCCCGAGCCGCTCTACCTGTCGATCAACGCCTCGCCCGACACC
Organism: uncultured Solirubrobacteraceae bacterium; assembly: GCA_963802905.1. Classification (GTDB taxonomy): domain Bacteria; phylum Actinomycetota; class Thermoleophilia; order Solirubrobacterales; family Solirubrobacteraceae; genus DASQFQ01. Next base: position 188,045 of record CAWDKH010000014.1, on the reverse strand, counting down.
GCCGCCGCCCCCGAATTCGAGGCCGCGCTGCGCCAGTCGCACCCCGAGCGCGTCGTGGTCGAGGTCACCGAGCACGCGGTCGCCGCGCACTACGACCTGCTGAGCGAGGCGATGGGCCGCGTGCGCGCGCTCGGCGTGCGCTTCGCCGTCGACGACGTCGGCGCGGGCTACGCGGGCCTCAACCACCTCGTGCGCGTCGCGCCCGACGTGATCAAGCTCGACCGCTTCCTGATCTCCGGCGTCGACCGCGACCCAGCGCGCCAGGCGCTCGCCTCCGCCGCGGCGCAGTTCGCGCAGCGGGCGCGGATCCTGCTGATCGCCGAAGGCATCGAGACGCAGGCCGAGCACGAGGAGCTGCAGCGGCTCGGCATCCCGTTCGGCCAGGGCTACCACTACGCCCGCCCGACGACGCTCGAGGCCGCTCTGGCGGTCTAGGAGCCTAGCCCGAGCTCGGGTTCGCCGGCGCGGCCGGCACCAGCGGGTGCGTGCCGCTGAGCTCGGCGAGCCCGTCCCAGCGCCCGGTGCGCAGGGCGTCGAGCTGGCCGCGGACGTCGTAGCCGCGCTTGACCGCCGTGACCACCGGTGAGGCCTCGGTGCCCGAGCCGAGCAGGATCGCGCCGGCGATCTTGCCGTCGGCGATCACGAGCTTGCGGTACGAGCCGGCCTGCTCGTCCTCGAACACGATCTCCTCGTCGCCGGGCTCGGTCTCGAAGCGCCCCATCGAGGTCAGCTCGATGCCGACGACCTTGAGGATCGTGACCGGCACGGTGCCGACGTAGGCCTTCTCCTCGCCGAGCGCGCCGCACGCCGCCACCTCGGCCTGCTCGACCGCCGCCGGCCACAGCCCGTGCACGCGCCCGCGGTGCTCGGCGACGTCGCCCGCCGCGAAGATCTGCGGGTCGGTCGTGCGCATCAGGTCGTCGACGACCACGCCGCGGTTGACCTCGAGCCCGGCGTCGCGCGCGAGCTCGGTGTTCGGGGTGATCCCCGCGCACACGAGCAGCATGTCGGCGGGGAGCGCGCGGCCGTCGCGCAGCAGCACCTCGCTCAGCCGCTCGTCGCCGAGCGCCGCCGCGGTCTCCGCGCCGGTGACGATGCTCATCCCCAAGCCCTTCGAGGTAGCGCTGGAGGTACTGCGACGCGCGCGCGTCGAGCTGGCGGCGCAGCAGCCGGTCGGAGCGCTCGAGGATCGAGGCGTGGAGGCCGAGCTTGTGCAGCGCGTAGCCGGCCTCGAGCCCGAGCAGGCCGCCGCCGGCGATCAGCGCCTCGCGGCACCACTCGCGCTGGGCGAAGGCGCGGATGCTCAACGCGTCCTCGGCCGAGCGCACCACGAACGTGCCGCGGCCGCCGAAGCCGTCGATGCGCGGGACCATCGCGCTCGACCCCAAGGCGAGGATCAGCCGGTCGTAGGCGAGCCGCTCGCCGGTGCCGAGCTCGACCTCGCTCGCGCTGCGGTCGATGCGCGTCGCGCGCGTGTTCAGCCACGTCTCGATCCGGCGCTCCTCGTACCAGGCGTCGGGGTTGAGGTAGAGCCCCGCCATCGCCGAGCGGCCGTAGATCAGGCGGTTGATGCCCATGCGGTTGTAGAGCGGGTGCGGCTCGTCGGCCACGAGGTCGACCTGGCACTCGGGGTGGCGGCGGCGCACATGGTCGGCGGCGGTGACGCCCGCGATCCCGTTGCCGAGCACGACGACGCGCTCGATCGAGCGGTCGAAGGACATGCGCAGGATCTGGCTCGGCGTCGCCGCGCCCTTCTTGTCGGGCGTCAGCGCGACCTCCACGGGGCCCTGGACGCGACAGCAGCACGCCATCCGCGTGTTGTCGGCGTGGCCGAGGCGCTCGAGCGTCGAGCGCTCGTCGTCGGAGACGGGGGAGAGGTTGGCCATCCCGTCCTTGATCGCGATCGGGTCGGCGCCGCAGACGCCCATCCGGCAGCCGGCCTCGATCGACTGGCCGTTGGCCTCGGCGACCTCGAGCACGGTGGCGCCGGGCTTGGCGACCGCTCGCGTGCCGTCGGCGAAGGTCACCTCGGGGGCGCCGGACTTCATCACGCGCGAGCGCGCGAGGGAGCGGCCCGCGGCGGCGGAGAGCCCGCCGGCGCGCGCGGCGGCCTCGGCCTGGAACTGCTCCTCCTTCTGATAGCCGCGCAGCACCCACACCGCCGTGAGCGCGAGCACCGCCGCCCGCAGCGCCCACTTGACCGCGTCCGGGCACGGCTCGCTGGTGATCGCGGCGACGAAGTTGGGCGCGCCGTACCAGTAGAAGATGTTGAAGGCGAGCGCGCCGTAGAGCGTGGTCAGCTTGTGCGTGCTGACCTTCACGAACGAGTCGAGCAGCACGAACGACGCCACGCTCGCCGCCATGTAGAGCGCGACACGGCCGACCATCTCGGCGACCGGGATCGCGTCGGGCGCCTCCGGCACCTCGAAGAACGCGAGCACGAGGCCGGGGAAGGCGGCGACGAAGAACTTGCGGTAGCCGGCCCAGTACGGGTCCTGGCTGTTGAGGTCGGCGAGGTAGGCGGCCTTCGGGTTGAAGTCGTAACAGTTGGTCGTGCAGCCGACGCACGGCTGGCAGTGCGAGTTGCCGACCAGCGCGAACGGCGTCTGGCCGTAGATCCGCTGCACCGGCAGCAGCGGGCAGATGCTCGAGCACCAGCCGCTCTTGCCCTTCAGGTACATGCCGCCGAGGAAGCCGCCGGTCAGCGCGCCGAGCAGCAGCAGCGCGCTCGCCGGCCCGTTGTCGTCGAGCCCGGCCTTGCGCAGCACCACGAACAGCACGAACAGCGAGATCGCGACGACGTAGCCGTACTCCTTGAACCACGCCGGCGCGGTCAGCCCGCGCGTGAGGCCGAGCACGCGCGGCGTCTGGTTGGACGCGGCGAGCGGGCAGATGTTCCGCCACACGCCCGGCGCGACGAGGAACAGCAGCGGCAGCAGCGGGATGACGATCTTCCACATCACGAACAGCCCGTCGTCGGGCGAGACGATCAGCAGGCCGGCGACGACGAGCGCCGCGACGAGCGAGCCGATCCGCACGCCCCACCACGCGCGGATCGAGATCCACTTCGGGATCTGCGTGTAGTTGGGGAACGCGGTGGCGGCCACTTACACGCCGAGGTCGCCGCCGCCCGCCCGGACACGCGCGGCCAGGACCTTGCCGACGTCGACCAACACGTCGCGCGCGAGCTGGGGGTCGCGCGCGCTGAGGCCCTCGAAGGCCTCCCAGCTCAGCCGCTCGAGCTCGCCGTGCGTCGCGGCGCGCACCGCAACCAGCCGCCGCTTGCCATCGAGGAAGGCCGCCTCGCCGAGGCTGGCCGGCGCCTCGAGCGTGGCGAGCACGCCGCGCGCGCCCTCGCGCACGAGCTCGAGCCGGCCGTCGGCGAGCAGGTAGAGGGCTCGGTCGGCGACGCCCTCCGGGAGCACGATCTCGCCGGGCCGGAAGCGCCGCGTCTCGGTCGCAGCCAGCAGCCGGTCCCACTCACGCTCGTTGCGGGCCGCGAAGAACCCCTCGGGCTCGGCGGCCTCCTCGGCGACGTTCGGATAGATGAAGAACGACGACGTGTCCAGGGCGGCCCGACCCTATCTGCGGCGGGCGCGCAGAGGCAAGGAATCCGCGCACCTCCCCAGCGGGCCGCCCGTTTCAGTACTCAGCATCTGACAGCCGGGCGACCCACAGGACCTCAAGAAGAACGCGCTGACGACGCGTGAGGTCAAGAGCCGCAGCCTGTGGCCGCGGACTTCAAGGCGGGCGAGCTGCCGAAGGCCGGGGCGACCGGCCCGCAGGGCCCGGCCGGTCCGCAGGGCGCGCGGGGACCCGCCGGTCCCCCGGCACGGGGTGGGAGTTCTTCGAGGACACCCAGAGCAGCCCGATGAACGCCAACGACGACAAGGCGGTCCAAGCCAACTGCCCACTGGGCACGTTTGCGACCGGCGGCGGCTACACGTGACGGACAACTCCTTCCCGCCGCAGATCAAAGTGTCCGTAATGGAGAACATGGACGCCACCGCAGCGGGCGCCGTGTCGCCGGGCTGGTCGGTGTACGTGGCGGAGGCCGAACCAACGGACATCCCTTGGAAGGTCACCGCCTGGGTCAGCTGCGCGGGCTAGCCCAGGATCTGCGCCACATCGAGATCGACGGGCCGCTCGAGCTGCGCGTAGTCGCAGCTCGCCGGCTCGCGGTCCGGCCGCCAGCGCACGAACTGCGGCGGGTGGCGGAAGCGCGAGCCCTCCATGTGGTCGTAGCGGACCTCGAGCACGCGCTCGGGCCGCAACGGCACGAACGAGAGCGACTTGCCGGGGTTCCAGCGGCTGCCGAACGCCGCCTGCGTGGCGGGGATGTGCTCGCGCGCCCAGTTCCACGGGTGGCCCTCGAAGTCGGTCACGAGCGGCTGCAGCTCGGCGAACAGCTCGCGCCGCCGCGCCATCGGGAAGGCGCCGACCACGCCGACCGAGCGCAGCTGCCCGTCGTCGTAGAGCCCGAGCAGCAGCGAGCCGATCGCGTCCGGGCCCGACTTGTGGACCCGGTAGCCGGCCAGCACGCAGTCGGCGGTGCGGACGTGCTTGATCTTCGTCATCACGCGCTTGTCCGGCTGGTAGGTCTGCTCGGGCGCCTTGGCGATGATGCCGTCGAGCCCGGCGCCCTCGAAGCGCACGAACCACTCGCGCGCGAGCTCGACGTCGCGGGTCACCGGCGTGAGGTGGACCGGCGGCTTCGCCGTGGCGAGCGCGGCCTCGAGCGCGGCGCGGCGCTCGCTGAACGGCCGCGCCGTCAGGTCCTCGTCGCCCAGCGCGAGCAGGTCGAAGGCGACGAAGCTCGCCGGCGTCTGGCCGGCGAGCAGGTCGACGCGGCTGGCGGCGGGGTGGAGGCGCTGCTGGAGCGAGAAGAAGTCGAGCCGCCCGTCGGGGTCGGGGACGACGATCTCGCCGTCGACGACGCAGCGCGGCGGCAGGCTCTCGCGTGCCGCCGCGACCACCTCGGGGAAGTAGCGCGCCATCGGGCGCGTGTTGCGGCTGCCGATCTCGACCTCGTCGCCGTCACGGAAGACGATCGAGCGGAAGCCGTCCCACTTCGGCTCGTAGAACGCGCCGGGTGGGAAGTCGGCGCCGACCTTCGCCAGCATCGGCGCGACCGGCGGCATCACGGGCAGCCGCATCCCCCGATCATGACTGCCCGATCTGCGGGCCGACCCGCTCGACCTCGAACGGGATCTCCTGCAGCGCCCACTCGGGCGGGTCGTCGTTCATCCTCGCGAAGTAGCGCTCGAACCCCGCGGGCGTGCACACGAGCACGTAGCGCGCGGGCTGGTCGGACTGGTTCGCGAGCGTGTGCGCCACCCCGCGCGGGGCGAACGCCAGCTCGCCCGCGCGCTTGGTGATCAGCGCGTCCTCGACCTGGAAGACGAGCTCGCCCTCGAGCACGTAGAACGCCTCGTCGAAGTCGTGCTTGTGCAGGAACGGGCCGGGCCAGTTCGCTGGGACGGTGTTGTCGATGACGACACGACGCCGTCGGACTCTTCGCTGCGGAGTAGGACGGATTCAGGCATGGCGGAGCGGGACCTCCTTCAGGGTCAGGACGACGAGGGCGCCGAGCGCCGCGACCGGCGCAGCGGCGAGGAACACGGTGTGGAGCGCGTCGGCGGCGGTGGTCGCCGACAGCGGCCCGTCGAGCCGGCCGGCGAACAGCGCGCCGAACACGGCGACGCCGACCGAGCCGCCGAGCGAGCGGAACAGGTTCGCCGACGCGGTGGCGATGCCGAGGTCGTGGCGCGCGACGTTGTTCTGGATCGCGACGGTCAGGACCTGGGAGACCAAGCCGAAGCCGAGGCCGAACAGGACGAGCAGCGCGGCGACCGTCAGGTGCGGGGTGGCGGTGCCGATCTGCGCCAGCAGCAGCAGGCCGAGGGCCATCAAGCTGAGCCCGACGACCGGGAAGACCTTGTAGCGCCCGGTGCGCGACATCACGCGCCCGGAGGCAGCCGTGCTGGCGGTCGCCGCCAGCATCAGCGGCAGCAGCAGGAAGCCCGAGGCGGTCGCGCTCGCGCCGGTCACCACCTGGAGGTAGACCGGCATGTAGACGATGACCGCGAAGAACGCGAGCGTGGTCAGGAACAGCGCGCCCGAGACGACGACGAACACCGGCTCGCGGAACAGCCGCAGCGGCAGGATCGGCTCGGCGGCCCGGCGCTCCTGGGCGACGAACAGCCCGAGCAGCGCGACGGCCGCGACGGCGAGTCCGGCGATCTCGGCCGAGTCCCACGCGTACTGGCGCCCGCCCCAGGTGGTCACGAGCAGCAGCGACGTCAGGCCGGCGGCGAGCAGCGCGGCGCCGGTGGCGTCGATGCGCGCAGGACGGCGCTCGGTCGGCAGCTTGAGCGACGAGACGATCAGCGCGATCGTGAGGGCGCCGATCGGCAGGTTGACGTAGAAGACCCAGCGCCACGACAGGTGGTCGGCGAACACGCCGCCGAGCAGCGGCCCGGCCACGCTGGCGATCACGAAGACCATCTGGATGTAGCCCTGGTAGCGCCCGCGCTCGCGCGGGGAGACGATCTCGGCGACGATCGCCATCGCGAGCGTCATCAGCCCGCCGGCGCCCAGGCCCTGGAGGGCGCGGAAGGCGATCAGCTGGCTGAGGTCCTGAGCCATGCCGCTGAGCGCGGAGCCGGTCAGGAAGATCGCAATGGCGGCGAGGAAGAGCGGCTTGCGGCCGTAGAGGTCGCTGGCGCGCCCCCACAGCGGCATCGTGACGGTGGCGCCGAGCAGATAAGCGGTGACGACCCACGCAAGCTGGTCGATCCCGCCGAGGTCGCCGACGATCGTCGGCAGCGCCGTGGCCACGATCGTCTGGTCGAGCGACGCGAGCAGCATCGCCAGCAGCAGGCCGGCGAAGGTCGCGCGGAAGTGGGTGGGAGTGGGTTGGGTCATGCGAAGAATGTAGCAACTACAAAGATCGTGTCAACCCACGAATCAGCATCCGGGCACACGAAAGTCGTCTCGAGGTCGCATACCGACCTCGAGACGACATTCGTGCCGCCGGGCGGCTGGGACCCGACCCCTACGCAGCCGCCGTTGACGTGCGGATCGCTACTTCAGGCCGACGGCCACGCGCGACTTCAGCTCTTCGTCCTTCAGCGAGCCGCCGCTGGCGATCACCGTGAACGCCTCGAGGTAGGGCTTCGCCTCCGCCCAGTCGGCGTCGGTGTCGCCGGTCGCGTCGACCGCCTTGATCACGTCGGGCATCGAGACCAGGAGCGTGGGCTCGAAGTCCTCGAGCGCCTCCTTGGCCTGCTTGTAGAGCTCCGAGTCGCCGAGCTTCTCGGCCGGCGCGAGGCCATCGGCCGCGGCGGCCTCGCCGACGCCGATGACCACGCGGTCGTCGGAGCGGGCGATGATCACCGGCTTGCCGAGGTCGGTCTGGTCGACCTTGAACGCGGCGGCCGCGCCCTTGAGCTTCACCGGCGTGACCTTCTGGCCGCCCTGGCTCTGGACCAGCCCGACGATCTTGCCGAACGCCGCGCGCATGTTGTCCGCGTTGGTGGCCTTGATGACGAGGCCGCCCTCGAGGCTGGCCTTGTCGCTGCCGCGCAGGAAGACCCCGATGTCGCCGATCCAGCCGAAGACGTCACGGTCGAGGTTGATGCCGTACTGCTGCTGGAGCTGCTGGGTCGCCGCAGCGCCGCCGAACGCGCCGGCCACGTTGGTGAAGATGCTCTTCAGCCCCGGGCCGACGTTCGGCGCCCCGTACGCGGCCCACGAGTCGCCAGGCAGCTCGGCCACCAGCGGCGTCTCGCCGGTGCCGAGGAAGGGGGTGAACACGCGCAGCGCGCCCACGCCCGGGCCGCTCATGACCGTGTCGAACGCGATCCGGTCGCCGTCGGCCAGCAGCGCGCCGGCCAGCGGCTCGAGCTTGTCGACCGGGAACACCGAGCGCAGCTGCTGGAACGACTGCGCCGCGCTGGGGTCGGCCTTGATCGCCTGCTCGAAGAACGGCTTGAGGTCGATGTAGAAGAGGCCGAGCCGGTCGTCGTCGATCTTGCCGACCGTGTCCTTGTACTTCTTGTCGTCCGCGAGCGAGTCGCCGTCGTTGGCCTTGACCGTGCGCTTGAACTCCGGCTCGGTGCCGACGGTGAAGAAGTCGCCGACGATGCCGGCCGCCACGCCGTCCTTGTCCACCTGGTAGTCGACGCCCTCGTAGGAGCGCTCCTTGATCGAGCCGCCCTCGTCCTTGATGCCCTCGTCGATCGCCTTCTGGGCCTTCTCGGTGTCCTTCGTCGCGACGACCGCCACGTAGCCGGGATCCTTCCGGTCGACGCCCGAGACCCACACGCCGGCCTTCTGGCCGAGCCACGGCTCGATGTCCTTCTCGTAGCTGGTGTCCGGGTTCTCGGAGTCCTTGAACGCCTTGTCGAGCAGCTCGCGGATCTTCGCTTCCGGATCGTCGGTGCGGAGCACCTTGCCGGCGGCGTCGAGGACGTCGTCCTTCTGATCGCCCTCGGGGCGCACGACGCCCTCGAAGTAGATGGCGGTCCCGGCCGGGACCGCCGACGCGGGATCGGCGTCGGCAGCGCCGCCGCCCCCGCCGCAGGCGGCGAGCGCCACGGCGATCAGGAGCAGGCAGGGGAGGGTGATGATGCGCAGTCGGGGCATCCGACGAGGGTAGGGCGGCCACCAGCGGACTGCAATCCGGGGTGCAACCCCATGTTCTGCAAACCGTCCTGCGCGGACCTGCCGATTGGGGTGCTCACCCCACCCACCCCTGAAAGCCGCGTATTTCCAGGGAAAACGCGTCCGCGAACGGACAACGCTCAAGTTTTGTGGGACGACTGACGACAATTGTGTTGCAGAGTGGGACAGAGTGGGGTAGCTTCCCCACGGAACAGCCGGTCCGGGGTGGCGGGGCTCCTCCCACTCCGCCACCTCGGATCGACTCGACTTCTTCCTTCACGGACTTCATGAGCCTTGGCCTTCAACGGCAACTTCGAGCACACGCTGGACGCGAAGCACCGGCTGACGGTGCCTTCCAAGTTCCGCGCGCAACTGGCCGGCAAGGTCTTCCTCGTGAAGGGCGTGGACCACTGCATCAGCGTCTATCCCGAACAGACCTATTCGGCGATGACGACCGCAGCCCTCGCCGGGCTGAATCCCTTCTCGCCCGAGGCGCGCGAGCTGCGGCGGTTTTTTCACGGGAACGCCGCCGACGTCGAGCTCGACTCCGCGGGGCGCGTGATGCTTCCGCCCGGGCATCGCAGCCACGCCGGCATCGATCGTCAGGTGATGATCGTGGGCGCTGGGGACTCGCTCGAGCTCTGGGATCAGGCGGCCTGGCAGGAGTACGACACCGACCTCACGGCGCGAGCGCCTGACCTCACTTCGTCTCTTGGCCATCCTGCTTGACATGCCACGCACGCACGTCCCCGTCCTCGCCGGGGAGCTGATCGAGGCTCTGGACCCCCAGCCGGGCCAGGTCGCGGTCGACTGCACGGTGGGCGCGGGTGGCCACGGCCGCCTCGTCGCCGAGCGCCTCGGACCCGCCGGTCTGCTCGTCGGCATCGACCGCGACCCGCTCGCCGAGGAGGCGTTCGCCGAGCTCGCCGCCGACGTCGAGTGCCGCACGCGCTTCATCCGCGCCGACTTCGCCCACGGGCTCGAGCAGCTGCGCGACGAGGGCTTCGAGGCCGACCTCGTCTACCTCGACCTCGGGATGTCCTCGATGCAGGTCGATACGCGCGAGCGCGGGTTCTCCTACGCCTACGACGCGCCGCTCGACATGCGGATGGATCCGGAGCAGGACCTGACCGCCGCCGAGATCGTCAACACGTGGGAGCGCCGCCGGATCGCGCGCACGCTGCGCGAGTACGGCGAGGAGCGCTACGCCGAGCGGATCGCGCGCGAGATCGTGCGCCGCCGCGAGTCCGGGCCGCTCGCCACCACCTTCGAGCTCGTCGACGCCATCACCGCCGCGATCCCCGCGCCGGCGCGGTTCGGCGGCGGGCATCCCGCGAAGCGCTCCTTCCAGGCGATCCGGATCGCCGTCAACGGCGAGCTCGACCAGCTCGACGACGCGCTCCCGCTCGCGTGGGAGCTGCTGCGCCCGACCGGCCGGCTCGCGGCGATCTCCTTCCACTCGCTCGAGGACCGGCGCGTGAAGAAGTTCCTCGCCGACCGGGCCCAGGGCTGCATCTGCCCGCCGGACCTGCCGGTCTGCGCCTGCGGGCGCACGCCCGAGGCCGAGCCCGTGTTCCGCCGCTCCGTCGTCGCGACGCCCGGCGAGGTCGCCCAGAACCCGCGCGCGAAGTCCGCTCGCATGCGCGCCTCCCGCAAGCTGGAGACCGACTGATGGCCGCCGCCACCGCCGAGCAGCGCCACGCGGCGCGCGCCCGCACCGCTCCCGCCCCTCGGCTCCCGCGCCGCGTCTCCGGACCGGCGGCACGGCCGCGCGCCGTCCCGGCGCCCCGGGTGGGCACCGGTGTCTTCGAGCGCATCCGGGGGCTGCCCGACCACCGCGTCATCGACCGCCTCCTGCGCGGGCGCGTGTGGATCTGCTTCGTCGGCGTCGCGCTGATGGGGATCGTCGCGATGCAGGTCTCGCTGCTCAAGCTCAACTCCGGCATCTCGCGCGCGGTCGAGACCTCCGCGACCCTCGAGCGCCAGAACTCCGGCATGGAGGCGAACATCGCCCGCCTCGCCTCCGGCGAGCGCATCCGCGCCGGGGCCGACAAGCGCGGCATGGTCACGCCCGCTGCCGGCGACGTGCACTACGTGCGCGTGCGCGACGCCCGTGACGCCCGCCGCGCCGCCCGCCGCATGCGCGCGCCGAGCGACGCCGCGAAGGAGCTGATGGCCAACAACGGCGTCGTGCCCGGATCGCTGATGGCGCCGGTCGCGCCGGTCGTCCCGGCGACGACGACGACCACGGCCACGACCACCGCGCCGGTGACGGAGACGACACCGGCCGCACAGCCCACCGCCACGCCGATGCCTCAGGCCACGGCGACTCCCGCCCCGGTGATACCGGCGGCCACTGCGGTACCCACCACCGGCGGCACCACCACACCGACCGCAGCGCCGGTCGGCTAAGCGCGTGCGGCTGATCGAGCGGCGGATCGGCCTCCTCTTCGCGGTCTTCCTGGGCATGCTCGCCCTCGCCGGCCTGCGCGCCGGCTGGCTCGGCGTCGTCAAGGCCGACGCGCTCCGCAAGGCCGCCGCCACCCAGCAGACGGCCCAGGTCATCGTGCCCGCCCGCCGCGGCGCGATCACCGACCGCAACGGGATCGAGCTCGCGGTCTCGCAGCCCGCGACGACGGTCGCCGTCACGCCGTACCTGGTCAAGGACCCGGTCAAGGTCGCCGCCAAGCTCGCCAAGCCGCTGCGGGTGCCCGAGGACAAGCTGCTGCGCCAGCTGACCCGCCGCGACACCGGCTTCGCCTACCTCGCGCGCCGCGTGCCCGCGATCCGCGCCCGCCGCGTCGAGCACATGAAGATCGAGGGCCTCGAGTTCATCCCCGAGGCGCGCCGCACCTACCCGCGCGACTTCCTCGCCTCGCAGCTGCTCGGCAGCGTCGGCTCCGAGGGCAAGGGGCTGTCCGGCCTCGAGTACTCGCTCAACGACACGCTGCGCGGCCGCGACGGTGAGCGCCGGCTCGTCAAGGACGCGCTCGGTGAGGCGATCGAGCTGCGCGAGACGCGCAAGACCAAGCCGGGCAAGAACGTCACGCTGACCGTCGACGAGGCGATCCAGGACAAGGCCGAGCAGGTGCTGGCCGAGGTCGGCGAGACGTGGCGCCCGCGCGGCGCCACCGCGATCGTCATGGACCCGCGCGACGGCGCGCTGCTGGCGCTCGCCAACTGGCCGCGCGTCAACGCCAACAACCCCGGCAACGCCCCCGACTACGCGCGCCAGAACCGCGCCGTCGCTGCCACTTACGAGCCCGGCTCGACGTTCAAGGCGTTCACCGTCGCGGGCGCGCTGGAGGAGAAGGAGGTCACGCCGGAGACGAAGTTCAACCTGCCGCCGACGATCCGCCTCTACGACCGCGAGATCGGCGAGTCGCACCCGCGTGGCCCCGTCACCCTCAACACGCGCGAGATCCTCGAGCAGTCCTCCAACGTCGGCGCGATCAAGATCGGCCTCGGCCTCGGCGCCAAGCGCTTCGACAGTGTGGGTGCGGCGTTTCGGCTTCGGCAAGCCGACCGGCACCGACCTGCCCGGCGAGGAGGCCGGCATCGTGCTCCCGCTCGCCAAGTACTCGGGCGCCTCGATGGGCAACCTCCCGATCGGCCAGGGCCTGGCCGTCACGCCGATGCAGATGGCCGTCGGGTATGCCGCGATCGCCAACGGCGGCGTCCTGCGGCCCGCGCACATCATCGAGAAGATCAACGGCCGCGCGGAGCCGCCGCACCAGGGCCACCGCGTGATCTCCGACGCCAACGCGGCGTCGCTGCGCAAGATGCTCGAGGGCGTGCTCGGCCCCGGCGGCACCGCCTCGGGCGCCAAGATCGACGGCTACGAGCTGGCCGGCAAGACCGGCACGGCGCAGAAGCCGGACCCGGTCACCGGTGGCTACTCGCCGGACAAGTACGTGGCCTCGTTCGTCGGCTTCGCTCCCGCGCGCCACCCGAAGCTGCTCGTGACGGTGATGGTGGACGAGCCGCAGGGCGAGATCTACGGCGGCCTGACCGCCGCGCCGGCGTGGCGCCAGATCACCTCCTTCGCACTGAACTACCTGCGTATCCCGCCGGGTTAGGCTGTCCGCAGTGGACACGCTGCGAACCCAAGGGACCCACGAGGTCGTCAACCAGGCGTCGCCGCTCGAGGGGATCAACTTCTTCGACGCCGACCTGCCGCTGCGCGAGGCGCTCGAGCGCGAGGGCGGCGGCTGGGCCGTCGACCGCGCGCGCGACACCGGCGCCGTGGCCGGCTCGGCCGAGGCGCAGGAGCACGGCCGCCGCGCCGAGCGCAACGAGCCGCAGCTGAAGACGCACGACCGCTACGGGCGCCGGATCGACGCGATCGACCTCGACCCGTCGTGGCACTGGCTGCTGCGGGGCGCGGTCGAGCGCGAGATCCACGCGCTGCCGTGGCGCGACCCGCGGCCGGGCGCGCACGTGGCGCGCGCGGCGCTGTTCAGCCTCTGGTCGCAGGCCAACGCCGGCGTCATGTGCCCGGTCTCGATGACCTACTCGGCGATCCCGGCGCTGCGACGCGACCCGGCGCTCGCCGCCGAGTGGGAGCCGCGCCTGACGCTCCCCGACTACGAGCACGGCGCGCTGTCCGGCATGGCGATGACCGAGAAGCAGGGCGGCTCGGACGTCCGCGCCAACACCACGCGCGCCGAGCCGGCCGGCGACGGCGTCTACGAGATCACCGGCCACAAGTGGTTCTGCTCGGCGCCGATGTGCGACGTCTTCCTCGTGCTCGCGCAGCTGCCCGCGGGCCTGACCTGCTTCGTCGTCGAGCCCGGCCCGGGCTTCGAGATCCAGCGCCTGAAGGACAAGCTCGGCACGCGCTCGCTGCCGTCCTCCGAGGTCGAGTTCCGCGGCGTCGCCGCGCGCCGGCTGGGGGAGGAGGGGCGCGGCGTCCCGACGATCATCGAGATGGTCACCCACACGCGGCTGGACTGCGTGATCGGGTCGGCGGCCGGCATGCGCCGCGGCGTCGCCGAGGCGATCAACCACGCGCGCGGGCGCTCGGCGTTCGGCTCGCCGCTGGCCGAGAAGCCGCTGATGCTCAACGTGCTCGCCGACCTCGCGATCGAGTCCGAGGCCGCCACCGCGACGGCGCTGCGGCTCGCGCGCGCCTACGACGAAGAGGACAACGAGCTGCGGCGGTTCGCCACCGCGGTGCTCAAGTACTGGGTCTGCAAGCGCGCGACGCCGCACGCGGTCGAGGCGCTCGAGTGCCTCGGCGGCAACGGCTATGTCGAGGAGAGCCCGATGCCGCGGCTGCTGCGCGACGCGCCGCTCAACGGCATCTGGGAGGGCTCGGGGAACGTCATGAGCCTCGACGTCCTGCGTGCGCTCGCCCGCGAGCCGGAGGGCCTGCCGGCCTTCCTGGCCGAGTGCGAGCTCGCCCGCGGCGCCGACGCCCGGCTCGACGCCCACCTCGACGCGTTGCCAGCCACGCTGGCCGAGCTCGCCGGCGAGGACGCGCAGTGGCTCGCCCGCCGCGCGGTCGAGGACCTCGCGGTCGCCTTCCAGGCCTCGCTGCTCGTGCGCACCGCGCCGCCGTTCGTCGCCGACGCGTTCTGCGCCGGCCGGCTCGGCGAGGCGCGCGGCCGCGTGTTCGGCACGCTCCCGAGCGGCGTCGACGGCGCCGCGATCGTCGACCGCGCGCTGGTGACCTAGGTCGAGACGCTGTCGAGCCGCGTCCGGATCGCGGTCGCGGCGCGGTCGAACGAGGCCGGGTCCTGCTGCAGCTGGAAGTGCGCGTAGGCGCCCGCGCCGAGCGCGTCGAGCTCGAACGCGAGCTGCTCGGCGTCGACTGAGCGATCGAGGTCGCCGGCCTCCTGGGCCTTGACGATCTCGCGCGTGAGCAGCCCGAGGAACTGCCGCGCGTCGTCCGCCAGCACCGCGCGCACCGCGGCGTCCGGGCGGCTGTCGAACTCCGCCTTGACCCGCTGGTAGAAGCAGCCGCCGGCGAACACGCTGTTGCGGAAGTAGGCGAGCCAGTCGTTCATCAGGGCCTCGAGGCGCGCGCGGCCGCGCGGCATCGAGCGTGACGGCTTGACCACGTTGTCGACGAAGCGCCGGCGCGCGGCGTCGATCGTCGCCAGCTGCAGCTCCTCCTTGGAGCCGAAGTGCGCGAACAGCCCGCTCTTGCTGATGCCGAGCGCGGTGGCCAGGCGCCCGATGGTCACGCCTTCGAGGCCCTCGGCGGAGGCGAGGTCGGCGGCCGCCTGCACGATCGACTCGCGCGTGCGCTTGCCGCGGCGCCGGCGGCCGTCGGCTTCGTCGACGGCAATGGGCTCGCCACGCGCGAGCGTCTCGTAGTTCTCGGCGGGTCCCATCGGCGAAGAAAATAGCACGGTCGTTCGAAGATATGATACAAAGTACGAACGATCGTGCTTTTTGTTCGCCACAGCCGGAGACCCTCATGTCCCTGACCGAAGCGCCCCCAGCACCCGCGCCCGCTGTCACGACCACCAGCCGCGTGCTGCTCGTCGCCGCCGGCGCCGCGTTCCTGGCTCTGCTCGACACCACCGTCGCCAACCTCGCGGTCGCCGACGTGCGCAGTGACTTCGCCGGCGCCTCGGTCGGTGCCGCCACCTGGCTGATCACGATCTACGCGGTCGTGTTCGCCGCGCTGCTCGCCCCGGCGGGGCGGGTGGCCGACGTCGTCGGCCGGCGCGCGCTGCTGCTCGCGGGCGTCGCGGCGTTCACGGCCTTCTCGCTCGCGTGCGCGCTCGCTCCCTCGCTCGAGCTCCTGCTCGTGTCGCGCGCATTCCAGGGCGCGGCGGCGGCGATGATGATCCCCGCGTCGCTCGCCGTCGTGCTCATGGACGCGCCGCCGGAGCGCCGCGCGGCCGCGATCGGGCTGTGGAGCGCCGCCGGCGCGCTGGCCGCGGCCGCCGGCCCGGCGATCGGCGGCGTGCTCGTCGACACCGTGGGCTGGCGCGCGCTGTTCCTGATCAACGTCCCGGTCGGCCTCGCGATCATCGCGGGCACGCGGCTGATCCCGCGCTCAGCGCCCCGGCGGCAGCGTCTCCCCGACGCCGTCGGCACCCTCCTGCTGGGCGCGGGCATCGCCGCGGCGGCGCTCGGGATCTCCCAGGGGCCGGTGTGGGGCTGGGGCGACGAGCGGACCATCGGCGCGCTGGTGTTCGCCGCGGTTGCCGTGGCGCTCGCGCTGTGGCGCTCGGCGCGGCATGCGGTGCCGGCGATCGAGATCGTGCTCTGGCGCTCGCACCGCTTCGCGGCCGCCAACCTGGCCTCGCTGCTCTACGGCGCCGCCCTGTTCCCGTGGATGCTCGTCGGCGTCCTGTTCCTGATCGGGGCCTGGGGCTACTCGCCGCTCGAGGCCGGGCTGGCGATGACGCCGGGCGCGCTGATCGCCGCCGTCGTGGCGCTGCGGGCCGGCCCGGTCGTGGCCCGCCGCGGCCCGTGGGCGGTGATCGCCGGCGGCGCGCTGGTGCTCGCCGCCGCCGGCTTGATCTTCGCCGTGGCGATCTCCGAGGACCCGCACTTCCTCACGCTGTGGCTGCCGCTCGCCGTGCCGATCGGCATCGGCACCGGCGCGATCACCACGGGCGTCTCGACCGCCGCGGCGCTGTCGGTCCCGCCCGAGCGCTTCGCCGCCGCCGTCGGCCTCAACCAGACCGGCCGCCAGATCGGCGGCGCACTCGGCATCGCCGTGCTGGCCGCGCTGCTCACCGACGCCGGCCCCGGCGTCACCCCGTTCGTCCACGTCTACGTGTTCTGCACGCTCGCCACGTTCGCCGTCGCGCTGACGGCGCTGTGGCAGGCCCGGAAGGAGGCACGATGAAGATCGACATCACCGAGGCGGAGATCCTCGCGGACCTGGCCTGGCCCGGACCGCCGCCGGGGGACTGGTCAGTGCCCTCGCAGCTTCGTGAGCTCGATGTGGATCGGCACCGGGTAGGTCCCGCCGAACGACTCGGGCGAGTGGGCGATCCGCTCGATGTGGGTGGCGTACTTCTCGATGTAGGCGCCGACCTCGTTCGCGCGCGGGGCGTCGCGGGCGACCGTGGCGCGGCCGGATAGGACGACGATCCCGCCACCGCGCCCGTCGCCGTCGAAGTTGAGCGACACGTTCGGGTTCGCCTCGAGGTTGCGCACGCGCGGGCTCTCCTTGCTGAACATCACGACCGACTCGCCGCCCTCCCACAGGAACCACACCGGCATCGGCAGCGGGGCGCCCGAGGGCGTCACGGTCGTCATCCAGACGACGATCTCGGTCCGCAGGTGCTCGGCGACGCGGGCGCCGAACTCGGTGCTCTCGTCGATGATCACAGCGCGTCCCTCCACTCGACGAGCTCGCGCAACCGCCCGAGGTCGTAGCCCGAATCGCTGCCGCTGACGCCGAGGATGAAGTGCGTGACGCCGATCTCGCGCAGCGTGTCCCACTCGCCGCCCTGAGCGCCCCACGAGACCTCGATCTCCGCCGGGTCGCGGCCCTCGTTGGCGCAGTGCTCGGCGAGGATCGCCGACTTCTCGCGGCACACCTCGGGGCTCCCGAACGCGTGCCAGATGTTGGCGTGGCGGGCGACGAGCTTGAGCGTGCGCTTGACGCCTCCGCCGCCGATCAGGATCGGCAGCGGCTGGCGCACGGGCCCCGGGTTGAGCTTGCCCATCCGCTTCTCGATCCGCGGCAGCGCCTCCTCGAGCGCCGTGAGGCGCGTGCCGACGGTGCCGAAGTCGTAGCCGTACTCGTCGAAGTCCTTCTCGAACCAGCCGGCGCCGATCCCGAGGATCGCGCGCCCGCCGGAGATGTGGTCGATCGTCCGGTGGGCGTCGGCGAGGTACTCGGGGTTGCGGTAGGCGTTGCAGATCACCAGCGAGCCGAGCTCGACGCGCTCGGTCACCTCGGCCATCGCGCCGAGCACGGTCAGCGCCTCGAAGTGCTTGCCTTCCGGCTCGCCGCGGAGCGGATAGAAGTGGTCCCAGTTGAACAGGCAGTCGACGCCGAGCGCCTCGGCCTCGACCCACGCCTGCCGCATCGCCGGCCAATCGGAGTGCTGAGGCTGGAGCTGGGCGGAGACGCGAATGGGAGGCATGACTCCCAGTCTTACCGCAGGATCATGCCTCCGCGCTGCGCGCCACGGCGCGCAGCAGGTCGCGGCGGATGAGGCCCGAGCCGGCGCGAATCGCCAGCCAGTAGAGGCCGAAGATCTTGCGCGTGCGCGCGTCGGTGGCGGCCACCCGCGTCTCGGTGCTCAGCCGCGTCCCGCCGGCGTCGGGCACGAGCACGAAGTCGAACGCGACCTTCACCCAGCCCGGCTCGGCGAAGGCCCGCAGCTGCTCGGCGTCGAGCGCGGGCGGGGTCGCGCCGCCGCGCAGCTTCCACGGCTGCAGCACGCCGCCGGCCACCAGCGCGCGCTCCGGCTCGACCTCGAGCGTCGGTACCGGGCCCCGCTCGATCAGCCGCCCGCGGACGGCGGGCTTGCCGCCCGAGGTAGCGCACCCGCATCAGCGTGCTCGAGATCCGCATATCGCCGAGCGACAGCTCCTGGATCGCCTCCCACACCGCCGCGGGTGGCGCCGCGATCCGGCGCTCATGGCGCTCGCGGAAGTGGGGTGAAGGCACCATTTCGCCCAATGTGACCATTCGGTGCGCGAGTATGGCGGTAGGCAGCCGTTTCAACCGGTAGGACCATGGACGACCTCCGGCTCATCACGATTCCCATCAGCCACTTCTGCGAGAAGGCGCGCTGGGCGCTCGAGCTCGCCGACACGCCCTACCGCGAGGAGCGCCACCTGCAGGGGATCCACTGGGCGCACGTGTGGCGAGCAGGTCGCGGCTGGACCGCGCCGGTGCTCGTCACGCCGAAGGGCCCGCTGCGCGAGTCGGCGCAGATCGTGCGCTTCGCCGACGCCCGGGCGCACCTCGGTCTCTACCGCAACCCGCTGTCGGCGGCGCTCGAGGCGCGCTTCGACGCGCACCTCGGCCCGGACGCGCGCAGCTGGATGTACCACCGGATGCTCGAGCGGCCCGACCTGATGGAGGAGTACGGCGCGCCCGGCGTCCCGCGCTGGGAGCGCGCCGGAATGCCGATGATGCTGCCGCTGATGTCGAAGCTGATCGCGCGCCGCGCCGACGCCGACGATGAGCACGCCGCCGTCGCGCGCGACAACGTGCGCGCCACGTTCGACGAGGTCGCCGCCCGCCTCAGCGACGGCCGCCCCTACCTGTGTGGCGACGCGTTCAGCGCCGCCGACCTCGCGTTCGCCGCGCTCTCCGCCGCCGTGCTCGTTCCCGACCGCTACGGCATCCCGCTGCCGCCGCTCAACGAGCTGCCCGACGTCTACCGCAACGAGGTTCTCGCGATGCGCGAGCACCCGGCGGGGCGCTTCGCCCTCCGGCTGTACGACCAGGAGCGTCCATAGACTGCGGCAGCGATGACGCTGCGCGACCTGCTCGGCGACGGCCCGGACGACGTCGAGATCTCCGGCCTCGCCTACGACAACCGCACGGTGGAGCCCGGCACGCTGTTCTTCTGCGTCCCCGGCTTCACGCGCGACGGCCATGACTTCGCGCCCGACGCGGTGGCGCGCGGCGCGGCGGCGCTGGTGGTCTGCCGGCCGCTCGGCCTGGGCGTGCCGGAGGTCCAGGTCGAGGACATGCGGGCCGCGATGGCGCACGCGGCGGCGCGCTTCTACGGCGATCCGACCGCCGAGCTGCGGGTGGTCGGCATCACCGGCACGAGCGGCAAGACGACGACCGCCTGGCTGACGCGCGCGATGCTCGAGGCGGCGGGGATGCAGACCGGGCTGCTCGGCACCGTGACGTCGATCGTGGGCGGCGAGTCGCGGCCGGTCCAGCGCACGACGCCCGAGGCGATCGACCTCCAGCGCACGTTCCGGGAGATGCTCAAGGCCGGCGACGTCGCCTGCGCGATGGAGATCTCCTCGCACGCGCTCGAGCTGCGCCGCGCCGAGGGGATCCACTGCGCGGCGGCGATGTTCACCAACCTCAGCCAGGACCACCTCGACTTCCATCCCGACATGGAGAGCTACTTCCTGGCCAAGCGCCGGCTGTTCGAGACCGATCCGGGGGTGCGGATCGCCTGCGCCGACGATGAATATGGGCGGCGACTGGCCGCGGAGTTCCCCGACACGCTCACCTTCGGCATCGAGGAAGCGTCGGATGTCCGCGCTTTGGATGTCCGCCCCGACGCGACGGGCTCCGACTTCACGCTGCGCACGGCCGAGGGCGAGTGGCCGGTGCGGCTCGGGCTGCCGGGCCGCTTCAACGTGCTCAACGCGCTCGGCGCGTGGGCGGCGGCGCGTGCGCTCGAGGCGCCGCCCGAGCCGCTGCTCGCCACGCTCGCCCAGCCGCCGGCCGTCCCCGGTCGCTTCGAGCCGGTCGACGAGGGCCAGCCGTTCACCGTCGTCGTCGACTACGCCCACAAGCCGGGTGCGCTCGAGAACGTGCTGGTGTCGGCGCGCGCGATCGCCGAGGGCCGCGTGATCGTCGTGTTCGGCGCCGGCGGCGACCGCGACCAGGGCAAGCGCCCGCTGATGGGCGAGATCGGGGCGCGGCTCGCCGATCTGGCGATCGTGACCTCCGACAACCCGCGCTCCGAGGACCCGGAGGCGATCGTCGAGGCGGTCGCGGCGGGCGCGCGCGGCGGCCAGGTCGAGCGCGAGGTCGACCGCCGCAGGGCGATCGCGCGGGCGTTCGAGCTCGCACAGCCCGGCGACATCGTCGTCATCGCCGGCAAGGGGCACGAGCAGGGCCAGGAGTTCGAGGGCGGCCGCAAGGAGCCGTTCGACGACGTCACCGTGGCACGCGAGGCGCTGCAGGGTTCGAAGGCGCGCGCGTGAAGCACTGGAGCGCCCAGCGCGTGGCGGGGACGGCCGGCGCACAGCTCGTGCGCGAGCCCGCGGGCGGCCGCGAAGCCGGCGGCCCGGCCCGCGCGGTGATCGACTCGCGCACGGTCCAGCCGGGCGACCTGTTCTTCGGCCTCCCGGGCGAGAACGTCGACGGCGGCGCGTTCGCGGTGACCGCGCTCGACGCCGGCGCCTGGGGTGTCGTGGTCGAGCCGCAGTGGGTCGACGAGCTGCTGGCCGACGACCGCAACTCGGGCGCCGTGATCGCCGTCGGAGACGCCGGTTCCGGCACTCGGCGCGCTCGCCCGCGGCTGGCGCCAGGACCTCGCCGCGCACGTGATCGCGGTCACCGGCTCGGTCGGCAAGACCTCCACCAAGGACCTGATCACGGCGATGATCGCGCCGCATCGCACGGTCGCCGCCTCGCGCGAGAACTTCAACACCGAGATCGGGCTGCCGCTCGAGGTGCTCGCCGCGCCGCAGGGCACCGAGGTGCTCGTGCTCGAGCTGGCGATGCGCGGGTTCGGCCAGATCGCCGAGCTGACCGCGATCTGCGAGCCCGACGTCGGCGTGATCACCAACATCGGCCCCGTGCACCTCGAGCAGATGGGCTCGCTCGAGGGGGTTGCCGAGGCCAAGTCCGAGCTGCTCTCGGGCATGCGCGCCGGCGCCACCGCGGTGGTGCCCTCCGACGAGCCGCTGCTCGAGCCGTGGCTGCGCGAGGACCTCGAGGTCGTCACGTTCGGCCCTGGCGGCGACGTGCACTTCGAGGGCTCCTCGCTCAAGTACGGCGTCGTGCCCGACGCGCTGCCGACCCAGCACGTGGTGATCGCGCAGGGCGAGCAGGTGGAGCTCGAGCTGCCGTTCGACCAGCAGCACAACCTGTTGAACTCATTGGCCGCGCTGGCGGCCGCGCGCGCCATCGGCGTGCACCCGAGCGGCGCCATCAACGTCCGCTTCTCCTCGATGCGGGGCGAGCGCGTGGCGACCGGGATCGGCGTCCACGTCATCAACGACTGCTACAACGCCAACCCGCTGTCCATGCGCGCCGCCCTTGACGATCTTGCCTCGCACCACGCAGAGGGCCGCCGTGTCGCGGTGCTCGGTGACATGCTCGAGCTCGGGCCGGGCGAGCGCGAGCACCACCGCGAGATCGGCGCCTACGCCGCCTCGGCCGGCGTCGACCTGCTCGTGACCGTCGGCCCGCGCGCCGCCGCCATGCTCGATGCGTTCGACGGCGAGTCGCAGGCCGTCGCCGACGCGGGCGAGGCCGCCGCGCTGCTGCCCGAGCTCGTGACCGCGGGCGATGTCGTGCTGGTCAAGGCGTCGCGCGGCGTCGGCCTCGAGGTCGTCACCGAAGCGCTGCAGGCCGCCGGCTGATGGGCGAGGTTCTGATCGCGGGGACGGCGTCCCTGCTCATGTGCATCTTCCTGTCCCCGAAGTTCATCGCGTTCCTGCGCGAGCGCGAGTTCGGCCAGCACATCCGCGAGGACGGGCCGCAGGAGCACCACGCCAAGGCGGGCACGCCGACGATGGGCGGGATCATCATCTTCACCGCGGTCGCGGTGCCGTTCCTGCTGCTGACCGAGTTCACGCCGCGCGCGATCGGCGTCTTCGGGGTCGCCCTGGCCTGCGCGGTGCTCGGCTTCGCCGACGACTTCACGAAGATCATGAGGCGGCGGTCGCTGGGGCTGCGCGGGCGCACGAAGCTCGTCGCCACGATCGCGATCGCGATCGGCCTGTGGCTCGTCGCCACGCGCTGGGCGGAGCTGCCCGACACGGTCGACCTGCGGATCGTCGACGCCCGGATCGACCTCGGCTACCTGTATCCGGTCTTCATCTACCTCGTGCTCGCGGGCACGACCAACGCGGTCAACCTGACCGATGGCCTCGACGGCCTCGCGGCCGGTTGCGCGGCGATCGTCCTGCTCGCCTACATCGCGATCACGTTCACGACGCGCCAGTTCGACCTCGCCCTGGTGGCGTCATGCCTGGTCGGCGCGTGCGTCGGCTTCCTCTGGTTCAACTCGTTCCCGGCCTCGATCTTCATGGGCGACACGGGCTCGCTCGGCTTGGGGGGCGCGATCGCGGGGCTCGCGGTGATGACCAAGACCGAGGTGCTGCTGATCATCCTCGGCGGCATCTTCGTGATCGAGGCGCTCTCGGTCCTGATCCAGGTCGCGAGCTTCCAGGCCTTCCGCAAGCGGGTCTTCCTGATGGCGCCGATCCACCACCACTTCGAGCTCCGCGCGTGGTCGGAGACGAAGATCATCCTGCGCTTCTGGATCGTCGCCTCGGTGTGCAGCGCGATCGGGTTCACGCTGTACCAGCAGTCGCTGACGGGCTGAGCGGGCGAACGTCAACTGCGGCTGGGTAGGGCTGGGGTTCAGGTCGTGGATTGCGGCAACTGTCCTGCCTAGGGGCCGCCAGGCGACCCGAGAACAGGACACTTGCCGCCAAACCGGCTCAGACCCGGCCCCTACCCAGCCGCTGTTTACGCCGAGATCGCGATGCCGCCAGCGCGAGCGCCATCCACCTCGGCACACAGCGCACCCACGACCACCGGGTCGAACTGCGTCCCGCTGCAGCGCTGGAGCTCGGACAGCGCGTCGGCCAGCGTCATCGCCTTGCGGTACGGGCGGGTGGTGATCATCGCGTCCCAGGCGTCGCAGGCGGAGACGATGCGGGCGCCGAGCGGGATCGACTCGCCGGCGAGGCCGTCGGGGTAGCCGGTGCCGTCGAAGCGCTCGTGGCTCGAGCGCACGAGCTTGGCGACGGTGTGCAGCGAGGGGGCGGCGCGGAGGATGCGCTCGCCGACCAGCGTGTGCTGGCGCACGAACTGCCACTCGCGCTCGTCGAGCGGGCCGGGCTTGGCGAGGATCGCGTCCGGGACCGCGGACTTGCCGACGTCGTGGAGCTCGGCGGCGCGGCGGACGTCGTCGAGCTCGTCGGACTTGAGCCCGAGCCGGCTGCCGACGCGCAGCGCGAGCTCGGCGACGTCGCCGACGTGGTCGCGCAGGTCGGGCTCGCGCTCGTGCAGGACCTGCAGCAGCGCGTCGCAGGTCTGCTCGGAGATCGCGTCGCGGCGCCGCTCGAACTTCTCGGCGTACAGCCGGCGGTCGGCCAGCGACAGCGCGGCGGCGCGCTCGTCGGCCTCCTCGGGGAGCTTGGCGGAGCCGTGCGAGCAGCCGACGTCGAAGCCGTGGCCGCGGTCGGTGAGCGCAGCGACGCACTCGATCAGCAGGCGCTCGGTCTCGTCGTCGACGCCGTCGAGCAGGACGCAGAACTCGTCGCCGCCGAGGCGGTAGGCCTCGCCGCCGCCCTCCACCACGCGCTCGAGCTCGCGGGCGAGGCGGACGAGCAGCGCGTCGCCGGCGGGGTGGCCGAAGACGTCGTTGTAGTTCTTGAAGCCGTCGAGGTCGAACAGCGCGATCGTGCGCTCGACGTGGGCGTCGAGGCCGTCCTCGAGGTCGCGCATCAGGCGACGGCGGTTGCCGAGGCCGGTCAGCGCGTCGGTCAGCGCCTCGCGCGTCGACTCGGCCGCCATCCGGGCGTTGTCGCCGAAGGTCAGGACCATGCGCAGGATCGCGCCGAGCAGCGTGGCGGTCGCGAGCACGACGGCGAGGTCGTTGAGGTCCTTGACCAGGTTGCCGTACACAAGCACCGCAAGGCCGGTCAGCGTGGAGGCGGCGGGCACGATCATCGAGCGCAGGCCGCTGGTGTCGGGCACCGGGCGCTCGCCCGTCGCCACCCACGCCGCCCAGCCGAGCAGCAAGGTCGAGGCCGGCCACAGCGCGTCGAGCAGCGCGCCGTCGACGTAGGAGCCGAGCGTCGCCTGGTAGAGGAACATGCCGTCGGCGATCGCGACCGCGACGAAGCCCGCCCCGATCACGGACCACGAGCGGCCGGGGCGCCAGCCGGTGAGGCCGAACACGCCGGTTACGACCGCGAGCAGGAGCAGGTCGCCGACCGGGTAAGCGACGTCGGTCAGCAGCAGCGAGCCGGGCTCCGCGGAGGCGCCGATCAGCGGCTCGAACAGGAACACGGCGGCGAGGCAGGCGGCGGCGAGCGCGGCGACGATGCCGTCGAGCCACAGCCGCGCGCTCGCGCCGCGCAAGCGGGCGCGCACCATCAGCACGATCGCGAGGTAGCTCGCGGGATAGAACGACAGCTCGAGCCAGTCGCTCAGGCCCGGCCCGGTCGAGTCCGCCGAGTCAGGCGCGAGCGTCCAGTAGATCTCGCCCGCCGACCACGCCACCAGCCCGGCGCCGAGGCACGCCCAGGCGAGCCGGTCGCGGCGCACGAGCGCCGCGCGCGCGAGGCACAGCGCGGCGCCGATCACCGTGACGCCGTTGTAGACCCACGCGCTGAAGAACGCGTCGAGCCCGTCGCCGCCGAAGCCGAGGCTCTCGGCGAACAGCGCGGCGAGCGCGAGCGCGCCCACGCCGCGCAGCGCCCGCACCGTCAGCGGAAGTGCTGTGCCCCTGCGCATCGCAGAATCAGGACGCGCTTCTCGCGGGCCGGCGCTTCGTACGGCGCGAGGCCTGCACCTTCAGCGTGCCGATGCGGGTCGACTTCTTGGCACGCTTGGTGCGGCGCAGCAGCACCTTCAGGCGCGCGGTGCCGCTGCGCTTGATCTCGCGGCGGCCGACGCTTGAGATGCGGACGCGGACCTTGGCCTTCTTGCCGGCGCGGACCGCGTAGGACTGCTCGCCGACGCGGAAGCGGCGGGTGCGGCGCGAGGTCTTCGCCTTGGGCTTGCCGGCCTTGTGGCCGAAGCGCTCGAGCGAGATGACGCCGGTGCAGCGACCGAGCGGGGTCGCCGCGGGGCAGCTGACGTCGAGCGTGACGCGGCCGTGCTCGAGCGCGACCGGGGTCGTCGGGAGCTTGAAGACGCCGTAGAGGAAGCTGAACGGGGTGGGGAGGGGGGAGGCGGGGACCGCCGGGACGGGGACCGGCAGGCCGCTCTCGCAGCCGGCGATCGCGTCGTTGCTGTCGGCGTCGACGCTGTCGCTGTCGGCGCCGCAGTCGGCGCGGTCGACGGCGCCGTCGCGGGCGCGCAGCGTGTCAGTGCCAGGGCCGCCGCGCAGGTCGTCGGCGCCGGAGCCGCCGCTGACGGTGTCGTTGTCGGCGCCGCCGTCGACCACGTCGTTGGCGGTGCCGCCGTCGAGCGCGTCGTTGCCGGCGCCGCCGAGGACGGTGTCGTCGGCGCCGCCGCCGGCGAGCGCGTCGTTGCCGGCGCCGCCGTCGAGCACGTTGGCGCTCGCGTTGCCGGTCAGCACGTCGGCGCCGTTGCCGCCGACGACCGACTCGTTGTCGGCGGTCACGGTGTCGTGCTCGCCGGCCTGGCCCTCCTCGCCGAGCGTGAGCGTCGCGAGGTTGACGTTGACGGGCGCGATGCGGCCGGCGTAGCGGACGGTGTCGCTGCCGCCGTCGCCCGACAGCAGGTCGGCGCCGGTGCGGCCGTCGAGGACGTCGTCGCCGTCGTCGCCGGACATGCGCTCGTCGCCGGCGCCGCCGGTGAGCGTGTCGTTGCCGGCGCCGCCGGAGAGCAGGCCGTCTTTGTCGACGTCGACGGTCACGCGGTCGTTGCCGTCGCCGAGCATGACGGCGACGGCCGGCACGAGCCCGGTGGCGCAGCGGGCCTCGTGCGCGGAGATCTGAACGCAGGTGGGTGCGGAGGGAGTGATGGTCGCGGCGCTGTCGACGAAGGCGATGGTGCCGGCGGGGCCGGGGCGGACCTGGAGGTTGTTGGCCTCGCCTGCTCCGGCGGTGTAGCGGACGTAGTCGACGCCGTCGATGGTGTCGGGCGCGAGCGTGGCGGCCTGCGAGGCGGCCGGCGCGGCGGCGACGGCGGCGAAGCTGACGCCGATCGCGAGCGCGAGACGGGTGCGATGCAGAGTCCGAGTCGGTGACATGGGGGCGACGCTGGATTCCCTTCCGCCCGGCTTCCGACCGGTGCGACGACTGGCCTAGGAATCGGCTCGGAGCGATTCAGTCTTGACGGTGCCTGGACACGTGTCGCATCAGTGTCAATTGCGCAACGAAACACGCACAGCGGCCCGGATCCCGCTCCCGCGGCCGTAGCGTCGGCGCTCGACATCCGATGAGAGGAGACCCAAATGGACCCCGACCGCCTCGACGAGATCGTGGCCGCCATCCCGAGCGGGAGCTGGATGAGCTACGGCGACGTCGCGCGCGCCGCCGGCGGCAGCGACCGCCATGCGCGCGCCCTCAACCAGCGCTTCATCCGCCACTCGACGCCCGGCGCCCACCGGGTGCTCAAGAGCGATGGCAGCATCGGCGGGACCGCGCTGGGCGACCCGGCGGAGGTCCGCCGCCGGCTCGAGTCCGAGGGCCTCGAGTTCGAGGGTGGCCGCGCCGATCCGGAGGCCCGGCTCCGCCCGGTGGAGGTCGCCGCGGAAGCCGCCTGACCACACGACACAATCTGTCGGTGCTCCCGCGACCGCCGCTGCCGCCCGGTCCGTACCTCGTTGTCGGCCTGGCCCGGTCCGGGGTTGCGACGGCGATCGCGCTGCGGTCGCTCGGGGCCGAGGTGGTGGGCGTCGACTCGGGGCCGGTCTCCGACGAGCGGCGCGCCGAGATCGAGGGCGCCGGGGTGCCGGTCCACGCCGGCACGCCGGGCACGGAGCTGCTCACGGGCGTCGAGACCGTGATCAAGAGCCCTGGGGTGCCCGCGGAGGCGCCGGTCATCGCCGCGGCCCGCGAGGCCGGGGTCGGCGTGCTCGGTGAGTTCGAGCTGGGCTGGCGGCTGGTGCCGAACGAGACGATCGTCGTCACCGGCTCGAACGGGAAGACGACGACCGTCGAGCTGATCGGCCACCTGCACCGGACCGCGGGGCTGCCGGTGGTGCTGGCCGGCAACGTCGGCACCGCGCTGACCTCGCTCTTCGGCTCCGGCCTGCCGGAGGCGGCGATCGTCGTCGCCGAGGTGTCGTCGTTCCAGCTCGAGGACACGCTGCTTCTCGCCCCTGACGCCGGCGTGCTGCTGAACCTCGCCGAGGACCACCTCGACCGTCACGGGACGTTCGACGCCTATAAGGCCGCCAAGCTCGCGGTGTTCGCCCGCCAGCCGCCCGGCACCATCGCGGTCGCGCCGGTGGATCTCGCCGCCGACGTCGGAGGCGAGGGCGAGCGCGTGCTGTTCGCCGGCGAGGCCGCGCGCGCCGCAGCCGGCGACGCCGGCCCGGAGGCGCGTCTTGTCGACCGCGAGGGCGCCCTCTGGTGGGACGACGAGCGGCTCGTCGCGCACGACGAGATCCGGCTGCGCGGGGCGCACAACCGCGAGAACGCGATGGCCGCCGCGGCGGTCGTGCTCGCCCGCGGCATGGCGCGCGACGCAGTGCGCGAGGGGCTATCGACGTTCACTGGTGTCGCAAACCGGCTCGAGGAGGTCGCCAGCCACGACGGCGTCCTCTACGTCAACGACTCCAAGGCCACCAACGTCGCCTCCGCGATCGCGGGCATCGAGTCGTTCGAGGGCGGCCTGCACCTGATCCTGGGCGGCAGCCGCAAGGCCGGCGGCTACGCCGGGCTCGCCGGGCCCGTCGCCGCCCGTGCCCGCGCCGTCTACCTGATCGGCGAGACCGGGCCGGAGATCGCCGCCGCGCTGGCGGGCGCCGGCGTGCCGCTGCACGACAGCGGCGATCTCGAGACTGCGGTCGCCGCCGCGCGCGCCGCAGCTCGCCCCGGCGAGGTCGTCCTGCTCTCGCCCGCCTGCGCCTCGTTCGACCAATATCCCGACTACGAGGCGCGCGGCGAGCACTTCCGCGCGCTCGTGGCCTGAATCACTAGGCAGGGGGCGGAGCCGGGGGTGTCGAAACCAGCTCCGATGCACCGACGCAAGCAGACGCAGCCGCTCGAGCACCGGCTGCTGCTCACCGCAACCCTGTGTCTGCTCGCGGGCGGCGCGGTGATGGTCTACTCGGCGTCGAGCGCGCGCACGCTGCTCCAGGGCGACGGCGACGGCACCGCCTACCTCGTCAAGTACCTCGTCTACGGGGCGATCGGCCTCGTCGCGATGCAGGTGATCGCGCGCCAGGGGCTCGAGAACGTCCGCCGCTTCACACCGCACCTGCTGCTGATCTCCTTCGTCCTGCTGCTGCTCGTGCTGATCCCCGGCCTCGGGGTCAAGATCAACGGCGCGCGCCGCTGGATCGGCGCCGGCCCGCTGCAGTTCCAGCCCGCCGAGCTGATGAAGCTCGCGCTCGTCCTGCACGCCGCGTCGGTGATCTCCGCGCGCCCCAAGCTCGCCCACAACCTGCGGACCGCGGCCGGGCCGATCCTCGGCGTCGGCGCCGCGGCGGTGCTGCTGGTCGCCGCGCAGCCCGACCTCGGCACAGCATTGGTCATCTGCTTCACGCTCGCCGCGATGCTCGTGGCGGCGGGGCTGCCGCTGCGTCAGCTCGGGCTGATCGCGGCCGTCGGCGCCTTCCTGGTGCTGGTTTTCGCGATCCTCGAGCCGTACCGGCGGGCCCGCCTGACCTCGTTCATCAACCCGTGGGCAGACGCCGGCGGCGACGGCTTCCAGTCCGTCCAGGGCCAGATCGCGCTCGGCTCCGGCGGCTTCTTCGGGCTCGGCCCGGGCCAGTCGGTGCAGAAGATCTTCTACCTCCCCGAGGCGCACACCGACTTCATCCTCGCGGTCATCGGCGAGGAGCTGGGGGTGGCGGGGATCTGCGTTCTGCTCGCCCTCTACGGCATGATCGGGTACGCGGGGCTGCGGACCGCCAAGGCCGCCAAGGGCGCCTACGCCAAGCTGCTCGCCGCCGGCCTCACGAGCCTGATCCTGTGCCAAGCGCTGCTCAACATCTACACCGTCCTCGGCCTCGCGCCCCTCACGGGCGTGCCGCTGCCGTTCATCTCCTCGGGCTCGAGCTCGCTGATCGTGCTGCTGTGCTCGATGGGGTTACTGCTCAACATCGCCCAGGGCGGGCACGTGACGCTGCGCGCGGTGAGGTCGCGTGACGGCTCCGACCGCAGCAAGGCCGCCGAAGATCGTGATCGCCGCCGGCGGGACAGCGGGCCACGTCGTTCCGGCGCTGGCAATCGCCGACGCGCTGCGGGCTGAGGGCGCCGAGGTCGTCTTCGCCGGAGGCGAGCGCGCCGAGGCGCAGCTCGTGCCGGCCGCTGGCTACGAGCTCGAGCCGCTGCGCGTGGAGGGCATCTCGCGCTCGAACCCGCTGAAGGCGGCGCGCGCGGTGGTCCGCGCGGCCGGCGCGGTCGGCACGGCGCGCAAGGTGCTCGCCCGCCACGAGGCGGACGCCGTGCTCGGCGGGGGCGGCTACGTCGCCGGCCCGGTCGGGCTCGCCGCACTGATGCGCCGCATCCCGGTCGTGCTCACCGAGGCCGACTCGCACCTCGGCCTCACCAACCGCCTGCTCGCGCCGCGCGCCCGCCGCGTCTGCCTCGCCTTCCCGATCGCCGGCCGCGACGGCGATCGCTACCTGATCACCGGCCGCCCCGTGCCACCGACGGTCGGCGACCGCGCGGCCGCTCGGGCGGAGTTCGGGATCCCGCCGGAGGCGACGTGCGTGCTCGTGTTCGGCGGCTCGCTCGGCGCGCGCTCGATCAACCTGGCGGCGGTCGAGGCGTTCGCCGACGCCGACTTCCACGTCCTCCACGTGCCCGGCACGCGCGACTTCGCCGAGCTGCGCGAGCCCGGGCCGCACTACCACCTGCGCGAGTACGTGACGCCGTTCGGCCAGGCGCTCGTCGCCGCCGACCTCGCCGTCGCGCGTGCCGGCGGCTCGGTGTTCGAGCTCGCCCAGTACGGGCTGCCGGCGATCCTCATCCCGTATCCGCACGCTTCCGCCGACCACCAGACCGCCAACGCCCACTGGATGACCGAGGCCGGCGCGGCGACGATCCTGCCCGACGCGGAGCTCAGCCCGCAGCGGCTGCGCTCAGAGGTCGACACGCTTCTCGCCGACCCCGAGCGGCTGGCCGAGATGGCCGCGGCGTCGCGGCGACTGGCGCGCCCCGACGCCGCCGCCGCGGTCGCGCGCGAAGTGCTCGCGGCCGCCGCGAACCGCCGCTAGACACGGCGCGCGAGCCCGGTGCCGGGCATTGGACTGGAAGTTGATCCGGAGGGTCCGGGGCTAAAGTTTTCGCCTTTGCGAGCCGTTGATGAGGCAATGGCACGACGCCTCTACACCCGATCTCGCGACGATCGCGGCTTCACGCTCATCGAGCTCATGGTGGTGATCCTGATCATCGGGATCCTCTCTGCAATCGCCCTGCCCGCGTTCCTCAACCAGCGCACGAAGGCGCAGGACACGAGCGCGAAGACCGCCGTCCGCAACGCGCGCACGACGCTCGAGACGTTCCACACCGACCGCCAGAGCTACAACACCGACGTCGCGACGCTCCAGGACATGGAGCCGGCGCTGCGCGAAGCGCGCAACCTCGCGGTCACGGGTACCGACGACACCTTCACCGTCTCCGTCGACTCAGTGGCGGCTAACGGCGGCGGCACGTACTCAATCGAGCTGAACAGCGCGGGCACCGTCACGCGCAGTTGCACCAATCCGGGCAGGGGCGGCTGTCGCCAGAACCCGGATTCGCAGGGCAACCTCTGGTAGCTCACTAGCCTGCCGCCCCATGGATCGGCCATGGGAGCAGCGGCGGCTGCACTTCGTCGGCATCGGCGGCGCGGGAATGAGCGGGCTTGCGCTCGTCGCGCTGGAGCTCGGCGCGTCAGTGACCGGGTCAGACCGGTCGGGCGACTCGTCCTACGTCGTCCGGTTGCGCGAGGCGGGTATCGAGCCGATCGTCGGCCACGACGCCGCCAACGTGCCCGAGGGCGCTGAGGTCGTCTACTCGAGCGCGGTCGGCCCCGAGAACCCCGAGCGCGCGGCTGCGGAGCGCGAACTGCACCGCGCCGACCTGCTCGGCGAGCTCACCCGCCTGCGCCCCACGATCGCGGTGTCCGGCACCCACGGGAAGACGACGACATCGAGCATGCTCGTGCACGCGATGCGCGGCAGCGGGCTCGATCCGTCCTATCTGGTCGGCGGCGAGGTCCGCTCGACCGGCTCCAACGCGGGCTGGGGGACGGGGGAGTGGCTCGTGGTCGAGGCCGACGAGTCCGACCGCTCGCTGCTCAAGCTCGATCGTCGCGTCGCCGTGCTCACGAACGCCGAGCTCGACCACCACGCCACCTACAGCTCGCGCCGCGACGTCGAGGCGACGTTCCGCGAGTTCCTGGCCCCGGCTGAGCACGCGGTGGTGTGGGACCGGCCTGAGCTGGTGGCGCTGGCCGACGGGCCCCGCGTGTGGCCGTTTGCGGCCGATGCGACGCTGTCGCCGGGCGGCTCGTCCTTCTCGCTCGATGGGGTCGAGGTCGAGCTGTCCGTCCCCGGCGCCCACAACGCGCTCAACGCGGCCGCCGCGCTGACCGCGATCCACGCGATCGGCGCCGACGTGGCCGCCGCGGCAGCGGCGCTGCGCGACTTCTCGGGCGCCGGGCGGCGCTTCGAGCACATCGGCACCACGCCCGAGGGCGCGCTCGTCGTCGACGACTACGCGCACCACCCGACGGAGGTGCTCGCCACGCTCGAGGCGGCGCGCACGCTCGCCCCGCGGCGGATCGTGGCGGTCTTCCAGCCGCACCTCTACTCGCGGACGAAGCACTCAGCGCGCGCGTTCGGCGCCGCGCTCGCCCACGCCGACCTGCCGGTCGTGACCGAGATCTACCCGGCGCGCGAGCGCGCCGAGGACTTCCCGGGCGTCTCCGGGCGCTTGGTGGCCGAGGCGGCCGCCGACGCCGGCCATGGCAAGCGCGTGGCGTGGCTGCCGGACTTCGACTCCGCCGAGCGCTTCCTGCGCGGCGAGCTGCGCGAGGGCGACCTCCTGCTGACCCTGGGCGCCGGCAACATCGACGCGCTCGGCAGGAGGCTGGCCGGTCCGGGTCGAACACCCGGAGGGTGAAGAAGATCCTCGCCGGGGTGGTCGTAGCCGCCTGCACGCTCGTCGGCGGCTGGTTCTGGCTCCGCGACTCCTCCGTCGTGCAGGTGCGCGACGTCTTCGTGACCGGCCTCACCTCGGCCGAGGAGCCCCAGATCCGCGAGGCGCTCAAGAACGCGGCGCTCGACATGACCACCATGCACGTGCGCGAGGACCAGTTGCGCGCCGCGGTCGCCGAGTACCCGTCGATCGCCGGGCTCTCGACCGACGCCAAGTTCCCGCACAAGCTTTCGATCGTGGTGCGCGAGCGTGCCCCGGTCGCCGCCATCGAGAGCGGCGGCGGCAAGGTCGCGGCCTCCGGCGACGGGCGCGTCCTGCGCGGGATGAAGTTCTCCGCGCTGCCGACGCTGGAGGTCAAGAGCCCGCCGGCGGGCGAGCGCGTGACCGACCGCCGGACGCTCGGTGCACTCCGCGTCGCGGGCGGCGCTCCACCCGAATTGCGCCACCGGATCGCGCGCCTCTGGTCGGGCGAGCGGGGGCTGACCGTCGACTTGCGCAACGGCCCGGACCTCGTCTTCGGCTCCGGATCGGACGCCCCGCGCAAGTGGTTGGCGGCCGTCCGGGTGCTCGCCGATCCGAGCTCTGCGGGGGCGACATACCTCGACCTGCGAGTGCCCGAACGCGTTGCCGCAGGCGGGCTCGGACCGGTTGAAGCCGACCCCGACCCAGTCACCCAATCTGACCCTCAAGCTCCACTAGAGAGTAGCCCGACTCTCGACCCCTAGTCGAGACTTAGGCGTTCTGCAAGACCTCTTGCCGTCCTACCCTGGCGTTGACAGAAACGCCGAAATGGCCGTAACGTGCGAAAATCCGAACCGGGTCGAGCACAGGGGAACGCTCGACTACTACTAGAGGTCCGGACACGAATCCATGGAAGCTGGCAGCTATCTCGCAGTCATAAAGGTCGTCGGAGTCGGCGGCGGTGGAACCAATGCCGTGAACCGGATGATCGATGCCGGTCTGAGCGGCGTCGAGTTCATCGCGTGCAACACGGACGCCCAGGCGCTCCAGATGACGGACGCCGACATCAAGCTGAACATCGGCTCGGGGCTCACCAAGGGCCTCGGCGCCGGCGCCAACCCGCAGGTCGGGCAGGGCGCCGCGGCCGAGTCGCGCGACGACATCAAGGAGGCGCTCAAGGGCGCTGACATGGTCTTCGTGACCGCCGGCGAGGGTGGCGGCACCGGCACGGGCGCCGCGCCCGTGATCGCCGAGATCGCCAAGAACGAGATCGGCGCGCTCACCGTCGGCGTGGTCACGCGCCCGTTCGAGTTCGAGGGCTCGCAGCGCGCCCGCCAGGCGCAGGAGGGCATCGACCGCCTGCGCGAGATGGTCGACACGCTGATCGTGATCCCGAACGAGAAGCTGCTCTCGATCGTCGAGCGCCGCACCTCGATCCTCGACGCCTTCCGCGAGGCCGACAACGTCCTGCGCCAGGGCGTCCAGGGCATCACCGACCTGATCACGATCCCCGGCCTGATCAACCTCGACTTCGCCGACGTCCGCGCGATCATGGCCGACGCCGGCTCCGCGCTGATGGGCATCGGCTCGTCGGCCGGCGAGAGCCGCGCCTCGGAGGCCGCCAAGGCGGCGATCTCCTCGCCGCTGCTGGAGGAGTCCGTCGAGGGCGCCACCGGCATCCTGCTCAACATCACCGGCGGCAAGGACCTCGGGCTGTTCGAGGTCAACGAGGCCGCGGAGCTCATCCACTCGGCCGCCGACGCGAACTCGAACATCATCTTCGGCGCCGTCATCGACGAGGAGCTCGGCGACGAGATCCGCGTCACGGTGATCGCGACCGGCTTCGACCGCCCGCGCGGCGGTGGCGGCTTCACGACGTCGCGCGAGGGGCGCCGGACGCCCGACCGTGGCCCGCGGATCGACGACCGCCAGCGGTCGTCGCTCGAGATCTCGGACGACGAGATCGACATCCCGCCGTTTTTGCGCTGAACGTAGCTTCGTCGCTAAGTAGCTGACGGGCGAATGCCGATACGTCGGTATGGACCCTTCGCGTCGCCGTGCCGTGATGGCCGGGTTTGCCGGCCTCGGCGTCTGGGTGGCGATCCTCGAGCTCCAGGTCCTCGCGTTCCCGGAGCTCTCGCTGGGCCCGGTCACGAGCGACTACGCCCATAACGTCATCGAGGTGCTGGCGGGGCTGCTGTGCCTGGCCGGTGCCTGGCAGGCGCGGCGCGAGCAGAACGCGTGGCTGCTGGTCGGCATCGGCGTGCTCGCCTGGGCGCTCGGCAACCTCTACTACACGGTCGTCCTCTACGACATGGAGTCGCCGCCGATCCCGTCCCCGGCGGACGCCGGCTTCCTCCTCTTCCCGGTGCTCGCGATGGTCGGCGTGCTGGCGCTCGTGCGGGCGCGCACCCACGACGTCCCGAAGACCCTGTGGACCGACGGCTCGATCGCCGCGCTGGCGGTCACCGCGGTCAGCGCCGCCGTGATCTTCCAGACCGTGTTCGACAACGTGTCGGGCAAGACGATGGTGGTGGCGACGACGCTCGCCTACCCGCTCACCGACCTGCTGCTGATCGGCGTCATCGTCGGCGCGCTGGCGAGCACTGGCTGGCGGCTCGACCGCACGTGGGTGACGCTGGGCGCCGGCATCAGCGTGTTCTGGGTCGCCGACTCCTTCTACCTCGTCGAGTCCGTCACGGGCACGCTCGCCTCGCCCTCCTGGTACGACATCGGCTGGTCGCTCGGCCTGCTCCTGGTCGCGTTCGCCTCCTGGCAACCAGCGGTAGTGCGACGGCCCACGGTGCCCGACGGGCTGCGCTTCATCTCCGTGCCGCTCGGGTTCGGCGCGGTCGGCCTGGCGATGCTGATCTACGGCTGCCTGACGGACATGAACCCGGTCGCGGTGGGCCTGAGCGCGCTGTCGCTGGTCGCGGTCATGGCGCGGCTGATGCTGACCTTCCGCGAGAACGTGGCGATGCTGCGCACGTCGCGCGACGAGGCGCTGACCGACGCGCTGACCGGGCTCGGCAACCGCCGCGCGCTCCTGCGCCAGCTCGCCGAACTCATGCCCGACGCCGACGACGCCCGCCCCGTCGTGCTCGTGCTGTTCGACCTCGACGGCTTCAAGCACTACAACGACACCTTCGGCCACCCCGCCGGCGACGCGCTGCTGGTGCGACTGGGCGCCAACCTCGAGACGTACCTGAGCGGGCGGGGCCGCGCCTTCCGGATGGGCGGCGACGAGTTCTGCGCACTGTTCGAGCCCGGCGACGAGGTCGCCGACCCGATCATCGCGGGCGCCGCGTCGGCGCTGACCGAGCACGGCGAGGGCTTCAACGTCAGCTCCTCGTACGGCTCGATCACGCTCCCGCGCGAGGCACAGGACGCGACGGAGGCACTGCGGATCGCCGACCAGCGCATGTACGCGCAGAAGAACGCGGGGCGGACCTCGGCGACGCGCCAGTCCAAGGACGTGCTCGTGCGCGCCCTGACCGAGCGCGCGCCGGAGCTGTTCACCCACCTCGAGGGCGTCGCGGACCTCGCCGAGGCGACCGCACAGCGGCTCGGCATGAACGACGACGAGGCCGAGTGCGTGCGCCACGCGGCCGAGCTGCAGGACGTCGGCAAGGTGGCGATCCCGGACGCGATCCTCACCAAGCCCGGACCGCTGGACCCCCACGAGTGGGAGTTCATCCGCCGCCACACGCTGATCGGCGAGCGAATCGTCTCCGCAGCGCCCGCGCTCGGCGCGGTCGCGCGCCTCGTGCGCTCCTCACACGAGCGCTGGGACGGCACCGGCTACCCGGACCGCCTGCTCGAGCACGAGATCCCGCTGGGCTCCCGCGTGGTCGGCGTGATCGACGCATTCGACGCGATGACCTCCAAGCGGCCCGTACTCACCCGCCGTCTCACCGGCGGCCGCGCTGGCCGAGCTCCGGCGCTGTGCGAGCACGCAGTTCGACCCAGTGGTGGTCGAGGCGTTCTGCGCGGTGTGGACCGAGCGTCAGGGCGCGACGACGACCGACACCCGCCGCGACGTCGCACCCCGATAGGGGTAGCCGGGCTGCGGCGTCAGCCGCGCCTGGAAGCGGTAGCGGGCTTTGACGAGCGTTCGGCGGAAGCGGTAGCCGAAGCGGAACCGTCCGTTCCCGTCCGCCTTGACGTTGCCGATGGGGACCCGGCGCCGAGCGTCGGGCACGATCACGTCGATCGTCACGCGGGTGCCCTTGCGGGCAGGGCCGCCCTTGAGGCGGCCGAGGAAGCGGATGCGTTCGCCGTTGCGGACGTGCCTCGGCTTGAGGCGGAGCTTGAGGCCGGCTTTGACGCCGAGGCTGATCGTGGCGGTCGAGACGGGGGCCGGGTCGAGGGTGTAGGCCTTGTACTCGAAGCGCAGGGTGCGGCTGGGGCCGCGGGCGACGCGGTACGCGAAGCGCCCGTCGTTGCTCGTGGTCGCGCTGCCGGCGCGCTTGTAGCGCGCTCCGGGCCGCTGCACCCGGCTCTTGATCTCTAGCGTCGCCCCGGCGATCGGCTTGCCGCCCGCGTCGGTCAGCCGGCCCTCGGCGAAACGCACGGAGCCGTACGGCACGACGGCCGACCGGCGCGCCTTGTCTCGCTTGGAGCGAAGCCATGCGGAGAGCTGCACGAAGCGGCTGGCGCCGCGGCCGTTGGGTTGCGAGCCGTTGAGCGTCGTCACCGTCGACGGGATCAGAGCGGGTCTCGTTGCCGGCAGCGTCGATCACCGAGCCCTGGATCGTGTGCGTGCCGTTGGGCACCGTGGCGGTGTTGAAGGCGAGCGTCACGTCGGTTGCCGCGGGCATGGCTTGAGCGCCGTGAAGGGGCGCCGGCAGCGCGCCGCGTTGGGATCTGCGGGCCGAGTCAGCCGCAGCTGCCCATCGACCACGACCCCGACCTTCTCGATCCCGCCGCCACGGTCCGTCGCCCGAAGCGAGAGCGTCTTCTCGCCCTCCAGGGAGACGCCGGTCGCGAGTAGCGAACCGGTCGGAGCATTCCGCAGCGCTGGTCGGTATGGATCCTCGAGGCTGACTCGCGCCGAATAGATCGAGACCAGTGGCCGGCGCTTCCAGGCGCGGCGTTGCAACTGGAGCCACCGTTGATGGCGTCGCAGAGCATGAACGCATGGATCCGTCGGATCTGCAGGTTGGATTGCTGGAACTTGTTCGCGGCTCCGAACGGGGCCCGGTCATCCCCGAGCGCGGAGCACGACGCGTAGACGCTGCAAAACTGGACCAGGTACGGCGACTCGAGCGTCCGCGCGACCTCGTGGCTGAGGATGTAGTCCTGAAACGCGTTGGAGGAGGAGACGGCCCGCACCGCACGCCAGAGCGTGTAACCGCTGACCGTTGTGTCGGTGGGCGCGGTGAACGTCCAGCCGGCGTAGTCGCCCGGAGCCGCGTTGCCGGACAAGGCTCCGCCGAATCCGTTGTCCGTGCCTCCGATGGAGAACTTGCAGTTATTGCCCGCCGAGGCGGTTGCCCCGTACTTCTGCGGGGTCCAGCCCTCGGTGGGCAGATTGGTCCCGTCCAGGAGGTTGCAGGACCAGACGTCGTAGCTCGCGGCGTGGGTCGTCGCAGGGAGGAGCGCAAGGCTCAGGACGACCAGCACGAGCAATCGGCGCGCGAGTGCCATCGGGAGCGATAGGCCTCGGTCGCGCAGAGTTCGCCCCTCAGCCCACCCGAATCCTCAGCGCCCGCGAGTAGCCGAGCTCGAAGGGGAAGCCCGACTGCTTGCGGATGCGGACGCGGATCGGGTAGGTCCCCGGGCGGCCGCTGAAGCGGTAGCTCACGCGCCAGCGGCCCTTGCGGGTCGTGCGGGTGTCCTCGAACGTGCGCCACTGCCCGCTTTCGCGGCCCTGAAGGACCAGCACGAGCCCACGGCCAGGGATGCGCTGGCCGCGGGTGCGCAGGCGACCGGAGAACAGAACCCGGCCGGCGCCGAGGCGCCTCCGTGAGGCGTGGATCGTGCTCGAGGCCGGCACGCGCACGGACACGCCGCGAGCGGTCGCGAGTGCGCCGCCGGAGCCAGCGAACACGAGGCGGTAGGTGCGGCTCGGGCCGGCGGGAACCTTGAGCGAGAAGCGGCCGCGGCGGTCGGTGACGGCCGTGCCCGCTGCCGTCGCCACTGCGCCCTTCTTGCGGATCGCCGCCGTGGCGACTACCGCTTGGCCGGCCAGCGCCTGACCCGCCGACAGCGTGAGACGGCCTCGCAGCGTGGCGCGGCGGCCGAATGGGATCTTCACGCGGCCGGAGCGGACCCCGCGGAAGCGACGGCCGACCTTCGCGCTGGTCGCCGTGAGCCGGGTCGGATTGCCCTGGGTGACGTTGCCCGCGTTGTCGCTTGCCGTGACGCGGATGTCGATCTTCGACGCGCTGCCGCGGTCCATAGTGGCGCGCAGCTTGCCGTTGGCGAAGGTCGACTTGAGGGTGCGATACGGCTCGGTCGAGTTGCGGCGGACTTCGACCGAAGTCGCTGCGACCCCCGAGACCGGATCGCTCAAATTGAGCACGATCCGCTTCCCGCGGGCGCGCTGGAGGGTCGCGGTCGGTGGAGTGCCATCGATCTGTAGCGGACGCTGCACGACGCCGCGGTTCCCGGCTGCATCCACGCTCACGAGGCGCAGGGTGTGGGTCCCGTCGGGGATGCCCGCTCCAGTCAGTCTGGCGCCACTGAGAGCGGTGCGACAAGGGACCGGCTTCGAGTTGTCGCACGCGAACGGTCGGCTGGTGATCAGCTGCCCGGCAATCTCGAGCCGGAGCTGCTTGATCCCGCTGTTGTCGGTCGCGTTGACCGTGACCATGTCGGACTGGCGCCGCCAACCGGCCGCTAGGAGGGACCCGCTCGCGGTCGTGCGTGGGGCGGTGTTGTCCTCGAGCGTCACTGCCGCGCCCTGGAGGTCGACGAACGCAAAGGGACCACCCGCGCCATCGTTCAATCTGCACCTCAGCGAAATCACGTCGCCGCCGCAGAACACCCCGACCGTGAAGGTGTCTGCCCGCCCTTCATTCACCTGCTTCGAAGCCGGTCCGAAGCCGAGCGCGCCCGTGTAGCACGGATTTGCCGGCCAGACCGCTGTCCCGGGGTGGCATGTCTCGGCGAAGACCGAGTTGCCGCCGAACATCGAGTTGACCTCGAACCGGCCTGCTTCGTTGTCGGGAGTGTTCGGGTCATCAGCGCCCAACCTCCCCGTCCCGAACCGCCAGAGCGTCACCCGGACGATGTCCGTGTCAATTGGCGCAGTGAACTGGAAGTTCGCGAAGGTGCCCCACCGAACCGTGGCGTAGGGAGAGGCAGGATTCGAGCCACCCCGCAGCCCCACGCCCGAGGCACAGTTCCCGCCGAGCGCGTAGGACGCGGAGTCCTCGGGGCTCGGTGGGCCGTTGAGCGTGCCGACCGACCACGACCAGGAGTTGTTGACGCCTCTCGCGCCTGGGGCGTTGCAGGCGACGACGTCGTACCTGCCCGCCGACGCCACCGGCACGCCGGCGACCGCAGTCGTCAGCACGACCAGCACCCCCACCACCCCGCGCATCCCTGCTCTCATCACCCGGCAATGTAGCCCTAAATGGGCGCGCTGAGCGCTGCTAGGGTCCGGCCGCGATGGCCGCTGGCACCGAGACGCTGAAGCGCACGGCGCTGCACGATCGCCATGCTGCCGCCGGGGCGCGGCTCGTGCCGTTTGCCGGGTGGGAGATGCCCGTGCAGTACGAGGGGATTCGGCCTGAGCATGTGGCCGTGCGGACGAAGGTCGGCGTGTTCGACGTCAGCCACATGGGCGAGATCGAGACGCATGGGCCTGACGCCGAGGCGTTCCTGCAAAAGATCCTCTCCAACGACGTCAGCAAGATCGCCGAGGACGGTGCGCAGTACAGCGTCCTCACCAAGCCCGACGGCGGCGTGCTCGACGACCTCTTCAGCTACCGCCTCGGCCCGGACCGTTTCCTGACCGTCACGAACGCCAGCAACCACGAGAAGGACCTCGCGTGGTTCCGGAAGCATGCGGCCGACTTCGATGTGACCGTCGAGGACAAGCTCAACGACTACGCGATGCTCGCGGTCCAGGGTCCGGAGGCGCGCGCGCTCGTCCAAAGCCTGGCCGGTGCGGACTTGCCGAAGCGGTTCAGGACGACGACGACAAGCGTCGCCGGCGCGCCCGACGTCCTGATCGCCGGCACCGGCTACACGGGCGAGGACGGCGTCGAGCTGCTGCTCGCCCCCGAGCACGCCCCCAAGGTCTGGGACGCGCTAACGGAAAACGGCGCAACCCCCATCGGCCTCGGCGCCCGCGACACCCTCCGCCTCGAGGTCTGCTTCCACCTCTACGGCAACGACCTGTCCGAGGACCGCAACCCGATCGAGGCCGGCCTCGGCTGGTGCTGCAAGGAGGACACGGGATTCATCGGGTCCGACGCGATCCGCCAGGCCCGCGAGAAGGGCACCGAGCAGCAGCTCGTCCCGTTCGCCCTCACCGGCCCCGGCATCGCCCGCCAGGGCAACCCGATCGAAGGCGGTGGCGAGGTCACGTCGGGCACGCTCTCCCCGTGCCTCGGCTACGGCATCGGCATGGCCTACCTCCCGCGCGACAAGACCGAGCCGGGAACCGAGTTCGAGATCGACGTTCGCGGCAAGCCCCGGACCGCCGAGGTCCGCGAGAAGCCGCTCTACCGCAAGGAGGGGTGACCCCTTGGCCGAGGCCTCGTACCCGTCGGACCTCAAGTACCACGCCGAGCACGACTGGGCGCGCATCGACGGCGACATCGCCACGATGGGCATCACCTGGTACGCGCAGGAGCAGCTCGGCGAGGTCGTGTTCTTCGACCCGCCCGAAGTCGGCGCGACGGTCACGAAGGATCAGCCGTACGCCGAGGTCGAGTCCGTCAAGGCGGTCTCCGACGTCATCGCGCCCCTCTCCGGCGAGATCACCGAAGTCAACGAGGGGCTGTCCGACACGCCCGAGCAGGTCAACGAGGACCCGTACGGCGAGGGATGGATGGTCAAGATCCGCCTCTCTAACGTAAGTGAGGCCGACGACCTGATGGACGCGTCCACCTACGAGGGCACCCTGACCTGATGAGCCGCTACACCTCCGCCACCGACGCTGACCGCCGCGAGATGCTCGACGCCATCGGCGTCGAGTCGATCGACGCGCTGTTCGACGCCGTGCCGGAGGGCGTGCGCCTCGGCCGGCCGCTGGACCTCCCGCCCGGCAAGCCCGAGCAGGAGGTCTACACGCGCCTTCGCGACCTCGCCGCGCGCAACGTGAGCACCGAGGACGAGATCAGCTTCCTCGGCGCCGGGATGTACGACCACTACGTCCCGAGCCTGATCGACTCGATCCTGAGCCGCTCCGAGTTCCTGACGCCCTACACGCCCTACCAGCCGGAGATCTCCCAGGGCGGGCTGCAGGTGATGTTCGAGTACCAGACCGCGATCTCGGAGCTGACCGGCCTGCCGGTCTCCAACGCGAGCGTCTACGAGGGACCGTCCGCGCTCGCCGCCGCCGCCTACCTCGCGAAGCTGCACAACAAGCGCACCCGCTTCCTCATCTCCGCCGGCGTCCACCCGCACGCCCGCGAGACGCTCGAGACGACCGCCGCCGGTTGGGGCACGACCGTCGAGGAGATCCCGCTCACGGACGGCGTCACGCAGACGCCCGAGATCGGCGACGACGTCTCCGCCGTGCTCGTGCAGTACCCGAACTTCTACGGCGCCGTCGAGGACCTCCAGGTCCTCACCGACGCCGCCCACGAGGCCGGCGCGCTGATGATCGTGCTGACCGATCCGCTGACGCTCGGCGTGCTCAAGCCGCCCGGCGCGTTCGGCGTCGACGTCGCCGTGGGGGAGGGGCAGACGCTCGGCAACCGGCTCGACTACGGCGGCCCGTCGTTCGGCTTCTTCGCCGCCCAGGAGACCTACCTGCGCCGCATGCCCGGCCGCATCGCCGGCGAGACGACCGACGTCGACGGCCGCCGCGGCTTCGTGCTGACGCTGCAGACGCGCGAGCAGCACATCCGGCGCGAGAAGGCGACGCACAACATCTGCACCGCGCAGGCGCTCAACGCACTCGCCGGCGTCATCTACCTGAGCTGGCTCGGCCGTCGAGGCCTCGTCGAGCTCGGCGAGCTGTTGCTCCAGCGCACCGCCTACGCCCGCTCAACGCTCGCGGAGCTCGACGGCGTCGAGCTGCTCCACGAGCAGCCGGTCGTGCGCGAGTTCGCGGTCAAGCTCGACGCGCCCGTCGAGCGCGGTCATCGAGCGCTGCGCCGCCGAGGGTGTCAACCCGGGCTTCCCGCTCGAGGACAACGGCCTGCTGGTGGCGATCACCGAGCAGCGCAGCCGCGAGGACATCGACCGGCTCGCGACCGTCCTGCAAGCCGCCGTCGCCGCGGAGCGCGAGGCGGTGACCGCATGAGCGCCGTCAACGACAACGTCCTGCACGCCGATCCCGGTCAGGGCGACTCGCCCCAGGCCTCGTCCGGAGCGCAGTTCGAGACGCCGATGCAGCGCGACCGCGCGGTGACGATCTTCGAGAAGTCCAAGGAGGGCCGACGCGCGTTCGTGGCGCCCGAGCTCGACGTCCCGCACCAGGACAACCTGCTGCCCGAGAACCTCCGCCGCGCCGAGCCGCCCAAGCTCCCCGAGATCGCCGAGCCGGAGATCGTCCGCCACTACAACCGGCTCTCGAAGCGCAACTTCGACCTCGACACCGGCTTCTATCCGCTCGGCTCGTGCACGATGAAGCACAACCCGAAGCTGCACGAGCGCGTCGCCGCGCTGCCCGGCAACGCCCGCCTGCACCCGGCGCAGAGCCCGAAGCGCGCCCAGGGCGCGCTGCAGCTGATGTACGAGCTCCAGCAGGCGCTGGGCGAGATCGCGGGCCTCCCGCACGTCAGCCTCCAGCCGAGCGCCGGCTCGCACGGCGAGCTCGCCGGCGTGCTGCTCACCCGCGCCTACCACGAGGACCGCGGCGAGCACCGCACCAAGGTCCTGACGCCCGACACCGCCCACGGCACCAACCCGGCGACGGTGACGATGGCCGGCTACGAGGTCGTCAAGGTCGGCACGGACGAGCGCGGCGGCGTCGACGTCGACGACCTCCGCACGAAGGCCGGCGACGACGTCGCCTGCCTGATGCTCACGAACCCGAACACGCTCGGCTTGTTCGACGAGAACATCCAGGAGATCGCGAAGATCGTCCACGGCGTCGGCGCGACGCTCTACTACGACGGGGCGAACCTCAACGCCGTCATGGGCCGCACGCGCCCGGGCGACATGGGCTTCGACATCGTCCACTACAACCTGCACAAGACCTTCACGCAGCCGCACGGCGGCGGCGGCCCGGGCGCAGGCCCGATCGCGGTCTCCGACCGCATCGAGCCCTACCTGCCGCGCCCGCAGGTCGTCCGGCGCGAAGACGGCAACGGCCACGGCCCGAGCTTCGACCTCGACTACGACCGGCCGAAGTCGATCGGTCGCCTGCGCGGCTTCCAGGGCAACTACGGCGTCTTCGTGCGCTCCTACGCGTACATCCTGTCGCTCGGCGGCGACGGCCTCCAGGAGGCGTCGGAGACCGCGGTGCTGAACGCCAACTACCTGCTCGCGCGGCTCAAGGAGCAGGGTGTGGCCGAGCACCTGCCGGCCGCCTACGACCGCGTCTGCATGCACGAGTTCGTGCTCTCGGGCGCACCGATGAAGAAGAACCTCGGGCTGAAGACGCTCGACCTGGCCAAGCGGCTGCTCGACCACGGCTTCCACCCGCCGACCGTCTACTTCCCGCTGCTCGTCGACGAGGCGCTGCTGGTGGAGCCGACGGAGACGGAGACCAAGGAGACGCTGGACGCGTTTGCCGACGTGATCGCCGACATCCTCCGCGAGGGTGCCGAGGATCCGGAGATCGCGCGCAACGCGCCGTACTCCACGCCGGTGCGGCGGCTCGACGAGGCCGGCGCCGCCAAGCGCCCGGTCATCCGCCAGCCGCTCTAGGTTGCGCGCGTGAGGCTCGGCCTTGCGCTGCTCCTGGTCTTCCTGGTCGCCGCCTCGCCGGCGGCGGCCGACTCGATCCTGTTCGTCCGCGACGGCAACGTCT
Source organism: uncultured Solirubrobacteraceae bacterium (assembly GCA_963802905.1). Lineage (GTDB taxonomy): Bacteria > Actinomycetota > Thermoleophilia > Solirubrobacterales > Solirubrobacteraceae > DASQFQ01. Next base: position 143,482 of record CAWDKH010000014.1, on the reverse strand, counting down.
GGATCTCGACGCCCGACGGGACGACCGAGCGGCCGCTGACGGCCGGCGGCGGCTTCGCGTCGCCGTCGATGGCCGACGACGGGACGATCGTCGCCCTGCGGGGGAGCGCGCTGGTGCGGCTGCGCCCGGACGGCGCCGTGATCGGCGCGCCGATCGCCGCGGTCGGCGGGAACTGGATCGTCGCGAAGGGCCCCTACGACGCGCGCGTCTCGCCCGACGGGCTCAAGGTCGCGTACTGGTTCACCGGGCGGCGGACGTTCTGCCTGCCGATCGAGCCGAGCTGCTCTGTCGACGACCGCGACGTCGCCGCCTACGCGTACGCCGCCCGCGTGACCGACCCGCTCGAGCTCGGTGCGGTGCGCGAGCGCCGGCAGCCGTCGTGGTTCGGCTCCGGCCGCACGCTCGTCTTCCGCCACGGCACCGGGACCGGCGAGACGATCGCGGTCAACCGCGTCGGGCGCGGCGAGTCCGACAACCAGGGCTGGTTCTCCTACGACGACGGCACCGAGCTCGCCAACGGCCAGCTCAGCCACGCCGGCGACCGGCTCGCGGCCGTCGCGGGCGGCAACGAGATCCACCTGTTCGGCGTGAGCCAGCCGCCGCCCGCCCTGCCGCGCTGCGCTGCGTCGTGCCGGGCGGCCCGTTCGCCGATCCGACGTGGTCGCCCGACGGCTCGATGCTCGCGTGGCAGGCGGCCGACGGCGTGCACGTGGCCGGCCCGGTGCCCGACCTGCGCGCCGCCGTGCCCGACTGCTCGGTGATTCGCGAGCGCCGGCTGGCGGCGGGCAGCGATCCCTACTGGGGCGCCGCGGACGTGCCGGGCGCGAGTTCGGGCACGCCGGTGCTGGGCGCGCCGGCGGCGCGGCGGCCGGCGCGGGCGTTCCGCTCGCTGCGGGTCGCGAAGCGCCAGCGCGGGCGCGCCGTGCGCCTGCGGCTGCGGGTCACCCGCGGGCCCGCCCGGGTCGAGGCGCGGCTGCGCCATGGCAGCCGGCGCGCCGGGCGCGTGCTGCGGCGCCGGGCGCGCGCGGGGACGCTGCGCCTGCGGGTGCCGCTGAACGCCGCCGCGCGGCGTGCGCTCGCCCGCCGGGGGCGGCTGACGCTGCGCCTCACCGTGACGGCGCGCGCGCCCGGCCGCTCGCCGGCCACGGCGCGCCGGCGCGTGGCGTTAAGCAGGCATTGACGCCGGTCAGATGGGCGACTGGGTCCCGGCGCGGACAAACTGCGCGGGATTTCCCATGGCTACGCGGCCTCGCCCGGGCGGTGCGCGGCGGTCACGCCCCCGGAGTCTCACTCGACCGGTTTTCGGCGTGACAAGCGACCGGGAAAGCCGACGGCGGCCAGGGCGCGGCAATCGAACAATTGGAGGTAGGGACATGTCCAAGTCCCGAATCCTGCTCGTCGCGGCCTTCGCCGCACTGGCAGTCATGCTCATCGGCGGCGCCGGCTCGGCCGCTGCACAGACGGGCGGCACACCGCTCACCCAGACCGTTCCGCTGACCGGCAAGGCCAAGAACGGCAAGAAGTTCACTGGCACGTACACGATCGATCGCTTCACCCGCAGCGGCGGCAAGCAGTACGCCGTCGGCACGGTCAAGGGCCGGCTGAAGGGCCGCCGCGTCAAGCGCGAGGACGTCCGCATCCCGGTCGCGCTCTCGCGTGCGGCGCAGGGTGCGCAGATCCCGCCGACCCCGAACGCCTGTCAGATCCTGAATCTGACGCTGCAGCCGATCGACCTCAACCTGCTCGGGCTGCGCCTGCGCACGAGCCGCATCGACCTGCGACTCGAGGGCGTACCGGGCGCCGGCCAGCTGGTCGGCAACCTGCTGTGCGGCATTCTCGGCATCCTCGACCCGCAGGCCGCGACGCCGGCAACGCCGTCGCAGCTCACGCAGGTCCTGAACGCGCTGCTCGCGCTGGTGCCCCGCACCTCGTAGCCGCGACTATCGGCCCCGTTCCGCCCCGTGGGGCGGGGCGGGGCCGCTATCTTCGCCCGCCATGAGGATCTTCTCCGGTATCCAGCCGACCGGGCGCAAGCACCTCGGCAACTACATCGGCGGCATCACCCACTTCGTCGCCGGCCAGGAGCGCGGCGACCCGGCGATCTACTGCATCGTCAACCTGCACTCGATCACCGTCGACTACGACCCGGTCGACCTGCGGGAGCGGACCTACGACCTCGGCGCGCTGCTGATCGCCGCCGGGCTCGACCCCGACCGCTGCGTGCTCTTCCGCCAGTCCGACGTCAAGGAGCACACGGAGCTCGCGTGGCTGCTGGGCGCCGTGATCCCGCTCGGCGAGCTCAACCGGATGCACCAGTTCCGCGACAAGTCCCAGGCACAGCGCGAGCTCGTGTCCGCCGGGCTGCTCTTCTACCCCGTCCTGATGGCCGCCGACGTGCTCGCCTACCGCGCGCACGAGGTGCCGGTGGGGGAGGACCAGCGCGAGCACCTCGAGGTGATGCGCCGCGCCGCCGAGCGCTTCAACAAGCGCTTCGGCGAGACCCTCGTCGTGCCGGAGGCCCGCATCCCGGAGGTCGGCGCGCGCATCCGCGATCTCCAGGACCCGACGCGCAAGATGTCGACGACGTCCGCCGAGCGTGCTGGGCACGGTCTACGTGCTCGACGAGCCCGACGACGTGATGAAGAAGTTCAAGCGCGCGGTGACCGACTCCGGCACCGACATCGTGCGGGCCGACGACAAGCCGGGGATCTCGAACCTGATCGAGCTCCTCTCCGTGATCCGCGGCATCAGCGCCGAGGATGTCGAGCGCGAGTTCGCGGATTCGCGCTACGGCGACTTCAAGGTCGCGGTCGGCGAGGCGGTCGTCGAGTACCTGGCGCCGGTGCGTGAGCGCTACACCGAGCTGCGCAGCGACGAGGCCGAGCTGGACCGCATCCTTGCCGCCGGTGCGGACCGCGCGCGCGAGATGGCGGCGGAGACGCTGGTCGACGTCCGGGAGCGCATGGGCGTCGCACCCGCGCGATCTGTCGACCGCGCGCCCTAGCCTCTCTGCGGCATGCCCGCTACCGCCGTCCACCGGCTGGAGCTCGACCTCGACGTCTTCGCCGGGCCGTTCGACCTCCTGCTGTCGCTGATCCTGCGCGAGGAGCTCGACCTGCTCGAGGTCGAGCTGGCCGAGGTCGTGCTCGCCTACATCGACCACCTCGAGGCGCGCGACGAGCTCGATCTCGAGGCCACGACCGAGTTCCTGGTCCTGATCGCCGCGCTGCTCGAGCTCAAGTCGCGGCTGATGCTGCCGGGCGAGGAGGTCGAGGAGCTCGACGAGCTCGCGCCCGCCGAGGCGGCCGGCGAGCTGATCGAGCGGCTGCTCCGCTACGCGCGCTTCCGCGGCGCCGCCGGCTGGCTGGGCGAGCGCAAGGGCGTCGGCGAGGCGCTGCTCTACCGCGCCGCGCCGCTGCCCGACGAGCTGCGCCGGCTGTCGGTCGAGCAGGCCGAGACCTCGTATGACCCCGCCGTGCTCGGCGCGGCGCTCGGCGGCCTGCTGCGCACGCCGCCACCGGTCGACCTCAGCCACATGGCGATGCCGCGCGTCTCGCTCGGCGAGCGCGTCGCGCACCTGCGCGAGCTGCTGCGGCTGAAGAGCGGGCGCTTCAGCTTCGACGAGGCGGTGGAGGGCGCCGACCGCGTGACGGTGGCGGTGACGCTGTTCGCCCTGCTCGAGCTCTACAAGCGCGGCGAGGCGAGCTGGGAGCAGCCCGAGTCGTTCGGCCCGATCACGGTGGCGGCGACATGACGCCGCTGGCCAAGATCGTCGAGGCGCTGCTGTTCCTCTCGCCCGAGCCCGTGTCGCTCGACGACCTGCGCGACGCCACCCAGCAGGACGAGTGGGCGGTGCTCGACGCGCTGACCGAGCTGCGCGACGGCCTGCACGGCCGCGGCGTCGTGCTGAAGGAGATCGGGGGCGGCTGGACGCTGGCCTCGCATCCCGGGGCGGAGGAGGCCGCGCGGCGGCTGCTGTCGAAGCCCCGCACGCCGACGCTCACCCCGGCCCAGGCCGAGACGCTGTCGGTCGTCGCCTACCTGCAGCCGGTCTCGCGGCCGGAGATGGCCCGCATCCGCGGCGTCGCCTCGGAGTCCGCCACCGCGGCGCTGGCCGAGCGCGGGCTGATCGAGGAGGCGGGGCGCTCGCCGTTCGGCGCCGTGCTCTACCGCACGACGCCGCTGTTCCTGAAGCTGTTCGGCCTGCGCTCGATCGAGGAGCTCCCCGAGCTCGAGCAGTGGGACCCGTCGCCTGAGGACCAGGCGGCGCTGCGCGACCGCCTGCTGCGCGCCGGCGACGAACGCACCGGCGCCAGCAACTAGGCACCTGACACCGCGCGCTGGGCCGGATAGGCTCGGCCGGAGGACGACATGAGCGGGCAGCTTCTGCTGGAGCGCGACGGCGAGCGAGCACTGCTCGCGGGGGCGCTCGATGGCGTGTGCGCCGGACGCGGGTGCGTCCTCACCGCCGAGGGTGAGGCGGGGCTCGGCAAGAGCGCGCTGCTCGCGCTCGCCGCCGAGCTTGCTCGCGAGCGCGGGATGCGCGTGCTTGTCGCGACCGGCGGCGTGCTCGAGCAGGACGTCGCGTGGGGCGTGGTGCGGCAGTTGCTCGAGCCGCTCGTGCTGGGTCCGGAGCGTGTCGCCGGGCTGCTCGACGGGCCGGCGCGCGCGGCTGCGCCGGTGTTCGGGCTTCCCGGTCCGGCGCGCGAGGCGGCGTTCCCGGTCGATTCCGCACCCGGTCTCGAGCACGCGCTGTTCCGGGTGCTCGTGATGCTGTGCGACACCGCGCCGGCGCTCGTCGCCGTCGACGACGCGCACTGGTGTGACGAGGCGTCGCTGCGGTGGCTGGTCTACCTCGCGCGCCGGGTCGCGCCGTTGCCGCTAGCGGTGCTGACCGCGCGTCGCCTGGGCGAGCCGACGGCCGCCGCCGGGCTGCTCGACGAGCTGGGCGCGCTCGATGGCGCGCTACGGCTCGCGCCGGCGCCGCTCAGCGAGGCGGCCACCGCCGTGCTCGCGGGCGAGACGTTGGGGGCAGCCGGCGACGCGCGCTTCGTTCGCGCCTGCCGTGAGGTGACGGGAGGCAACCCCTTCCTGCTCGGAGAGCTGCTCGGCGAGCTCGCCGCCGAAGGGGTCGTGCCGCCCGAGGAGCGCGTCCTGACGCTGCGGCCGGAGCGGGTGGTGTCCGACGTCACGCGCCGGCTCGGGCGCCTGTCACCTGCGGCGGTCGAGCTGGCGCGCGCCGTCGCGGTGCTCGACGGCGACGCCGAGCTGCGCCATGCGGTCGCGCTCGCGGGTCTCCCGCTGTCGGCCGGCGAGGGGGCGGCCGACGAGCTGACGCTCGCGCGGTTGCTGCGCCCGGGCCGGCCGCTGCGCTTCGCCCACCCGCTGCTGCGCGCCGCCGTCGAGGCCGAGCTGCCCACCGCGCGGCTCGCCGCCGCCCACCGGCTGGCCGGTGCGCTGCTCGACGCCGAGCCGGCGCTGACGGACCGCGCGGCCGCGCACCTGCTCGCCTGCGAGCCGGCAGCCGACACGTGGGTGGCGCACAAGCTGCGCGCGGCCGGCGAGCGCGCGACCGCGCGCGGCGCGCCCGAGGCCGCCGTCCGCCTGCTCGAGCGCGCTCGCCGCGAGCCGTGCGACGAGGCGGAGCTGCAGCTCGCGCTCGGCCGCGCGTATCGGCTCGTCGGGCGGCTGGACGATGCTTCGGCGGCGCTCGAGTCGGCCCACGCGGCGTGGCCTCCCGGGCCCGGGCGCGACGAGATCACCCGCGATCTCGCCACCGCGCTGGCGATGAACGCCCGCGGTGAGGAGGCTGTGGCCGTGCTGGAGCGCGAGCTCGATGCGCTCCCGGCCGACGCCGGGGACCGGCGCGTGCTGCTGGCCACCCAGCTCGGGCTTGGAATGCTCGTCGACGCGCTGGTGGTCGACGCGTCTGCGCGGGTCGAGCGCGAGGCCGCGGATCTGACCGGCGGCACCGCCGCCGAGCGCCTGCTGCTCGGCTCGCTGGCGCTGATTCGCGCACGCACCGGCACGAAGGGTGCAGCGGCCGCCGCCGAGGTAGCGGAGCGCGCCCTCGCGGCCGGCGGGATGCTGCGCGACGAGGCGCCGAACACGTTGGTGCTCGCCTTCGTCGCACTGGTGCTGCTGGCCGCGGACCGCGATGCGGACGCAGAGCGCTGGCTCGAGCGCGTTGCGGCCAGGGCGCGCGAAGACGGTGCCGAGATGACACTCGGGATCGCCGAGCTCGGGCTCGCGCGCGTTCGGCGCTTCCGCGGCGACCTCGCGGGCGCGCGCGCCACGCTCGAGCGCTCGATCGAGCGCGCGCGGCTCGGCTCGAGCTACGGGCGCGTGGTTACGGGCGGGACGTTGACCGCGACGCTCGTGGACTGCGGCGAGCTCGACGCCGCGGACCGGTTGCTCGCCGAGCTCAACCTCGACGCGGGCCCGTTGCCCGGGGTGGGCGCGGCGACCACGCTCCTGCGCGGGCGGATGGCGCTGCACAGCGCGCGTCGCCGCCACGCGGAGGCGTGCGCCGACGCGGACGAGCTGCTCGACCGGCTCGAGCGTCGTCGTCACCGTGCGCCTGGGCCGCTCGGCGAGGCGGCGATGGCGTACCTCGCCGCGGGGCAGACCGAGCGCGCGCGCCGCGCTGCCGAGGAGGAGCTCGAGCGCGCGCGGCGCTGGGGGGCACCGAGTGCGCTCGCGATCGCCGAGCTGCAGCTCGGTCTGGCGGTTGGTGACGAGGCGCGGCTCGAGCGCGCGGCGACTGCGCTGGCCGCGACGCCGTGCCGGCTCGAGCTCGCGCGAGCGCTGCTCGCACTCGGCGCCGCTCGCCGGCGCGCGAACCGGCGCGCCGAGGCGCGCGAGCCGCTGCGGCGCGCGCTCGACCTCGCCGCCCGCTGCGGGGCCGGGCCGCTTGCGGGCGAGGCGCGTACGGAGCTCGCGGCCTGCGGCGCGCGCCCCCGCCGCGCGCTGCTGACGGGCCGCGACAGCCTGACCGCGAGCGAGCAGCGGGTCGCCGAGCTCGTCGCGCAGGGCCTCTCCAACCCGGAGGTCGCGCGTGCGCTCGTCGTGTCGCGCTCCACGGTCGAGAGCCACCTCAAGGCGACCTACAGGAAGCTCGACGTGAGCTCGCGCGAGGAACTCACGGAGGCGCTCGGGAAAAGTTCACCGAGGGTCGGGGATGCGAGCCGCCCGGCGACGGGAGGAGGGTTGCCGGCATGACCCTCACCGCCGCTGCCACCCGCTCCGCCCCGACCCTCCCCGCGCCCGAGTACCCCACTCTGTGCGCGGCCTTCCAGGCCACGGCCGCCGCGCAGGGCGACCGAATCGCGCTGCGCACCCCCGGCGACGGCCTGGCCGTCACCTGGGCCGGCTACGCCGAGCGGGTGCGAGCGACCGCCGCTCGGCTCGCCGGGCTCGGCGTTGGCCGAGGCGACACCGTCGCGCTGCTGCTCGCCAACCGCCCCGAGGCGGCGTGGGTCGACGTCGCCGGCATGCACCTCGGCGCCGCCGGGCTGTCGCTCTACCTCGCCGGCACGCCGGCGGCACACGCCTACGTGCTCGACGACGCCGACGTGCGCGTGCTCGTCACGGAGCGCAGCCTCGCCGGCCTCGTGCCCGGCCTGCGTCGCGCGTGTCCGAAGCTCGAGCACGTGATCGGTATCGACGGCGACGCGCCGGGCGTCACCGCGCTCGGCGAACTCTCGCCCGCTCCGGGCTTCGACCTCGAGGACGCTGCGGCGGCCGTGCTCCCAGACGATCGCGTGACGCTGATGTACACGTCGGGCACGACCGGCGCGCCCAAGGGCGTCGTCTACACCCATCGCGCGCTGCTCGCCGCGTTCGCTGGCTTCGACAGTACGGTGCCCGAGACGGACTGGCTGCACGCGGTCGCGTTCATCCCGTTCGCGCACGCCGGGCAGCGGGCGATGGGCCACTACCGCTCGCTGCTGCACGGGTCAACGACGACGTTCTGCCTCGACCCCGCGGAGCTACCGTCGGTGATCGCCGACGCGCGACCGACCGTGCTGTTCGCCCCGCCTGCGATCTGGCAAGGGCTCGCGGCGGGCGCGCGCGCCGCGATGGCGGGTGACCCGGCCGCCCAGGCCGCGCACACCCGCGCGCTCGAGCACGTGCGTCGCGGGCGGCCGGCGCCGCTCTCCGCCGAGCTCGCCGCGATACGCGCCCGGCTCGGGCTCGACCGGCTCGACCAGCCGTTCGTGAGCGCGGCACAGTGCGCTCCCGGGCCGCTGCAGGACCTGCACGCGCTCGGCGTGCCGGTCATGAACGTCTACGCGCTCACCGAGCTGCCGCTGAACACGATCACCCGCCCGCACCCGGCCGACATCGGCACCGCGGGGCACCCGCTCCCGGGCGTCGAGGTGCGGCTTGGCGGTGACGGGGAGGTGCTCGTCCGCCATCACGCCCGCAGCGCCGGGTACCACCGCCGGCCCGCGCAGACCGCGGCGATGTTCGACGCCGAGGGCTGGGCGCACACCGGGGACGTCGGCCTGCTCGACCCCGAGGGACGGCTGACGCTCGACGGCCGCCGCGACGAGCGCTTCGCGACCGCGTTCGGCACGAACATCGACCCGGTGCGGATCGAGACCGCGCTGCGCGCCGAGTGCCCGAGCATCGCCCAGGCGTGCGTGATCGGCGACGGCCGCCCGTATCTGGTGGCGCTCATCACCGTCGACGGGGACCCCGGCGCCGTCGCCGCGGCCGTCGAGCGCGTCAACTCGCAGTTCCCTGAGACCGGCCGCGTGCGTCGCTACGTGATGCTCGAGGACACCTGGCCGCCCGGCAGTGACGAGCTCACGCCGACGCTCAAGCTGCGCCGCGCGGCCGTGCACGCCCGCTATGCGGACTGCATCGAGGCGCTCTACGCGGAGAGCTAAGCCTTCGCCGCGAGCTGCCCGCAGGCCGCGTCGATGTCGCGGCCGCGGGTGAGGCGGACCGTCGCGCGCAGGCCGTGCTCCTCGAGCGCGGCGCGGAACGCGTCGATCGCGCCGCGCGAGGAGCCGTCGTAGACCGAGTCGGTCGGGTTGTACGGGATCAGGTTGAGCTTGTAGATCCGCGGGTCGAGCAGCTTGGTGAGCTGGACCGCCTGGCCGTAGTTGTCGTTGACGCCGGCCAGCATCACGTACTCGACGAACACCTTGCGGCGGCGGCGCTCGTAGTAGGCCTCGCAGGCCGCCAGCACCTCCGCGATCGAGTAGCGCTCGTTGATCGGCATGATCTTCGAGCGCAGCGCGTCCTCGGGCGCGTGCAGCGAGAGCGCGAGCCGGATCGGCATGTCGGACTCCGTCAGCTTGCGGATCCCCGGCTCCCAGCCGACCGTCGAGATGCCCGTGCGGCGGTGGGTGATGCCGAGGTCGGGCAGCTTCCGGGCAGCGCCGAGCACGTTGTCGAGGTTCATCATCGGCTCGCCCATCCCCATGAACACGAGGTGGTTGAGCGGCTCGATGCGGCGGAAGTGCAGAACCTGGTCGAGGATCTCGCTCGCGGTCAGGTTGCGGCCGAACTTCATCTGGCCGGTGGCGCAGAACGTGCACGTCAGCGGGCAGCCCGACTGCGAGGAGACGCAGACCGAGCGGCGCCCGTCGCGGTAGCGCATCAGCACCGCCTCGACCGGGCGGCCGTCGTGGGTGTGGAAGAGCGCCTTGACCGTGCCGTCGCGCGCGTGCGCCTCGTGGGCGAGCGTCAGCGTCGAGTACGGCACCGCCGCCTCCAGGCGCTCGCGCAGCCCGGCCGGCAGGTCGGTCATCTCGTCGTAGCCCGCGGCGCCGCCCGCGGTCCAGCGCCATGCCTGGCGGGCGCGGAAGGCGGGCTCGCCGGCGTCGGCGAGCGTGCGGTCGAGGAGATCGAGATCCACGGCTCACCTATGGTGGCACCACCATGCGGCTCGCCAAGCACCTCGCCCACGCCGGGGTCGCCTCGCGGCGCGCCGCCGAGCAGCTGATCTTCGCGGGCCGCGTGACGGTCGGCGGCCACGTCGTCCGCGACCCCGCCCGCGACGTCGACGGCTCCAAGGAGATCAAGGTCGACGGCCGGCCGGTCGGCGGGACAGAACAGGAGCGCGCGGTCTACATCCTCAACAAGCCCGCCGGCGTCGTCTCGACCGCCCACGACACCCACGGCCGGCGCACCGTCGTCGATCTGATCCACGCCGATCGCCGCCTCTACCCGGTCGGGCGGCTCGACGCCGACAGCACGGGCCTGCTCCTCCTCACCGACGACGGCGAGCTCGCCCACCGCCTCACGCACCCGAGCTTCGAGGTGCCGAAGACCTATCGCGCCGTCGTGCGCAACCCGCCGGTTCGCGAGCCGGCGCTGCGCAAGCTGCGCGAGGGCGTCGAGCTCGACGACGGCCGCACCTCGCCCGCGAAGATCCGCAAGATCTCCTCCGGCGAGCTCGAGATCACCATCCACGAGGGCCGCAAGCGCCAGGTCCGGCGCATGTGCGAGGCGGTCGGGCACCGCGTCGAGTCGCTCGAGCGGGTCGCGTTCGGGCCGCTGAAGCTGGGCAACCTGCCGGCCGGCGGCCACCGCAAGCTGACGGCCGCAGAGGTCGAGCAGCTGCGGCGCTGATTGAATGCCGCCGCCTATGCGTCTCTATGCCCTTCGCGGCGCCACCTCGGTGACCGAGAACGACGCCGACGCCATCCTCGAGGCCACCGACGAGCTGATGCGCGAGATCCTGTCGCGCAACGCACTCGCCGCCGAGGACCTCGTGTCCTGCATCTTCACGCTGACCGACGACCTCGACGCCGAGTTCCCCGCTGTCGCCGCGCGCAAGATGGGGCTGAGCGCGGTGCCGCTGCTGTGCGCCCGCGAGGTGCCCGTGCCGGGCGCGCTGCCGCGCATCATCCGCGTCCTGATCCACTGCTACGGCGCGGACGGCCACGAGCCGCAGCACGTCTACCTCGGCGAGGCAGCCGCGCTGCGGCTCGACATCAGCGGCGCCCAGTAACTAGCTCTCCCGCCTTGGCACGTTGTGAACGCTGGCTGAGGAAGTCGTCCGGGCCCGTCCTGAGGCTCTGCGGTTCCGCCAAGAACTCGGCCAGTTCAGGAGGTGCCCGGATGCGCGTTCACGCTAACGCGAAGCTCGGACCGGCTGGGAGGCTGGCCTTAGTTGGATTGATTGAGGGAGGGTGCTCGCTCAGGACCGCCGCAGATGAGAGTTCCGTTTCGGTGGCCACGGCGCATCGGTGGTGGCATCGCTGGCTTGAAGCTGACGCGGCGCAGCGCGCGAGCGGCGTCTGGTTGCGCGACCGTTCGAGCCGGCCGCATCGCCAGCCGCGGCGAACGAGCGCGGAGCTCGAAGCGCGGATCTGCGCGGTTCGTCAGGCCACGGGCTGGGGGCCACGGCTGGTCGCCGGCGCCACGGGCCAGCCGCACGCGACGGTCTGGAGAGTCCTGTTGCGCCATGGCATCTCTCGCCGAGCACCGGGCCCGCGCGGCGCGCCGAACCGCTACGAGTGGCCCTGCCCAGGCGATCTGCTGCACATGGACGTCTGCACCTACCCGCGCTTCCGGCGGCCCGGGCATCGCGCCACCGGCGACCGCTCCCAACGCGACCGGCACTGGATGGACCCGGCCACGCGAGTCGGCAACGACTACGCGCACGCGATCGTCGACGACCACACCCGCCTGGCCTACGTCGAGCTGCACGACGACGAACGCGCCGCCACCGTCACCGCCTTTTTTGAGCGGGCGCTGGCGTTCTTCGCCGGCCACGGCATCCAACCGCGCCGGCTGATGACCGACAACGCCTTCACCTACGTCCGCAACCGCTCACTGCGCGAACTGCTCGCCGCGCACGGCATCCGCCACCTCAAAACCCAGCCCTACCGGCCGCGCACCAACGGCAAAGTCGAACGCTTCCACCAAACCATGGGCCGCGAATGGGCCCACGGCCGCAGCTACCCCTCAAGCGCACATCGAGCCAGCCTCCTGAAAGACTGGCTCGAGCACTACAACAACCGGCGACCGCACTCAGCGATCGGCAACCGGGCACCGATCACCCGCGTTCACAACCTCCCTAGGCAGGACAACTAGCGCCCCATGCGCTTGTAGCGGCGCACCGACAGCGGAATGAAGATCGCCATCAGGGCGGCGGCCCAGGCGAGCGAGGCCAGCACCGGCTGCTGGAGCGTCCACACGTCGGGGAGCGGGCCGGTGGCCACGCCGAACAGCTCGCGCAGCGCGGTGGACAGTGAGGTCAGCGGGTTGATCTCCGCGATCTGGCGCAGCGGGGTGGGGAGGCCGCCGACCGGGACGAAGATCCCCGACAGGAACATCAGGGGGAAGATGAACGACATCGCGATGCCGTCGGCGCCGTCGGGGTCGCGGACGATCAGGCCGAGGAACATCCCCGCCCAGGTGAACGCGAAGGCCGACACCAGCAGGAGGCCGAACGCGCCCGCGGTCTCCAGCACGGTGCCGTGCGGCGCCCAGCCGACGATCAGGCCGCAGATGGCGACGACCACCATGCCGCCCGCCAGCTCCACCATCTCGGCGATCGTGCGCCCGGCGATGACCGAGCCGCTCCAGATCGGGAGCGTGCGCAGGCGGTCCATCAGGCCGCTGCGGATGTCGGAGGCGACGCCGACCGAGATGCCCGGCACGGTGCCGACCATGGACTGGGCGAAGATCCCCGACACGAGGTAGGCGTGGTAGTCGCCGCCCGGGATCGAGATCGCGCTCCCGAACACGTAGGCGAACATGAGCACGAAGACGAGCGGCAGGATGACCGCGCCGAACGCCTTCTCGGGGATGCGCGGGATGTGGCGCAGCGAGCGCCCGGCGAGCAGCCGGATCTCGTCGATCGTCTGGATCGCGGCGGCGGTCATCGGACGACCTCCTCACCCGCGAGGGCGAAGAACGCGTCGTCGAGCGTCGGCCGGCTGAGCGCGGCCTCATCGACGGCGACGCCGGCGCGCTCGAGCTCGTCGAGCACGGCGCGCAGGTCCTGCGAGCCCTCCGGCGCTGGGACGGACAGGCGGCGGGCGCGTACGTCGAGCTCGGGGGCGAGCCGCTCGAACACGCGCGCGGCGCCCTGCAGCGCCTCGTCGTCGCGGAGCGACAGGTGCACGCGCCGCTCGCCGACGCGCGCCTTCAGCTCCGCGGGGGTGCCGGCCGCGACGGTCCGGCCACCGGAGAGCACGACGATCTGGTCGGCCAGGCGGTCGGCCTCCTCGAGGTACTGGGTGGTCAGCAGCAGTGCGGTGCCGCTCTCGACCAGGCCCTCGATCGCGCTCCACATGTCCGCGCGGCTGGCGGGGTCGAGCCCGGTGGTGGGCTCGTCGAGGAACACGACGGGGCGGCGGACGACGAGGCAGGCGGCGAGGTCGAGCCGCCGGCGCATGCCGCCGGAGTAGGTGCCGACCTGGCGGTCGGCGGCGTGGGTGATGCCGAAGCGCTCGAGCAGCTCGCTCGTGCGCGCGATCGCGTCGCGCTTGGAGAGCCGCTGCAGGCGCCCGAGCAGCATCAGGTTCTCGCGGCCGGTGAGCCGCTCGTCGAGCGAGGCCTGCTGGCCGGCCAGCGAGACCTGCTCGCGGACGGCACGGGGATCGGCGACGACGTCACGGCCGGCGACGAGTGCGCGGCCCTCGGACGGGGCGATGAGGGTGGTGAGGATGCGGACGGCGGTGGTCTTGCCTGCGCCGTTGTGGCCGAGCAGACCGAGCACCGTGCCGGCCTCGACCACCAGGTCGAGGCCGGCCAGCGCGGGGGTCGCGCCGTAGCGCTTGCCGAGGCCCTCGGTGAGGACCGCCGGCCCTGGGGAGGTTGGTACGGTGTACGTCATGGTACGGCGTACGCTAGCAGTACACTGTACGGAATGTCAACGCGCGAGCCATCCGGCCGAGGCCGGCGACAGAATCCGCGCATGAGCCCGAACCGCCACGGGCGGCCGGGCCGCCAGGCCCGCGAGCCGCGCCCGCCGATCTGGGCGCGCCCCGAGCCGCGCGGCCGCGGGCCGGCCGCCGCGCTCTCGCGCGACCAGATCGCGGAGACGGCGCTCGCCATCGCCGACGCCGAGGGGATCGACGCGGTCTCGATCCGCCGCATCGCCCGCGAGCTGCGGTCCGGCGCGATGTCGCTCTACCACTACTTCGACTCGCGCGACGAGCTGCTCGAGCTGATGGCCGACCGGATCGCAGCCGAGATGGTCGTGCCGGGTGAGCTGCCCGACGACTGGCGCGGCGCGCTGAAGGCGATCGCCGAGCACAGCCGCCAGGCCTTCGCGCGCCACCCCTGGCTTCACACGACGTTGCACGAGCGCATGCGCGTGACGCCGAACCTCATGCGCCACATCGAGCAGTCCGCCCAGGCAGTCCAGCCGCTGGTCGAGGCCGGCTTCGACCCGGGCGTGGTCAGCACGCTCGTCGCCGCCGTCGACGACTACACCGTCGGGTACACGCTCCGCGAGCGCAACTACGTCGGCACCGAGGAGCGGGCACAGGGCATCGAGGAGGCATTTCAGGAGCCGCACCTTCAGGCGCTGCTCGACAGCGGCGAGTTCCCGCTGCTGAGCCGCTTCCTCGAGGAGGACGGCGACCCGCCTCAGACGCAGCGCTTCGAGGAGGGCCTCGAGTGGCTGCTGGACGGGTTCGCGGCCAAGCTCGGCTTGTAACCTCGGGGCCATGCCGCTCGAGTTCGGCGAGAAGGTCCGCCGCATCCCCGTCTATCCCGCCGCCGACGGCTACGCCTCGGAGGGCCCGGTGGCGAAGCTTGCCTCCAACGAGAGCGCCTATCCGCCGATCCCCGAGGTCGTCGAAGCGGTCACCAACGTCCTCGGCGGCCTCAACCGCTACCCCGACCCGACGAACTCCGCGCTGCGCACGCGGCTGTCGGACCGCTACGGGGTGCCCGCCAACCGGATCGCGGTCGGTAACGGCTCCTGCGACATCCTGCTCGCCGCCGGCGACGCGCTGCTCGAGCCCGGGGCCGAGGTCGTCTACGCGTGGCCGAGCTTCTCCGTCTACCCGCACCTCGCGGCCGCGTCCGGGGCGCGCGCGCTCGAGGTCCCCGTCGACGCCGAGCACAAGCACGACCTCGCGAAGATGCGCGAGGAGATCACCGTCGCCACGCGGCTCGTCGTCGTCTGCAACCCGAACAACCCGACCTCGACCGCGCTGCCGCTCGACGAGATCGCGGCGTTCGTCGCCGACATCCCGCCGCACGTCGCGGTGATCCTCGACGAGGCCTACTGCGAGTTCAACATCCTCCAGGACCCCGACGAGTCGATCCCGCTGCTCAAGCGGCACCCGAACCTCGTCCTGCTCCGCACCTTCTCCAAGGTCTACGGCCTGTGCGGGCTGCGCGTCGGCTTCGCGCTCTGCGGGTCGGAGGACTTCCGCACCGCCGTCGACCAGGTCCGCCAGCCGTTCTTCTGCAACGCCGCCGCCCAGGCCGCCGCGGTCGAGGCGCTCAACCACCAGGACGAGGTCGCCCGCCGCGTCGAGCGCAACCTCGCCGAGCGGATCGGGCTCGAGGAGGGGCTGCGCCGGCTCGGCATCGAGGCCGCCGAGTCGCAGGCCAACTTCGTCTGGTTCGACCTCCCGGCTGGCGATGACGACGACCCCGCCGAGGTCGAGCGCGAGATCCTCAAGGGGCTCGCCCAGCGCGGCATCCTCGTCCGCGCCGGCGGCTCGCTGGGCCGGGCCGGCGCACTGCGCGTGACGGTCGGGACCGAGGCGGAGAACGAGCGCTTCCTGGACGCGCTCGGCGCGCTCCTCTAAGCTCCGCGATTCCGCGCCATGCGCACCAGCACCGGACAGCTCGCCAGCTTCACCTTCGCCGCGTATTCCTACGCCGGCTCCGCGAGCCGTTCCGCCTGGCGATTTCTCTAGGCACTCGGTCGTGAACGAACCGGTCTCCGACCGGTCTACCGAGTGCCCGTCGTCCGTAGAGTGTCCACAGGCGTAATTCCGAGGAGTTCCGAATGATGATCGTGATGAAATCGTCGGCGACGGAGGAGGAAGTTCAGTCCGTCATCGATCGCATCGAGGAAGTCGGCGCTCGAGCCCATCCGTCGCGCGGTGAAGAGGTCACCGTGATCGGCGCGATCGGCGACCGCGAGCACGTGATGCGACTCGGCCTGGAGGGCGCCCCCGGCGTCGAGCAGGTCGTGCCGATCCTCAAGCCGTACAAGCTCGCGTCGGCGCAGATCCGCCCCGAGCCGAGCGTGATCGAGATCGACGGCCGCCTCATCGGCGGCGAGCACTTCTCGATGATCGCCGGGCCGTGCACGGTCGAGTCGCGCGACCAGACGCTCGGCACCGCGCGCACGGTCAAGGCGGCCGGCGGCTCGCTGTTCCGCGGCGGCGCCTACAAGCCGCGCACCTCGCCCTACGCGTTCCAGGGCCTCGGTCAAGAGGGCCTGCGGCTGCTCGCCGAGGCCAAGGCCGAGACCGGGCTCCCGATCGTCACCGAGTGCATGGACGCGCGCGACCTCGAGCCGGTGCTCGAGGTGGCCGACGTGATCCAGATCGGCGCCCGCAACATGCAGAACTACCCGCTGCTGGCCGAGATCGGCCGCTCCGGGCGCCCGGCGCTGCTCAAGCGCGGCGCGTCGGCCACGCTCGAGGAGCTGCTGATGGCGGCCGAGTACATCCTCAAGGAGGGCAACCCGAACGTGCTGCTGTGCGAGCGCGGCATCCGCACGTTCGAGACCGCCTACCGCTACACGCTCGACCTCACCGCCGTGCCGGTCCTCAAGGAGCTAACGCACCTGCCCGTGATCGTCGACCCGAGCCATGCGGCCGGGCGGCGCAGCCTCGTGACGCCGCTGTCGCTGGCCGCGGCCGCCGCGGGCGCGGACGGGATCATCGTCGAGGTGCACCCCGAGCCCGAGCACGCGATCTGCGACGGCCCGCAGGCGCTCGTCGCGGACGGCTTCGCCGAGTACGTCGAGCAGGTCGAGCGCGCCGCCGCCGTGGCGGGCAAGGTGCTCTCAACGGTTCGCGCTTGATCGTCGCGGTCCTCGGCGTCGGCCTGGTCGGTGGGTCCGTGGGGCTCGCCGCCCGGGACCGGCTCGACGCCGAGGTCCGCGGCTTCGATCCCGCGCCCGGGGTGCTCGACCGGGCGCTCGAGCACGGCGCGATCACGACCATCTGCGGCTCGCCCGCCGAGGCGCTCGCGGGTGCCGAGGCGGCGTTCGTCGCCGCGCCGGTGCGCGCGCTGCCGGGCGTGGTGGGGGAGGCGCTGGCCGCCGCCGGGCCGGCCTGCGTGGTGACCGACGTCGGCTCGACCAAGCGCGAGCTGGTCGGCGCCGTCGACGACCACCGCTTCATCGGCGGCCACCCGCTGGCGGGCGCCGAGACCGCGGGCGTCGAGCACGCGCGCGCCGGGCTGTTCGACGGCGCCACCTGGTACCTGACGCCGACGCCGCGGACCGAGGGCGTGCTCTACGAGCGGCTCTACCGGCTGCTCGCCGACCTCGGCGCGCGCCCGGCGGCGATCGACGCCGAGACGCACGACCGGCTGATGGCGTCGGTGTCGCACCTCCCGCACGTGCTCGCCAACGTGCTCGTCGCCCAGACGGTGCGCGCGCTCGAGTCCGAGCGGCTGCCGCCGACCGGCCCGAGCTTCCGCGACGCGACCCGCGTGGCGGGAGCGTCGAGCGCCATCTGGCGCGACATCTACATCTCCAACGCCGACGCGCTCGTGGCGGCGATCGACGACACCGTGCGCCGGCTCGGCGAGATCCGCGAGGCGCTGGCCGGCCGCGACGAGGCCGCGGTGGTGGGCTGGAACGACGCCGCCCGCGACGACCGCCGGCGGCTGCTCGAGGCCGACCTCGCCGGCGGTGAGGTGGTCGAGCTGCGCGTCTCGGTCCCGAACCGGCCGGGCGTGGTGGCCGAGGTCGCGCTCGCGCTCGGGCGGGCATCGGTCAACATCGTCGACATGGCGCTGTATCCGGCGGCGGACAACACGACGGGCTCGATCGCGCTGTGGATCGCGGGCGAGGCCGACGCGGCCGAGGCCGAGGGCCTGATCGGCGCGCTCGGCTTCACGGTGGCGCGGCCATGACGTTCTTCGCTCCCGCGGATCGCGGCCTCAGCGGCACGCTCGTCGCGCCGCCGGACAAGTCGATCTCCCACCGCGCCGCGCTGCTGGCCGGGATGACCTCCGACCCCGTGCGGGTGACCAACTACCTCGAGGCGGCCGACACGCTCTCGACGCTGGCGGCGGTCCAGGCGCTCGGCGCGATCGTCGAGCGGCGCGACGGCGAGCTGCTGATCCGCGGGCCCGGCCTGCGCGCGGCCGCGCAGCCGACCGGCGTGATCGACGTCGGCAACGCCGGCACGCTGCTGCGGCTGCTGCCGGGCTGGCTCGCAGGGCAGTCCGAGGGCGTCTGGATCCTCGACGGCGACGAGTCGATCCGGCGCCGCCCGGTCGACCGCATCGCCGAGCCGCTGCGGCGGATGGGCGCGCGGCTCGACGCGCGCGAGGGCCGCTTCACGCCGCTGACGATCGCCGGCGCCCGGCTCGAGGGGATCGAGTACGAGCTGCCGGTGGCGTCCGCGCAGATCAAGTCGTGCGTCCTGTTCGCCGGGCTGCTCGCCGTCGGGCGCGACGCAGCGTGACCGAGCCGGCGCCGACCCGCGACCACACCGAGCGGATGCTGCAGCAGGCCGGGGCGCGCGTCGAGCGCGACGGCGCGACGGTGACCGTGCACCCGCAGGACGAGCTCGAGGTCGACGACATCCACGTGCCCGGCGACCCGTCGTCGATCGCGTTCCACGCGGCCGCGGCGATGCTCGTGCCCGGCTCGCGGCTCGTGCTCGAGGACGTCGGCGTCAACTGGACGCGCGTCGGCTTCCTGCGCATCGCCCAGCGCATGGGCGCCGTTGTGGTCGGCCCGCTGGAGGAGCCCCAGGACGGCATCCCGGCGGAGGAGCCGATCGCCGAGCTCGACATCTGCGACTCGGCGCTCGGCGGCACGGTCGTCGAGGCCGCGGAGGTGCCGCTGGCGATCGACGAGCTGCCGCTCGTCGCGCTGCTCGGCTGCTTCGCCGAGGGCGAGACGATCGTGCGCGGCGCCGCCGAGCTGCGGCTCAAGGAGACCGACCGCATCGCCACCGTGGTCGACGGCCTGCGCGGGCTCGGCGCCAACATCGAGGCGGCCGAGGACGGCTTCGTCGTGCGCGGCACCGGCGGGCTGCGCGGCGGCTCGATGGAGGCGCACGGCGACCACCGGCTGGCGATGCTCGGCGCGGTCGCCGGGCTCGCCTCGCGCGAAGGCGTCGAGGTCGTGGGGATGGAGGCGGCCGCCGTCTCCTACCCGGGCTTCACCGCCGACGTCGACCGCCTGCTCAGTCCGGCGGCCTGATCAGCTCGGCCGGCAGCGGCAGCGCCGGGAGCTTCGCCCGCGGCTGCTCCCCGAGGCGGACGCAGAGGCCGCCATCGTGCGGCGTCACCGCGGGCGTGACCGACTTGCGCACGAGGCCCTGGCGCAGCGCGCCCACGCCGTCGAGCGCCGCCGCCACCGGCTCGCGGTACTCGCCGCCGAACCACGTCAGCCACGCGGGCTCGGCGGGCAGCCCCTGCCAGCCGTCGCGGCGGAGCGCGGACGCGCGCGTCTTGCGCCCGGCGGCGATCGAGAGCCGGTTGTTCCGCGAGACGTTCCAGCCCGGCTCGACCCAGCACTCGGCGTAGAACGCGCCCAGCGCGGCCGCCGCGGCCGCGAACAGGCCGGCGACGGCCTCGCGCCACCGCGGGTCGGCGTCGAGCACGCGCCAGTCGAGGTCGATGCCGAGGCGGTTCGGCGGGATCGCGTGACCGCCGAACGACGGGCGCGACGAGAACCAGAACGTCGAGTCGTCGCGGGCCAAGCCCGAGAACGCGTCGGGCTGCTCCGGGTCGTAGCGCTGCTGCAGCGGCTCGATGTAGCCGTAACGGGTGGGCAGCGCCTCCGGGCAGCGGCGGGCGAGCGTGGCGACCAGCTCCCCCGGGGCGGCCGCCCAGCGCTCGGCCGGCACGTACCACTCGAGCCGCACGATGCTCGTCTTCTCCGGCTTGCCCGCCGGGACGCGCTTCGGCCGCCCACGCGGGTAGAAGACCGCTTCCTCCTGGGGGTCGTAGGCGGCGCCCTCGTTGAGCTTCGCCAGCCGCCGGCCGACCTTCCGCGCGGCGTCGGCGTTGCCGGCCGACACCGTCGTCAGCCAGCGCGGCGCGAGCACCGCCGCGGCGAGCGGCTCGGCGAGGTCATCGGGCTCGGCGGCGAACGGGCCGTCGACGGTTACGCCGTCGGGCGCCTCGATCTCGTCCGGCCGATCGTGGGTGGCGACCTCGACGTCGTAGCTCACGGCCGCGCAGGGTAATCATCCGGACCGCCTAACCTCATCGCCCATGGTCATCGCCATCGACGGTCCCGCAGGGGCCGGAAAATCGAGTGTTGCGCGCGCCGCCGCCGAGCGGCTCGGCTTCACCTACCTCGACACCGGCGCGATGTACCGGGCGGTCGCATTGCGGACCGTCGACGGCGGCGGGGACCCCGCGGAGATCGCGCGCACCGCGCGGATCGAGCTCGGCGAGCGCGTGACGCTCGACGGCGACGACGTCACCGAGCGCATCCGCGAGCCGCGGGTGTCCGAGGCCGCCTCGCACGTCTCCGCCGACCCGGCGGTCCGCGAGGCGCTGGTCGAGCAGCAGCGGCGGATCCTCGCCGACGGCGACTGGGTCGCCGAGGGTCGCGACATCGGCACCGTCGTCGCGCCCGACGCCGAGGTCAAGGTCTTCCTGACCGCCGATCCCGTCGAGCGCGCGCGGCGCCGCGCCGCCGAGCTCGGCACCGACCCGGACGTCGTGCTGCGCGAGCAGGCGATGCGCGACGAGCGCGACCGCAGCCGCGAGGTCGGGCCGCTCGCGCCCGCGCCCGACGCGGTGCCGGTCGACACCACCGGCCTCACCCTCGACCAGGTCGTCGAGCAGATCGTCACGCTCGCGGTCGAGGCGAAGGAGCTCACGTCGTGAGGAAGATCGCCGTCGTCGGGTTCCCGAACGTCGGCAAGTCCTCCTTGGTCAACCGCCTCACGCAGTCGCGCGAGGCCGTCGTGCACGAGCGCTCGGGGATCACGCGCGACCGCAAGGAGCTCGCGACGGACTGGAACGGGCGCAGCTTCGCGCTGATCGACACCGGCGGCGTCGACCTCGAGGACACCGACCCGCTCGCCGTCTCGATCCAGGACCAGGTGCGCGAGGCGCTCGCCGACGCCGACATCGCGCTGCTGGTGGTCGACGGCAAGGCGGGCTTCCGGGCCGGCGACGAGGAGGTCGCCGACATGCTGCGCAAGGGCGGCCTGCCGGTCGTCCTGGCCGCGAACAAGATCGACAACCCGAAGGACTTCGGCCTCGTCCACGACTTCCACGGCCTCGGGCTGGGCGAGCCGATGGCGGTCTCGGCCGCGCAGGGGCTGGGCACCGGCGACCTGCTCGACCGGCTCGTCGAGCTGCTGCCCGAAGGCGACGAGCCGGACGAGGACGAGGACCTCGTCCGCCTCGCGGTGATCGGGCGCCCGAACGTCGGCAAGTCCTCGCTCGTCAACGCGTTCCTCGGCCGCGAGCGCGTGATCGTCTCCGACATCGCGGGCACCACGCGCGACGCGATCGACACCCCGATCGAGGTCGACGGGCGCAACCTGCTGCTGGTCGACACCGCCGGCATCCGCCGCGCCGCGAAGGTCAACGAGTCGGTCGAGTACTACACGTCGCTGCGCTCGCAGCGCGCGGCCGACCGCGCCGACGTCGCGCTCGTGGTGTGCGACGCGACCGACGGTGTCACCTCGCAGGACCTGCGGATCGCCGAGATGGCGATGAAGGCCGGCTGCGCGACCGCGCTCGTGCTCAACAAGTGGGACCTGACGAGCGGCGACGACTTCGACCTCGACCACGAGCGCGCGCGGGTCAACCGCAAGCTGCGCCTGCGCCCGAAGGTGCTGACCACCTCGGCCAAGACCGGCCGCCACATCAGCCGCATCCTGGTCGAGGCGCTGTCGCTGGCCGAGCGCGCCTCGCACCGCGTCCCGACGCCGGAGCTCAACCGCTTCCTCGGCGACCTGGTGGCGAGCCGCGAGACGCCGCAGAAGCAGGGCCGGCGCCTGAAGATGTTCTACATCGCGCAGATCGAGACGCGCCCGCCGCGGTTCTCGATCCACGTCAATCACCGCAATCGCCTCACCCGCGACTACGCCTACTTCGTCGAGAACCGCCTCCGCGAGCGCTACGCGCTCGAAGGCATTCCGGTGGTCATCGACTTCGTCGAGCGTACGCAGCGCCGCCGCGGGGAATAAGCAGGGCACGC
Source organism: uncultured Solirubrobacteraceae bacterium (assembly GCA_963802905.1). Classification (GTDB taxonomy): domain Bacteria; phylum Actinomycetota; class Thermoleophilia; order Solirubrobacterales; family Solirubrobacteraceae; genus DASQFQ01. The sequence goes on along the minus strand of CAWDKH010000014.1, from coordinate 121,170 downwards.
TTCCGGCGGCACGGCTCGCAACGCCGCCGGTTGCCTCATCAAAATGAGAACGGCCCAACGGGGATCGCTCGCGGTGCTGGCCCTTGCGGTAGGGCTGCTGGTCGCCATCCTCGCCGTGGCGGTGCAGGCGAGCCGCGCCGACGCGGGTCCGGGCGGTCACGCGGCGGAGCTGGTGCCGGCCTCGGCGCTCGCCTACGCGCGCGTCAGCACCGATCCCGACGACCCGGCCGCGCGCGACCTGGCGCGGCTCGCCCCGAAGCTGCCGGGCTACGCACGCCTGCGCGAGCAGGCGTTGAGCGCGGTCTCGCCCGCGCCCGGCACCTTCGACCTGCAGCGCGACGTCCGGCCGTGGCTGGGCGACGAGGCTGCCGTGGCGCTCGTCGACCTGGGCGGCGGGCGGTTCGGCTCGCTGGTCATCGCGCAGGTCAGCAACCGGCCGCGCGCGGAGGCGCTGCTCCAGCGCGTCGCCGGCACGCGGCCAGCTGTGCGCTACGGCAAGACGGTGATCCGGCGCTTCGGTGAGAACGCCGCGGCGTTCGTGAAGGGCTACCTCGTCGCCGGCCCCGAGCTTGCGGTCCAGCGCTCGATCGACGCGTCGCGCGGCGACAGCCGCGCGCTCGCCGACGCCCCGGCCTTCCGGCGCGCGCTCGCAGGAGCGCCGCGCCCGGCGCTCTTCTACCTCTCGGCGCAGGGCCTGCGCGCCACGCCCGCCGGCGGGATGTGGGGCGCGGCCGCCGCGCTGCTCAACCGGCCCGGCCTCAAGGGGCTCGGCGCGGCGGCAGCCGCCGACGACGACAGCTTGCGCGTCCGCGTCCGCAGCGTCGGGACCGGCAGCGCCGCGCGCGGCTCCGGCGCCGCGCTCGCTGCGCGGGTGCCCGCCGGGGCGATCGCGATGCTCGCCGCCCCGGATGCCGCGTCGGTCGTCGCGGCGGTCGAGAAGGCGGCCGGAAAGGGGACGGCCGACTCGGTCCGCGCGGCGTTCTCGAAGCAGGCCGCGCTCGACGTCGACCGCGACCTGGTCGGGCTGCTGAAGGGCGGCTTCACCGCCTGGCTGTCACCCGGCGACGCCGCGCCGGTGATCGGGCTCGCCGCCCGTACCGACGACCCGAAGGCGTTGCGCGAGACGCTCGCGCGGCTGCAGGACCCGGTCGCCCGCGCGCTCGCGGAGGACCCCGAGGCGCCGCCGGTGTTCAGCACCCGCGAGGTCGCGGGCGTCGACACGTACTCGCTGCGCGCGTCGGACGGCTTCACGCCCACCTATGCGGTCGCGGGCAAGACCGTCGTCGTCGCCACCGCGCCCCAGGCGGTGGACGCCTTCCTCGCCAAGCGCGGCCCGCGCCTGAAGGACAGCAAGAGCTACCGCGCGGCGATCCCCCTGGTACCGCCCAGAACCGAGTCGCTAGGCTTCTTCGACGTACGCCAGCTCCTCACGCTCGGCGAGCAGACCGGGTTGACCGCCGAGGACCTCCACCCGGTCCGCGCCGCCAGCGCAGTCATCCAGCGTGAGGGGGACGACACGACGACCGCGGAGCTGTTCTTCGAGATCCCATGAGCAACCTGAGCGACAACGAGTACCTGTTCACGTCCGAGTCCGTCACCGAAGGCCACCCGGACAAGATTGCCGACCAGATCTCCGACGGCGTCCTCGACGCCGTGATGGCTGACGACCCCAACGGGCGCGTCGCCTGCGAGACCCTCGTCAACACCGGCCTCGTCGTCGTCTCCGGCGAGATCTCGACGACGACCTACGTCGACATCCAGGAGATCGCCCGCGAGACGATCCGCAAGATCGGCTACACCGACGCCGACCTCGGCTTCTCCGCCGACTCCTGCGCGGTCATCAACGCGATCGACAAGCAGTCGCCCGACATCGCCCAGGGCGTCAACTCCGCCTACGAGAGCCGCACCGACCCGTCCGACGAGGATGAACTCGACATCGCCGGCGCCGGTGACCAGGGCATGATGTTCGGCTACGCGAGCGACGAGACGCCGGAGCTCATGCCGCTCCCGATCTCGCTCGCCCACAAGCTCGCGCAGCGCCTCGCCGAGGTCCGCAAGGACGGCACGCTCGACTACCTGCGCCCGGACGGCAAGACCCAGGTCTCCGTCCGCTACCGCGACGGCCGCCCGGTGGCGGTCGAGAAGCTCCTGATCTCCACCCAGCACCGCGAGGGCGTCGAGGCGCAGATCCCCGACGACCTGTGGGAGCACGTCGTCGTGCCGGTCATCCCGGCCGACCTCTACGACGCCGAGCAGCTCCGGCGCGACTTCCTCGTCAACCCGACGGGGCGCTTCGTGATCGGCGGCCCGGTCGGCGACGCCGGCCTCACCGGCCGCAAGATCATCGTCGACACCTACGGCGGCATGGCCCGCCACGGCGGCGGCGCCTTCTCGGGCAAGGACCCGAGCAAGGTCGACCGCTCGGCCGCCTACGCGGCGCGCTACGTGGCCAAGAACGTCGTCGCCGCCGGCCTGGCCGAGCGCTGCGAGGTCCAGGTCGCCTACGCGATCGGCGTCGCGCACCCGGTCTCGATCATGGTCGAGACGTTCGGCACCGAGAAGATCGCCCGCTCACAGATCGACGCGCTCGTCCGCGAGCACTTCGACCTGCGGCCCGGCGCCTTCCGCGAGTACCTCAAGCTCCACCGGCCGATCTTCCAGAAGACCGCCGCCTACGGCCACTTCGGCCGCGAGGACGACGACTTCACGTGGGAGAAGACCGACAAGGCCGACACGCTGCGCGCGGCGGCCGGTCTGGGCGAGGTTGCCGGCGTCGCCTGACGCCGACTTCCCGGAGGGGTTCCTCTTCGGGTCCTCTACGGCGGCCCACCAGGTCGAGGGCGGTAACGCCAACAACGACTGGTGGGCCTGGGAGCACGCGGCCGGTACGCCGGCCGTGGAGCCCTCAGGTGACGCGATCGACCAGTACCACCGCTACGCGGAGGACTTCGCGCTGCTCGCGGAGCTCGGGCAGAACGCGCACCGGCTGTCGCTCGAGTGGTCGCGGATCGAGCCCGAACCGGGCGAGTTCAGCCGCGCGGCGCTCCAGCACTACCGGCGCGTGCTCGGCACGCTGCAGGAGCAGGGCCTCGAGGCGTTCGTCACCCTGCACCACTTCAGCAACCCGCGCTGGTTTGCTGAGCGCGGCGGCTGGGCGGCCCGCGACGCGGTCGAGCGCTTCGAGCGCTATTGCGAGGTCGTGGCCCGCGAGCTCGGCGACCTCATGCCGTGGGCATGCACGATCAACGAGCCGCAGATCGTCGCGCGCGAGGGCTTCCTCAAGGGGCACTTCCCGCCCGGCCTCACCAACCCGGTGCTGTGGAAGCAGGTCACGCGCACGTTCATCGCCGCCCACGCCGCCGCGGTGCGCGCGCTCGGCGCCGGCGCCGGTGACCCGAAGGCGGGCATCTGCCTGCAGCTCCCCGACCTCGTGCCCGCGCGGCCCGGCGACGGCGACTGTGAGGCGTTCGTGCGGGAGCTGCGGTACGAGATGGGGGAGATCTACGTCAAGGAACTCCCCGGCGCCTTCGTCGGCGTCCAGTACTACACGCGCGAGCGCCTCGACCCCGCGCTGCCCGGCCTCGGCGCGCCCGCGCCGGAGGACGTCACGCTCACCCAGATGGGGTGGGAGCTCAACCCCGACGGCCTGAACCGCGCGATCCGCCTCGCGGCGTCGAGCGGACTGCCCGTGGTCATCACCGAGAACGGCATCGCGACCGCCGACGATCGCGAGCGCATCGCGTACCTGCGCGACCACCTCGGCGTCGTCGCCGCCGCCATCCGCGACGGGATCGACATCCGCGGCTACATGTACTGGTCGGCGTTCGACAACTTCGAATGGAACGAGGGCTACCGCCCGCAATTCGGGATGGTCGCGATCGACCGGGAAGACGACCTTCGCCGCATCCCGCACCCCAGCGCGCGTGCTTATGGAGAGCTCGCGCGAACTCGCTCGCTCAGCGTGTTTGAGGAGGGGCCAACGGGTAAGTGAACCCGCGGCCAGGGCGCGCTGAGCGCCTCGTTAGACGGGGGAGGGGGCGAGGACCATGGTGCTTGCGCAGTCCGAGATCCGGCTGGATACAGACTGGGTCGACTATCTGATCCTGCTGATCTACTTCGTCGCCGTCCTCGGCATCGGCTTCGCGGCGAAGCGCTACATCAAGACCAGCCTCGACTACTTCCTCTCGGGCCGCTCGCTGCCCGCGTGGATCACCGGCCTCGCGTTCATCTCCGCGAACCTGGGCGCGCTCGAGATCCTCGGCATGGCCGCCAACGGCGCGCAGTTCGGCGTCTACACGGTCCACTACTACTGGGTCGGCGCCGTGCCCGCCATGGTCTTCCTGGGCATCGTGATGATGCCCTTCTACTACGGCTCCAAGGTGCGGTCGGTGCCGGAGTACCTGCGCCTGCGCTTCAACAAGCAGACGCACCTCTTCAACGCGCTGACGTTCGCGTTCGCGACCGTGCTGATCGCCGGCGTGAACCTGTACGCGCTGGCGCTCGTGCTGAAGCTGATGCTCGGCTGGCCGATCCTGCTCGGCATCGTCGTCGCCGCCGCCGTGGTGCTCGTCTACATCACGCTCGGCGGCCTCTCCTCGGCGATCTACAACGAGGTGCTGCAGTTCTTCGTGATCCTCGCGGCGCTGATCCCGCTGACGATCATCGGCCTCCACGACGTCGGCGGCTGGGACGGCCTCAAGGAGGCCGTCATGAAGGTCAACGACGAGGACCAGCTGTTCAACTCGTGGAAGGGCACCGGGATCGGCAACGTCGACAACCCGCTCGGCGCCTCCTGGGTCCCGATCGTGTTCGGGCTCGGCTTCGTGCTCTCGTTCGGCTACTGGACGACGAACTTCGCCGAGGTCCAGCGCGCGCTCTCCGCCAAGAGCCTGAGCGCCGCCCGGCGGACGCCGCTGATCGGCGCGTACCCGAAGATCTTCATCCCCGCGATCACGATCATCCCCGGCCTCGTCGCGCTGGCCACCATCCCGGGTCTCGGCGGCGACGACCCCGACAAGCAGTACAACAACGCGATCCCGCTCTTGATGAACGAGTACCTCCCCAACGGGATGCTGGGGATCGCGCTGGCGGGCCTGCTGGCGGCGTTCATGGCGGGCGTGGCGGCCAACGTGTCGGCGTTCAACACCGTCGTCACCTACGACCTCTGGGAGCCGTACGTCCGCTCCGGCAAGAGCGACGAGTACTACATCCGCTTTGGCCGCATCGCAACGATCACGGGCATCGTCATCGGCATCGGGACCGCCCTGATCGCCTCGGGTTACAACAACATCATGGATTACATCCAGCTGTTGTTCTCGTTCTTCAACGCGCCGTTGTTCGCGACGTTCATCATCGGCATGTTCTGGAAGCGAATGACGCCATGGGCCGGCCTTTGGGGGCTGATCGCGGGCACCGTCGGCGCCGCGGCGGCGCACTACGGCAACAGCTGGGATCTGATCAACCTCGGATCCGCCCAGGCGGCGGCGTTCTGGGGCGCCATCGCAGCCTTCGTCCTCGACGCCATCGTCAGCGTCGGCGTGTCGGCGGTGACGCAACCCAAGCCGATCGAGGAGCTGCAGGGCCTCGTCCACGGCATGGCCAACGAGGCAGAAGCGCTGTCCGAGGAGGAACAGGCCTGGTACCGCCAGCCCTGGCTCCTCGCGGTTGGCGCGCTCGGCCTGACCGTCCTCGTGAGCCTCTTCTTCATCTAGGAGACCGACAATGGCTGAAGATCCCCATATCAAGCAGAGCGAAGAGGCCAAGATCGACGCGGAGCGCGCCGCGAAGGCGGCCAACCTGTTCGACCTCCGCCGCCTGATCGGCGGCCTGTTCATCATCTACGGCGTGATCCTCACCGTGCTCGGCCTCGGCGAGTCGGATGCAGAGATCGAGAAAGCCGCCGACATCAACATCAACCTCTACGCGGGCCTCGCCATGCTCGTGTTCGGGCTGCTGTTCGTGGCCTGGGCGCTGATGCGGCCGCTGTCCGCGGAGCTAGAGGAGGCGGGCGGCGGGTCCGGGGACGACGACGGTGGCGCCGGCGGGGAGGGCGATTCCGCGCGGTAGGAGGGCGAGCACGGCGCCGCCGAAGCCTCCGCCCATCATGCGCGCGCCGACCGCCCCGGCGCGCTTGAGCTCCGCGACCGTCGCCTCGACCTCGGGCACCGACGCCTCGTAGTCGTCGCGCAGGCTCGCGTGCGAGGCGTCGAGCAGCCGCCCGACGGCCTCGAGGTCGCCTGCGCGCAGCGCCGCGACGGTCGCGTCGACGCGGCGGTTCTCGCTCAGCACGTGGCGCGCGCGGCGCCGGCCGGGGTCGTCGAGGCGCTCGACGGCCTCGGGGTCCGCGGCGCTGAGGTGCTCGACGCCCAGCTCGCGGGCGGCCGCCTCGCACTCGGCGCGACGCTCGTTGTAGCCCGAGGCGGCGATCGAGTGGGTGGCGCCCGAGTCGACGGTGGCGAGCTGCCAGCCCTGCAGGTCGAGCGGGATGCGCTCGATCGCGAGCGTCGCGAAGTCGATCCGTAGCGCCTCGCCCTCGGCGCCGAGCAGCGAGGCGAGCTGGTCGAGCAGCCCGGTCTCGGCGCCGACCCAGTCGTTCTCGACCCGCGAGCACAGCTTCGCCAGCTCGACCCGGTCGGGCTCCTCGGCGCCGGCCACCTCGAGCAGCGCCAGGCACAGCGCGGTCTCCAGCGCCGCCGAGGACGAGAGGCCCGAGCCCTGCGGGACGTCACCGTCGATCGTGAGCCGCGCGGGCGCGAGCTCGACGCCGGCGGCGGTCAGCTCCGCCACCGTGCCGCGCACGAACGCGCGCCAGCCCTCGGCGCGCGGCGGGTCGGCGAGCGGGAACGCGTCGCGCTCGCCGACGTCCCGCGCTTCCGCCTCGACGCGGTCGCCGTCCAGCCGCTCGGCGGTCACGGTGACGCCGCGGTCGATCGCGAACGGCAGCGCGAGGCCGCCGTTGTAGTCGGTGTGCTCGCCGATCAGGTTGACGCGGCCGGGGCCGCGCGCGCTAACCCCCGGGATTGCCGGGGTCGTCGTCGTCGCCGCCACCGCCACCGCCGGGAGGACGCTGCGGGCTAGGCCGAGTCGGGGCCACGGTCGGGGCGGGCGTACTGGCGGGCGCGGGTGCGCTGGTCGGCGCGGGGGCGGGGGTCCTGGCCGGCGCGGGCGTCGAGGCCGGAGGCTTGGTGGTCTTGCGCTGCGGCGTGATCGTGGGCTCGCGGTTGTTGGCGACCTGTTGCGGCGCCTTGCGCGGGGCGGCGCGGACCGGCGCGGGCGTCGAGGCCGGGGCGTCGTCGCCGCGCTCCTCGTCGTCCGGCGTGCGCCGTCGCCGTCGGGTCCGCTGTCACGGGCGCGGCGGCCTTGCTCGCCGGCTTGCGCTTCGTGCGCTTGGCGGGCTTCGCGGCGGCCTTGGGCGCGGCGGTCGGGGTCGCGGTCGGCTTCGCGGCTGCCCGGTCGCTGGCGAGCGCCTCGGCGAGCGAGCGCTCCGGGATCGCGTTCGGGGTCGACGAGGTCTTGCCCAGCGCGTACGTCACGATGCCGCCCAGCAGCAACCCGGCGACCAGGGCGGCGGCGCCGAAGCGGAGCGGGTCTGTGCGATACCAGGGTTCCACGGCTGACCCAGCGTAGTGCGGCGCCTCAGCCTTCGCCCAGGCGTCGCGTCGCAACCGTGACCGCCTCGGAGCTCGAATCGATCAGCAGGTAGCGGCGGCCAAGGCTCGCGGCCGCCGCCCCGAGCGTGCCGGAGCCCGCAAACGGGTCCATGCACATGTCATCAGGGCGACTCGAGGCCTGGACGAACCGCCGCAGCAGCCGCTCGGGCTTCTGCGTCGGGTAGCCGGTCTTCTCGCGCCCGGTCGGGGACACGATCGTGTGCCACATGACGTCGGTGGGGCGCTTGCCGCGCGCGGCCTTCTCGGGCGTCACCAGCCCCGGGGCCATGTACGGCTCGCGGTCGACCGCCTCGGCGTCGAAGAAGTAGTCGCGCGGGTGCTTGACGTAGACGAGGATCGTGTCGTGCTTGGGCGGCCAGCGGCGGCGCGGCTTGGCGCCGTAGTCGTAGGCCCAGATCAGCTCGTTGAGGAAGCACTCGCGGCCGAACAGCTCGTCGAGCAGCAGCTTGCAGTAGTGCGCCTCGCGCCAGTCGATGTGGAAGTACAGGGTGCCGGTGGGGTGGAGCAGGCGCCGCACCTCGCGCAGCCGCGGCTCGAGGAAGCCGAGGTAGTCGTCGAACGCGTCGCGGTAGGAGGACTGCTCGAGCAGCTCGGTCGAGTAGCGGCGCCCGCCGAAGCCGGTGCGGTCGCCGGCGCCGTCGGCGGCCGCGGTGGTGACGAGCGTGCGCCGCGTCTGGTCGCGGCCGGTGTTGAACGGCGGATCCAGGTAGGCCATCTGCACGCTCTCGTCCGGCTCGGCGCGCATCAGGTCCAGGTTGTCGCCGAGCAGCACGCGGTTCACGACGGGTGAGGCTAATAGCGTCATCGGCGTGATCGCCCGCGTCGAGCCGCTCACCACCACCCGCCGGTTGAGCGGCCCGTTCGACTACGCGCTCCCGGAGGCGCCGCTCGACGTGGGGTCGGTCGTGCGCGTGCCGTTCGGCCACCAGAAGCTCGACGGCGTCGTCGTCGGGCTCGCGGCCGAGAGCGAGCTGCCGCCCGAGCGGCTCGTGGCGCCGAGCTCGGTGCGCGAGGACTCGGTGCCGCCCGACCTCGTCGAACTGGCGCTGTGGATGGCGGCGGAGTACGCCTCGACGCCGGCGCGCGCGCTGTCGCTCGTGCTGCCGCCGGCCGGCAAGCCGCGGCTGCGGCTGTGGGCCTCGCGCACCGACGCGGCGCTCGACGGCGAGCGGCTGAGCGAGCGCCAGCAGGCGCTGCTCGAGCGGCTGCCGGGCCCGGCGGGCGAGGACCTGGGCTCGCTGCGGCGGCTGGAGAAGCGCGGGCTGGTGGCGGTCGAGGCGCGCGCCGAGCGGCGCGAGCCGCTGACGCGGCCGCCGGTCGACAAGGCGGTCGAGCTGACCGACGCCCAGGTGGAGGCGCTGCGGGCGGTCGAGGAGGGCGGCGAGCACCTCCTGCACGGCGTCACCGGCTCGGGCAAGACCGAGGTCTACCTGCGCGCCGCGGCGCGAGCGCTCGAGCGCGGGCAGGGCGTGATCGTGCTCGTGCCGGAGATCGCGCTGACCCCGCAGACCGTCGGGCGCTTCCAGGCGCGCTTCGGCGACACCGTCGCGCTGCTGCACTCGGCGCTCGGCGAGGGCGAGCGCTACGACGAGTGGCGGCGGCTGCGCTCCGGCGAGGCGCGGATCGCGGTCGGGCCGCGCTCGGCGGTGTTCGCGCCCGTCCAGCGCCTCGGGCTCGTGGTGGTCGACGAGGAGCACGACGCGTCCTACAAGCACGAGGGCGACCCCCGCTACGACGCGCGGCGGGTGGCCGCCGAGCGCGCGCGGCGGGCGGGCGCCGCGCTGCTGGTCGGCTCCGCCACGCCGCGGCCCGGAGACCTGGCACGCGCTGCCGCGGCTCGAGCTGCGCGAGCGCGCGGACGGGCGCCGGCTCCCGCCCGTGCGCGTGCTCGACATGCGCGAGAGCACGCATCCGCTGCACCCCGACACGCGGCGGGCGCTCGGCGAGGCGCACAAGGCGATCGTGCTGCTCAACCGCCGCGGCTGGTCGAACTTCCTCACCTGCCGGACGTGCGGCAAGGTCTGGGAGTGCCCGCAGTGCGACGTCGCGCTCGTGTTGCACCGCGCGCAGGGCTCGATGGCGTGCCATCACTGCGGCCACCGCGAGCGGGTGCCGGACCGCTGCGACGCCTGCGGCTCGCTGGCGGTCGCGCGCTACGGGGCGGGCACCGAGCGGATCGAGGCGGAGCTGACCGAGGCGCTCGACGTTCCGGTGTTCCGGCTCGACGCCGACACGGCGGGCACCAAGGACGCCGTGCCGCGGCTGCTGGGGCAGTTCGACGCCTCGCCCCGCGGCCTCTTGCTCGGCACGCAGATGGTGGCCAAGGGCCACGACTTCCCCGACGTCACGCTCGGCGTCGTGCTCGACGCCGACTCGACCCTGCGCTTCCCCGACTTCCGGGCCGAGGAGCGGACGTTCGCGCTGATCGCCCAGCTCGCCGGGCGTGCCGGGCGCGGTCCGCGCGGCGGGCATGTGCTGGTCCAGACCACCGCGCCGGATGCGCCGGCGATCGAGGCGGCGTCGCGGCACGACACGCCGGGCTTCGTGGCCGGCGAGCTCGCCCGCCGCGAGGCGCTGCGCTACCCGCCGTTCGCCGACCTGATCCGGGTCGTCTGCCTGGCCGAGGACGGTCAGGCCGCGCGGGCGGCGGCCGGGCGGGTGGCCGAGGGCGTGGCGGTCGCGGGCACCGACGTGCTGGGGCCCGCGCCGCTGTTCCGCCTGCGCGGCCGCGAGCGCTTCCAGGTGGTGCTCAAGACGACCGAGCGGGCGGCAGCCGTCGCGGCGGTCGCTGCGGCGGTCGAGGGGGCGGCGCGAGACCGGGTTTTCCGCCATGTGGCCTTCTCCGTGGACGTCGACCCGCAATAGACTGAGCACGTATGGCCCACGAGGATCCGATCCCTCCGGTCGAGGTTGAGCCCGAGCCCGAGGACCGCTACGCGTCGCTCGATCCCGAGACGCGTGCGCGGCGTGACGCCGCGCTGCGCCTGGTGCGCAAATACGGCGATCCCTCGCTCAAGAGCCGCGCGCTGGAGGTCCAGCGCTTCGACGACGGGCTCGTCGAGGAGGTCCGGCGGATGGGGCAGCTGATGCACGACGCGCTCGGCATCGGCCTCGCCGCCACCCAGCTCGGCGTCATGCACCGCGTGCTCGTCTACCGCGTCGATCCCGACGGGCCGCTGGCCGCGCTCGTGAATCCGGTGCTCGAGTGGTCGAGCGAGGACAAGGAGGCGCTCGAAGAGGGCTGCCTCTCGCTGCCGAGCGTGCTCGTCGACGTCGACCGGCCGATCCATGTCCGGGTGCGCGCGCAGGACGAGTACGGCGAGCCGATCATGATCGAGGCGTCCGGCCTCGAGGCGCGGGTCATCCAGCACGAGATGGACCACCTCGACGGGGTTCTGATCCTCGACCGCACCTCGCGCGACCAGCGCAAGCAGGCGATGCGCACGCTGCGCGAGGAGGCGAGGGCCGCGCCGCTCGGCGTGGCCTGAGCCGCGGGCGGGCGGGCCCCAGGATGCGGACGGTCTATCTCGGTACCTCGGACTTCGCTGCGGTCGTGCTCGAGCGCCTCGCGGGCTCGCCGCACCGGCCGGCGCTCGTCGTCACGCGCCCCGATGCGCGGCGCGGGCGCGGCCAGAAGGTCGGGCCGCCGCCGGTCGCCGACCGGGCGCGGGCGCTGGGCATCGAGGTCATCCAGCCTGAGGATCTGCACGCACCCGAGACGCTGGCGGCGATCGCCGCGGCGTCACCGGAGGCGCTGGTGGTGTGCGCCTACGGCGTGCTGATCAAGGAGCCGCTGCTCTCCGACCACCTGATCTACAACGTCCACCCGTCGCTGCTCCCGCGCTGGCGCGGTGCGGCGCCGCTCGAGCGGGCGATCATGGCCGGCGACGCCGAGACCGGCGTGTCGATCATGCAGCTCACCGCGGGGCTCGACTCCGGCCCGGTGTGCCTGGCCGAGCGCGAGCCGATCCGCCCGGACGACGACTACGGGTCGCTGGCCGAGCGGCTGCGGACGGTCGGCGCCGACGCGCTGGTGCGCGCCCTCGACGAGCAGCCGCCGTTCGTGGAGCAGGACGAGGCGGGGGTGACCTACGCGCACAAGATCGAGGCGCGCGACCGCGCGCTCGACCCGACGCGCACGCCCGAGGCCGTCGAGCGCGTCGTGCGCGCGCTGCGCCCGCACATCGGTGCGCGGCTGCCGCTGCCGGACGGCTCGTTCCTCGGCGTGGTGGCGGCCGAGGTCGACGGCGACACGCTCGCCCCGGCCGGCGGCCGCGTACGCACCGACGGCGACCGCCTGCTGCTCGACTGCAACGGCGGCGCGCTCGAGCTGACCGAGATCCAGCCGCCCGGCGGCCGCCCGATGGCGGCGGCGGACTGGCTGCGCGGCCGCCCCGACCCGGCGCTGACCAGCTTCTGGCTCGACCCGCGGCTGGCGGACCGCTCGCTCGACGAGCTGGTCGAGACGGCGATCCGCGAGTGGGACTCCGAGGCCGAGTGGGCGCCCTACATGGCCGCGCTGGCCTGGCGCGGTGACGAGGAGACGCTGGCGGTGGCGCAGGAGCTGCTGGGGCGCGACGAGCCGCGGGCCCGTGCGGTCGGGGCGTACGTGCTCGGCCAGCTCGGGATCCCGGAGCGGACGTTCCCGTTCGAGAGCGCGGCGGCGCTCGAGCGCCATGCGGAGGGCGAGGACGACGCCGAGGTGCTGGCCACGATCGCCAGCGCGTTCGGCAACCTCGGCGCGCCGCACGGGATCGAGACGCTGCTGCGGCTGCGCCGCCATCCGGATGCGCGGGTGCGCGAGGGTGCCGCCGACGCGCTGGCCGGCCGCGACGACGAGCGCGTGTTCGACGCGCTGGTCGAGCTCACGAGCGATCCCGAGCCGGGCATCCGCGACTGGGCGACGTTCGCGCTCGGGACGTTGTCGCCGGAGGACACGCCGTCGCTGCGTGATGCGCTCGCGGCGCGGCTGGGCGACAGCGACGACAGCACGCGCATCGAGGCCGTCCACGGGCTGGCGTTGCGCGGCGACACACGGGCGCTCGACGCCGTGCTCGACCTGCTCGGCGAGGTCGGCCCGCACGACGACGGCGGCAACGCGGCCGACACGATCTGGAAGCGCTACGCGCTCACCCAGGCGACGGTGCGGCTCGCGGCGCTGACCGGCGACGCGCGGCTCAAGGAGCACCTGCCGGCGCTCGACGAGCGCCTGATCGGCACGGCGATCGAGCCCGAGCTACGCCGTGCGTACGACTCGGTCGCCGACGGCGGCTAGTCGCGCGTCTGCGGTCCGCCGGCGAACGTCAACGGCGGCATTGAGGGGAGGGTTCGGGCCGGAGGCGGCCACGAATGTCGCCTCGAGGTCGCATACCGACCTCGAGGTGACACTCGTGGCCGCGGCGGCGGTTCGGACCCGACCCCTACCCAGCCGCCGTTGACGTTCGTTGGCGGGACCGGGGCGGCCCGGACTACCTAGGCGGGCTGCGCGACCGCGGCGGCCGGAGCGGCCGGGGCGGGCTGCGCGGCCGTCACCGGGGCGACGGCGGGCGCGGGAGCGGGCGCGTCAGCCTGGACGACGGCGGCCGGGGCGGGCGCGTCGTCGACCGGAGCGGGGGCGGGAGCGGGAGCGTCGTCGACCGGGGCCGGGGCGGGAGCGGGGGCGTCGTCGTTGCCGTTGCCGGCGTCGGAGTGATCGTCGGTGGCGGCGTTGGCGTGGTCGTTGCCGCCGTCGGAGTGATCGCTGCCGGTCTGGCCGCCGTCGTCGCCGGTCTGGCCGCCGTCGTCGATCGTCTGGCCGACGTCGACCTGAGCCGGCGGGTCGCCGCCGTCGTCGACGGGCGTCGGGACGTCGGGGGCGGGTGTCGGCAGGTCGGGGGCGGGGTCGGTCGGCGGATCGACCGGCGTGTCGGGCGTGGGCGGGGTGCCGGTGTCGCCGCCGTCGTCCTCGACGTCGTCGTCGGGATCGGTGGGCGCGATCGGCGTGGGGTCGTCGCCGCCGAGGATCGGGGGCACGTCCTGGCCGGAGCCGGGGTCGGTGCCGGCCGCCTGCTCGACGAGGTTCGACGCGCCGTCGCCGTCAGCGTCGTCCTCGCCGTCGTTGATGCCGTCGTGGTTGGAGTCGGCGACGGCGGGGTCGGCGCCGGCGGCCAGCTCGACCTTGTTGCGCAGGCCGTCGTTGTCGCTGTCCTCGTCGCCGTCCAGCACGCCGTTGCGGTTGCTGTCAGTCGACCTCGGTGCGGTGCGGACACGCATCTCGGTGATGTTGTTGAGGCCGTCGCCGTCGGTGTCTTCGGCGGCGTCGGCGGCGTCGTTCGGGTTGAGCCCGTTGGCGCGCTCCCAGATATCGGGCATGCCGTCGCCGTCGGTGTCCTGGCTGACGTTGGCCACCGGGGCGGTGCGGCGCGGGCTGGAGACCTTGCGGATGTCGAGGCCGAGGGTGGTGCCGTTGCGCGGTGCCGCGGCGGGGGCGCCGTTGTTGGCGCTCCGCGTCTCGTGGACCCGCCGGGCCGCGAGGTGGCCGGGGCGGTCGGCGGCGAAGGACTCGGGGGTGGGGAGGGGCGCGGTGCCCTCCTTGGGCAGGCCGCTCAGGCGGAGGGTCTGGCTGCGATCGCCCGCGTTGCGCGCGACGCCGTCGTTCCAGGCCAGCAGCGGGGAGAGGAGGGCGCCGATCGTCAGGACGGTGGCGATCATGCCCGCCGAGATCATTCCGGCGAAGCGCAGGTCGGATCGCCGCGCAGCGCTGCCGCGCGCGCGAGAAGACTGATCCTTCGACCTGCGAGTGTGCTGCCCCATTACCGACTTTGTCGGCATCTGGGGACCCGGCCTTAACCCCTCCCGCCGAATCTGGACGTCCGTTCGATGACCTCGCCAGCCCGCCTCGCCGCTTTCGCCGTCCTGCGGCGGGTTTTCGAGGAGTCCGCGTGGGCCGATCGCGCCCTCCGCGGGGAGGCTGAGCGGCTCCAGCTCGACCCTCGCGACCTCGGCCTCGCGACCCAGCTGGCGTACGGCGCCGTCCAGCGCCGCGCCACGCTCGACCACGTCATCGAGACGCTCGCGAACCGCTCGATCGACCGCCTCGAACCCGCCGTGGTGGCCGCGTTGCGGCTCGGCACGTTCCAGCTCGCCTACCTCGATCGCGTGCCCGCCCACGCGGCGGTGGGCGAGTCCGTCGAGCTCGCCAAGGCCGAGTCGCGCGGCGGCGCCGGCCTCGTCAACGCCGTCCTGCGCCGGGCCGCGCGGGAGGCGCGCGCGATCGTCGAGGCGCTGCCCGAGGACACGCCGCAGGCCGCCGCGCTGCGCCATTCGCACCCTGAATGGATCGCGGAGCTGTGGTGGGAGGCGCTCGGGCCCGAGACCGCGCGGGCGCTGATGGCGGCCGACAACGAGCCCGCCGAGGCCAGCCTCCGCGCCAACACGCTGCGGACCACGCCGGCCGAGCTCGCGGCGCGCCTGCCGGTGGCGAGCCATCCCGCCCCCGACGCGCCCGAGGGCCTCGTGCTGGAGGCGCCCTACGACGCCCACGGCGCGCCCGAGTGGCGCGACGGGCTGTTCATGCCGCAGTCGCGCGCCGCGATGGCCGTCGCGCGCGTGCTCGCGCCACGCGCGGGCGAGCGCGTGCTCGACCTGTGCGCCGCGCCGGGCGGCAAGACCACCCACCTCGCCGCGCTGATGGAGGACTCCGGCGAGGTCGTCGCCGTCGAGCGCCACGCGGGCCGCGCCGCCGCGCTCGAGCGCACGGCGCAGCGGATGGGGGCGAGCTGCGTGCGCGTGCGCGTGGCTGACGCCGCCGAGCCGCAGGAGCCCGGCGCCTACGACCGCGTGCTCGTCGACCCGCCCTGCTCCGACCTCGGCACGCTCGCCAGCCGCCCCGATGCGCGCTGGCGCAAGACCCCCGACCAGCCTGAGCGGCTCGCACACACGCAGGGCGCGATCCTGCGCGTGGGCGCGGATGCGCTCGCGCCCGAGGGGACGCTCGTGTACTCGACCTGCACGATTTCGCCCAGCGAGAACGAGCGCGTGATCGCCGACTTCCTGGCGGATCGACCGGAGTTCGAGGCCGACGACCTGCGCGAGGAGGCTCCCGTCTGGCAGCATCCAACCGTGCCCTCGTATCTCCAGACGCTGCCGCAGCGCGACGGCACCGAGGGCTTCTTCATCGCCCGCCTGCGGAGGCGCGCAGCTCGGTGACCGACCCCGAGGTGGACCTGGGGCCGCTGTGCCCCGCTTGCCATGAGCCGTGGCTGCGCCCGACCAACCTGCCCGGCCGCTATCGCTGCGTGAACTGCCTCACCCGCTTCGAACTGAGTTCGGTATGTCCCGACTGCGGGGAGCACTCCACCATCGTTCGCATGTCCGACACCGCGCTCTACGCGTGCAACAACTGCGGGAGCTCGATGCTCCAGCCGATCTAGTGGCCGAGCTCTCCGGCGTCGCGCCCTCCATCCTTGCCGCCGATTTCGCCCGCCTGGGCGAGCAGGTCGGCGCAGTGCTCGACGCCGGCGCGCGCGTGATCCACGTCGACGTCATGGACGGCCACTTCGTGCCGCCGATCACGATGGGCCCGCTCGCGGTCGGCGCGCTCGCCGACCAGGTCCACGGCGCCGGCGCGCTGATCGACGTGCACCTGATGATCGACCGGCCCGAGCGCCAGATCGCCGAGTTCGCGAAGGCCGGCGCCGACAACATCACCTTCCACGCCGAGGCGACGCCGCACGTGCACTATGCGATCGGCGCGATCAAGGAGGCGGGCTGCACCGCCGGCGTGGCGATCTGCCCGGCCACGCCCGTCCGCGTGCTCGCGGAGGTCGCCGCCGACCTCGACGTCGCGCTCTGCATGACCGTCAACCCCGGCTGGGGTGGCCAGCCGTTCATCCCCCACAGCCCGGGCAAGATCGAGCGCCTGCGCGCTCTGATCGGCGCCGGCCCGGCCCTGGAGGTCGACGGCGGCGTCGACACGAGCACCGCCGGAGCCTGCGCGCAGGCCGGCGCGACCCTGTTCGTCGCCGGCTCCGCCGTCTTCGGCGCCGCCGATCCTGCCGCTGCCTTCCGCGAGATCGCGGAAGCGGCGGGGGTGTAGCCAGCCGTATAGCTGCCCGTGTTTTCCGCGTTCACAATGGCCTCGCGATGGCTCTGACCGTCCTCATCGTCGACGACCACCCCTCCTTCCGTGCGAGCGCCCGAGTGCTGCTCGAGGCCGAGGGGTTCAACGTCATCGGCGAGGCTGCTGACGGCACGTCGGGAATTGCCGAGGCAAAGCGGCTGCGCCCCGACCTCGTCCTGCTCGACGTCCAGCTCCCCGACATCGACGGTTTTGATGTCGCGTCGAAGCTGACGAACGGCAACGGGCCGGACATCGTGCTGGTCTCGAGCCGCGACTCGTCGGACTTCGGGCCGCTCGTAGCGCGCTCCGGGGCCCGCGGCTTCGTCCCGAAGGCCGAGCTCTCGGGCGCCCGGATTCACGAGCTCCTCTAGCCCGGGTAGTGTGCCGCCCATGAGTGAGCCGCTTCGCGTGGTGCTGGCCGACGACTCCGTGCTGTTGCGCGAGGGCCTCGCGCGCCTGCTCGAGGAATCGGGCTTCGAGGTCGCGGGCCAGTCCGGTGACGCCGAGGACCTGCTGCGCAAGGTCGGCGCCCACCACCCCGACGTCGCCGTCGTCGACGTCCGGATGCCGCCCTCCCACACCGACGAGGGCCTGCGCGCCGCGCACCAGATCCGCATCGACCATCCCGACGTCGGCGTGCTCGTGCTCTCCCAGTACGTCGAGGAGGCCTACGCGCTCGAGCTGCTCTCCGAGTCGACCGAGCGCACCGGCTACCTGCTCAAGGACCGCGTCGCGGACATCGACACCTTCACCGACGCGGTGCGCCGCGTCGCCGGCGGCGGCTCGGCGCTCGATCCCGAGGTCGTCGCGCTGCTGCTCGGCCGCCGCCGCCGCGAGGACCCGCTCGAGGCGCTGACCCCGCGCGAGCGCGAGGTGCTGGGCCTGATGGCCGAGGGTCGCTCCAACGCCGCGATCGCCGGCGAGCTCGTCGTCACCGAGCGCGCGGTCGAGAAGCACGTCACGTCGATCTTCACCAAGCTCGACCTCACGCCCGCCGCCGAAGATCACCGGCGGGTACTCGCGGTACTGCGGTACCTCCAGTCTCTGTAGTGCGGCTGCCGGTCCTGGCGCTGCTCGCGGTGCTCGCGGGTTCGTTCGCCTTCCACGCGTACCGCGCCGAGCACCCGACGTCGAGCTACCAGTCGGCCGACGAGCGCGCCTACGGCCGGCTCGCGGTCGGGATCGCGGACAAGCAGACGTACGGCAACGGGCTCGGGGACGCGCTGCACTGGCCGCCGGGCGGGCCGATGCTGTTCGCCGCCGGCCAGGCGTTGTTCCCCGACGCGGCGAGCGCGAAGACGTTCGACATCCCCTCCGCCTACTGGCTGCAGGCGATCGTCTCGCTCGGCACCGCGCTGGCGGCGTTCACGATCGCCGCGCTGCTCGCGGGGGCGTGGGCGGGGGTGGCCGCGGCGGCGCTCGTCGGCTTCTACCCGCCGCTGATCCTGGCGACGGGGGAGCAGCTCACGGAGCCGTTCGGGGCGTTCTGGGTGACGCTCGCGTTCGCGCTGTTCGCGGTCGCCGCGCGGTTGAGCAAGGCGTGGGTGTTCGGGCTCGGCGGCCTGGCGCTCGGCGCGGCGGTGCTCACGCGCGCGGACCTGTTGCCGGTGCCGTTCGTGCTCGCGCCGCTGGTGGCGGTGTGGACGTGGCGGGCGGCGCACAACTTCAAGCGCGGGTGCCTCATCGGCGGGCTCATCCTCGGCGGCGCGCTGCTCGCGATGGCGCCGTGGAGCATCTACGCCTCGCAGCGCGCGGACGAGCTCGTCCCGGTCACGCGCGGGTCGAGCTCGGCGCTGTTCGTCGGTACCTACCTGCCCGGCAACGGGACGACGGTGGGGATGAAGCGCTCGCTCGGCGCCGCGGCGAAGCGCCGCAACCCGAAGCTGCGCGGGCGCGCCGACTTCGACCTCGAGGCGCGCTCCGTGCTCGCCGTGGTCGCCGACCGCCACCCGGACCTGGAGTTCAACCGCGCGGTCGCGCTGGAGGCGCGCAAGAACATCTCGCGCTACGTCCAGGAGGACCCGGTTGGCTACGCGAAGATGATGCTCAACAAGGTCCAGCGGATGTGGTCGCGCTACGCGCGCGGCGGTGCGCGCCACACCACCTGGACCATCCGCGGCCCGCACATCGCGCTCGTGCTGCTCGCGCTCGCCGGGCTGCTGCTCGGCATCCTGCGCCGCCGCTCGCTGCTGCTGGCGTGCATCCTGGCCGCCGTGCTGACCTCGACGGCGGTCCACATGCTCGTGGTCTCCCAGGCCCGCTACAACCTGCCGCTGATGCCGGCGCTGCTCGCGGGCGGCCTCGCCGGATGGGTCATGTTCGCGCGCGGACCCCGGCCTGTCGATACGTCCAGGATCGAGGCGGAAAACTTGCCTTCTGGTGCGGCGCGCGGGTAGCGTCGCCGGATGCGACGGATCGCTGCTACTGGCCGTGCGGCTCGCCTGTCTCGTCCTCGTCCCCGGCCGCTGCGACTGCCGCGGTGACCCCCTCGCGCGACGCGGCCGCGGTCGCGACCTCGATGGCCACGCCGAGCGTGCCGTCGCGAGCGCAGCGTTCACGGAGATACCGCCAACACGGCGATCCCGCCCTGGGCACCCGGCGGCGATCGCGACACGCCGCTCGCGGGCTTCCCGATCGACGGCGCCACGTTCGCGATCCTTACCACGGGCGACGCGCGCGCGGCCGACCCGGCGAACCACTCGGGCCGACGGACCACGGCCTCGACGGCTCGCGACCCGGACCCGCGGCCGACGCGTCACGACATCGACGACGCTGCGGGTCGACCTCAACGTGCCCGGCGGCGCGAACTGCCTGACGCTCGGCTTCCGCTTCTTCACCGAGGAGTGCAGACTCGGGCGACTCTACAACGACGGCTTCATCGCCGAGCTCGGACACCTCGGACACTGGACGGTGGACCCGGCCACCGACCAGATCTCGGCGCCGAAGAACTTCGCGTTCGACGCAGAACGGCGACGTCATCAGCGTCAACTCGCCGGGCGCGACGGCTTGACGACCGCTGGAGGCCGCCGGCACCGGCTACACGAGCGGCACGCCGCGCCTCAGCGCGGCACGCGCCGTGTCACCCCGGCGCGCACCGTGCTCTACCTCTCGATCTTCGATCAGGGCGACCGGATCGTCGACTCGGCCGTCTTCGTCGATCGGCTGTCGTTCGCTGGCGACGGAGCGCCGGTGGCTGCGTGCCCGGCGCGCCGGACGACGACGCGGCGCGCCGGCGGTGACCCTCGGCGCGCCAGCGGCGCTCGCCCGAGGACAGCACCCCGACGCTCAGCGGCACCGCCGGCGACGCGCCCGGCGACTCGGCCAACGTAGGTCGCACGGATCTACGCCGGCACCGTCGCGGGCGGGACCGTGGTGCAGACGCTGACCGCCACGCGCAGCGGGCACCGCATGGTCCGTCGACGCCGCCCCGCTCGCGCCCGGCACCTACACCGCGCAGGCGGAGCCAGGCCGACATCGCCGGCAACACCGGGCGCAGCGCGCCCGCTGACGTTCACCGTCGCGGCTCCGCCGCAGCAGCAGGTCGAGGCCGAGGCCGCCCAGAGCCCGGTGCCGGGCTCGGGAAGACCGTCGTGGCCGGCCAGGTCGGGACGGGCACGGTCCTGATCCGGCTGAAGAACGGCAAGTTCCGCAAGCTCGGCGCCAACGAGGCGATCCCGCTCGGCAGCGAGATCGACGCCACGAAGGGGCGTGTGCGGCTGACGTCAGCGTCGGGCCCGGGCGGCGCCACCCAGACCGCCGACTTCTACCAGGGCGCGTTCCGGGTCACGCAGACCCGCGGGAACAAGCCGATCACCCAGCTCGCGCTGTCGGCGAGGCTGAGCTGCGGCAAGAAGAGCACGAAGGCTCAGGCGTCGGCGAAGAAGAAGAAGGTGCGCCGGCTGTGGGGCGACGGCAAGGGCAGCTTCCGCACTCGCGGGCGCAACGCCGCGGCGACGGTGCGCGGGACGAAGTGGCTGACCGAGGATCGCTGCGACAGCACGAAGATCACGGTCAAGCGCGGCAAGGTGCTGGTCCGCGACTTCCTCAAGCGCAAGAACTTCCTGATCAAGAAGGGCCACTCCTACGTGGCTCGGAAGAAGAAGAAGAAGTAGCCCGGTAGACCACGGCGAGCAGCGCGCAGATCAGCGCTGCCGCCCCCACGTAGCCGACCTCCGCCCGCACGAACTCGTCGTCGACGAGCGGGCTCAGCATGAAGACCACGAACGCGGCGGCCGCGACCAGCCAGCACGCCGCCGCGGCGCCCGCGCGGTCGCGCGCCAGCGCGGCCTGGTTGAGCGTGCCGGCGGTGAGGTGGAAGCCCATGCCGATCGCGATCAGCGCGAGGCCCCAGCGGCCGTAGGTGAACGCGTCGTCGAAGAGGATGTCCATCGCCCACGGGCCGATCACGAGCAGCCCGAGCGCCACCGCACCCGCGAACCCGGCGATCGCCAGCACCGTGATGCGGATCGCGCGCGCGAACTCGCCGGCGCCCTCGCGCGCCTCCAGCCCGGCGAGATGCGGGAGCAGCGAGCCCTGGATCGCCTGGAAGAGCTGCAGCGGCGCCCGCGCGATCAGCAGCACGTTGAACACGAAGCCCGCCACCGCTGCGCTCTCCGCCGTCCAGTCGACCAGCAGCACGCCGGCGTTGAGCAGCGTCTGCTCGGCCACCATGATCGCCAGCACCGCGAGCGCGAAGCGCCCGCCGCGCGCGAGCCCGAGCGCCGCCTCGTCCGTGCGCCGCTCACCAGTCGCCACCGGCCGGCGCGAGAACGCCCACGGCACCACGACGAGCGAGACGAACGGCGCCGCCGCCATGCCGAGCGCGACCGCCGACTGGCCCTGCGCGATCCCCACCGCCACCGCGAGCGCGAAGGCCAGCCGCGCGCACGCCTCCAGGAACACGAGCCCCCCGTAGAAGCCGAACCACTGGTGCCCGGCGAGCCAGCCGCGCGCGAAGTAGCTCGCCGCGTAGGCCAGCACCGCGACGACGAGGATCCAGTAGAGCGTCGCCGAGCCGTCGAACAGGTCGTCCTCGATCGGCCCTCGCAGCGCCAGCGCGACCACCAGGAAGCCGAGCGCGAAGCCCGCCTGGATCAGCATCGGCGTGCGCAGCGGGTGGTCGGCCTCGAAGCCGCGCGCCCGCCGGTCGGCGATCGTCCTGGACAGCAGCAGCTCGATCGGCCGGTAGATGACCGAGACGGTCACGAACAGCACCGACCACAGCAGCGCGATCTGCTTGTACTCGACGTCGTTGAGGACGTACGACGCGACCGAGAAGTACGCGAACGTCACCACCCCCGTGGTGGCGATCCCGATCGAGAGGATGCGGGCGCCGCGGCCGTAGCCGGACGAGGTGCCCGCGCGCCCGGTCAGAGCCGGACGAGCAGCATCGTCCACGGGAACGGCGAGCGCGCCTCGACGACCTCGCCGTGGCGGCCGAGCAGCGACACGAAGGCGCGCTTGGTCCAGTGGTTGACGTGCCCGGGGGTGTTTCCGAGATCCTTCAGGTAGGCGCCGCGCGCCACGTTGAGGCCGCGCCAGAGCGGCTCGCGCGGCACCGAGACGAGGAGCCAGCGCTGCGCGACCCGCGCCATCTCGGCGACGGTGTGCGCGGGGTCGGGCACGTGCTCGAGCACCTCGATCGCGGTCGCGACGTCGAACTCGTCGTCGGCGAACGGCATCCGCTCGGCCTTCATCACCCGGTACTCGAGGTTGGGCGCCTTGCGCTTCTCCCACTCCGCCTGGATCGCCGGGTCCTCGAGGTCGATGCCGACGACGCGCTTCGGCGCCAGCCGCTCCGCCCACTTGTGGGTGAGGATCGCCTCGCCGCAGCCGACGTCGAGCAGCGACTGCGGGTCGGACTTCACGAACAGCTCGTCGAGCGTGCCCTCGAAGCCCGCCATCAGCCGCCGGACGACCGGGTTGGTCGAGCCGTACTTGTCGAACGTGTTGCCGGTGACCGTGCCCTCGGCATCGCGGGTCACGGTGCTCACAGCTTCACCGCCTCGCGCTCCTCGGTCGAGCCGCGGCGGCCGGCGTGGGCGCCGGTGGTCGCCTCGTGGCCGGTCGGGCGCGCGCCCGGCTCGTAATGCGACGGCGGCACGCCGAGCTCGAGCTCGATCCGCCGCACGCGCTCGAACGTGCGCTGGAGCATGATCCGCTGGCCGGAGAGCAGGTCGCCGATGATCCCCAGCGCGGCCAGCAGCATCGCGGCGTTGAACAGCACGGCGCCGAGGATCAGCGACTGGACGTGGCCGCCGCCCTCGCCCTCGAACGCGAAGAAGTAGAAGAAGCGCCCCCACACGACGAGCGCGACGAGCCCGATGACGATCGCGCCGAGCATGAACACCCGCAGCGGCTCGTACATCGAGTAGACGCGGAAGATCGAGACGCCGTTGCGGCGGATGTACGACCACATCGACGGGAACAGCCGCGACTCGCGCGTCTTGGCGTTCGTCTTGATCGGGACGTGGTCGACCGCGATCAGCATCTTGCCGGCCTGGATGATCGTCTCGAGCGTGTACGTGTAGTTCGAGACGACCTGCAAGGTGAGCGCCGCCTCGCGGTTGTAGGCGCGGAAGCCCGAGGTCGTGTCCGGCACCGTGGTCTGCGACGCGCGCCGCACGACCCACGAGCCGAGCCGCTGCAGCGCCTTCTTGAGCGGCGAGAAGTGCTCGATCGTCATGACCTCGCGGTCGCCGACCACCATGTCGGCGTCGCCGCGCAGGATCGGCTCGACGAGCTTGGGGATGTCGCCGCCGTAGTACTGGTTGTCGGCGTCGGTGTTGACGATCACGTCGGCGCCGAGCTTGAGCGCGGCGTCGAGCCCGGCCTGGAAGCCCGAGGCCAGCCCCTTGTTGTTCGTGAGCCGCACGACGTGGTCGACGCCGTGCTCGCGCGCGACCTCGATCGTGCGGTCGGTCGAGCCGTCGTCGATGACCAGCCACTCGACCGTCTCGAAGCCCTCGACCTCGCGCGGGAGGTCCGCCAGCGTGACGGGAAGGGTCTCCTCCTCGTCGAGACAGGGGATCTGGATGATGAGCTTCATGAGCAGGGAGGACAGTACCGTCAGGGGTTCATGGAGAGCGCATCGCTCACCCGGGAACGGCCGGGATCAGGGATAGCAGCGAGGGCGCGCGAAGTCGACTCCGACACGGTGGCGAAGGCCGCGTTCGGCGTCCTCTGCGTGTGCTTCCTCGTCGGCTTTCTGGTCTTCCCGACATACCCGAACTACGACTCGTACTACTCGCTGCTTTGGGGCCGCGAGGTGCTCGACCTGCAGGCCCCGTTCTTCGAGGGCTTCCGCGTGCCGACCGAGCACCCGCTGGCGATCGCGGCGGGCGCGCTGCTGTCGCTGCTCGGCCAGGTCGCCGACCGCGTGTGGGTGGGGATGACGCTCGCCACCTACCTGTGGCTGGTGTGGGGGATCTACCGGCTCGGGCGCGTGGCGTTCACGCCGCTGATCGGCGCGCTCGCGGCGCTGCTGCTGCTGACCCGCTTCGACTTCGCGTTCCTCGCCGCGCGCGGCTACATCGACGTGCCCTACATGGCGCTGGTGGTGTGGGCGGCGGTGCTGGAGGCGTCGCGGCCGAAGCGCGGCTGGCCGGTCTTCCTGCTGCTCGGGCTCGCCGGGCTGCTGCGGCCCGAGGCGTGGATCCTCAGCGGCCTGTACTTCCTGTGGATGAGCCACGGCGCCACCTGGGGCGAGCGAGCGCGCTACGCCGCGATGACCGCTGCCGCGCCGCTGATCTGGGCCGCCGTCGACTTCGCCGTCACCGGCGACCCGCTGTTCTCGCTGCACTACACGAGCTCCTCGGCCGAGGATCTCGGGCGCCAGCGCACGCTGGGGGAGATCCCGTCGGCGCTGCCGGAGTTCTTCTCCAGCCTCGTCAAGCTGCCGGTGCTGCTGGCGGCGCTGTTGGGGATCGGCGTCTCGCTGTGGGCGGCGCCGCGGCGGGCGGTCATGCCGCTCGTGCTGCTGCTCAGCGGGATCGGCACGTTCGTGCTGATCGGCGTCGCCGGGCTGTCGGTGATCGAGCGCTACCTGATCGTCGCGGCGCTGGCGCTGCTGGTGTTCGCCGCGGTCGGGGTCGGCGGCTTCACGATGCTGCGGCCCGGGCGGGTGCGGACCGGGTGGATGGTGACGTCGATCGTGCTGGTGCTCGCGGGCGTGATCTTCACCGCCACGCGCGTCGACCTCACGAAGCTCACCAACGAGCTGAAGTTCCGCGGCGACGCGCACGCGTCGCTGGTCAGCGTGCTGCACAAGCCGGCGGTTGAGCGCGCGCTGCGCTGCGGGCCGCTGACCGCGCCGAACCACAAGCTCGTGCCCGACGCGCGCTGGATCCTCGACCTGCCGCGCGACCGCGTGCTCGCGCGCGCCGACCCGAAGGGTCCGCACCCGCGCCGCGGCGCCGCGCTGTACGTCACGAGCCGCTTCGCCATCTTCCGCCACGCGTTCACCAACCCCGTCGACCCGACCTCCATCCAGGTCCCGCCTGACGGCTGGCGGCGGATCGCGACGAGCGACTACGTCGCCGCCTATGCCCGCTGCTGAGCGGCGCTGGCTCTTCCCGGCCGGCGTCGCCGCGCTCGTGCTCGGCGCGCTCGGGCTGCGGCTGTGGGGCTTCCGCCACGGCCTGCCGTTCGTCTACAACGCCGACGAGAACGCGCACTTCGTGGCGGGCGCGATCGGCATGTTCGGGCACACCTACAACCCGAACTACTTCATCAACCCGCCGGGCTACACGTACCTGCTGCACGCCGCGTTCGCGCTCGGCTTCGGCGGCCGCGACGGCGTCTCGGCCTCCTACGCGGCCGACCCGAGCAACGTGTTCGCGCTGGCGCGGGCGCTGTCGGGCGTGCTGGGCGCGGCCGCGGTCGGGCTGCTGGCGTGGGCGGGCGCGCGGCTGTTCGACCGCCGCATCGGCTTCGTCGCCGCCGCGGTGCTGGCGGTGGCGTTCCTGCCCGTCCACTACGCCCACCTCGCGCTCAACGACGTGCCGACGCTGGCGCCGCTGTGCCTCGCGCTCGCCGGCGTCGGGGGCGTCTTCGCGCGCGGGCGGCTGCTCGACTACGCGCTCGCCGGCGTCGGGCTGGGGTTCGCCTGCGCGACGAAGTACACCGGCGGGATCGTGCTGCTGCCGCTGCTCGCCGCGGCTCTGGTCGGCCGCGACCAGCGAGTGGCGCAGCGACTCGGCGGGCTCGCGCTCGCCGGGGTGCTCGCGCTCGCCGCGTTCCTGATCGCCAACCCGTTCGCGCTGCTCGACTTCGACTCGTTCCGCGACGGCCTGAGCGAGCAGTCCGCCGCCTCGAGCGACGGCGGCGGCAAGCTCGGGCTGACCGCGAGCAGCGGGATCGCCTACTACCTCGGGACCACGACCTGGGGGCTCGGCTGGCTGCCAGCGCTCGCCGCGCTCGGCGGGGCGGTGGCGCTCGCGGTGCGCGACTGGCGGCGCGCGCTCGTGCTCGTGCCGCCGCTCGTCCTGTTCCTGCTCTTCATGGGCACGCAGGACCGCTACTTCGCGCGCTGGCTGCTGCCGATCTATCCGTTCCTGGCCCTGCTCGCCGCCTACGGCGCGCTGCAGGCGCTCGCGTGGCTGCGGCGCCCCGCCTGGGCGGTCGCGGTGGCGAGCGTGCTGCTGTGCGCGCAGGGGCTCGTGTTCGCGATCCACAACGACCTCGTGCTCGCCCGCGACGACACGCGGCAGGTCGCGCGCGACTGGATGGTCAAGCACGTGCCGGCCGGGACGAAGGTGGTGATCGAGCCGGTGATGCCCGACTCGTGGGCGAGCGACCCGGGGCGGGCGCTGCGCGGCACGACCGGCAACGGCGCGCGCTGGGCCAAGTGGCCGACCTCGCGCTCGCGCATCAACCCCGACGGCACGCTGCGCAAGGGCGGCCTCGGGCCGATCGTCAAGCTCGAGGACTACGAGCGCACGCTGTTCCCGCAGCTCGTCAAGCAATACGCCGAGCGCGGCTACTGCACGGTGCTGACCGGCTCGACGCAGTTCGGCCGCGCGCTGGCCGAGCCCGAGGACGTCCCGCGGGCGATCAAGTACTACGACGAGCTCAAGCGCAGCGGCCGCGTCGTGTTCGCCGAACGCCAGCCCGTGCGGACCTTCTCGTTCGACTTCTCGTTCAACTGCTACCCGCTGTCGTTCGACCGCCCAGGGCCGGAGATCGTGATTTACCGGTTGCACGGCGGGGAGTGCCGCAAGCGGACGCCCTGAGGGTGTGGGCCGTCGCCAGTGAAATATCCTCCTAGGCGGTGACCACGCTCCTGCAGACCGACCACGCTCCGCTCGCCCGCGCAATCGAGCTCGCCGAGCAGGGCCGCGGCCGGACCAGCCCCAACCCGCTGGTGGGCGCCGTGGTGGTCCGCGAAGGCCAGACGCTGGGGGAGGGGTGGCATGCCGCCTACGGCGCCCCGCACGCCGAGGTCGCGGCGCTGGCTGCCTGCGGCGACGCCGATGTGGCCGGCGCGACGCTCTACGTCTCGCTCGAGCCGTGCTGCCACGAGGGCCAGACGCCACCGTGCACCGACGCGATCCTCAGCGCGAAGCTCGCGCGCGTCGTGGTCGCCTCCGACGACCCGACCGAGAAGGCCTCCGGCCGCGGGCTCGGCATCCTGCGCGACGAGGGCGTCGAGGTGGTGGTCGCCGACGGCGAGCTCGCCGGGCGCGCCCGCTGCCTCAACCAGGCGTTCCGCAAGCACGCGCGCACCGGCCGCCCGCAGGTGCTGTTCAAGTCCGCCATGACGCTCGACGGCAAGGTCGCGACCCGCACGGGCGACTCGAAGTGGATCTCCGGCGAGGACGCGCGCTTCCGCGCCCACCACTGGCGCGCCGAGCGCGACGCCGTCGTCGTCGGGATCGGCACCGCGCTGTCCGACGACCCGCAGCTGACCGCGCGCATCGACGGCGAGTTCCGCCAGCCGGCCCGCGTCATCTTCGACTCCGAGGCGCGGCTGCCGCTCGACTGCCAGCTCGTGCAGGGCGCGCACGAGGTGCCGCTGATCGTGGTCGTCTCGCGCGCCGCCTCGCGCCTGGCCACCGACGCGCTCGAGGCCGCCGGGGCCGAGGTGATCGTCGCGACGGGCCAGAACGAGCCCGCGCGCGTGTGCTCGGCGCTCGACCAGCTCGGCGCCATGGGCGTCACCTCGATCCTGCTCGAGGGCGGTCCGCACCTGGCGGGCGCCTTCCTCGACGCCGGCGAGGTCGACGAGATCCGGCTCTTCATCGCGCCGGTCGTGGTCGGCGGCTCGAACGCCCGCGACCCGCTCGAGGGCGAGGGCGCGGAGCGGATCTCCGAGGCGATCCGGGCGCTGCGCCTCGACGTCGAGCGGATCGGCGACGACGTGCTGATCTCCGCGCGGATGCGGGAGTGGTGAACGTGTTCACCGGGCTGGTCGCCGACCTGGGCACGGTGTCGGGCGTCGAGGCGACGGGCGACGGCGTGCGCCTCCGCGTCGCGAGCGCGCTCGCCGGCGAGCTCGGCGAGGGCGACTCGGTGGCGGTCAACGGCGTCTGCCTGACGGCGACCGCGATCGCGGGCGGCGAGTTCACCGCCGACGTGATGCACGAGACGCTGCGGCGCTCGTCGCTGGCGGGCGTGGCCGAGGGCACGCGGGTGAACCTCGAGCTGCCGCTGCGCGCGCAGGACCGGCTCGGCGGCCACGTCGTGCAGGGCCACGTCGACGGCGTCGGCACGATCTCCGCGACCGAGCAGGACGGCTTCGCCCGCGTCGTAACGATCGAGGCTCCGGCGGGACTGCTGCGCTATGTGGTCGAGAAGGGCTCCATCGCGGTCGACGGCGTCTCGCTCACGGTGGCGTCTGTGACCGCGGACACCTTCGCGGTGTCGCTGATCCCCGAGACTCTGGAGCGGACCAACCTCGGCGCCGCCGCTCCCGGCACGCCGGTCAACCTGGAGGTGGACGTGCTCGCCAAGTACGTCGAGAAGCTGGTAGGAGTCGCGTGAGCTTCGCGCCGATCGAGGAGGCGATCGAGGAGATCCGCGCCGGCCGCATGGTCGTCGTGTGCGACGACGAGGACCGCGAGAACGAGGGCGACCTCACGATGGCGGCCCAGTTCGTCACGCCCGAGGCCATCAACTTCATGGCGACCCACGGCCGCGGGCTGATCTGCCTGTCGCTGACGCCGGAGCGCTGCGACGAGCTCGGGCTCGACCTGATGGCGGCCAAGAACGAGTCGCCGTTCCAGACGCCCTTCACGGTCTCGATCGAGGCCCGCGACGGCGTCACCACCGGCATCTCGGCCGCCGACCGCGCGCGCACGATCCAGGTCGCGATCGACCCCGCCGCGCGGCCGCGCGACCTCGTCCAGCCGGGCCACGTCTTCCCGCTCAAGTCCAAGCCCGGCGGCGTGCTCGAGCGCACCGGCCAGACCGAGGCGGCGGTCGACCTCGCGCGGCTCGCGGGGCTGACGCCCGCGGGCGTGATCTGCGAGGTCATGAACGACGACGGGACGATGGCGCGCGTGCCCGACCTGATCCCGTACTGCGAGCGCCACGGGCTGAAGATGATCACCGTCGCCGACCTGATCGCCTACCGGCGCAAGCACGACAAGCTGATCGAGCGCGTGGTCGAGACCCGGATGCCGACCGCGTTCGGCGAGTTCACCGTCGTCGGCTACCGCGCGCTGATGGATGAGAAGCACCACGTCGCGCTCGTCAAGGGCGAGGTGGCGGGCGCCGAGGACGTGCTCGTCCGCGTGCACTCGGAGTGCCTGACCGGCGACGTCTTCCACTCGCTGCGCTGCGACTGCGGCGAGCAGCTCGAGTCGGCGCTCGCCCAGATCGAGCGCGAGGGCCGCGGCGTGCTGCTCTACCTCGCCCAGGAGGGCCGCGGGATCGGGCTGCTCAACAAGCTCAAGGCCTACAAGCTCCAGGACGGCGGGCTGGACACCGTCGACGCCAACCTCGAGCTCGGGCTCCCCGTCGACCTGCGCGACTACGGCATCGGCGCGCAGATCCTCGTCGACCTCGGCCTCGGCTCGATCCGGATCCTCACGAACAACCCGAAGAAGATCATCGGGCTCGAGGGCTACGGCCTGTCGGTCACCGAGCAGGTGCCGATCCAGCACGCGCCCAACCCGCACAACGAGCGCTACCTGAACGCGAAGCGGACCCGGCTCGGCCACACCCTCCACCACCAGGGCCTCGCGCTCGACGAGGAGATGCTGCACGCCGAGCACGAGCACGACCGCGATGCGCGCGGGGCAGAGCGGCCGGCGCAGCGTGACTGAGGCCTCCGGCCACTTCGCGGTCGCCGTCGGGCGCTTCTACGAGGACCTCGCCGCGCGCCTCGTCACCGGCGCGCAAAAGGCCTTCGACGAGGCCGGCGTGACGTGCGAGGTCCACGACGTCCCCGGCGCCTACGAGTTGCCGCTCGCCGCGCTCTACCTCGCCGAGACCGGCCGCGTCGCCGGCGTCGCCTGCCTCGGCGCGGTCATCCGCGGCGAGACCGACCACTACGACTACGTCTGCAACGAGGCGGCGCGCGGGATCCAGGACGTCCAGCTGCGCACCGGCGTGCCGTGTGCGTTCGGCGTGCTGACCGTCGAGAACATGGAGCAGGCGCTGGCGCGCTCGGGCGGCGACCACCGCGACACCGGCTACCACGCGGCCCAGGTCGTCCTGCGGATGGCCGCGCTGCGGGGCGAGCTCGCGTGAAGTACGACGACATCGGGCGCACCTACACGCGGACTCGTGCGACCGACCCGCGGATCGCGGCGGCGATCTGGGAGGCGCTCGGCGACGCCCGCACGGTCGTCAACGTCGGCGCGGGCACCGGCAACTACGAGCCGCCCGACCGCGAGGTGACGGCCGTCGAGCCGTCCGCGGTGATGATCGCCCAGCGCTCGTCGGACGCCGCGCCGGTCGTGCAGGGGAGCGCCGAGTCGCTGCCGTTCGAGGACGGCAGCTTCGACGCCGCGATGGCCGTCCTCACCATCCACCACTGGAGCGACTGGCGCGCGGGGATCGACGAGATGCGGCGGGTCGCGCGGCGGATCGTCCTGTTCTCGTGGGACCCGAGCTTCGCGCGCCGGCTGTGGGTGACCGCCGAGTACTTCCCGTTCGTGGGCGAGGAGGAGAACACGTTCCCGAGCCTCGCCGACCAGGCCGGCGCCGTCCGCGCCACCAGCGTCACGCCTGTGCTGATCCCGCACGACTGCAAGGACGGCTTCTACGGCGCCTACTGGCGCTATCCCGCCGCCTACCTCGACCCTGAGGTCCGCGCCGGGATCTCCGTCCTCGCCTCGCGCGACGCCGACGAGCTCGCACCGGGGCTGGCACAGCTCGAGGACGATCTCCGCACCGGCGCGTGGGAAGAGCGGCACGCCGACCTGCTCGAGCGCGACGAGCTCGACCTCGGCTACCGCCTCCTCGTCACCTGACGCACGCGGCGCACGCCCTTGCGCGCTGCGCCCGCCACGAGGGCCCCGAGCGGGCGGCTCGTCTCCAGCGACAGCCGCCGCGGCTCGCCGGGCGCCTTGCGCGCCCAGCCCCACCACTCGTCCTGGATCTTCAGCTCGGTGAACGACGGGTGCTGGGCGACGATCAGGTCGAACACCGCGCGCAGGTGCGGCTCGCGGCGCTCGGGCTCGGACAGCTCGCGGTGCACGACCCCGTCGGTCGCCTCGCGCCCCGGGTCCTGCGCGTAGGTCCACGGCAGGTCGTCCATCAGCAGCCAGCCGCCGGGTCGCAGCAGCTTCTCGATCAGGACGACCGCGAGGCCGTCGATCGTCCAGTTCTTCGCGCCGTCGAGGTAGACGAAGTCGTAGGCGGGCTCGACGTTGCCGGCCGTGTCCGAGCGCGCCTGCACCTGCTCCTTCAGCCACCACGTGTAGGAGGAGAACTCGCGCACCACGGTCACGCGCTGCGCGACCCCCGCCCGCGCCAGCACCGCCTCCGGCGCCGGGTCGTAGGCGGCGCCGGCGAAGTCGACCGTGGTCAGGTGCCCGTGGGCGTTGTCGGCGAG
Organism: uncultured Solirubrobacteraceae bacterium; assembly: GCA_963802905.1. GTDB lineage: Bacteria > Actinomycetota > Thermoleophilia > Solirubrobacterales > Solirubrobacteraceae > DASQFQ01. The sequence goes on along the minus strand of CAWDKH010000014.1, from coordinate 89,396 downwards.
CGCGGCCGCCAGGTAGGCGGCGCCGACACCGTGGGCGGTGCCGAGCTCGAGCACGGCGGCGGGCTTCGTCTCCCGCACGTGGTCGTAGACGAGCCGGCCCTGCTCGGGCGACATGAACGGCACGCCGGCAACGGCGCGGGCGACGGCGTCGAATCCCATCGAGCCCGGCAGTGTGGCGGACGCGCTCAGGCGGGGGCGAGCGGCGTGTGCGCGAGCGCGACCGGGTTGGCCGCGCAGAACGCCCGCACGGCCACGGGATCGAACTGCGAGCCGGCGCAGCGCTCGAGCTCGGCCAGCGCCTGCTCGTGCGTGCGCGCATCGGCGTAGGAGCGGTTCGAGGTGATCGCGTCGTAGGTGTCGCAGACCGCGATCACACGGGCGCCGATCGGGATGTCCTCGCCGGCAAGCCTGTCCGGATAGCCGCTCCCGTCCCAGCGCTCGTGGCTCAGGCGCACGAGCCGCGCGACCGCGGCCAGGGCGGGCGCCGCGGCGAGGATGCGCTCGCCGACCAGCGTGTGCTGGCGCATCAGCCGCCATTCGACGTCGTCGAGCGGGCCGGGCTTGTTCAGGATGTCGTCGGGCACGGCGACCTTGCCGATGTCGTGCAGCTCCGCGGCGCGGGCGAGCACGTCGAGCTGCTCGGTGTCGAGCCCGAGCTCGCGCCCGGTCCGCGCCGCCAGCTCGGCGACGTCAGCCATGTGGCGCCGCAATTCCGGCTCGCGCTCGGCCAGCACCTGCACCAGCACGTCGCGCGCCTGCCGGCGGCTGGTCGCGCGGCGCGAGTCCTTGTGCGCGTACATGCGCTCGTCGGACAGCTGCAGCGCCGCCTCCGAGCTCGCGGCCTCGGTGGGGATCTGGACGATCCCGTAGGAGGCGCCGACGTCGAAGCCCTCGCCGTGCTCGCTGAGCGCCTCGACCGCGCGCATCACGATCGGGTCGAAGCGGCCAAGCTCGCCGTCGAGCAGGAGACAGAACTCGTCCCCGCCGAGGCGGTAGGCGGTGCCGCGGCCCTCGACCGCGTGGGCCAGCGCGCCGCCGAGCCGCGCGAGCAGCGCGTCGCCGGCGCTGTGGCCGAACGCGTCGTTGTAGGCCTTGAAGCCGTCGAGATCGAAGAACAGCAGCGCGCGGATCTCCTCGTCCGCGTGGCTGAGCGCATCCTTGAGGTCGTTCATCAGGCGGCGCCGGTTGGGCAGGCCACTGAGCCCGTCGGTGAGCGACTCGTCGTGGCTGCGCCGCAGCAGCCGGAGGTTCTCGCGGAACGTCAGGCCGCCGCGCGCCATCGCGGCGAGCAGCCCGGCGGCGGCGAGGACGCCGGCGAGCGCCGGCAGGTCGGCGACCCAGCCATAGAGCAACAGCCCGAGCGCGAGCACGGCGAAGCCGGCGGGGACGAGCACCGCCACCCCGTGGTTGCTCGTCGGCGCGCGACGAGACGGCTGCCAGGCCGCCACGGCCATGGCGAGCACGCTCGCCGGCCAGAAGGTGTCGACCAGGGCGCCCTCGGTGTACGTGCCCGTGTTCGCGATGTAGCTGTAGATCACGTCGCCGATCGCGGTCAGACCGAGGCTCAGCGCTATCAGCCCCCATGCGCGTCCGGGGCGCCAGCCCGTGATGCTGAGCGCGATGCCGACCGAGCACAGGAGCAGCAGGTCCCCGGCTGGGTAGGCGAGCGTGACGGCCACCTCGAGCGGCTTACCTTCGGTGGCGTCGAGGATCGGCCCGACCAGCAGCGCGGTGGTCAGCGCCGCCAGCGTCAGACCACTGACGGCGCCGTCCAGCCACAGCGAGGCACGGACGGGACGCAGGCGCGCGCGCAGCAGCAGCACGAGCCCGATGTAGGTGAGTGGATACGAGGCGAGATAGAGGACGTCGGCGACGTTCGGATACGGCGGCGCCTCGACGTGGTTGAAGTACAGCGTCCACGTCAGGTCGGCGGTTGCCCACACGGCGAGGCTCGCGGCCAGGAAGGCCCACGCGGCGCGCTCTGCGCGCACTTTGAACGGTCGCGCGGCGCACAGCGCGACGCCGCCCCACATCAAGAGCGTGAAGACCCAGTCGGCGAACAGCGTGTCGCTGCCGATCCCGGTCACGGAGTGCAGCCCGTGCGCGAGCACGCCGAGCGCGAGCACCGCGACCACGATGCCCAGCACCCGCTGCTTCATTCGCCCCGAAGTCACACGGGGGCCTTCGGCGCGCGGGGGCGAAGCCTTGACTAACCCAGCGGTTTACTACTGACCGGCTTGCTGCTTGGCCTTGTCGAGCAGGGCCTCGACCTTGGCGCGCTGGTCGTCGGGGTAGCGCGAGAGGCGCGTCTCGAGCGACTTGATCGCGCCCTCCGCGTCGCCGGTCCCGAGCTGGGCGCGACCGAGGTCGTAGAGCGCGTAGCCGCACGGGCTCACGCTCGCGTTGCCCTTGCAGCCCTTGACGACCGCCTCCTGGGCGAGCGGCAGCGCCTCGTCGTACTTGCCGGCGTTGTTGAGGTTGAAGGCCTGCACCTGGAGCTCGGTCGGGCTGCCCTTCGGCTTCTTGCCGCCGGGGGGCGCGGGCGTGGCAGTCGGCGTCGCCGTGGCGGTCGGCGTCGGCTCGGGCGTCTGCGTCTTCGTCGCCGTCGCCGTCGCCGTCGGCGTCTCCTTCTTCTTGGCGGTCGCCGTCGGCGTGGGCGTGCTGCGGTCCGACGCCTGGTTGTCCGGGTCGTCGCCGTTGCCCTTCAGCAGCAGGAAGCCGAGCACGACGATCAGCAGCGCGGCGACGACGCCGGCCACGAGCAGGCCGGTGCCCGGACCGGACGAGCGGCGGGGCGCGCCGGCGGCGGCAGCGCGGCCGGGCGCGCGGGGCGCGAGGGCGGCGGCGGGGTGCGCTCGCGGGTGGGGAGCTTGCGCGTTGCGGTGGTCCCGCCCGCGGCGGCGGCCCGGCCGCGTGGCGGCACCATCGAGGCGTCGAGGCGCTCGACGAACTCCTCCGCGGTGCCCCAGCGGTCGTCGGGGTCCTTGGCCATGCCGCGGTCGATGACGTCGTCGACGCGCTCGGAGAGCTCGGGAGCGAGCTCGGACACCCGCGGCGGGTCGTCCTCGATCTGGGCGCGGGCCTGGGCGGCGAAGTGCTCGGCCTGGAACGGCTTCTCGCCGGTCAGCAGCTCGAAGGCGACGACGGCGAGCGCGTAGCGGTCGGAGGCGGCGGTGGCCGACTCGCCCATCGCCTGCTCGGGCGAGATGTAGGCCGCGGTGCCGAGCACCTGGCCGGTCTGGGTGACCTGCTCCTCCCAGGCGAGCCGGGCGATGCCGAAGTCGCCGATCCCGAGCCGGTCGCGGTCGTCGAGCAGCAGGTTGGCCGGCTTGACGTCGCGGTGCACGATCCCGGCGGCGTGCGCGGCGTCCAGCCCGGAGGCGGCCTCGCGCAGCCAGCGCAGCGAACGCTGGTGCTCGACCCGCTCGTCCTTGCGCAGCACGTCGGCGACCGACCCGCCGCGCATCAGCTCCATGACGATGAACGCGCGGCCCTGGTGCTCGCCGACGTCGTAGATCGTGGCGACGTTCGGATGCGACGAGAGACCCGCGGCGGCGCGGGCCTCGCGCTCGAAGCGAGCGCGCGCGCGATCGTCCTCGCTCAGATGCTGAGCAAGGACTTTGACCGCCACGGCACGGTCCAGGAGCTCGTCGTGCGCTTCCCAGACACCGGCCATCCCGCCGTTGGCTATGTGGCGGACGACCTTGTACCGATCGGGCAGGCTGATTCGAGCCGCGGACACCGGTGGCACGCCAAACACGGTACCCAACGGACCGTCGCCCTATACTTCCCGCTCCGATGGCCCGCGTCTGTCACTCCTGCGGTAAGCGCCCTGCGTTCGGGCAGAGCCGCTCGCACTCCATGGTCGCCACCAAGCGCCGCTTCGACGCGAACCTGCAGAAGGTTCGCATTTCTGAGGGCGGCGCTCCGCGGCGCGTCTACGTTTGCACGCGCTGCCTCAAAGCGGGCAAGATCACCAAGGCGTAGGCGGGCCTCCCGGCACTGCCGTGGCGGATCCCAGTCTCCTCCGCTTCCGCGCGGTGGTCGAGGGCGCCCTCGGCGAGCTCGAGTCTCGCCGCCAGGAGGTCAACGACCTCAACGTCTTCCCGGTCGCCGACGGCGATACCGGCGACAACATGGCGCTCACGCTGCGCGCCGTGCTCGACGAGCTCGACCGCCTCTCCGAGTACGAGGGGCCGCTGGATGAGATCGGCCGCGAGCAGATCGTCAAGTCGGTCGCCCGCGCCGCGCTGCTGGGCGCCCGCGGCAACTCCGGCGTCATCCTCTCGCAGCTGATCCGCGGCGCCGCCGAGGAGCTCATCTCGCGCCCAGGCGAGCTCGTCGACCCGGTCCTGATCGGCGCGGCGATGGCGCGCGCGTCCGACCGCGCCTACGGCTCCGTGCGCCGGCCCGCGGAGGGCACGATCCTCACCGTGGTGCGCGAGATGGCGCACCGGATCGCGACCGAGCTCGCGCACATGCCGCAGACGCGGCTGACGTTCGAGTCGGTGCCCGAGGAGCAGGACGCGCTGCTCGCCCAGCTGCTCGAGCGTGCGATCGACGCCGGCGAGGAGTCGGTCAAGCGTGGGCCCGACCTGCTGCCGGTGCTGCGCCAGGCGGGCGTGGTCGACGCCGGCGGCTACGGGCTCGTGGTGATCTTCGCCGGCGTCGTGGCGGCGCTGCGCGGTGACGCGCCGCCGCCGATCGAGCACCACGCGCCGGCGCGGGTCACGCATCCGCACCACCACTCGTCGAGCTACCGCTACTGCACGAACTTCGCGGTCACCGGGGAGAACCTGGAGCCCGCGCCGTGGATCGCCCGCCTCGAGGGGATCGGCGACTCCGTCCTGGTCGTCGGCGACGCCCACACGCTGCGGATCCACGTCCACACCGACGACCCCGAGGAGGCCACGGCGCTGTTCCACGGCAGCGCGGCGGTGTCGCGACTCGACGTCGCCGACATGCGGCTGCAGATGGCCCAGCGCGCCGGCCGGCTCAGCAACGGCGGCCCCGCGGCGGCGGCATGCGGCGTGCTCGCCGTCGTGGCCGGCGACGGGATGGCGGAGCTGTTCGCCTCGCTCGGCGCCGTCCCGCTCGACGGCGGCCCGACGCTCAACCCCTCCACCTACGACCTGCTGGCCGGCATCCACGGCGTCCCCGCCGAGGAGGTCGTCGTGCTGCCGAACTCGCCGAACGTGATCATGGCCGCCGAGCGCGCCGCCGAGCTGTCCGACAAGACCGTGCGCGTCGTGCGGGTGCGCTCCCAGCAGGCCGGCTTGGCCGCCGCGGTCGCGCTCGACTCGACCGCGAATGCGGAGGCGAACAGCCAGTCGATGGAGGAGGCGGTCGCCCACGTCCGCACCGGCGCGGTCACCGAGGCGGCCCGCGACGACACGTCGGAGCGCTTCCACCGCGGCGACGCGGTCGGGTTCGTCGACGAGGAGCTCGTGGCCTGGGGCGAGCCCGGCGGCGACGCTGGAGGCCGTGCTGGGCGCGCTCGCCGCCGACGCCGAGCTGGTGACGCTGATCGCCGGCGACGGCGTGCCGCTCGACCAGGATGCGGTCACCGCGCTCGCGCCCGCCGAGGTCGAGCTCGAGTACTCCTACGGCGGCCAGCCGAGCTACTGGTGGCTGATCTCCGCCGAGTGAGCTGAACCTGCCGACGCAGGCGCGCGTAATCACGGGCATGGCCCGAGCCGCCCTGCTCGCCGTCGTTCTGGCGCTCGCCTCAGCGGCATCGGCCCGCGCGGACTCGATCCTCTATCGCTGCTTCCCGAACCTCTGCCGCGTCGCGCCCGACGGCTCCGGCCAGGCGCAGCTCACGCACGACGGCGCCGAGCCCGGGCCGGTCTACGCGTGGCTGTCGGCGACGCCGGACGGCTCGCGCCTCGGCGTGTCCTACGGCAACGAGGCCTACGTGCTCGACGCCAAGGGCCGCCGGCTGTCGGGCCCGCACCCGCACGGCGGCGGTCGCCGTCCTCGTGACGCACATCAGCCCTGACGGCGGCCAGATGGCGACGATCGAGACGCTCGTCGAGACGACCACGCCCTTCCCGGGCGGCCCGCCCACGCCGCACCAGGTTCCCTACCTGTTCGTCGCGCGCGCCGACGGCAGCGGCCGCGAGGTCGCGTCCCGCGCGACGGTCACGACGAACTGGCTCGGCGGGCGCCTGCTGCGCGACGACGCCGCCGATGCGGCGCCGTTCCAGCAGCAGATCTGCGTGCTGGTGACCAACACCGACTTCCCCTGCGAGCGCCTGGTGGCGGCCGAGGCCGGCCACGAGCTGTGGGATCCCGCCGTCTCGCCCGACGGCACGCTGGTGGCCGTGACGCGGGCGCCGATCGACGGCTTCTCGGGCGACATCGCGATCTACTCGGCGGCGACCGCGCAGCTCGTCCGCGTCGTCAGCAGCGGGCCGAGCGACTCCGGGCCGACGTGGTCGCCCGACGGGCGCTCGATCGCGTTCGCCCGCGGCGACGGCGGGCTCTGGGTCGTGTCCGCCACCGGCGCGCCCGGCTCCGAGCGCCGCATCCTGGCCTCCGGGATCCAGCCCGTGTGGGTGCGCGGCGGCGGCGCGGCGCTGCGGCTCACGGGCCCGAAGCGCGCTCGCGCCGGGAAGCGCGTGCGGCTCCGCCTGGCCGGCGCGCCGCGTGGCGCGCGCGTGCGCCTGCAGCGCCGGGCCGGCCGCCGCTGGCGCACGCTCGCGACGCGCACGGCGGGCGCGTCGGCGACGACGTTCAGGCTGCGGCTGCGCCGCGGTCGCGCCGTGCTGCGGGCGCAGGTCCGCGCTCCGGGCGGCGCGACGAGCGTGTCGAAGACGCTCCGCGTGCGGGTGCGGTAACGCCGGCGAACGTCAACGGCGGCATTGAGGGGAGGGTTCCGGCCGGGGCGGCCACGTGTCACCTCAGGGTCGGCATGCGACCTCGAGGTGACATTCGTGGGCGCCGGGCGGCCCAACCCTCGCTCCCTACCCAGCCGCCGTTGCCGTTCGATCGACCGCCCCGCGGGTCACAATCACCGCGTGATCCGGGGCTTCGCCACCGCCGAGCCGCTCACCGACGACGACCTCCACGCCGCCGGCCCGCCGCGCTACCCGCGGCCGTCGCGGCTCGCGGCCCCGCTCGAGGTCTCGCCCGCCCCCGCCGCCAAGGGCGCGGAGCGGCTCGGGCTCCACACGGTCGGCGACCTGCTCGAGCACCTGCCGCGCGACCGCCAGGCCGCGCGCACGATCGGCGAGCTCGCGCTGGAGGAGACCGCGACGGTGATCGCCGAGGTGCGCTCGATCACGAGCCGCTCCGTGCGCCGCCGCGGCATGAAGCCGCTGGTGGAGGCGGTCGTCGCCGACGCCACGGGCACGATGAAGGCGACGTTCTTCAACCAGCCGTGGCTCGAGCGCAAGTACCGGCCGGGGACGCGGCTGCTGCTGCAGGGCAAGTACCAGGGCCGCAACCGCTTCCGCGTCTCGTTCCACGCCCCGACCGGCGAGGCGGTCGGCAGCTCGGACGAGATGGCCACCTATCCGGCGACCGAGGGCCTGTCGTCGACGCAGATCCTCGCCCTGGCCCGCCAGTGGCGCGGCGCCGCGTTCGAGACGCTCGAGCCGCTGCCCGCGCGGCTGCGCGCGATCGAGCGGCTGCCCGGACCGCGCCGCCGCGCTGATCGCCGCGCACTTCGGTGACCAGGAGGGCGGGCGCCGCCGGCTCGCGTTCGAGGAGCTGATGCTGCTCCAGATCGCGCTGCTGCGCCGCCGCGCCCGCCGCCGCGAGGGCGCGCGCGCCGATCCGCTCGAGCCGCCCGCGGAGCTGACGCGCCGCTGGCTCGCCGACTCGCTGCCGTTCACGCCGACGGACGACCAGCGCCGCGCGATGGAGACGCTCGACGCCGACCTCGCGCGCGACCGCCCGATGCAGCGGCTGCTGATGGGTGAGGTCGGCTCGGGCAAGACCGTCGTCGCGCTCTACGCGATGCTGCGCGCGGTCGAGAGCGGCGCCCAGGCCGCGCTGATGGCGCCGACCGAGACGCTCGCCGAGCAGCACTTCGCGACGCTGCAGAAGCTGATGCCCGGCGAGCTCGTGCAGGCGGCGCTGCTGACCGGTTCGACGCCCGCCGCGCGGCGCACCGACCTGCTCGGCAAGCTCGCCACCGGCGAGCTGCGGCTGCTGGTGGGCACGCACGCGCTGATCGAGCAGGCGGTCGAGTTCGACCGCCTCGCGGTCGTGGTGGTCGACGAGCAGCACCGCTTCGGCGTCAACCAGCGCCGCGCGCTGGACCGCAAGGCGCCGGCGAACCTCGCCCCGCACGTGCTGCACATGACCGCCACGCCGATCCCGCGCACGCTCGCGCTGACCGCCTACGGCGACCTCGACGTCACCGTCCTGCGCGAGCTGCCGGCCGGGCGGCGCCCGATCGACACGTTCGTGGCCTCCAGCGAGCGCGAGCGCGCGCGGGCCTACGAGCGCATCCGCGAGGAGCTGCGGGCCGGCCGCCAGGCGTTCGTCGTCTGCCCGCTGGTCGAGGAGTCCGAGGCGCTGCAGGCGCGCGCGGCGACGGCGGAGTTCGAGCGCCTGCAGAAGACCGAGCTGCGCGACTTCCGCGTCGTTCTCCTGCACGGGCAGAAGCGCCCGCGCGAGAAGCAGGAGGCGATGGCGGCGTTCGCGGGCGGCGGGGCCGATGTCCTCGTGGCGACCACGGTGATCGAGGTCGGCATCGACGTCCCGAACGCGTCGGTGATGCTCGTGGAGAACGCCGAGCGCTACGGCATCTCGCAGCTGCACCAGCTGCGCGGGCGCATCGGCCGCGGCGAGCACGCGTCGGTGTGCGTGCTGTTCGGCCCCAAGGAATCGCCCCGGCTGCGCGCGCTCGCCGAGCACCGCGACGGCTTCAAGCTGGCCGAGATTGACCTGGAGCTGCGCGGGGAAGGGGAGATGCTCGGCACGCGCCAGTCCGGGCTCGCGCAGTTCAAGGTCGCGCGCCTGCCGGAGGACGCCGAGCTGCTCGAGCGGGCCCGGATGCGCGCGCAAACGCTGCTCGATGCCGACCCCGAGCTGCGCGCGCCCGAGCACGCGCTGATCGAGGACGCGGTCCACGCGGCCTACGGCGCTGACGCGCTCGAGCCAATCCCGGCCTAACGCGCCTCGGCTACGCTCGCCCGCATGTCACTTAACTGTCCCCGCCGCACGGTTGCGGCGCTGCTGACGGCGCTGTGCGCCTGCGCGGCGCTCCCGGCGGCCGCATCCGCAAAGAAGCAAGACCTCAAGGTCATGACGCGCAACGTCTACCTCGGGGCGGACCTGATCCCACTCGCCGCCGCCCCGACCCCGGCCGAGTTCGAGCAGGCCGCCGCCCAGCGATTCCAGACTGTGGCGAAGAACGACTTCCCGACCCGCGCCAAGGCGCTGGCCAAGGAGATCGCGAAGAACAAGCCGGACATCATCGGCGTCCAGGAGGCCACCGTGTGGCGTCGCGGGCCCAACGGCCTCAAGGACGGGTCGGCCACACCCGCGCAGCAGGTCATCTACGACTCCACCGAGGAGCTGTTGAAGGCGCTCCGGTCTGCGGGTGCGCCCTACCGCGAGGCGGCGGGCCGCGACTGGTTCGACTTCGAGGCCCCGACGGCTCTCAACTACGACGTCCGCATCACGCAGCGAGACGTGATCCTCGTCCGCAACAAGTCGAAGGTGAAGATCAAGAAGACGTTCCGCGGCGGGTTCAAGGACTTCCTGACGGTGTCCACCCAGGCTGGCGCCGCGCAGGAGAAGCGCGGCTGGGTCGGCCTTGACGGCACACTGGCCAAGCACAAGTTCCGCTTCGTCACCACACACCTGGAGGCGTACAGCGCGGACAAGGCCGACAGCCAGATGAAGGAGCTCTTGAAGTCCGGCGGTCCGCTGGCCTCGAAGAAGACGCAGTCGATCCTCGTCGGCGACTTCAACTCGGCCCCGGGCGCCAACGCAACGAACGCGGCACCAACCGCGACGCCAGCGCGTACTACTCGGCGATCGACACGCGGCTTCCGCAACCCGCTGCCGAAGCGCAAGACGTGCTGCTTTGCGGAGGACCTGCACTCGACTTCGGACAAGCTCGAGTCCTGGATCGACCACGTGATCGTGCGGCCGAAGATCAAGGCCGTCAAGTCCGGCATCGTCGGCACCAAGCAGGTCGGCGGCCTCTACCCGTCCGACCACGCGGGCATCACGGCCACGCTGCGCCTGAAGTGAGGATCGTCGCCGGCCGCTGGGGCGGCCGGCGCCTCACCACCCCGAAGGGCCTCGCCACGCGGCCGACTGCCGACCGCGTGCGCGAGGCGCTGTTCTCGATCCTGGGCGATCGCGTGCAGGATGCGCGGGTGCTCGACCTGTTCGCCGGGTCGGGCGCGCTCGGGCTCGAGGCGCTGTCGCGCGGCGCCGCAGAGGTCACGTTCGTGGACTCCGCGGCCGCTTCGGTGGCGGCCGTGAAGGCCAACCTCGAGGCGCTCGGCGGCGAGGCTGAGGTGCGGCGCGCGGACGCAGTGCGGTTCCTCCGCACCGCACCGGGGGAGACTCGCCACTACGATCTCGTCCTCCTCGACCCGCCGTATCGCTTGGCGGAGCGCCTCGGGCGCGAGTTGTCGGAGGCGCTGCCAGGAGTGTTGGCGCCCGCCGCGCTCGTGATCTCCGAGAGCGATCGCCGGGCGCCGCTGCCCCTTGACCTGCCCCTCAGAGACGAGCGCCGCTACGGCGACACACTGATTCGCATCCATGACCCCCGATAACCGCATCGCCGTCTGCCCGGGCTCCTACGACCCGATCACCAACGGCCACATCGACGTCATTACGCGCGCCAGCGTGATGTACGACGAGCTGATCGTCGCGGTCGTCAACGCGTCGGTGCGCAAGAACAAGGGCCTGTTCACCGCCGAGGAGCGGGTCGGGTTCATCGAGCACGCGACCGCCCATCTCGGCAACGTGCGCGTCGACACGTTCGGCGTGCTGATCGTCGACTATGCGCGCTCCGTGGGGGCGAAGGCGATCGTCAAGGGACTGCGTGCGATCTCGGACTTCGAGTACGAGCTGGAGATGAACCAGCTCAACCGTCACCTGGCGGAAGACGTGGAGTCGGTCTACCTAATGGCATCGCCGCAGTACAGTTTCTTGTCCTCGAGCGGAGTGAAGGAGATCGCCACGTTTGGCGGCGACGTCTCCAATCTCGTGCCGGAGGAGGTGGCGGCGCGGTTGCAGGAAGCCATCGCCCGCTGACGAAATCAGGAGCGCCAATGGACGTCCTCGTACTCATCGACAAGCTGGACGATCTGGTCCACAACGCCAAGACGGTCCCCATGACCGGGACTGTGCGCGTGGACCAGGAGGAGATCTACGACATCCTCGACCAGATGCGCGCCACGATCCCTGAGGAGATCAAGCAAGCGCGCTGGATCGTCAAGGAGCGCCAGGAAATGCTGGCGGAGGCCAAGCGCGAGGCCGAGCGCATCGTCAAGGAGGCGCGCGAGCGCCAGTCGCAGCTGACTTCCCAGCAGGAGGTCACGAAGCAGGCGGAGCGCCAGGCCGAGGACATCATCGAGGACGCTCGCGCCCGTGAGCGCGAGATCCGCCTCGGCGCGGAGGACTACGCCGACGAGATCCTCAACACGCTCGAGGTCAACCTCTCGAAGTTCATCGCAGCGGTGCAGCGCGGCCGCGAGCGACTGCAGGGCAAGGACGAACCGGCCGAAGTCGGCTAACCCTCAAGCGGGGTCAGACCCCTTTAGGAGGGTTGAGGGTTCTGCGATGACGATGACCGCGGTGCGGGTCGTCGTCGCTCTCCTCCTCCTCACGCTCGCATTTGCGGGCTGCGCTGGCGGCCCGCACGAAGCGCTCGCCGCCAAGCCCGACGTCGATGGCTGCGCCGGCTCGTGGCTGCGCCCGAAGGTGGCCAACGTCGTCCAGGTGCGCGCCGCCACGCTGTGCCTCATCAACGCCCAGCGCGCGCGGGCCAGTCTGCAGCCGCTGACCGAGAACCCGATGCTGCAGCGGGCCGCCGAGCTGCATTCGCTCGACATGGCCGCTCGCGACTTCTTCGAGCACCAGAACCCCGACGGCGTACAGCCGGACGCGCGGATCGTGCGCCAGGGCTATCCGCCGATCCTCGTGGGGGAGAACCTCGCGTGGGGCGAGACGGTCAAGAGCAGCCCTGCGGTGATCGTCTCGATGTGGATGAAGAGCCCCGGGCACCGGGCCAACATCCTCGAACCCGGCTACCGAGAGATCGGCATCGGGATGGCCTATGACGCGCCGGAGAAGCAGCCGGTGCCGAAGCAGGCCGCGATCTATACGACGACGTTCGGGGCGGGCGGCCGCTAAGAGCTCCGGTTGACCGTACGTCACGCCCGCAGCCGCACCCGCTATCCATTGGGTGGATGCTTGAAGTGGCGGACCTGGCGCGGCGGTATGGGGACGTGGTCGCGCTCGACGGCCTCTCGTTCACGGTCGAGCCCGGGCAGCTGTTCGGGTTCGTCGGGCCGAACGGGGCCGGCAAGACGACGACGATGCGGATCATCCTCGGCGTGCTCGAGCCCGACGCGGGCGAGGTGCGCTGGCGCGGGCAGCCGGTCGACCTCGCGACGCGGGCGCGCTTCGGCTACATGCCGGAGGAGCGCGGGCTGTACCCGAAGATGCGGGTGCGCGACCAGCTGGCCTACTTCGCGTCGCTGCACGGGCTCCCGGCCGCTGACGCGGGCGCGGCGGCCGACAAGTGGCTCGAGCGGCTCGGGATCGCCGATCGCGCCGGGGATCGCGTGGAGACGCTGTCGCTCGGCAACCAGCAGCGCGTGCAGCTCGGCGTCGCGCTCGTGCACGGGCCGGAGCTGCTCGTGCTCGACGAGCCGTTCTCCGGGCTCGATCCGGTCGGCGTCGACGTGCTCAGCGGCGTGCTGCGAGAGCTGGCCGACGAAGGCGTGCCCGTGCTCTTCTCCTCGCACCAGCTGGAGCTGGTCGAGCGGCTGTGCGAGTCGGTGGCGATCGTCAAGGACGGCCGGCTCGTGGCGGCGGGGCGGGTCGACGAGCTGCGCTCCCGCGGCGCGAGCGCCACGACCGTGCGCGTGGCGGTGCGGGGCGGGGCCGAGGAATGGATCGGCCTCGTGCCGGGCGCCGAGGTGGTCGACCGCGGGCCCGACGGCGTGCTGATCGCGCTGCGCGACGGCGCGGGACCGGAGGCGGTGCTCGACGCGGCACGCGGCGCCGGGATCGTCACCCACTTCGCTCTGGAGCGGCCGACGCTCAGCCGAGCTGTTCCGCAAGGCGGTGGCGGCGTGACCGGGCTCCAGGGGCGCGAGGCGGTCGCGCTGGTCGCGCGCCGCGAGATCACGCAGAAGCTGCGCGAGAAGTCGTTCCTCATCTCGACGGCTGTGACGGCGACGATCATCGTGCTGGTCGCCGTGGTCCCGACGCTGTTCGGTGCGGGCGGGCCGACCAAGTACACGCTGGGGACGACCGACGCCGCCTCGGCGCAGATCGCCGCCGCGGCCAAGCAGGCGCCCGGCTTCGACGTCGAGGTGAAAGTGCGCTCGCTTTCGCCCGCTGAGGCGAAGTCGGCGCTCGATGACGGCAGCGTCGAAGCCGTGATCTCCGACGGGCAGCTGCGCTCCAAGGAGGAGGCCGACGACCGCTCGTCGGGATCGTCCAGGCCGCCACGCGCCAGGTCCGGCAGGCGGAGGCGCTGCGGCAGGCGGGCCTGAGCGGCACCGAGCTCCAGCAGGCGCTGAACCCGCCGGCGCTCAAGGTCACCACCGTCGAGCCGGTCGACCCCGAGCGCGACCGCAAGGGCGCGTTCGCGTTCGTCGCCGTGCTCGTCGCTCTACACGCAGCTGCTGACCTTCGGCTACCTGCTGGCGAGCGGGGTGGTGGAGGAGAAGGCCTCGCGGGTCGTCGAGGTCCTGCTCTCGACCATCCGGCCGAAGGACCTGCTGGCGGGCAAGATCATCGGGCTCGGCCTGCTCGGCTTCGGCCAGCTGCTCGTGCTGACGGCGGTGGGCCTGCTGGCCGCCACCTTGTCGGGGGCGCTCGACGTCACCGGCGACGTGGTCGGCGCCGCCGCGCTGGCGGTCGGCTGGTTCGTGCTCGGCTACGCGTTCTACGCCGGCCTGTTCGCCTGCGCGGGCGCGCTCGTGCCGCGCCAGGAGGAGCTGCAGTCGACGATGACGCCGCTGACGATGCTGATCCTGATCTCGTTCTTCGTCTCGTTCATCGTGCTCGACGACCCCGACGGGACGCTCGCCCATGTCACGGCGTACATCCCGTTCAGCGCGCCGATCACGATGCCGCCGCGGATCGCGCTCGGCGAGGCGCCCGCCTACGAGATCGTGATCGCGCTCGCGGTCACCGCCGCTGTCGGCGCTTGCGCTGATCCCGCTCGCGGGCCGGATCTACAGCGGGGCCGTCCTCCGGACCGGCTCCGCGATCAAGGTCCGCGACGCCTGGCGAGCCGCCGGGCGAGCCCGCGCTTAGAACGGAAGCTGCTCAGCGCCCGGGAAGGGCGCCGGCAAGGGCCTTGCCGCGCGGGCAGCCGCGGTGGCCGCCGGTGGCTTGGCCTCGGCGACGGGCGGCGCCACTTCGCCGGCCGGAGCGGCCTCGTCGGCGGGCTCAGCGGCCTCGTCGGCGGCCTCAGGGGCTACTTCGGCGGCCGGGCGTCGTCGTCGTCGGCGGTGGCCGGAATGGCGGCGGCGGCCGCCGGGGGCGGCTCGTCCGGCGGCTCCGGCGGGTCCTCTCCGGCGGCGGCCAGCAGCAGCTCGACGTGCGTGAGCTGCGCGCGGACGGCGGTCGCGAGCGCGTCGAGGATGTCGGCGCCCTTCTTGATCGACGTCTGGGCGCCGGTGAGCTGCTGCTTGACGCGCAGGACGTCGCTCATCGCGCCGGTGGCGCGCTCGATCGCCTCGCGGATCGCCGACGCGTCGATCCCGTCGGCCTCGCCGCGGGCCATCAGCACGCGGGCGCGGGCCAGGGAGTAGGCGACCTCGAGCGACAGCGTCGAGCCCTCCTCCGGATCGAAGCAGGCGATCAGCTTGTCGCCGCCGTACTCGCGCAGCTGGTGCATCTTGGCCGGGATCCGCTCCTCGTCGGGCACGACGAGCACCGCGAAGTCGGCTTGGCGCTCGGCGCGCGCCCGGTCGAGCTCCTCGACCGCCTTCGGCTTCGACAGCCGCGACGCCTTCGCCTCGAACACCACGCGGCCGCGCGCCGGCCCCGTGCAGCCCTCGATCGCCACGACGACGTCGCCGGTCTTGCCGGTGCCGCCCTTGACGTCGCCCACCGCGTCGCAGTCGTCGCCCTGCGCCACCGCGATCTCGTCGAGCGCCGCGTACACGGCCTCCTCGAACGAGCGGCCCTTGGCGGTGCCGCGCGCGGCCTCCTGCGCGACGGCCTCGACCTTCTCCTTCTCCGCCCGCGCGCGCTCGAGCTCCACGACGAGGCCCTGCATCTGCTCGCTCATCTCGCGCAGCCGCGCGTGCTGCTGGTCGGACGTCTGCTTCATCGCTCCCAACCAGGCGCGCTGGAAGACCGCGAACGGGTTGTCGTCCGAGTCGGCCGTGAACTGCTTGCGCAGGTCGTCGCGCATCACGCCCATCGCCTCGGCGAGCGCGGCCTTGAGCTGGTTCTGCACTGCCACCGATGACTCGTCGCCGAAGTGCTTCGTGAGCACCCGGGCGACGTGCCCCGTCTCCGGCCCGAACGCCTCATCGAACTTCCGGTCGAAGACCTCGGCGACCGCGCGGGAGCGGTCGGCGAACTCGCCCTGGACCTCGCGCGCCGTCTTCTCCAGCTCCGCCTTGACGAACTCGACGTTCGCGCCCGTCTGCTCGCGGTGGAGCACGCGCGCGCCGATCTCGATCGCGTCGGCGATGACCGCCGCCGGGTCGTCACCCGCCTCGAGCCGCGCGCGCACCAGGTCGACCGCCGTCGCGTCGTCGATCGCCAAGCCGTCGACGAGCACACGGTTCGCGAGGACCGTGATGCGGGGGTGGCGCAGGGGAGTAGCGGCAGCTTCCATGAGCAGGACGTCGCAGCGTACGCCCGGCTCCTGACAGAACCCCTGCGTTTTACGGTAGAACGGCGGGCGACGGCGGAGCGCAACAGCCCCGCGCCGAACTTCTCGTCCTCGAGCAGCTCGTCCTGGTGGCTGCCGCACGTCGAGCACCCGCAACCCGCGCCGCAGCGCTGGATCGCGGCCGTCGCCGGGCGGGCCACCGTCCGCGCCACCGCGGCGTTGCCGGCGGTCTTCTGCATCCACAGCACGGTGTCGGGCAGCGCCCGCGCGGCGGGGGAGGGAGCGGCCTTGCGCTCCGGCTCGGCCGCGACCGGGGCCTCGCTGCGGGTACCGGTGACCATCGCAGGAGCCATCCAACCGCCTCCCGCGGCGGCGGTCAAGTCACTTTGAAGCGGCGGAGCCCCTCGGGCTCTTCCTCGTCGACCTCGACGCGGTCGACGTCGGCGCTGCCCGGGCCGTCGCGGACGAACCAGATCATCGCGTCGACCATGTCGGGCTCGCCCTCGAAGACGGCCTCGACCGTGCCCTTCGGCGTGTTGCGCACCCAGCCGTTCACCCCGCGGCGCTCTGCCTCGTCGCGCGTCGAGTCCCGGAAGAACACACCCTGCACCTTGCCGTGGGCCACCACCCGCCTGCGGACCGTCCCCATGCGGGTACCGTAGCCGTCATGGCCACGATCGAGGTGCTCGACACCGACATCACGGCGCTCGAGGTCGACGCGATCGCCAACGCGGCCAACACCGACCTCGCCCACGGCGGCGGAGTCGCGGGCGCGATCTCGCGCGCCGGCGGGCCCGACGTCCAGCGCGAGTCCGATCAGAAGGCGCCGATCGGCCTCGGCGAGGCGATCGAGACGACCGCCGGCGACATGCCCGCGCGCTGGGTCATCCACGCCGCCACGATGGAGCTCGGCGGCCCCACCTCGGAGGACATCATCCGGCGCGCCACCGCCTCGACCCTGCGCAAGGCCGACGAGCTGGGCGCCACGAGCCTCGCGCTCGTCGCGTTCGGCACCGGCGTCGGGCGCTTCCCGCTCGAGGACGCCGCCCGCGTCGAGGCCGAGGAGGTGCGGCGCCACCTCGACGGCGGCTCGGGGCTCGAGCGCGTCGTCTTCGCCGTCCACGGCGAGGCCGCCAAGGCGGCGTTCGACGCCGCCGTCGCGCGGTGAGCCTCGCCGACGAGCTCGCCGTCGCGGGCGGCGTCGATGCGCCCCCGCAGACCACCGCCCGGCTCCGCGACCTGCTCGCCGACACGCTCCGCCACGGCGCAGCCGAGCTCGGCCGGAACCGCTCGGGCACCCGCGAGGACCCCGTCACCGTCGCACTGGCTGCCGACGGCGAGCGGCTGCTCGCCGCCGTCCCGGTCAGCGCCGCCCTGCACGCCGATATCGACGCGCTCTCCGACCGCGCCTGGCTGCTCGTCGCCGCGGTCGTCGGCGCGCTCGTCGACCTCACCGAGCCGCCGCCGCTCACCACGCCTGAGGAGCTCGCGGTGCGCGTCGGGGAGAGCGCCGGCCACGCGCTGCTCGGCTACCCCGCGCCCGGGCTCGCGCCCGCCGAGCTCGAGGAGTTCGGCCCGCTCCTGTTCGACGACCAGGTCCGCGGCATCGACCGACTGCGGGCCGACGCGCTCGCCGTCCCCGCCTTCCTCTTCGGCGACGTCGCGCTGCGCGAGCCGATCGGCTCCCACCATCCGCTGCGGGTCGCGGAGGCGGTGAGCCGCCTCGGCGGCAAACCGGCCGAGCCCGCGTCGGTCGAGGACCACGAGGAGGCGGTGCTCGCCGTCCTCGGCGCGCGCGAGGCGCCGTCGCGCGCCCACGAGGACCCCGACCCCGCCCGCCGCGTCGCGCGCCGGATCCTCCAGCGGCTCGACGGGATGGGGAAGTGGGGCGGCTACCACACGGACTTCGCCCACCTCGCGCGCGGCTTCGCCGGCAACGACCGCCAGCTCGCCTCCGAGGTCGGCGAGGCGCTGCTCGCCGCCGGCCTGCTCGCGGAGAAGCCGTCGGTCGGCCAGCGCCACGTCTTCCTCAATCCGCGGCGCGCGGGAGACATCCGGCGGCTGATCGAAACCGGCGAGGAACCAGGTGGATTGGAGTTGGCTCGAAAGTGAGATATTGGCTGCACATGTCTTCTGTCCCGAAGCAGGTCTCCAACACGCTGCAGTCGCTCATCACGCTCACGGAGGCCGGCATCATCCGACTCCAGCGGCCCGATCGCGCGCTCCGCACCGCGGTCAGCATCATCCGCTGGGGCGTCACGCCCGCAGCCGGCTACGAGGCGTCGGCGGCCCGCTATCCCGACGAGGTCGCGCTGATCGACGAGCTCGGCCAGCTGACGTTCCGGGAGATCCAGGAGCGCACGAACGCGCTCGCCCACGCGCTCGCCGACGACGGCGTGAACGAGGGCGACAACGTGGCGATCATGGCCCGCAACCACCGCGGCTTCGTCGAATCGGTGGTCGCCTGCTCGAAGCTCGGGGCGCACGCGCTGTTCCTCAACACGTCGTTCTCCGGCCCGCAGCTGGCCGACGTCGCCGACCGCGAGAAGCCGAAGGCGATCATCTACGACGAGGAGTTCGCCGAGGTCCTCGCCGACGCCGGGCACCGGCGCAAGCGCTACATCTCGTGGGCCGAGCCGGATGCCGAGACGAACGATCCGACGCTCGAGGAGCTGATCGAGCGCGGCGACCCCGCCAACGTCGTCCCGCCCGAGGAGCCCGGCAAGGCGATCATCCTCACGTCCGGCACCACCGGCACGCCGAAGGGCGCGTCGCGCAGCCAGCCGAAGTCGCTCGACCCGGTCGCGGCCCTGCTCTCGCGCATCCCGCTGAAGGCGCGCGAGAAGACGATGATCGCGGCGCCGCTGTTCCACGCCTGGGGCTTCGCGCACTTCACGCTCGGCATGGGGCTGTCCTCGACGATCGTGCTCAAGCGCAAGTTCGACGAGGAGTCGACGCTGTCGCTGACCGCCCAGCACGGCTGCACGGCGCTCGTGGTCGTGCCGGTGATGCTGCAGCGGATCCTCGAGCTCGACGACGAGATCCTCGACCGCTACGACCTCTCGCACGTCAAGGCCGTCCCGGTCTCCGGCTCCGCGCTGCCCGGGAGCCTGAGCGAGCGCTGGATGGACCACTTCGGCGACAACCTCTTCAACCTCTACGGCTCGACCGAGGTCGCGTGGGCGACGATCGCCACCCCGAAGGACCTGCGCGAGGCGCCCGGCACCGCCGGCAAGCCGCCGCGCGGCACCGTCGTGAAGCTCTACGACGACGACGGCAACGAGGTCGACACCGGCGACACGGGCCGGATCTTCGTCGGCAACGACCTGCAGTTCGAGGGCTACACCGGGGGCGGCAACAAGGACGTCATCAACGGGCTGATGTCCTCCGGCGACGTCGGCCACTTCGACGACGCGGGCCGCCTGTTCGTCGACGGCCGCGACGACGACATGATCGTCTCGGGCGGCGAGAACGTCTTCCCGCAGGAGGTCGAGGAGCTGCTCGAGGGGCACGACAACATCAAGGAAGCCGCGGTCTTCGGGGTCGACGACGAGAAGTTCGGCCAGCGGCTCAAGGCCGTCGTCGTCAGCAGGAAGAAGATGTCGGCCGACGAGGTCAAGAAGTACGTCAAGGCGAACCTCGCCGGCTACAAGGTCCCGCGCGACGTCGAGTTCGTGAACGAGCTCCCGCGCACGTCGACCGGCAAGGTCCTCAAGCGCGAGCTCAAAGAGAGCTGACGCTGGCGCTATAACCGTTGGTATGGCCCAGCGGACGGACATCTTCTCGCTCGGCCGGCTCGGGCTGACCTCGGGCGAGGGACGGAGGCTCGACCTGCACGTCACGCTCGACCCGCTCGAGCTCGGCGGCGAGCCCTATATCGCGACACCGGCGGCGGTGCCGGTGCGCGTTGACGTGTCGCGCACGACCGGCAACGGCTACGCGCTGCGGCTGCGCTTCAGCGCGGCGCTCGAGGGCCCGTGCATGCGCTGCCTCGGCCCGGCGGCGCCGACGTTCGACGTCGACGCCCGCGAGGTCAACCAGCCCGGCGGCGGCGACGAGCTGAGCTCTCCCTACGTCGACGGCGATGAGGACCTCGACCTGCGCGCCTGGGCCCGCGACGCCTTTGCGCTGGCGCTCCCCGCGCAGATCGCGTGCATGCCCGAATGCCGCGGCCTGTGCCCGCGCTGCGGGGCGAACCTCAACGACGATCCGGACCACGCACACGAGGCCGAGCCCGACCCGCGGTGGGCGAAGCTGTCCGAGATCCGGTTCGAGTAGGCACTTTGGAGGCGGGGGTGGGTGGTGGGAACCCGCTACCCTTCCCGTCCGCCATGGCCGTCCCAAAGCAGAAGCAATCGCATGCGCGTACCGCCCAGCGCCGCGCGCAGCACAAGATCACCGCGCCGTCGCTGAACAGCTGCCCGCAGTGCCACGCGCCGCGCCGTCCGCATCGCGTGTGCCCGAACTGCGGCTTCTACAACGGGCGCGAGGTCGCGCCCGTAGCCGACGCGCACGATCACGACCACGATCACTAGTTAGCGGGCGATGACCGACCCGGTCACCGTCGCGGTTGACGCGAACGGGGCCGACGACGGCCCCGCCGAGGTCGCGCGCGGCGCTGCCGCCGCGGTGGCCGAGCACGGCGTGCGCGTCCTGCTGTTCGGGCCCGAGGCCCAGATCGGCGAGGTGCCCGAGGGTGTCGAGGTCGTCGACGCACCCGTCTCGATCGCCAAGGCGGAGGACCCGGCGCGCGCGGTGCGCGCCAACCCGGACGCCTCGATCGTCGCCGCCGTCGCGGCGGTCGCGGACGGCCGCGCCGACGCGCTCGTCTCCGGCGGCTCGACCGGTACCGCCCTCGCCGCCTCGCTGTTCCGCATCAAGCGCGGGCGCGGGATCCACCGGCCGGCGCTGGCCGTGCTCGTGCCCGTCCCCGGCTCGCCGTTCCTGCTGCTCGACGCCGGCGCCAACGTCGAGGTGCGGCCCGAGCACCTCGTGCAGTTCGCGCACATGGGCGCGGCGTTCATGGAGACGGCGATGGGGGTCTCGCGGCCGCGGGTGGCCCTGTTGAGCAACGGCGAGGAGCCTTCGAAGGGCCCGGAGGACCTGGTGGCCGCCCACGCGGTGCTCTCCGACACCGAGTCGCGGCTGAACTTCGTCGGCAACGTCGAGGGCTTCGCGATCGGCACCGGCGAGGCCGACGTGATCGTCACCGACGGCTTCACCGGCAACGTGGCGCTGAAGGTGATGGAGGGGACGTCGTCGGTGCTGCTGGGCGCCGTGCGCGCGGCGGCCACCTCCTCGACGCGCTCGAAGGCGGGCGGCATGCTGCTGCGCCCGGCGCTGCGCGAGCTGCGCGACCAGCTCGACCCGCAGGCGGTCGGCGGCGCGGTGCTGCTCGGCCTGCGCAAGCTGGTGGTGGTTCCGCACGGCTCGTTCGAGGCGGAGGGCATCACCACCGCGATCGGCCTCGCCGCGCGCGGCGTGCGCGAGGACGTGGTGGGGCGGACGCTCGAGACGCTGGCGGCCGCCGGGGCGCTCCGGCGCGCTCCGGCCGAGGTGTCCGCCGTGGCCTCTAGCGTGCCCGAGCAGCCATGACCCGTGACGAGATCCTCGAGGCCATCCGGGCCCACCTCGCCGACGAGCTGGAGCTCGATCCGGCGCGCATCGACGAGTCGACGCACTTCAAGCGCGACCTCGAGGCGGACTCGCTCGACCTCTACACGCTCGTGCAGGAGCTCGAGGACACCTACGGCGTGGCGATGACGGATGAGCAGGCGGCGCGGATCCAGACGGTGGGCGCGGCTGTGGATTTTGTCCTCGAGCACGCCCCGGCAAGGCCCTGACCCCTGAACCAGCTCAACGACTTGCTCGAAGCGCTGCCGCCGGATCTCGCGCGGCAGGCGATCACGCACGCGTCGTGGACGGAGCAGCGGTCGGAGTCCTACGAGCGGCTGGCGTTCCTGGGCGACTCGGTGCTCGGCCTGGCCGTGACGACGCACCTCTACCCGCGCCTGGCGGCGGAGTCGCACGGGGCGGGGCGGCTGACGAAGATCCGCGCGCAGACGGTCTCCGGGCGCTCGTGCCGGCGCGTCGCCGAGCGGCTCGGGCTGCCGGAGCGGCTGCGGGCGGCGGCGCCGCCGGAGGCCGGCGAGACGGCGACGAACTCGCTCGTGCGCACCGAGCGGGTGCTGGCGTCGGTGATCGAGGCCGTGATCGGCGCGTGCTACCTGGCCTACGGCTACGAGAAGACCGCCGAGGCGGTGGTCGAGGCCTTCAGCCCGGAGATCGAGCAGGCGCTGGTCAGCCCGGCGGACTTCAAGTCGGCGCTGCAGGAGCGGCTCGCCCGCCGCGGAGCGGTCGTCCGCTACGACGTGGTGGCGGAGGACGGGCCGCCGCACGACCGGACCTTCGAGGTGTCGGCGACGGTGGCCGGCGAGGAGGTCGCGCGCGGGTCGGGGCGGTCGAAGAAGGACGCCGAGCAGGCCGCGGCCGCGTCGGCGCTGGAGATCCTGGGGCCGTGAGCTAATGCACCTGCGCTCGATCTCCCTCAAGGGCTTCAAGTCGTTCCCCGACCGCACCAAGCTCGAGTTCTCGCCGGGCGTGTCGGTCGTCGTCGGCCCGAACGGCTCCGGCAAGTCGAACATCACCGACGCCGTGCTGTGGGCGCTGGGCGAGCAGTCGCCGCTGGCGGTGCGCGGGCAGTCGATGCAGGACGTGATCTTCGCCGGCGCCCACGGCGTCCAGGCGCGCACGGAGGCCGAGGTCGAGGTCGTGCTCGACAACGGCGACGGCGCGGTCGACCTGCCCGCGGGCGAGGTCTCGATCGCCCGCCGGCTCGACCGGGCGGGGGAGGGCGAGTACCGCGTCAACGGGGCGAAGTGCCGGCTCGTCGACGTGCTCGAGATCCTGAGTGACACCGGCCTGGGCAAGGAGATGCACTCGGTCGTCTCCCAGGGCCGCGTCGAGCAGATCGTGACCTCGAAGCCGAAGGACCGGCGCCTGCTGATCGAGGAGGCCGCCGGGCTCGGCAAGCACCGCAAGCGCCGGCGCCGCGCGCAGCTCAAGCTCGAGCGCACGCAGGACAACCTCGACCGCGCGCTCGACGTCGAGCGCGAGGCGCGGGCGCGGCTGCGGCCGCTCAAGCGCCAGGCCGAGGCCGCCGAGCTGCATGAGCGGCTCGCGCGCCAGACCGACGAGGCGCGCTGGACGCTGGCCCGCGAGGACGCGCGGGTGGCCCGCGAGGAGCTGGCGTCCGCCGAGGCGGAGGCGGTGCGCGCGAAGGCGGAGTACGAGGCGATCGAGGCCGAGCTGAAGAAGCTGCGCACCGCGCGCGAGCAGGCCGAGGCGGCGCTCGCCGCGCGCGGCCACGAGCGCGAGGCGCTGGCCAACCGCGCCTACGCCGCGCGGTCGGCGGCGGAGCGGATCGGGCTGCGGCTCGAGAGCGCCCGCTCGGCGGTCGCGCTGATCGACGACCGCACGCAGCGCCGCCGCGCGCTGCTGGCCGGGCTCGAGGCCGAGATGGGCGAGGACGAGGGCGACGACGACGGCGGCGAGGAGCGCGTCGCGGCGCTGGAGACCGAGCTCGAGCAGCTCGCCCAGGATCGCCACGAGCGCCTGGCCCGCGACATCGCCGAGCTCGAGGAGCGCCGTGCGACGGCCTCGCAGGCGTGCGAGCGCCTCGACGCGGTCGCCACCGAGGCCCTGGAGCGGCGCCGCGCCGCCGATGCGGCCTGCGACGCCGCCCGCCGTGCGCGCCGCGAGGTCGATGCCGCGGCCGAGAAGGCGCGCCGCGAGGCCGCCAAGGTCGGCGCCGAGCTCGCCGCGGTCAACCAGTTCCTGCGCTCCCACGCGGGCGCGCCGGGCGGCGCACCGGCGCTGGCCGACTCGCTGCGGGCCGAGTCGGGCTACGAGCTCGCGCTCGCGGCCGCGCTCGGGCCGCGCCTGCGGGCGGCGGTGGCCGGCACGTTCTCCGAGGCCGCCTCGCTGCTCGAGCGCGCCGGCCGCGACGGCGGTGCCGCCCTCGTACCCGCGGGCGATGCCACGGCGCCCGGGGGCTTCTCGTCCGCCGGTTCCCCGCCGCCTTCGCCGGACGCCGAGCCACTGCTCTCGCACATCGTCTTCGAGGACGATGGCGCCGCCCCGTCATTGGCGCGCGGCCTGCTCGCCGACGTCTGGGTCGTCGAAGGCTTCGAGGGCGTCCGCCCCGACTTCCACGGCATCGCCGTGACCCGCGCCGGCCGGGTGTGGTCCCCGACCACCCGCGAGTTGCGCCAGGTGCCCGCGGGCGGCGAGGACCGGCTGCTGTCCGAGCGCAACCGCCGCGAGGAGCTGATCGGCGACACCGAGCGCGCCGCCCGCGCCGAGCGCGCCGCGCTCGCCGAGGCGGAGCAGGCGTCGCAGGCGGTCGCCGCCGCCGATGCCGCGCGCGACGACGCCGACCGCGCCGCCCGCGAAGCCACGCGGGCCCGCGACGAGGCAAGTGAGGCCGTGCGCCACGCCGGCTGGCTGATCGAGCAGCGCCGCCGCTCGCCCGACGAGGGCCCGATCGCCACCCGCCGCGCGCAGCTCGGCGCCGCGCTCGCCGCCGAGCGCCGGCTCGCCGAGCGGGCGGAGCGCGAGCGCCGCGACCGCGAGCGCCGGCTGGCGCGCGAGCGCGAGCGGCTCGCCGCCGACGACCGGCTGCGCCCGCAGGCGGAGCGCGTCGTCGCCGTGCTCGAGGTCGCCGGCATGGCCGTCGGCGAGCGCCAGGAGGCGCTGCAGGCCGAGCTCGACGCCGACCGCGCCGCGGGCGAGCGCCTCGCCGCCGACCTGCGTGCGGGCGCCGCGGCGGAGAACGCCGCCCAGACCCGGCTGCACGGCGGCGCGCAGGCGGTCACGAAGGCCGAGGTCCGCGCGCAACAGGCCCGCGACCGCGCGCACGAGGTCGGCGCGGTGCTGGGCGAGCTCGCCGAGCGGCTCGGCCTCGAGGCCGAGCCGGGCGAGGAGGCGCTGCCGGACGGGGAGCGCGAGAACCTGGTCGGGCGCATCGAGCGTCTGCAGCGCCGGCGCGAGCAGCTCGGCCCGGTCAATCCGCTCGCCCAGGACGAGTACGCCGAGGCGGTCGCCCACGTCGAGGAGCTCGAGGGCTACCGAGCGGACCTCGAGGACGCGCTGCGCGAGCTCAAGGGCCTGATCCGCGACACCGACAAGCGGATCCGCGAGTCGTTCGAGGAGACGTTCACCGCCGCGGCCAAGAACTTCGAGGAGGTCGCCGAGGCGCTCTTCCCGGGCGGCCGCGGCCGCCTGCGCCTGGTGCGCGAGGACGCCGGCCCGCGCCCGGTGCTGGGCGGCGCCGAGCCCGAGGAGTCGCCGAGCGACGAGGAGCGGCTCGAGGCCGCCGCCGAGTCGGAGGAGAGCGGCGATCCCGACGACGGCATGGGGGTCGAGATCGAGATCACGCCGGCGGGCAAGTCGACCAAGCGCCTCACGCTGCTGTCAGGCGGCGAGAAGTCGCTGACCGCGCTCGCGTTCCTGTTCGCGGTCTTCCTCGCCCGTCCGTGCCCGTTCTACATCCTCGACGAGGTCGAGGCAGCACTCGACGACCTGAACATCGACCGCTTCCTCGGCGTCCTGCGCCGGTTCTCCGACCGCGCCCAGTTCATCGTCGTGACACACCAGAAGCGCACGATGGAGGCCGCCGACTGCCTCTACGGCGTGTCGATGGCGGGCAACGGCGTGTCGAAGGTCGTCTCGCGGCGGCTGCCGCCGCGCGTCGCCGCCTAGGGCCAGCGCATCCGCGGCGCGATGTACGTGTCGTCGTTGCGGGCGTACTTCGCGCGCTGGGTGATGAGACGGCGGGCTTTGAGTTGCTTGTTCAGTGATTCGAGCATGTCCTGGGAAACGCCGGGGCTCATGCGGTCTATTCCCCCAGGTACGCTCCGGTCCGTGAGCAGCGTCGAGAGCAGCGAGGCGGTTGACGGCAGCACCGGCGTCCTCGCCGGCGCGGGCGTCGTCGCCAGCAGCGGCGTGGTCGGCAGCGCGGGCGTGGTGGGCAGTGCCGGGGTCGTCGGGAGTGCGGGCGTGGTCGGCAGTGCCGGGATCGTCGGCAGCGCCGGCGTCGTGGGCAGCGCGGGCACGCTGATGACGTCCGTTGCGGTCGGCTGCGCGGGGATCGTCGGCGGCGTCGCGAACGTCGGCTGCGTCGGCTGCATCGGGTGCGTCGGCTGTGTGAACTGCGTCGGGTGCATCGGCTGCGTGGGCTGCGTCGGCCTCCGCGGCGCGGTCGGCGCCTTCGGCGAGCGCTAGCGTCGCGATTAGGCGCGCTCGCGGCGCTAGCTGGTGGCGCAGATCCGCCACCAGACCCAGTCGTCGGTGAGGGTGCCGTGGAAGCGCTCGACTTTGCCGTTCCAGCGCGGCCCGTAGGGCTCGGTGCGCATGTGTCTCGCGCCGAGCTCACGGCGCGTACTGGAAGCGGTAGCCGGCGTCGGCCTCGTGTTGTCACTCTTCAGCGCTCGATCGGCGCCGCCGTGGTCGGCGATCCAGCCGCTCGCGCGCGCGCAGCGTCGCCGTCGCGCTGCGGCGGCTCTCGGCGCCGTGCACCTCGCCGTAGGCCAGGCGCCTGCAGTCATCGATCTTCAGACATGCACGTATTCTCAGCTCGCTCCGCGCCTGCTTATCTCTCCCGAGCGCAGCACGCCGGTCGCGCGATGCCCGCGCCGGTCGACCCTTACCAGCTGCTTCTCGTCGACGTGCACCAGCTCGCCCGGCTGCGCCCTCTCTTAGCGCCTTCGTCGCTCTTTGCGCCGCCGGTGCGCCGGCGCCAGCGACACCGCCAGCACCGCCACCACGAGCGCGAGCAGCACGAAGCCGCCGTCGTCCTCCCACCACGAGCCGGCGAGCGCCTCGAGCGCCAGCCCGACGACAAGCACGAGCGCGACGCCGACCGGCAGCGCGACCGTCTCGCCCAGCACGAGCTTGCGCAGCGCGCGCATCAGGCCACCACCGGCTCGCGCGCGAGCGCCGCGATCTGGCCCCACGAGGCGACGAGCAGGGTGCCCGCGACATAGAGCAGCGCGGCGTCGCCGCCAGGCCACTCGACCGACAGCCCCTCGCCGAGGAAGAACACGCCGAAGGACGAGAGCACGATCCCGACCGCGTACTTCAGGTGCGACTCCGGCAGCCGCATCAGCGGCCGGTGCAGCACGAGGCCCACGCCGATCACGATCACCACGGCCAGCGCCGCGCCGGCGACCGCGGGGGCGAGCCCGTTCGGCCCCGCGCCGAGCGCCGCGACGATCAGCACGACCTCGACGCCCTCGAGCAGCACGCCCTTGCCGGCCACGATCCGCGCCGGCCAGTCCGGCCGCCCCGGCGGCGGGGCGTCCATGCCCTCGAGCGCCTCGCGCTCCTCGAGGTACTCCTGGAAGGAGTTGGACGGCGAGCGGCGGCCGGCGAGCCGCAGCACGCCCTTGCGCAGCCACTCGAGCCCGAACAGCAGCAGCGCCGTCCCGATCACCACCTGCAGCGGCTCGAGCGGCAACCGCGCGAGCAGCAGCGGCCCGACCGCCACCACCACGACCGCCAGCAGGACCACGGCGCCGACGGCGCCGATCACCGCGTCCCGCGGCCGCCGCGTGGAGCCGACCGCGAGCACGATCGCAAGCGCCTCCAGCAACTCGAGCCCGACCGCCAGTGCCGCGCCCACGAGGGTGAGCACGAACGCGGTCATCGGAGGATTTTCTCTCCCCAGAACGAGGCCTGCCGGTTGCCGTTGTAGTTCTCGATCGGGTGGTAGCCCGCGCGCTCGTACATCGCCTGCGCGTGCGGCTGGCGCGCGCCGGTGTCGAGCCGGATCCGCGCGTACCCGAGCTCGCGCGCCTTGTCCTCGAGCGCCTCCAGCAACTGGCGCCCCAGGCCCTGCCGCCGCGCCGCGGGGACGACGTACATGCGCTTGATCTCGGCCACGCCGTCGTCGTCGCGCTTGACGCCGCCGCCGGCCACCGGCTTGTTGCCCGAATAGATGACCAGGAAGGCGCCGGTGGGCGGCGCGAAGTCGGACGGCGGCGCGCCGGTTCCGAGCCCGGTGCCGGTCGGCAGCGAGTACAGCTGCTCCATCTCGGTCACCATGGCGTCGACCAGGCGTACGGCAATCAGGCTGTCGGCGGCCTCGGCGCGCACGGTGATCTCGTCGGGCATCGCTCTATTCTCACGCGTCCTGTGGCACGAGACTGGTACGACCTCTTCATCACCAACGGCGCCGGCCCCGAGCCCGCGCCCGAGGAGGAGCGCGAGCAGCAGCGGCGCGGCTTCTTCCGGCGCATGCGCGAGAACATGCGCAAGACCCGCGAGGCGCTGCAGGCCGAGGTCCAGGCCACGCTCTTCCAGGGCGATCTCGACGAGGAGACCTGGGAGCGGCTCGAGGAGGCGCTGATCTACGCCGACGTCGGCGCCCGCACGACCGCCCTGGTCGTCGAGAAGCTCGAGCGCGAGGCCGAGGAGGGCCAGATCAGCGGCGGCGAGGCGCTGACCGAGCGGCTCTCCGAGCTGCTCGCCGACCTCGCCAAGACCGGCGACGACCACATCGACCTACGCCCGGCGCCGACCGTGATCCTCGTCGTCGGCGTCAACGGCACCGGCAAGACGACGACGATCGGCAAGCTCGCCTGGCACCTGCAGAAGACGCTCGGCCAGAGGGTGCTGATCGCCGCCGCCGACACGTTCCGCGCCGCCGCCGTCGAGCAGCTCGAGCGCTGGTCCGAGCGCGCCGGCTGCGAGTTCGTGCGCGGACCCGAGGGCTCTGACCCCGGCGCGGTGGCCTTCGACGCCGTCGCCCGCGGGCGCGAGCACGGCGTCGACGTGGTGATCATCGACACCGCCGGGCGCCTCCACACCCAGACCGACCTGATGGCGGAGCTGACGAAGGTCCGCCGGGTGATCACCAAGCAGATGCCCGACGCGCCGCACGAGACGCTGATGACGATCGACGCCACCACCGGCCAGAACGGCGTCCGTCAGGCGAAGCTGTTCGGCGAGGCGGTCGACGTGACCGGCGTGATCCTCACCAAGCTCGACGGCACGGCCAA
This sequence comes from uncultured Solirubrobacteraceae bacterium, assembly GCA_963802905.1. GTDB lineage: Bacteria > Actinomycetota > Thermoleophilia > Solirubrobacterales > Solirubrobacteraceae > DASQFQ01. The sequence continues at coordinate 60,320 of CAWDKH010000014.1, read as the reverse complement.
GGGCGGGATCGCGCTCGCGATCGCCAACGAGCTCGGAATTCCGGTCAAGCTGATCGGCATCGGGGAGCAGCTCGAGGACCTGCGGCCGTTCGACGCGCAGGACTTCGCCCGCGCGCTCCTGACCTAATCCGCACCACTCTGTAGATTCGGGCCAATGGACCCGTGGGTGTTGTGGCTTATTGCAGCGGTCGTACTGGGTGTCGGCGAAATCGCGACGATGGGCTTCTTCCTGGCCCCGTTCGCGGCCGGCGCGCTGGTCGCGGCACTCGTCGCCGCCGCCGGCGCCGGCACCGCGATCACGCTGATCGTCTTCCTCCTCGTCTCGATCGCCGCGCTTGCCGCGCTGCGCCCCATCGCCCGCTCGCACCGCAAGCAGCCTGCCTCGCTCCGCACCGGCACTGCGGCGCTCGTCGGCCGCAAGGCGATGGTCGTCGAGCGGATCGCCAACGGCGAGGGCGTCGGCTGCGTAAAGCTCGACGGTGAGGTGTGGACGGCGCGGGCCTATGACGACGATGACGTCATCGAAGAGGGCCGCCGCGTGCACGTCGTAGAGATTCGGGGCGCGACCGCGCTCGTGAGCGAGGAGTAGGAGAAGGTCATGAGTGCAGGCGTCATCGCGTTGATCGTCCTTTTCGTGTTCTTGTTCATCGTCGCGGCGTCGGGCGTCCGGATCGTGCCGCAGGCGCGCGCCGGCGTGGTCGAGCGGCTCGGCCGTTACGCGCGGACGCTCGACCCGGGGCTGGCGCTGATCGTCCCGTTCGTCGACCGCGTCAAGCCGCTGCTCGACCTCCGCGAGCAGGTCGTCGCCTTCCCGCCGCAGCCGGTGATCACCGAGGACAACCTCGTGGTCGGCATCGACACGGTCATCTACTTCACGGTCACCGACCCGAAGGCCGCCACCTACGAGATCGCCAACCCGCTGCAGGCGATCGAGCAGCTGACCGTCACCACGCTGCGCAACGTGATCGGCGGCCTCACGCTCGAGGAGACGCTGACCAGCCGCGACAACATCAACTCGCAGCTGCGTGTCGTGCTCGACGAGGCGACGGGCCGCTGGGGCATCCGCGTCAACCGCGTCGAGCTCAAGTCGGTCGAGCCGCCGCGCACGGTGCAGGAGGCGATGGAGAAGCAGATGCGGGCCGAGCGCGACCGCCGCGCGACGATCCTCACCGCCGAGGGCGTCAAGCAGTCGCAGATCCTCACCGCCGAGGGCGAGAAGCAGGCGGCGGTGCTCAAGGCCGAGGGTGCCCGCACGTCCGCGATCCTGCGCGCCGAGGGCGAGTCGAAGGCGATCGAGACGGTCTTCCAGGCCATCCACGACGGCGCGCCGGACCAGCAGCTCCTGAGCTACCAGTACCTGCAGATGCTGCCGCAGCTCGCCCAGGGCTCGGCCAACAAGATCTTCGTGATCCCGAGCGAGTTCAACCAGGCGCTGGGGAACATCGGCAGCGCGCTCGGCAGGTTCGGCGGTGACCCCGACGCCCCGCCGCCGCCGAAGCCCAAGCCGCGCCCGAGCGGCGAGCGCGACGCGATCGACGCGAAGGCCCAGGCCGACGCCGCCGCGGCGGCCGCCGCGGCCGAGCGGGCGACCGCGGAGGCCGAGGGCGCCGCGAGCTACACGCCGCCGGACGTCGGGCAGCTGCCGGGCGAGCTGGCCCCGGCGCCGGACGGCCCCGAGCCGCCGTCGCCGCAGCCGCCCGTCCCACCGCCGCCCGATCCGGCGGCGTAGGCGCACGACCTACACTGCAAGGGAGTGTTCGACTCCCTCTCAGAGAAGCTCCAGGAGACCCTCTCCGGCGTCCGCGGCCGCGGCGCGCTGACCGAGGAGGACATCACGCGCGCCATGCGCGAGATCCGCCTGGCGCTGCTCGAAGCCGACGTCAACTTCAAGGTCGTCAAGCAGTTCACGAACGCGGTCAAGGAGCGCTGCCTCGGCGCCGAGGTGCAGAAGCAGCTCAACCCCGGCCAGCAGGTCATCAAGATCGTCAACGAGGAGCTGACGACGCTGATGGGCGGCGCCTCGGCCGGGCTCGCGTTCTCGCCGCGCCCGCCGACGGTGATCCTGATGGCCGGCCTCCAGGGCTCCGGCAAGACGACCGCCACCGCCAAGCTCGCGCGCTTCCTGCAGCGAGGAGAACGGCTCCTCCGTCGGCGTCGCCGCCTGCGACGTCTACCGCCCCGCCGCCGTCGAGCAGCTCGTCAAGGTCGGCACCCAGGCCGGCGCCACCGTCTACGAGCGCGGCACCGACGCCGACCCGGTCGAGATCGCCGCCTGGGCGCGCGACCAGGCCGAGCGCGACGGCAAGGACGTGCTGATCGTCGACACCGCCGGCCGCCTGCACGTCGACGAGGCGCTGATGGCCGAGCTGACGCAAGATCAAGAAGATCGGTCCGGCCCACCAACGTCCTGCTCGTCGTCGACGCCATGACCGGCCAGGACGCCGTCAACGTCGCCGAGCAGTTCGCCGAGGCGGCGCAGTTCGACGGCGTGATCCTCTCCAAGCTCGACGGCGACGCCCGCGGCGGCGCCGCGCTGTCGGTCAAGGCGGTCACCGGCAAGCCGATCCTGTTCGCCTCCACCGGCGAGAAGCTCGAGAACTTCGAGCGCTTCCACCCCGACCGCATGGCGCAGCGGATCCTCGGGATGGGCGACGTCCTCTCCTTCATCGAGAAGGCCGAGAAGCAGGTCGACGAGGACGACGCCAAGGAGCTCGAGCGCAAGCTCCGCAAGAACGAGTTCACGCTCGAGGACTTCCTCGACCAGCTCCAGAAGATCCGCAAGATGGGCCCGCTGACCTCGCTGCTGGGGATGATGCCCGGGCTCGCCGGCCACCAGCTCTCGAAGATGAACGTCGACGAGCGCGAGCTCGACCGCGTGCAGGCGATCATCACCTCGATGACGCCGTGGGAGCGCCGTCACCCCGAGGCGATCAAGGGCTCCCGCCGCCTGCGCATCGCGAAGGGCTCCGGCACCTCCGTCCAGCAGGTCAACCAGCTGGTCAAGCAGTTTGGGGAGATGCGGAAGCTGATGAAGGGGCTCTCGAGCGGGAAGATGCCCGATCTCGGCGCCCTGATGCGCCAGCGCTGAGCGCCAGCCCGGCGATCACCAGCACGGCCCCGAGCGCCTGCCACGACCCGAACGGGTTGCCGAACGCGAGCACGCCCGCGGCGACGCCGACCACCGGCTCGAGGTTCACGAACGCGCCCGCGAACTCGGCCGACACGCGCGCCTGCCCGTAGGCGTAGAGCGAGAACGGGATCAGCGAGCCGACGCTGATGAGCGCGCCCAGCGCGATCGACTCCGACGCCGTCGGCGCCACGACCGGCAGCGAGGTGGGGAGGGCGAACACGAGCGCGAACAGACCCGCCGCGCCCATCTGCACCGCGGTCACCGCGACCGGGTCGCGGCCCTCGAGCAGACTCGCCCTGGACGACGATCAGCGCCGAGCCGAGCATCGCCGAGGCGAGCACGAGCGCGTCGCCCGCCGGCGACGCGTCCCCGCCGGAGCCGGCCACCAGCGCGACGCCGCCGAGCGCGACGCCGAAGCCCGACCACGCGGCCGGCCCGGCCACGGCGCGGCCGGCGAGCGCGCTGCCCGCCGCCACGAACACCGGCACGGCGCCGAAGATGATCGCCGCGTGCGTGACGCTCGTGCGCTCGACGCCGAGGTTCTGCAGCACGACCATCGCGCCGTAGCCCATGGCGCCCCACGCCGCGATCCGCGGCGTCAGCGCCGCCGCGCAGCGTCCGCCGCGCGACCAGCGCCAGGATCGGCGCGGCCAGCCCGAAGCGCACGGCAGCCAGCCAGGCGGGATCGAGCCACCCGAGGGCGACCTTGGAGAGCGGCACGGTGAGGCCGAACATCAGGCCGGCGGCCGTGAGCGCGAGCGAGGGCGGAGCGGTTCATGCCCTCCACGGAAGCACGGGCGGGCCACGGAGCCCGCACATGCACACTGTTAGTTGAATATTCTTTCGTCAAATGGCACAAAGACTTGACGAAACCGACGTCTTGCTCCTCAATGAGCTCCAGAAGGACGCCGACCGCCCCAACGTCGAGCTCGCCCGCCTCGCCGGCCTCAGCCCCGCCGCCACGCTCAACCGCGTCCGCCGCCTGAAGGAGTCCGGCGTGATCGAGGGCATCCACGCGAAGCTCGACCGCGAGAAGGCCGGCTTCGGCCTCTGCGTCTACGTCTCGGTCACGCTCGGCGCGCCACGAGGAGGCGCCCGAGCGGCGCTTCGCCGAGGTGGTCGCCGAGCTGCCCGCAGGTGACCGCCGCGGCGTGGGTGGCGGGGGAGACCGACGCGCTGCTGACCGTCAACTGCCGCGACCTCACCGAGCTGCAGCACGTGCTCAGCCGCCTCGCCACCAAGGGCGGCGCCCAGCGCGTCGTCACCCTGCTGCGCCTGCGCGAGCTCAAGCCCGACACGCCCCTCCCGCTCGGCGCACCGCGCCGCCTGCGCTAACCTGCTCGCGCGAAATGGCCGTCAGCATGAGACTCACCCGCGTGGGCGGGAAGAAGGACCCGGTGTGGCGCGTCGTCGTCGCCGACAGCCGCTCGCCCCGCGACGGCCGCGTGATCGAGACGATCGGCCGCTACAACGCGCAGACCGATCCCGTCGACGATCCAGATCGACGAGGAGCGCGCCCGCTACTGGCTCGGGCACGGCGCCCAGCCGTCGGACACGGTCCGCAAGCTCCTCAAGACCCAGGGCATCTAGCCACCCGTGCGCGAGCTGCTCGAGTACCTCGTCGGGGCGCTCGTGGAGAAGCCCGAGGCGGTCAAGGTCGAGGAGTTCGAGGAGGACGACGGCACGCTGGTGTTCGAGCTCTCCGTCGACGACGACGACTACGGCCGCATCATCGGCCGCGGCGGCCGCACCGCGCAGGCGCTGCGCACCGTCGTCAAGGCCGCCGCGGTCAAGGACAACCGCCGCGTCCTCGTCGACATCGTGGAGTAGGCCCGTGGAGCGGTTCCTCGAGGCGGGGCGCGTCGGGCGCGCCCATGGTCTCGACGGCTCCTTCCACGTCAACGGCCCGCGTCCGCGGCTGCTGGCGCTCGGCACGCCGACCGACCTCGGCGAGATCGTCCGCCGCGCCGGCACCGACGAGAGGCCGGTCGTCCGGCTCGCCGGCTGCGAGACGCGCGAGGCGGCCGAGGCGCTGCACGGGCAGCCGCTGCAGGTCGCGCTGGCCGACGCGCCCGCGCTCGAGGAGGGCGAGTGGTGGGCGCACGAGCTCGAGGGCCTCGCGGTGACCGACGGCGACCGCGAGGTCGGGACCGTCCGGCGGATGCTCGAGCTGCCCTCCGTCGAGGTGCTCGAGGTCGAGCGCGCCCGACGGCACCGAGCTGCTCGTGCCGATGGTCGGCGACGCGATCCGCTCGCTCGACGTGCGCCGGCGCGGCGCGTCGACGTCGACCTGGGGTTCCTCGATGCGGATTGACGTCTTCACCCTCTTCCCGCACTGGTTCGACTGGTTCCGCACCCAGCGCCACGTGGCCAACGCGATCGCCAACGGCCACGTGCTCGACACCGTCGACCCGCGCGCCACGACGCCGATCAAGGCGGGCAAGGTCGACGACGTCCCGTTCGGCGGCGGGGCGGGGATGGTGCTGCGCGTCGACGTCGTCGAGGCGGCCCTGCGCGCGCGCTACGGGATCGACCCGGTCGAGCTGCGCGAGCAGCGCCGCGTGATCGCCCTGACGCCCGGCGGGCGGCTGCTCGACGACGCGCTCGCCGACACGCTCGCGGGGGAGGAGGCCATCACTCTGCTGTGCGGGCGCTACGAGGGCTTCGACCAGCGGGTGATCGACCACTTCTGCACCGAGGAGATCTCGATCGGCCGCTACGTGCTGGCCGGCGGCGAGCTCGCGGCGATGGTGGTGGCGGACACCGTGCTGCGCAAGCTGCCGGGCTCGCTCGGGCACGCCGACTCGGCCGTGGAGGAGTCGTTCAGCCCGGCGCTGGAGGGCGGGCCGGAGTACCCGCACTACACGCGGCCGGCCGACTGGCGCGGCTGGACGGTGCCCGACGTGCTGCTCTCCGGGCACCACGAGCAGATCCGCGCAATGGCGCCTGCGAGCAGAGCCGTCGCCGCGCCGGGGGTCCGCTACCATAGGCCGCCGCTTCCGCGGTGGGTCAACGCCCGCGGACGCCCTTCTCGCCATGAGCACCGTCATCGACTCCCTCGAGCGCGCGCAACTGCGCCGTGTCCCCAGCTTCCAGGCCGGGTGATCGCGTGAAGGTCCACTTCCAGGTGGTCGAGGGCACGCGCCGCCGTACCCAGGTCTTCGAGGGCGTCGTCATCAAGCGGCAGGGCGAGGGCGTGCGCGAGACCTTCACGGTCCGCAAGCAGTCGTTCGGCGTCGGCGTGGAGCGCACGTTCCCGGTGCACTCGCCGAAGATCGAGCGCATCGAGGTCGCCGCCCGCGGCGACGTCCGCCGGGCCAAGCTCTACTACCTCCGCGGCCGCGTCGGCAAGCGCGCACGTGTGCGCGAGCGCCGCTACACCGGCCAGGCGGAGGAGGTCGTCGAGGCGGGCCTGCTGCACGATCCCGCCGCCGAGGCGGCTGCCGCCGCCGACGACGAGGTGCCCGGCGAGGCCGTCGACGCGCAGGCGCTGGAAGAGGCACCCGCCGAGCCGGACGCCGCCGAGGCGCCCGCCGAGGCGGCGCCGACGACGCCAAGTCCTGAGCCTTGAAGACCAAGGGCTCGTCAGCCTCCGGCTCGCTCCTCGAGCTCGTCCTGATCGTGGCCGTGGCGCTGGGGCTCGCGCTCGGCATCCAGGCCTTCCTGATCAAGCCGTACAAGATCCCGTCGGAGTCGATGGTGCCGACGCTCGAGATCGGCCAGCGCGTGCTCGTCAACCGCATCGGCGCGCGCTTCTCCGACCCGGACGTCGGCGACGTCGTCGTCTTCCACCCGCCGACGGGCGCGGAGATGGACGACATGTGCGGCGCCCCGCCGCCGAACGGCCAGGTGTGCCTGAAGCCGACGCCCGAGAAGGCCGACGTGAACTTCATCAAGCGCGTCGTGGCGGGCCCGGGTGACCGGCTGCAGATCCGCAACGGCCGCGTGATCCTGAACGGCAAGCGCCAGAAGGAGCCGTACATCAGGCCCTGCCAGGGCGGCGCCGGCGAGTGCGACTTCCCCCGCGAGGTCACGATTCCAGCCGATCACTACTTCATGATGGGCGACAATCGTGGGTCGTCCGACGACAGCCGCTACTGGGGACCTGTCCCACGGGAGTGGATCGTCGGCGCCGCCTTCGGGACCTACTGGCCTCCAAAGCGCATCGGGCTCCTCTGAGCCGGTAGAAACCCGGGCTATGAGGCGAGCCGCCAAACGACGCCGCAGTGGGCGCCGGCTCTTCGCCTACGACCGGGCGCTGGGCGCGCGGTTCGTGGCGGGGGCGGACGAGGCGGGGCGCGGCTGCCTCGCCGGGCCGCTGGTCGCCGCGGCGGTGCTGTTCGACTACGAGCGGATCGGGCTCGCCGACCTGCGCGCGCTGACGGCGCTGAACGACTCCAAGCAGCACACCGAGGAGGGGCGCGAGGAGCTCTACCCGCGGGTGCTGCGGATCGCGACGAAGGTGGCGGTGACGTCGCGCTGCGTGCGCGGGATCGACGAGCGCGGGCCTGCACGTGACGAACCTCGCGGCGTTGAGCGACGTGCTGCGGCGGGTGGGGGTCGAGGGCTGCCTGTGCCTGAGCGACGGCTTCCCGGTGCCCGCGACGGGCTTCGAGCAGCGCCCGGTGGTGGGCGGCGACGCGACCTCGGCCGCGATCGCCGCGTCGTCGGTGATCGCGAAGGTCTACGCGCGACCGCTTCATGCGGCGGATGGAGGAGCGCTACCCGGGGTGGGAGTTCGCGGCCCACGTCGGCTACTCGACGCCCGAGCACCGCGCGGCGATCGAGAAGCTCGGGCGTCTCGCCGCTGCACCGCATGTCGTTCCAGTCGATGGCGTACCAGCAGCTCGCGCTCTGAAGCAGTACTACGAACAGCGGGCGGCCGAGTACGACGAGTGGTACGAGGGGACCGGGCTGTTCGCCTCGCGCGAGCGGCCGGGGTGGGTCGACGATCGTGAGGCGCTCGTGCGCGTCGCTCGCGCGCCCTGTCCGCCGGCCCGCACCCTCGACGTCGCCTGCGGCACGGGCTATCTGACCCGGCATCTCCGCGGCGCGGTCACCGGCCTCGACCAGAGCCCGTCGATGATCGAGATCGCCTCGGCGCGCGTGCCCGCCGGCGAGTTCGTGGTCGCCGACGCGCTGCCGCTCCCGTTCGCCGACGGCGCGTTCGAGCGCATCTTCACCGGCCACTTCTACGGCCACCTGGAGGAGCCGGCGCGCGTTCCTGGCCGAGGCGCGGCGGGTGGCGGGCGAGCTCGTCGTCGCCGACGCCGCGGTGCGGCCCGACCACGAGCCGGTCGAGTGGCAGGAGCGCGTGCTCAACGACGGCTCACGCCACGAGGTCTACAAGCGCTACTTCACCGGCGAGGGGCTGGCCGAGGAGCTCGGCGGGGGAGAGGTGCTCCACGCCGGGCCGTGGTTCGTGGTCGTGCGGGTCGGCGCTCTAGAGCCGGCCGGTCAGCTCGTCGCGGTCGATGCCCTCGGCCGCGAGGATGCGCGGGACGGTGCCGTGCTCGGCGCGCAGCAGGCCGAGCAGGATGTGCTCGCAGCCGATCTTGCGGTCGCCGCGGCGCTTGGCCTCCGTCAGCGCGCGCTCGAGGCCCTGCTTGGCGGACGCGCCCCAGCGCGGCTTGTCGCTGCGGCAGTTGGCGGAGACGTCGACGCCGCTCGCGTCGATGCCGACGTTGCCGAGCACGCGCTCGAAGTCGCGCTGGATGGCGTCGCGGAGCTCCTGCGGGTCGAGCCCGGCGTCGCGCAGGGCGTGCCCGGCGGCGTGCTGTCGCCGGACGCGAGCGAGATCGAGCAGGTGCTCGGCCTCCACGCTCGAGGAGCCGAGGCCCGCCGCCACGCTGTTGGCCTGAGCGCGACGCGGCGCGCGTCACGCGACGAATCGCTCGAACATCTCTCAGTCTCCTGGCGTGCTTCTTGTGGACGGCCTGCCGCGTGACGCCGAGCGCCTCGGCGACCTGCGCCCACGTCCACCCGTCCTTGAGCGCGCGCTCGACCTCGGCGTCCTCCATGCGGTCGGCGAGGCGGCGGAGCGCGACGGCGGCGGCGAGGCCGTCGGCGGGGCTCTCGGGGTGGGTGAGCTCGGTTCGGCATGGCGTTGGCAGCAACCTTAGTTGACAGCGGGCGAGCTGTCAACCCAGGTTGCTAGAGGGTAGCCCGGTGAAGCTCGAGCTCCGCCTCCTGCCCGGCGTCTTCGCCGTCTGCCGGCTCGCTCCGGATGCCGATGTACCCGGCCTACTGCGCCACCTGACCGCATCACCGCCGGTGCCGGCCGAGCGGTTCTGGTCGGTCACGCGCACCCAGGACGAGCTGTCCGTGATCTGCGCCGGAGGACGACGTCCCCGACGGGCGCCGGGTCCAGCGGGGCTGGCGCGGGCTCCAGGTCGCCGGGCCGCTCGACTTCGCGCTGACCGGGTGGCCGCCGCCCTCACGGCGCCGCTCGCCGAGGCGGGCGTCTCGGTGCTCCCGGTCGCGACCTACGACACGGACTACCTGTTCGTGCGCGAGGAGGCGCTCGCCGGCCGCGCGTCGGGCCCTCGAGGCGCGCCGGGCACACAGTCGGCACAGACTCGTAACGGGCGCGTCCTGATCCGGTGACGCGGCCGCGCCTAGCGTCGCGCCGGTCATGTCCGACGACCCCCGCCACTCGCTCGGCCGCCGCGGCGAGGAGCTCGCCGCCGAGCACCTCGAGCGGCTCGGCTACCGGATCGTCGCGCGCAACTACCGCACGCGCTTCGGCGAGCTCGACCTCGTCGCGACCGACGACTACGTGCTCGTGTTCTGCGAGGTCAAGACGCGGCGGGCGGGCGGCGAGCCGTGGGACGCCCTCGGCGAGGCGAAGCGCCGGCAGGTGCGGAGCATGGGCCGCGGCTGGCTCAGCGAGGCCCGCGACCGGCCACGGACCTCGGAGCTCCGGTTCGACGCGATCGGGATCGTCCTCGACCGCCGACGGCGCGCTCGTGCGGCCTCGAGCCACTCTGGAGGGCGCGTTCTGATGAGCCTCGCGCGCGTCACCGCGTTCGCCCTCGACGGCGTCGACTCCCGGCGGGTCTGGGTCGAGGCGGACATCCGCATCGGCCTGCCGGCCTTCACGATCGTCGGGCTCGCGGACAAGGCGGTCCGGGAGGCGCGCGAGCGGGTGCGCTCCGCGATCACCAACTCGGGCTTCGAGTTCCCGCAGAAGCGCATCACGATCAACCTCGCGCCGGCGTACCTGCGCAAGATCGGGCCGGGCTTCGACCTCCCGCTCGCGATGGCCATCCTCGCCGCCAGCGGCCAGGTCGAGCGCGAGCAGGTGGAGGGCTGCGTGTTCGCCGGCGAGCTCTCGCTCACCGGCGAGCTGCGGCCGATCCGCGGCGCGCTCGCGATCGCGCAGGGCACGCGCGCGCACGGGCTCGCGCGGATCGTCGTCCCGGCCGGCGCGAGCGCGCGAGGCGGCGCTGGTCGAGGACATCGAGATCGTCGCGGCCGACTCGCTGCACGAGGTGGCCGACGTCCTCGCGGGGCGCGCCGAGGTGCCGCCGCTGCCCGCGGCGGCGGCCGAGCCGGACGAGCCCGTGGCGCGTCGACCCGCCGGACATGTGCGACGTCCGCGGCCACGACGCGCTCCTGCCCGCGATCGTCGTCGCCGCGGCCGGCGGCCACAACCTCTTCCTCCACGGCCCGCCGGGCACGGGCAAGACGATGATCGCGCGGCGGGTGCCGTCGATCCTGCCGCCGCTGTCGCGCGGCGAGGCGATCGAGGTCACGCGCATCCACTCGATCGCCGGGCTGCACTCGGGCGGCGGGCTCGTCGAGCGCGCGCCCGTTCCGCGCGCCGCACCACACGATCTCGCCGCCGGGGCTGGTCGGCGGCGGCACGGTGCCGCTGCCGGGCGAGGTCACGCTCGCGCACCACGGCGTGCTCTTCCTCGACGAGCTGCTCCGAGTTCGCGCGCTCCGCGCTCGAGGCGCTGCGCCAGCCGCTCGAGGACGGCCGCGTGGCGATCGTGCGCTCGCAGCGGGTGATGCTGTTCCCGACCCGCTGCATGCTCGTGGCGGCGTCGAACCCGTGCCCGTGCGGGCTCGGCGACCACCGCTGCCGCTGCTCCGCCGCCGACCTCGCCCGCCACCAGCGCCGCCTCAGCGGCCCGCTGCTCGACCGCATCGACGTCACCGTCGCCGTCGGCCGCCCGTCGCGCGGCCGCCCTGCGCGAGCAGCGCGCGCCCGCCTCGGCGACGCCTGCGCGACCAGGTCGTCGCCGCCCGCGAGCGCCAGCTGCGCCGCTTCGCCGGCCTCGGCGTCGCCTGCAACGCCCAGATGACGCCGCGGATGGTCCGCGAGCTCGTCAACGCGACCCCGAGCGCGCTCCGCCTGCTCTACGAGCTCCACGACCGCGACGGCCTCTCCGCCCGCGGCCACCACCGCGTCCTCCGCGTCGCGCGCACCGCCGCCGACCTCGAGGCGTCCGACGTCGTCGGCCCGGAGCACGTCACCGCCGCGCTGGCGCACCGGACCGACGCCGCCCCCAACCGGCACGCCGCGTGAAGCGCGCCCAGGACCGGCGCGCCGACGCCGCTGCCATCGCCGCGTGCGACGCCTGCCTTCGCCGCACCGACCTGATCGTCGCGGTGTCGGGCTCGATCGACATCGCCTGGCGCGAGCGGCAGGGCCGGACGCGCGCGGGTGCTCGCGCGGCCCGACGAGGACCTGCTCGCCCTCGATCCGGCGGCCGCGCCGCGCTACGAGGCGTTCAACGCCGCCTTCGCCCGCCGCCGCATCGCCGCGGCCGGCCTCACCGCGGTCTGCCGCTGCGAGCCGGCTACCCCGAGCGCCTGCGCGAGCTCCCCGACCCGCCGGCGGTCCTCCACGTCGCCGGCTCGCCCGCCGCGCTCCCGGCCGGCGAGGCGGTCGCGATCGTCGGCTCCCGCCGCGCGACGCCCTACGGCCTCGAGGTCTCGAGCGCGCTCGGCCGCGCGCTGACCGGCGCCGGCGTGCCCGTCGTCTCCGGCATGGCGCTCGGGATCGACTCCGCCGCGCACCTCGGCGCGCTCGAGGCTGGGCCGCCAGGCGCGCGCGCCGCCCGTCGCCGTCCTCGCCGGCGGCGCCGAGACCGCGTACCCGGCCCGCATGCGCCACCTCCACCGCAGCCTGATCGAGCGCGGCGCGGTCGTCTCCGAGATGCCGCCCGGCTTCGGCGGCCACCGCTGGTGCTTCCCCGCCCGCAACCGCATCATCGCCGCGCTCTCCACGCTCACGATCGTCGTCGAGGCCGCGGCCCGCTCCGGCTCGCTCATCACCGCCGACCTCGCCACCGACCTCGGCCGCACCGTCGCCGCCGTCCCCGGCCCGGTCACCTCGCGCACGTCCGCCGGCGCCAACGAGCTGCTCCACGCCGGCGCCGCCGTCATCCGCGACGCCGCGCGACGCGCTCGACCTCCTGTTCGGCGCCGACGCGCCCGACGCTCCCCGACACGACCCCGCTCCCGCCGCTCGACCCCGCCCAGCGCCGCCTGCTCGAGCAGGTCGAGCGCGGCCTCGGCACGGTCGCCGAGCTCGCGCGCACGATGGAGGAGGCGCAGCAGGCCTCGCGCACGCTCTCCGAGCTCGAGCTGCTCGGCCTCGTCCGCCGCGAGTTCGGCGGCCGCTACGTCCGCTGCCTGTGATCGCCGCCGAGATCGCAGTCAGGGCGGAGCCGCTGCCCGAGGTCATCGACCTCTCGATCATCCTCACCGGTTCGGGCTTGGCGGCCTCATCGGCGCGGTCCTCGGGGCGATGCGCGGCTTCGACATCGATGGCATCGGCAGGGCGAGCCTGCTCGGCACGATCCTCGGCGGGATTGCGCCACCGTCATGTTCGTCGCCGCGTTGCTGCTCGGATAGCCTGAATCCATGCGACGGCATGCCGATCCCGTCTTTCTCACGCTCGGCATACTGCTGTGCGCGGCGACCACCGTGGCGATGGCCTCGGAGGTCTCGATCCTCGTCGTCTGGGCAGGCATCGCGCTGACCACGGCGAGTCTCGTCGAGGCCGTCGAGCGCGCCCGCGCGCGCCGCAGGCGCTGACCGCGCCGCGCGCCTCCTACCCTGCACGGCATGACCCGCCGCATCCCCGCCGTCCTGTCGATCGCCGGCTCCGACTCCGGTGGCGGCGCCGGCATCCAGGCCGACCTGAAGGCGTTCGCGCGCTGCGGTGTCCACGGGATGACCGCGATCACCGCGCTGACCGCGCAGAACACCGTCGGCGTCAGCGGCGTCCACACCACGCCGCCCGGACTTCATCGTCGAGCAGGTCCGCCAGGTCGCGACCGACATCGGCGTCGACGCCGTGAAGATCGGGATGCTCGGCACCGCGCGAGACCGTCGAGGCGGTCAACGAGGCGCTCGACCTGCTCGACGCCGGCGACGCCGATCGTGATCGACCCGGTGATGGTGGCCGAGTCCGGCGCCGTGCTGCTCGACGACGACGCGCGCGCCAGGCGCTCATCGCGCTCCTGATCCCGCGCGCCACCGTGATCACGCCCAACCTCCCCGAGGCGCGCGTGCTCGCCGGCGACGACAGCGCCGACGGCGAGGAGCTCGCCCGAGCGCTCCACCGCCTCGGCCCGCACGCCGTCGTCGTCACCGGCGGCCACCGCGACGAGGTCACCGACGTCTTCTACGACGGCACCACGCTCGAGACCCTGACCGGCCCGCGCCACCCCGACGGCGCCGCCCACGGCTCCGGCTGCACGCACTCGAGCGCCCTCGCCGCCCACCTCGCCCTCGGCTACAGCCCGCTCGAGGCCGCACGGCGCGCCCGCGAGATCGCGCAGCGAGGCCGTCCACCACGGCCTCCGCGAGCTCGGCCACGGCGCCGGTCCCGTCGACGTGTTCGGGCTCCGACACACCTCGACTTCTGGCGCGCCCGAAGCCCGGCGCTCGGCCTCGCCTCTGGCATAATCGGCCCCGATGAAGTTCCTGCGCATGCGGCCGGGTCACGGCGAGCAGCTGATCGCCGAGGGCGACCCCGAGGTCGCCGAGGACGAGGAGCGTCTGATCGAGATGTTCCGCCGTCAGCTCGACGACGGCATGTGGGCGGCGGTGCCGACCACCACGGAGACCGGCCGCCGCCAGGCGGAGATGGTGCGCGCCTTCGAGGAGATCCCGCGGGAGACCGACCGCGTCATCTTCTTCCCGCGCGCAGCCGGCGGCGCGCGGTAGGTCGCCGACGATGACCGTCGCACTCTGCGCGACCGCGATCGTCGTCCTCGCCCTGCTCTGGGAGATCTGCCTGCCGTGGCTCGAGCGCCGCGCCGACGCCCGCCGCGCCCGCAAGGAGGCCCGCCGCCACGGCGACCCCGGCGGCTACGACCCCGGCCGCGAGCGCCGCGCCGAGCAGCGCGCCCGCGAGCTCCTCCGCAGCTGCGTCAACGAGGAGGAGTGGGCGATGTACCGCGACCTCGGCTTCCTCCGCGTGTGGGGCGGCCAGGCCGCCGGGCCGGTCGCCACGCACCCGAGCCGCGACCTCGGCGGCGTGCCCTACGCCTACCTGATCTACCCCCACAAGCCGATCCTCGCCTACCTCCCGCAGACCGGCCAGCTGCTCAACGAGTACTGCGTCGAGTTCCCGGACGAGACGCGCCCGTACGGCTCCGCCCGCCTGCCCGACTCCGACGACGTGCTCGCCAAGTGGATGGCGCTGCAGGGCGACGAGCGGCGCCTGATCGCCGAGGCGAACCTCCACCTGCCCGGCCGCCAGGTCGACCCCAAGCAGGTCCAGCGCGACCTCTGGCGCCTCGGCCAGTGGGAGCGCGCGCGCCTCGCCCGCGCCCAGCGCCGCGAGGACGAGGCGCAGTCGCCGCCGCCGCGCCGGCTCGCCCGACGCGTAGCCGTCGCCAGACGCGGGAGTAGGCTTCGCGCCCGCCATGACCGACGTCTCCTTCGACACCCGCCACAACTCCCGCCAGCTCGTCGACGGCCCCGCGCGGGCCGGCGCGCGCGCCCAGCTCAAGGGCATCGGCTTCGACGACGAGGCGCTCGCCAAGCCGATCATCGGCGTCGCCTCGACCTGGACCGAGACGATGCCCTGCAACTACCAGATGCGCGCCCAGGCGGCCAAGATCAAGGAGGGCATCCGCGCCGCCGGCGGCACGCCGATGGAGTTCAACACGATCGCCATCTCCGACGGCATCACGATGGGCACGAGCGGCATGCGCGCCAGCCTTGTCTCCCGCGAGGTGATCGCCGACAGCATCGAGCTCGTCGCCCGCGGCCACTTCTTCGACGCCGTCATCTGCCTCGCCGCCTGCGACAAGACGCTGCCCGGCGTGACGATGGCGCTCGCCCGGCTGAACCTGCCCGGGATGATGCTCTACGGCGGCTCGATCATGCCCGGCAGCTACAAGGGCGAGGACGTCACGATCCAGGAGGTCTTCGAGGCGATCGGCGCCCACGCCGCCGGCCGCATCACCGAGCAGGAGCTGATCGACCTCGAGAACGTCGCCAGCCCCGGCTCCGGCGCCTGCGGCGGCCAGTTCACCGCCAACACGATGGCGATGGCGCTCGAGGTGCTCGGCATCTCGCCGATGGGCGCCGCGATGGTGCCCGGCCGAGAACCCGAGCAAGGCCGAGGTCGCCTACGAGGCCGGCAAGCTCGTGATGGACGTGCTCGCCCGCGGCCAGCGCCCGCGCGACATCATCACCAAGGCCGGGCTCGAGAACGCGATCGCCGCGATCGCCACCAGCGGCGGCTCGACCAACGGCGTCCTGCACCTGCTCGCGATCGCCAGCGAGGCCGGCGTCGAGCTCGACATCGACGACTTCGACCGCATCTCCTCGGCCGACGCCGATGCTGTGCGACCTCAAGCCCGGCGGCCGCTACGTGGCCGCCGACCTCCACCAGGCGGGCGGCGTCCCCGTCGTCGTCAAGCGCCTGCAGGAGATGGGGCGCCTCAACGAGGACGCGATGACCGTCACCGGCCGCACCGTCGGCGAGCACGCCGAGCGAGGCGACGGAGACCGAGGGCCAGCGCGTCGTGCACCCGCTCGACGACCCGATCAAGGCCACCGGCGGCCTCGCGATCCTGCGCGGCAACCTCGCGCCCGACGGCTGCGTGGTCAAGCTCTCCGGCCACGAGCGCGTCCAGCACGAGGGCCCGGCGCGCGTGTTCGAGGACGAGGAGGACGCGATGGCCGCCGTCCAAGCGGAGGAGATCAAGCCCGGCGACGTCGTCGTCATCCGCAACGAGGGCCCCGCCGGCGGCCCCGGCATGCGCGAGATGCTCGCCGTCACCGGCGCGCTCGTGGGGCAGGGGCTCGGCGACGACGTCGCGCTCATCACCGACGGGCGCTTCTCCGGCGCCACCCACGGCTTCATGGTCGGCCACGTCGCCCCCGAGGCGGCGCACGGCGGGCCGATCGCCGCCGTCCAGGACGGCGACACGGTCACCATCGACGTCGAGTCCCGCCGCCTCGACGTCGACCTCGTCCGACGACGAGATCGCCCGCCGCGCGGAGGTCTACGAGAACCCGCCGCCGACCAGCCAGAACGGCGTCTTCGGCAAGTACGCGAAGCTCGTGTCGAGCGCCTCAGAGGGCGCGGTCACGCGCTAGCGCGGCACCCTCGCGCTGCTCCGGCTCCTCGTCGAGGAACTCGCGCAGCACGCGGTTGAAGCGCTCGGGCCGCTCGAGCATCGCCACGTGGCCGGTGCGCTCGAACAGCTCGCGCCGCGCGTCCGGGATCAGCTCCTCCAGCCGCACCGCGTCCTTGGCCGGCACGAGCGTGTCGTGCTCGCCCCACACGATCAGCGTCGGGCAGGCGATCTTCGGCAGCTCCTCGTCGAGCGGGTAGTCGGCGAGCGCCTCGAGCGCGGGCAGGAAGCCGTCGGTGCGGCGCGCGCTGCGGACCATCTCGTGGGCGAGCTCGTCCGAGATCAGCTGCGGGTAGCGGAAGCCCGCGCTGGCCAGCGCCCACTGGCGCAGCCGCCGGCGCGTGGCGATGTCGTCGGTCGCGCGCACCAGCGCCCGCGCCGCCATCGCGTCGGTCAGCCGCGCGAGCCGCAGCAGCGGCTGCGCGCGCCGGTGCCCCTGCCAGAAGATCGCGGCCGAGACGACCGCCAGCCGCTGCACCCGCTCGGGGCCGCGCACCGCCAGCTCGGCGCCGACGAAGCCGCCCATCGAGTTGCCCACCACGGCGGCCGACTCGATCTCGAGCGCATCGAGCAGTCGACAGCGTCCACGCGCCGAAGTACTCGATCGAGATGTCCCGCTCCGGCATCTCGGAGTAGCCGAAGCCCGGCAGGTCCATGGCCACCACGCGGTGGTCGCGCGCGAACTCGGGCAGGTTCTCGAGCCACGACTGCCAGGACGCCCCGAGCCCGTGGATCCACAGGATCGCGGGGCCCTCGCCGAGGTCGACGTAGTTGACCTCGCGCCCGTCGATCCGGGTCCGGTGCTGGGCCGCCTCCCAGTCGACGTCGAGCCACGGCGCGCGGCCCTGGCGGCCGTAGTCATGGTCCGGGCCGGGATGCAACAGGCCGCCGAGCGACTTGACGGGGCGAGCTTCGGGCATGGGCCTCTACCGTACCCAGGCTCCCCGATGCGGATCGCCATCGACATCGACTCCACGCTGCACCACTACTGGGACCTGCTCGAGGAGGTCGCCCAGCGGCGCTTCGGCGTGGCGATCCCGTACGCGGACCAGGTCGTGTGGGAGATCGACCGGCTCAAGCCCGAGCAGCTGTCCGCCGCGGTCAAGGAGACCCACTCCGGCCCGCGTGATCCTCGGCTCCGAGCCGTACCCGGGCGCCGTCGAGGCCGTCCGCGGCTGGCACGAGGCCGGCCACTTCATCCACATCACCTCGCACCGCGCCGGCGAGGCGCACGACCGCCACCGCGCAGTGGCTCGAGCGCATCGGCCTGCCCTACGACGAGCTCTACTGCTCCTACGACAAGGTCACCCGCTGCGAGGAGATCGGCATCGACCTGCTGATCGACGACTCGCCCGAGAACCTCCAGCGCGCGATCGACGCCGGCATCGCCGTGGCGACGATCGAGCACCCGTGGAACCGCGAGCTGTGCGAGACCGAGGACGTCGTCTGCGGCACGGACTGGCACGAGCTCGCCCGCAACCTCGAGCCGCTGCTGGCGCCATGAAGCAGCTCCCGGCCCCCAGCACCGACCCGCGCGACTACCTGCCCGCGATCGAGCCCGAGCGCCAGGTCACCGACTGGGGCCGCTCCGAGCGCGTCGAGGGCCTGCTCGACCGCACGGTCTACGAGTTCCTCTACCACTACTGGTTCCGCTGCGAGGTCGAGGGGATCGAGAACGTCCCGGCCGAGGGCGGCGCGCTGCTGGTCTCCAACCACTCCGGCGCGCTGCCGCCCGACGCGACGATGATCCTCAAGGCGGTCAAGGAGGAGCACTCGCGCCCGCGGCCCGTGCACCTGACCGTCGAGCACTTCTTCAAGGGCAACCCGCTGTTCTCGATGCTCGTGCCCAAGATCGGCGGCGTGCCCGCCCATCCCGGCCAACGTCCAGCGCCTGCTCTACGACGAGCAGCAGCTCGTGCTCGTCTTCCCCGAGGGCCGCAAGGGCACCGAGAAGCTCTACAAGGACCGCTACCGGCTGCGGCGCTTCGGCCGCGGCGGGTTCGTCGAGGCGGCGATGCGCGCGCAGGTCCCGATCGTGCCGGTCGCGGTCGTCGGGGCCGAGGAGTCGATGCCGGTGTTCGCCCAGATCAGCGCGCTCCAGCGCCTGACCGGGCTCCTCTACTTCCCGATCACCCCGACGTTCCCGCACTTCGGGCTGCTCGGCTTCGCCGGCTACCTGCCCGCCAAGTTCAAGCTGCGCTTCCTCGAGCCGATCCCGACCGACCAGTGGGGCCCCGAGCCCTGGCACGACCGCAACCTGGTCCAGAACGTGGCCGACGAGATCCGCGCCCGCATCCAGGACGAGCTCTACGACATGCTCGCCAAGCGCCGCTCGGTGTGGTTCGGATGAGGGTGCTCGTCACCGGCCTGTCGAGCTTCTGGGGCGGCCGGCTCGCCCAGGCGCTCGAGCGCGACCCGGAGGTCGAGGTGATCATCGGCGTCTCGCCCGAGGACCCGACCTGCGAGCTCGAGCGCACGGAGTACGTGCGCGTCGGCACCCAGCACGCGCTGCTGCGCCGGATCGTCCAGGCCGCCCAGATCGACACGGTGGTCGACTCGCGGCTGATCGTCGACTCGACCACCGCCAGCGCGCGCGCCGCCCACGAGGCGAACGTGATCGGGACGATGAACATCCTCGCCGCCTGCTCGGGCCCCGACTCGCCGGTGCGCAAGTTCGTCTTCAAGTCGGCCGCGCACTACTACGGCTGCGAGCAGGACGACCCGGCGTTCTTCACCGAGCGCATGCAGCGCCCGCACCCGCCGCGGACCCGGCTCGAGCGCGACATCGTGGAGGCCGAGAAGGCGGTCAGCTCGTTCGCGGACCGCAACGCGCCACGTCACGGTGACGACGCTGCGCTTCGTCAACATGCTCGGGCCCGACCTGCGGACCGCGCACACCGCGCTGCTCTCGCTGCCGGTGGTGCCGTCGATCCTCGGCTTCGACCCGCGCTACCAGTTCATCCACGAGGACGACATCGTCGCCGTGCTCGAGCACGCGGTGCGCGAGGACCTGCCCGGGATCTACAACGCCGCGGGCGACGGCGTGCTCGTGCCTAGCGAGGTCGCAAGCCTGCTCGGCAAGCTGCCGGCGCCGCTGATCCCGCCGTGGGGGACAGGCCTGGCGGCCCGGGCGCTGCGGCCGCTCGGCCTCGACCTGCCGCCCGAGATGCTCAACCAGATGCGCTTCGGCCGCGGCGTCGACAACCGCAAGCTCAAGGCGACGGGCGCGCCGATCCGCCACACCACGCGCGAGACGGTGCAGGCGTTCGCCGCGCACCTGCGGGTCGCGGCGGTCAAGCGCGACGCCGGCGAGCCCTACCGCTACGAGCGCGAGGTCGAGGAGTTCCTGCGCTACAGCCCGAGCGTGCGCAGGAGCAGCGACGCGCCAGCAAAATTGCAGGGGTAGCCGGGGGGCCCCGGCCCGTTCTACCATGCATTCGGTCTGTGCGCACTCGCTCCTTCTTCATCGTTGCGACGCTCGTCGTCCTGCTCGTCGCGGCCGCAGGGGGCATCTACGCGTACGACTCCGCCCGGGAGGACCAGATCGCCAAGGGGATCACGGTCGGCGGAGTGGCTGTCGGCGGGCTGAAAGAGGAGGCTGCGCGAGCCCGCCTGCGCTCGGCGGTGCTCGAGCCTCTCAATGAGCCGGTCGTCGCCCGCTACAAGGACAAGCGCTTCACGCTGACGCCCGGCCCAGGCGCGCGTCGGCGTCGACATCGACGGCTCGGTGGCGCTGGCGCTCCAGCGCTCGCGCGAGGGCAACATCCTCGAGCGCACCTCGCGCAACCTGCAGGGCAAGGCGATCAACGAGGACATCGACCTCGACATCGCCTACAACCGCAAGTCGATCACCCGCCTGGTCAAGCGCATCAGCGAGAAGATCGACAAGCCGGCGCGCGACGCCTCGGTCAACCTCGAGCAGGGCGACATCACCCCGCAGCCGTCGGCCACCGGGCTCGAGGTGCGCGCCTCCAAGCTGCGCAACCAGCTGCGGCGCTCGCTGCTCTCCGTCGAGGGCTCGCGCCAGGTCAAGGTGCGCACGGCGGTCGTGCAGCCGAAGGTCAGCACCGAGGACCTCGCCGTCGAAGTACCCGGCGATCGTCATCGTCCAGCGCGGCTCGTTCAAGCTCTCGCTCTACGAGAACCTCAAGCTCAAGAAGTCCTACGGGATCGCGGTCGGCCAGGTCGGGCTCGAGACGCCCGCCGGGCTCTACCACGTGCAGAACAAGGCCGTGAACCCTGCCTGGACGATGCCCAACTCCGACTGGGTGGCGCCCGGGGACCGCGGCAAGGTCGTCCCCGGCGGCACCGCCGAGAACCCGCTGAAGGCGCGCTGGCTGGGGATCTACGCCGGGGCCGGCATCCACGGCACCGACGCCGAGGGCTCGATCGGCACCGCCGCCTCGCACGGCTGCATCCGCATGCGGATCCCGGACGTCGTCGAGCTCTACGACGAAGTGCCGGTCAACGCGCCGGTCTACATCAGCTAGGGGAACCTGGCCCTCTGGGCCAGCGTTGCCCGATCTCCTCGATCGCGACCTCGTGCCATCCCTTCTGCAGGAGGGAGGCGTGGTGGTCGGAGTGGCGAATGCACAGGGCACCGATGTACTTGTGCTTGACCGGCTTCCGCATCACCGCGTACCAGAGGGTCGTCGCATCGCTCGTCCCCTGGATGGGGAACCACGGGAGCTCCGGCTTCCCGCGCGTGCGCGGCACGAGGCCGGCCTCGTCGAGCTGGCGCAGGGTGGCGACCTGACCCGTGTCGGTGTCGATGAAGAACGAGGCCACGACGCCTCAGGCTAGCGACGCCTGGCGGGCCGGCATGCGCGGCTTCGACCGCGAGCTGCAGCGCCGCGGCGCCGCCGAGCGCACGCGCCGCGCCTACGGCGTCGACCTCGGCCAGCTCGCGCTCTGGTGCACCGCCGCCGGCGTCGAGCCCGACGCCGTCGACTACCCCGTCCTGCGCCGCTACGCCGCCCAGCTCGCGGGCACCGGCGCGGGCCCGCGCACCGTCGCCCGCAAGCTCGCGGCGATCCGTTCGTTCTACAAGTCGATGGTCGAGCTCGGAGAGATGCGCGCGAACCCCGCGGACCTGCTGCCCGCCCCGAAGCAGCCGCAGCGGCTCCCGCGCACGCTGAAGGCGGAGGACGTCGCGGCGCTGCTGAACCGCATCCCGGCCACCACGCCGCTCGAGCTGCGCGACCGCGCGATGTTCGAGCTGGCCTACGCGAGCGGGCTGCGCGCGGAGGAGCTCGTGGACCTGAACCTTGAGTCGATCGACTTCGATGCCGAAACGGTCAGGGTGGAGGGCAAAGGGGGCAAGACGCGATTCGTTCCCGCCGGCGAGCCGGCGCTGCGCTCCGTCACGCGCTACCTCGAGCGCGGGCGGCCCGCCCTGGCTGGCCCCCGACGACGAGCGCGCGCTGCTGCTCTCGAAATCGGGGCGTCGGCTCTCCACCTCCGATGTGCGCCGCCGCCTCAAGGTGTGGGCGCGGCACGCCACGCAGCAGGGTGCGGTGCATCCGCACGCCCTCCGGCACTCGTTCGCGACCCATCTGCTCGAGGGCGGTGCAGATTTGCGGGCCATTCAGGAGCTGCTCGGCCATTCATCCATATCGACGACCCAGGTCTACACTCGGGTAGAGTCCGCGCGCCTGCGGGCAGCCTACGCCCGAAGCCATCCCCGGGCCTAGGAGAAGGGGCAGACCGGCTTGGAAACCAACGTCAAAGCGATCGAGCTGCGAGATCTCTGGCGCCGCTATAAGGCGTCGGGATCCGACCGCGCGCGCGAGCAGCTGGTCGTCGCCTACTCGCCGCTGGTCAAGTACGTCGCGGGCCGCATGTCCTCCGGCCTGCCCGCGCACGTCGAAGAGGCCGACCTCATCTCGTACGGCCTGATCGGCCTGATCAACGCGATCGAGCGCTTCGATCCCGAGCGCGAGATCAAGTTCGAGACCTACGCGATCACGCGCATCAAGGGCGCGATCATCGACGAGCTGCGCGCGCTCGACTGGGTGCCGCGCTCCGTCCGCGCCCGCGCCCGCGAGATCGAGCGCGTGCACGGCAAGCTCGAGCACCGGCTCCACCGGACCCCGACCGACGAGGAGATGGCCCGCGAGCTGGGCATCACGGTCGAGGAGTTCCAGGAGAGCCTGATGAAGATCTCCAACTCCACGGTCGTCGCGCTCGACGAGCTGTGGGCGGTCTCGGACTCCTCGGGCGACCAGGTCTCGCTGCTCGACACGCTCCACGACCCGGACGCGCCGGACCCGCAGGAGCTGCTCGACGCCTCCGAGCTCAAGGACCGCCTGGCCGACGCGATCTCCGCGCTGCCCGAGCGCGAGAAGCTCGTGATCGCGCTCTACTACTACGAGAACCTGACCCTCCGGGAGATCGGCGAGGTGCTCGGCGTGACCGAGTCGCGCATCTCCCAGCTGCACACGAAGGCCGTGCTGCGACTCAAGTCGAGGTTGCAGGGGGACAACCTGCGCGACTGACGGTAGCCTGCGCCCTTCCGCACGAGGGAGAGGAGAAGGCATGCCGCACGCCGCAGACAGGATCCGCAACGTGGCCCTAGTGGGCCACCGTGGGAGCGGGAAGACGTCGCTGCACGAGGCCCTGCTGTTCGAGGCCGGCGCGACGAACCGCCTGGGCACGGTGGCTGACGGGACGACGGTCTCCGACTCGGAGGAGGACGAGCAGGCCCGCGGGATGTCGATCTCCGCCGCGCTCGCCTCGTTCGACTGGCACGGCGTCAAGGTCAACCTCATCGACACGCCCGGCGAGCCGTCGTTCATCGCCGACGCGCTCGGCGCGCTGCGCGTGTGCGAGTCGGCCGTGTTCGTGGTCAACGCCGTGATGGGCGTCGAGGTCTCGACCCAGCGCCTGTGGACGCGCGCCGCCGAGCTCGGCGTGGCGCGCCTGATCTACGTGAACATGCTCGACCGCGAGCGGGCCGACTTCTTCCGCACGCTCGACTCGCTGAAGGCCGCCTTCGGCCCGCACGTGGTGGCGACCGAGATCCCGATCGGCTCCGAGCACGAGGTGCGCGGCCTGATCGACCTCGTCGACATGAAGGCCTACGAGTACTCCGGCGCGGGGCGCGACAACTGCAAGGAGTGCCCGATCCCCGACGACCTGGCGGACCTGGCCCAGGAGTACCGCGAGAAGCTGATGGACGAGGTCGCCGAGAACTCCGACGCGCTCATGGAGCGCTACCTCGAGGGCGAGGAGATCTCGCACGACGAGATCGTGCACGCGCTCGAGGAGGGCACCGACAGCGGCACCATCTTCCCCGTGACGTGCGGCGTGGCGACGCAGCACCTCGGCGCCGACCGCCTGCTCGAGGCGATCGTCGACGACCTGCCCTCGCCGGTCCAGCACGGCGGGCTCGCGCTCGAGGACATGACGCTCGAGGCGAACCCCGAGGCCGAGACGTACGCCTACGTGTTCAAGACCCGGGCCGACCCGTTCGCGGGCCGCATCAACCTGTTCCGCGTCTACCAGGGCACGGTCAGCGCCGACACGAGCCTGCTCAACACCCGCGCCCACTCCAAGGAGCGCATGGGCCAGCTGCTCGTGCCGCAGGGCAAGGACGTCAGCCACACCGACGCCTTCGGTCCCGGCGACATCGGCGCGGTCGCGAAGCTCAAGGAGACGCGCGCGGGCGACTGGCTCGCCGACCGCGACCAGCCGATCGCGATGCCCTCGATCGCGCTCCCGGCGCCGGTGATGGCGTTCGCCATCGAGCCGAAGGCCAAGGGCGACGAGGACAAGGTGTTCACCGCGCTGCGCCGCCTGCAGGAGGAGGACCCGACGATCGACCTCCACCGCGACGACGAGACCGGCGAGCAGATCGTGGCCGGCCTGTCGCAGATCCACGTCGAGGTCGTGGTCGACCGCCTGCATTCGCGCTTCGGCGCCGAGGTGACCCTCAAGCCCCCGCGCGTCCCGTACCAGGAGACGATCCGCGGGACCGCCAAGGCGCACGGCCGCCACAAGAAGCAGTCCGGCGGCCGCGGCCAGTTCGGCGACTGCCACATCGAGATCGAGCCGCTCGCGGACGGCGAGTTCGAGTTCGTCAACGCCATCAAGGGCGGCGTCATCCCGACGAGCTTCATCCCCGCGGTGGAGAAGGGCGTGGTCGAGGCGATGCAGCAGGGCGTCGTGGCGGGATACCCGCTCAAGGGCGTCCGCGTGAGGCTGTTCGACGGCTCGTACCACACGGTCGACTCGTCGGAGATGGCGTTCAAGATCGCCGGCTCGATCGCGATGCGCGAGGCGGTGTCGAACGCCGGCCCGGTGCTGCTCGAGCCGATCATGCTCGTGACCGCGTCGGTGCCCGACTCGGCGGTCGGCGACGTCATGGGCGACCTGTCCTCGCGTCGCGGGCGCCCGCTCGGCACCGAGAACGTCGGCGGCATGACCGAGGTCAAGGCCGAGGTGCCGATGGCGGAGGTGCTGACCTACGCGCCGGACCTGCGCTCGATCACCGGCGGGCAGGGCGAGTACACGCTCGAGTTCGTCCGCTACGAGGAGGTCCCGGCCCACCTCGCGCAAAAGATCGTGCAGAAGGCCACGGAGGAGGAAGAAGCGGTCAAGGCCTAGACCAGCCGTTGCTACGCTCGCCACGCGGTGGCGAGCACGCGCGACATCAGGACCAATCAGCTCGACATCTCGTGCGACGTGTGCGGGCGGACGCTGCTGCGCGGAGAGCGCGCGGAGTCCTACCTGGCCGGCGGCGAGCGGCGCCAGGTGTGCGAGCTGTGCACCGTGCGCGCGCAGCAGGAGGGCTGGATCCGCGAGGACGGCGGCGACGAGCTGACGCTGCGGACCTCGCGCCAGGAGCGCGGCCGCGGCTTCCTGGACAAGTTCCGCGCGCGCCGCGAGCGCGCGCGCGAGGTCGCCGACGAGGCCGCGGCCGAGGAGGAGGCGGCGTATACGCCCGAGGACGCGTCGCGTGAGCCGGCGGCGCGCGAGACCGCGCCCCCGCCCGAGCTGCCGCGCCGGCCGCGCCACGTGCGCGCGGTGCCGACCAACGCCGAGCTCAAGGTCGAGCGCGCGCTCGAGGTCTTCAACGCGTCCGAGCACACCCGCACGGTGGGCGGGATCGCCCGCTCGCTGGGCGCCCCGGCGGTCAGCGCGCGTCCGCTCCCTGACCGCCCGAGCGTGGTCGGGATCGCCGTGATGTGGGAGCTGAGCTGGTACCGCTTCGAGATCGACCTGTCCGACGAAGCGGGCGGCGTACGCCAGATCGCGCAGGGCGCCGAGCTGTCCGAGCTCGACCCGGACGAGCAGGTCGCGAACGCCGCTGCGGACGAGCGGGGAGGACTGCACCTCGCCGCCGCCGAATGACAACTCAACGGATGATCGAGTGACAGTGAAATTGCTACGGGTAGGATCCGCCTCGTGATCTTCTGCGTTGTCCCGGAACCCCTTGCGCCCGAGCTGTACGACCAGCTCGCCGCCTACTACGAAGACGATCCCAACGTCACGGTGATCATCGACCGCCGCAAGAGCGAGCGCCGCGACCGCGCGGACGGCACTGCGGGCGGCAAGCGTGAGATCCGCGACCGGCGGCGCGCCCGCGTGGCGGGCGAGTTCCCGCCGATCGCCGCCGACGTCGAAGCCTGAGTGAAGCTCGTCGTCCACGTGGACGGCGGCTCGCGTGGCAACCCGGGGCCGGGGGCCGCGGCGGCCGTGCTCAGCACGCCCGACGGCGACGTCGTCGACGAGGCGGCGGTGACGCTCGGGCGCGTGACCAACAACGTGGCGGAGTACCGCGGGCTGCTGCTCGGGCTCGAGCGCGCGGCGGCGCTGGGCGCCACCGAGGTCGAGGTGGTCAACGACTCCGAGCTGATCGCCCACCAGGTCAACGGCCGCTACAAGGTCAAGCACCCGGACATGAAGCCGCTGTACGCCGCAGGCGGTGGAGGCGTTGAAGGGCTTCGAGCGCTGGTCGATCCGGCCGGTGCCACGGGCGCAGAACGCCGACGCCGACGCCCTGGTAAACCAGGCACTGGATGGAGAGCTCGAGCCTGAGCCGCAGCCGGCCGGCGGCACCGAGTACGCCGCCTACCTGCTGATCGACGACCTGCTGGAGCTGCAGCGCCCGATCACGCCCGGGGCGCACGACGAGCTGCTGTTCATCATCGTCCACCAGGCGTACGAGCTGTGGTTCAAGCTGATGCTCCACGAGCTCGCGAAGGTCGAGGCCGAGCTGCGCGCGGATCGGCCGGCCGGCGCGCTGCCGGGCCTCAAGCGCGTGGTGGCGATCGACCGCCTGCTGCTCTCCCAGCTCGACGTGCTCGAGACGATGGGGCCCGAGGGCTTCCTCGAGTTCCGCGACCCGCTGGCGCCCGCGAGCGGCTTCCAGTCGCGCCAGTTCCGCGAGATCGAGGCGGCCAGCGCGGCGCTGTGGGACGCGTTCCGGTCCGGCGCGGGGCTGCCCGACGACCGCGACGCGAGGATCGCCGCGCTCGCCGACCTCTACCGCGACCACGTCGAGGATCCGGTGCGCACGCTGCGCCACCAGGTCTGCGAGCAGCTGGTCGACCACGACGAGACGGTCCAGCGCTGGCGCTTCCACCACACGCTGATGGCGGCCCGCGAGATCGGCTCGCGCCCGGGCACCGGCGGCTCGCGCGGGGTCGAGTACCTGCGCGGGACGGTCGACAAGCGCTTCTACGACGAGCTCTGGGAGGTCAGGGTCGCGCTCTAGCTGCCGATAACGGATAGGTGCACGACTCCGCCATCGACCGCCTGCGCGGTCTGCTCGACGTTGCCGCGGCCGTCCGCACCGGCGGCGACCTGCGCTCCGTGCTCGAGGCGGTCGCCGGCGCGATCGCCGGGCCGCTCGGCTACGGCGCCGTCGTGATCAACCTGTACCGGCCGGCGTGGGACGACTTCGAGGTCGTCGTCGTGCTCGGCAACGCGGAGTCGCAGGAGCTGCTGATGGGCCAGACCTCCGGGCGCGAGGACTGGGCCGGCCTGCTGAGCGAGCGCTTCCTGCGCGAGGACACGTACTTCGTGCCCGCCGGCGAGTACGACTGGGACGAGGAGAACGTCCGCTCCTACACGCCCGAGATCCAGGTCTCCGACGACCCCGACGCCTGGCACCCCGACGACGCGCTGATGGTGCCGCTGCGCTCGGCCGCCGGCGAGGTGCTCGGGATCGTCTCCGTCGACGAGCCGGTGACCGGCCGCCGCCCCACCCAGGTCGAGCTCGAGCTGCTCAGCACCGTCGTCGCCAACGCCGCCGTCGCCGTCGAGCAGGCCCAGACCGCGGAGACGGGGCGCAAGCACCGCGCGGCGGTCGAGCACCTGCTCACCGTCTCGGCCCAGCTGACCGAGCGGCGCACCGCCGAGGAGGTGCTCGACGCGGTCTGCTGGGGCACGCGCGAGGCGCTCGGCTTCCACAAGGTCGTCGCCTTCCTCGCCGAGGAGGGCAAGCTCGTGCCGCTGTCGGGCGTCGGCTTCACCAGGGAGCGCGCCGCGGAGTTCCCGCACGTCCCGGTCGAGGCGGTCGCGCCGCTGCTCGCCCCGGAGCACCTGCGGCACGGCTGCGTCGTGATGGAGCGCGACGACGCCGTCGGCCTCACGCCCGAGTTCGGCGGCGTCTACTCGTCGGTCTCCAACGGCCGCGGGCCGCTGGCCTGGAACCACCACTGGGTCGTCGTGCCGCTGTACGACTCGGCCGGCCGGCTCGACGGGATGATGTGGGTCGACGACCCGAAGGACCGGCTGCTGCCGTCCGACGACGCGCTGCAGGCGCTGCGCGTGTTCGCCAACCAGGCGATGGGCGCGATCGAGTCCGCGCGGCGGCTCGAGCGGCTCGAGCACCTGGCGGCCCACGACCCGCTCACCGGCCTGCGCAACCGCCGCGGCTTCGAGCAGGGGATCAACCGCCACCTCGACGACCTCGGCGCGCGCGGCGAGCTGTCGCTGCTCGTGATCGACATCGACCACTTCAAGCGCATCAACGACTCGCTCGGCCACGACGCCGGCGACGCCGTGCTGCGGCGCTTCGCCGAGGTCCTGCGCACGTCGGCGCGCACCGCCGACGTCCCGACCCGGCTCGGCGGCGAGGAGTTCGCGCTCGTGCTGCCCAACGCCGGCGAGTCGGCCGCGCTGGCGCTCGCCGAGCACGTGCGGATGATGGTGCGCAGCCAGTTCGCGAGCTTCGCCTGCCCGGTGTCGGTCTCGGTCGGCGTCGCCAGCCGCGGCCCGGAGGCGCGCGACGCCGGCGAGCTGATGCGGGCCGCCAACCGCGCGCTCTACGCCGCCAAGCGGCTCGGCCGCGACCGCTGCGTCGTCCACCACGAGCAGACGCTCGAGATGCTCGACGCGCTGCGCGACGCCGAGGGCGGCGGCGCGGCCGAGCAGCTCGCGGCAGCGATGCTGCTCGCCGAGACGCTGGACCTGCGCGACGTCGCCACCGCGCGCCACTCGGAGACCGTCGGGCGCTATTGCGAGCAGATCGCGCGCGAGCTCGGGTTCGCGGCGCCGCAGGTCGAGCGCGTACGCGCGGCGGGCATCCTCCACGACATCGGCAAGCTCGGGATCGCCGACGCGATCCTCCACAAGCCCGGGCGGCTCGACGACGAGGAGTGGGTCGAGATCGAGCGCCACCCGGAGCTCGGCTCGCGGATCCTCGAGCACGCCAACCTGCGCGACATCTCGGCCTGGGTGCTGCACCACCACGAGCGCGTCGACGGCAGCGGCTACCCGCAGGCGCTCGTGGGCGCGGCGATCCCGCTCGAGGCGCGCATCCTCGCCGTCGCGGACGCCTACGAGGCGATGACCGCCGACCGCCCGTACCGCGCCGCGCTGCCGCTCAGCGTCGCGCGCGAGGAGCTGCGGCGCGGCGCCGGCAGCCAGTTCGATCGCGACGTCGTGGCCGCCTTCGAGCGCGTGCTCGACCGCACGCAGCCGGAGTTCGTGGCGACGCTCGACGCGACCGCCACCGTGGCCCGTCGCAGCCGCCACATCGCCGCGTCCTGAGCCCGCGGGCGGGCGGGCCTAATATCGTCGGCCGCCATGTCTCGCCTCGCGCTCGTCCTCAGCCTGCTCCTGCTCGCCACGCTGCCCGCCGCCGCCGGCGCCAAGGTCCGCAAGGGCCCGGCCGGCGCGAGCTTCTACACGCCGCCGCGCGCGCT
The DNA here is from genome assembly GCA_963802905.1 of uncultured Solirubrobacteraceae bacterium. Classification (GTDB taxonomy): domain Bacteria; phylum Actinomycetota; class Thermoleophilia; order Solirubrobacterales; family Solirubrobacteraceae; genus DASQFQ01. The sequence continues at coordinate 30,414 of CAWDKH010000014.1, read as the reverse complement.
GGTCAAGGGCGGGCACGGCTCGCTGATCTGGGCGCGCGGCAAGCGCCTGCTCTACCGCTCGACCGGGGTGACCGGCAAGGACACCGCGGTGTCCGGGACGCTCGCGGTGCCGAAGGGACGCCCGCCGAAGGGCGGCTGGCCGCTGATCACCTGGGCGCACGGCACGACCGGGCATCGCGGACCGCTGCGCGCCGTCGCGCGGCGGCGGGGCCGGTCCGCCGCTGCTCGATCGCTGGCTGAAGGCCGGCTACGCGATCGTCAGCACCGACTACACCGGCCTCGGGACGCCCGGCGAGCACCCGTACCTGATCGGCGAGCCCGAGGGCCAGTCGGTGCTCGACGCGGCGCGCGCGGCGCGCAAGCGCGACAAGCGGATCGGCAGGCGGGTCGTGATCGCCGGGCACTCGCAGGGCGGGCAGGCGGCGCTGTGGGCGGCGGCGCTCGCGCCCACCTACACGCGCGACCTGCGGGTCCGCGGCACGGTCGCGTTCGCGCCGGCCTCGCACCTGACCGAGCAGGCGGCGCTGCTGCCGAGCTTCACCGCCCCGAGCCCGCTGAGCGGCCTGGTGGCGCTGATCCTCCGCGGCCTCGACATCGCTCGGCCGGACATCGGCGTGGCCGCGGCGCTGAGCGACCAGGCGGCGGCGCTGTACCCGCAGACGCTGACCGAGTGCATCGGCACGCTCATCGGCCCGGGCTCGCTCGGCGCCCTCGCGCCCTCGACCATGCTCCGCCCGGGCGTCGACAACGGGCCGGCGTTCGCGGCGCTGAGCACGCTCGTCGACCCCGAGGAGCTGCGCATCCGCACGCCGGTGCGGATCCAGCAGGGCGACACCGACGACGTCGTCTTCAAGGCCTTCACCGACCAGCTGGTCGAGACGTACGAGCAGCACGGCAACCCGGTGACCTACCGGACCTACGCCGGCGTCGACCACGGCGCCGTCGTCACCGGCCGCTCCGCGACCGACGCCACCGCGCTACATCCGCGCGCGGCTGCGCTGATGGCCCGGGACTACGCGCACGCGAACGCGCTGCAGCGCGGCATCCGGCGCTTCGCGGCGAGCGGACCGGGCTCGGCGATCCTCTCGCGCGTGCTGGAGCCGCTCGACCGGCTCACGTACCGCCTCACGAAGGGCCGGCACCTCGCCTCGAGCCTGCTCAGCGCGCTGCCCGTCGCGATGGTCACCACGGTGGGCGCGCGCAGCGGCCGGCGGCGCACCGTGCCGTTGCTCGCCCAGCCGACCGAGCATGGCCTCGCGATCATCGGCTCCAACTACGGCAAGCCCAAGCACCCCGCCTGGCGCCACAACCTGCGCGCGAACCCCGACGGGGAGGTCGAGGTCGACGGCAAGCACTCGGCCTTCCGGGCCGTCGAGGTGGAGGACGAGCGCCGCGAGCGCATCTGGCAGGAAGCGCTCCGCACCTACCCCGGCTTCGCCGCCTACGCCAAGCGAGCCGCCCCGCGCCGCATCTCCGTCTTCATCCTCGAACCCTCAGGGTCCGGGCCGCCTCTAGGACCATCGGCCGATGACGGGTGGCGGCTCGCGGCGTACCGTTGAGCGCCGTGACCGAATCGCCCGCCTTCCGCGCGCTGTCCGACGTCGTGCTGGCGATGGCCTCCGAGCGCGAGGTCGAGCCGGTGCTGCAGCGGCTCGTCCACGCCGCGCGCGAGCTCGGCGGCGCTCGCTATGCCGCGCTCGGGGTGCCCGACGGCGACGGCGGCTTCTCGCGCTTCATCACCTCGGGCATGAGCGAGGCGCTGATCGAGGCGATGGGGCCGCTGCCGCGGACGCACGGGCTGCTCGGCGCGATGCTCGAGTCGCCCGAGCCGTACCGGGTCGACGACATCCACACCGACCCGCGCTTCCGCGGCTGGTGGCCGAGCGCGCACCCGGACATGCGCTCCTTCCTCGGCGTGCCGGTGGTGGCGCGCGGGCGCGTGATCGGGGCCGTCTACCTGACCGACAAGGTCGAGGCGCCGTCGTTCTCCGACGAGGACGAGCGGCTGATCGGGCTGCTGGCCGCGCACGCCGCGATCGCGATCGAGAACGCGCGCCTGAACGAGCGCTCGCGCGAGCTGTCGATCGTCGAGGAGCGCAACCGGCTCGCGCGCGAGCTGCACGACAACGTCACCCAGCGGCTGTTCGGCGTGGCGCTGGCGGTCGAGTCCGCGGCGACGCTGCTCGACAGCGACGCCGCGGCGGCGGCCGACGAGCTCGAGCGCGTGCGCGAGCTCGCGCGCGGCGCGATGGAGGAGCTGCGCGCGGTGGTGTTCGAGCTGCGGCCGGCGTCGCTCGAGGCGGAAGGGCTCGCGACCGTGCTGCGCAAGCACGTCGACGTGCTGCGGCGCGTGTCGGGCCGGCCGATCGAGCTGAGCGTGGCCGACCCGCCGCGGCTGCCGGGCGCGAGCGCGGCGCAGGTGTTCCGGATCGCCCAGGAGGCGCTGCAGAACGCGCTGCGGCACGCCGAGGCCGAGCGCATCGAGGTGCGGCTGGAGGGCGACGGCAACGGCGGGCTGCGCCTGTCGGTCTCCGACGACGGCCAGGGCTTCGACCCGGCCCGCCGCGCGGTGCGGGGGCGAAAGCTCGGGCTGACCTCGATGGAGGAGCGCGCCGAGGAGCTCGGCGGGACGCTCGACATCGAGTCGGCGATCGGCGCGGGGACGCAGGTGCGCCTCGAGGTGGCGGCGTGATCCGCGTGCTGATCGCCGACGACCACGCCGTCGTGCGCCAGGGGCTGCGGACGTTCCTCGACCTGCAGGCCGACATCGACGTGGTGGGGGAGGCGGGCGACGGGGCGGCCGCCGTGGCCGCGGCGGCCGAGACGGCACCCGACGTGATCCTGCTCGACCTCGTGATGCCCGAGCTCGACGGCATCGCCGCGCTGCGCCGGCTGCGCGAGGTGGCGCCGGCCGCTCGCGTGATCGTCCTCACCAGCTTCGGCGAGGACGAGCGGCTGTTCACGGCGCTGCGCGCGGGCGCGACCGGCTACCTGCTCAAGGACGTCGAGCCCGCCGAGCTCGTGCGCGGGATCCGCACCGCGCACTCCGGAGGCGCGCCGCTGTCGCCGGCGGTCGCCGCGCGCGTGGTCGAGGAGCTCGCGAGCGGCGGCCCGCGCGGCGCCGCCGCGGACGAGCTGACCCCGCGCGAGCTCGAGGTGCTGCGGCTGATCGCGCGCGGCAACTCGAACAAGCGGATCGCGCTCGAGCTCGGCGTCGCCGAGAAGACGGTCAAGACCCACGTCTCCCACGTGCTCGCCAAGCTCGGCCTCACCGACCGGACCCAGGCCGCGCTCTACGCCGTGCGCGAAGGGCTCGTAAGCCCGGGGTCCTAAGCCCAATTCCCGATGGTCCGGAGGCCGCCCGGCGCCTAGCGTGCCGGGCATGCCCACCGCCATCGTCACCGGAGCCTCCCGCGGCCTCGGGCTCGCGCTCGCGCGGGCCCTCTCCGAGCGCGGCTGGCGGCTCGTGATCGACGCCCGCGAGGCGGCCCCGCTCGAGGCCGCCGCCGCGGGGCTCCCCGACGCCGTCGCTCTCCCCGGCGACGTGTCCGATCCGAGTCACCAGCGCGCGCTCGTCGAGGCCGCGGGAGGCGACATCGACCTGCTCGTCAACAACGCGTCGCTGCTCGGGCCGAGCCCGCAGCCGGCGCTGGCCGACTACCCGCTCGACGTGCTCGAGGCCGTCTACCGGGTCAACGTGTTCGCGCCGCTCGCGCTGATCCAGCTCGCGCAGCCGCGGGTGATCGTCAACGTCACCTCCGACGCCGCCGTCGAGCCCTATGAGGGCTGGGGCGGCTACGGGTCGTCGAAGGCCGCGCTCGAGCAGCTCACCGCGATCCTCGCCGCCGAGCAGCCGGAGCGCCGCATCTACGCGGTCGACCCCGGCGACATGAACACGCGCATGCACCAGGAGGCGTTCCCGGGCGAGGACATCTCGGACCGCGCGGCGCCGGAGGAGCGCGTGCCGGGCCTGCTCGCGCTGATCGAGGGCGACCTGCCGAGCGGCCGCTACAGCGCCGGCGCACTGCTGGAGGCGCGCGCCTAGATGGCGCTGGCGTTCACGCTCACCCGCGCCAACGAGGCCGCCGCCCCGCCGGCCGAGCGCGACGACGTGCGCCTGCTCGTCGCCGACCGCGACCGCGCGCTCGTGCACGACATGTTCCGCGGGCTGCCCGGCCACCTGCGGGCCGGCGACCTGCTCGTGGTGAACACGTCCGCGACGCTGCCGGCGGCGCTGCCCGCGGGAGACGCTCGATCTGCACCTCTCGACCCCGGTGCCGGCGCCGGGCGATCGCGGGCGCTGGGTGGTCGAGCTCCGCCGCTGCGGCGAGCGCTACCGCGACGCCGCCGCCGGCGACGTCCTCCCGCTGCCCGCGGGCGGCTCGGCCGAGCTGCTCGCGCCCTACCTGTCGCCGGGCCGCCTGTGGATCGCCGCCCTCGACCTGCCGGCGCCGCTGCACGACTACCTCGCCGCGCACGGCCGGCCGATCGCCTACGCGCACCAGACCGCCGCGCCCGCGCTCGCCGACCTCCAGACGATCTTCGCCGACGAGCCGGGCAGCGCCGAGATGCCGAGCGCCGGGCCGCCCGTTCACCCGGCGCGTGCTCGACGACCTCCACGCGCACGGCGTGCAGGTCGCGCCGCTCGTGCTCCACACCGGCGTCTCGAGCCTCGAGCGCGGGGAGCGCCCGTACCCGGAGCGCTACCGCGTGCCGCCGCTCACCGCGACGCGGGTCAACGCCCACCGCGCCGCGGGCGGGCGCATCGTCGCCGTCGGCACCACCGTGGTGCGGGCGCTCGAGACCGTCGCCGGGCCCGACGGCCGCGTCGAGCCCGGCGAGGGCTGGACGCGCCTCACGATCACGCCGGAGCGCGGCGTGCGCGCCGTCGACGGCCTGCTCACCGGCTGGCACGAGCCGGACGCCAGCCACCTGCTGATGCTCGAGGCGGTCGGCGGCCGCGAGCTGATCGAGCGCTCGTACGACGCCGCGCTCGCCTGCGGCTACCGCTGGCACGAGTTCGGCGACACGCATTTGATCCTGCGCTGAAGCCGGGTTACCCTTGACGGCGACGCCTCTGCGCCTCCTCCGTCACAGCCCTCCGAACGCCGCCGGCTAGGTCCGGGCCGCGCCCGCGCGCGGCACACACCGGTTCCTGTTCTCCCGATTTCGGAGGTAGTTCGAGATGACGGAAGTTCCCGTGCGGGTGCCCGACGAGTGGTTCGTGGGCTTCCACCAGGGTCTGGCCGCGCGCTTCTGGCGCGCGGCGGCGGCGGCGATGGCCGAGGACGACGTGCGCGTGGTGCGCCGGCTGCTCGGCGAACCGCCGTCGTCGGTGCTCGACGTGCCGTGCGGCGACGGGCGGATGACGGTCCGCCTCGCCGCGGCCGGCTACGCGGCGATCGGCGTCGACATCGTGGCGTCGGAGGTCGCCCAGGCCCGCAGCGCCGCGGCGGCCGCCGGCGTGGCCGCGCGCTTCGAGGTCGGCGACCTCCGCGCGCTGCCGGACGTGGGCCGCGTCGACGCGGTCCTCAGCTGGGGCAACAGCTTCGGCTACCTCGTGCCGGCAGACACGGCTCGCTCGCTCGCCGGGATGCGCGCGGCGCTGCGGCCCGGGGGCCGGCTCGTGCTCGAGTCGGTCACCGTCGCCGAGACGTACCTCACCGGCGGCGTGAAGCCGAGCGCCGAGTGGGAGTACGGCGGCGTGCGCCTGACGGCCAAGAACCACTACCGGGTCAGCGAGAGCCGGCTCGAGAGCGAGTTCACGTTCGAGGACGCCGAGGGGCACGTCGAGCACGGGCGCGCGGCGCACCACGTGCACACGAGCGGCGAGGTCGTCCGGCTGCTCCGGCAGGCCGGGTTCGGCGAGGTCGAGCTCCTGGGCGCCGACGGCGTGGCGCCCTACGAGGTCGGCTCGCCGCGGCTCATCGCGGTCGCGCGATGCATCGCTGACCGTTCCGGGTAGCTCGACCGTGTGGCCGCCACCGATCCGCCGAAGGCGCTGCTCTTCGACGTGTTCGGCACCTGCGTCGACTGGCGCACGAGCGTCGCCCGGGAAGCGGCGGCGCTCGGGCTGCCGGGCGACGAGGTGGCGGTCGCCTGGCGCGCGCGCTACCAGCCGCAGCTCGAGACCGTGCGCAGCGGTCAGCGCGAGTGGGTGGTGCTCGACGTGCTGCACCGCGAGGCGCTCGACGACGTGCTCGCCGAGCTCGATCTGGAGCTCGACACCGCGGCCCGCGACGAGCTCACCCTCGCCTGGCACCGGCTCGACCCGTGGCCCGACACCGTGCCGGGCCTCACGCGGCTGAAGCAGCGCTTCGTCATCGCGCCGTGCTCGAACGGGCACATCGCCCAGTCGGTCAACCTCGCCCGCTACGCCGGCCTACCGTGGGACGCGATCCTCGGCGCCGAGATCGCCCGCGCCTACAAGCCCGACCCGCGCGTCTACCGCGCGAGCGTCGCCGCGCTCGGGCTCGAGCCGGGCGAGGTGATGATGGTCGCCGCCCACCTCAGCGACCTCGAGGCGGCCGCCGCGTGCGGCCTCCGGACCGCGTTCGTCCCGCGCCCGACCGAGGGCGACCTCCACGCCGCCGGGAGGACCGACGTGGAGATCGCCGACCTCGGCGCGCTGGCCGACGCCCTCTAGCGCGGCGGATCTCACACACCGGCGCGGCGCACTCGGCATGCTTGCGGTGTGCTCCGCCACCTCGCCGCCATCGTCGTCCTGCCCGGCACCGTCACCGTGCTGATCCCGGCGCTGCTGCTCGACGACGCCGAGCTCGCCCCGTGGCCGCTCGCGCTGCTCGGCGGGCTGTCGCTGGCGCTCGGCCTCACCCTGTTCGTGTGGACGGTCGCGCTGTTCGCGGGCGTCGGGCGCGGCACGCTCGCGCCCTGGGACCCGACGTCGAAGCTCGTCGTCCGCGGCCCTTACCGGCACGTGCGCAATCCGATGATCAGCGGCGTGCTGTTCGTGCTGCTCGGCGAGGCGGCGCTGTTCGGCTCGCTCCCGGTGCTCGTGTGGGCCGGCGTCGTCCTCGCCATCAACGCCACCTACTTCCCGCTCGTCGAGGAGCCGGGCCTGCGCCAGCGCTTCGGCGCCGACTACGTCGAGTACTGCGACCACGTGCCGCGCTGGTTCCCGCGCCCGCGGCCGTGGGAGCCGACAGGCTGATCTATAGCGTCCGGCGCGATGCCGGATCTCGACCACATCCAGGTCCGCGGCGCGCGGGAGAACAACCTGCGCGACCTGGATCTGGACATCCCGAAGCGGCAGATCACCGTCTTCACCGGGGTGTCGGGATCCGGCAAGTCGTCGCTCGTGTTCGGCACGATCGCGGCCGAGTCGCAGCGGCTGATCAACGAGACCTACACCGCGTTCGTCCAGTCGTTCATGCCGAACGTCGGGCGGCCGGACGTCGACACGCTGCGCAACCTGAGCGCCGCGATCCTTGTCGACCAGGAGCGGATGGGCGCGAACTCGCGCTCGACGGTCGGCACCGCCACCGACGCGTACTCGATGCTGCGGCTGATCTACAGCCGCGCTCGGCCGAGCCGCACGTCGGGCCATCCATCATGTTCTCGTTCAACGACCCGCAGGGCATGTGCCCGGGCTGCGAGGGGATGGGGCGCGTCTCGACGGTCGACGTCGACGCGATGGTCGACCGCGACAAGTCGCTGGCCGAGGGCGCGATCACGCTCCCGAACTTCGGCGTCGACTCGTGGCAGTGGCGGATGTACGCCGAGTCGGGCCACTTCGACCCGGCCAAGAAGCTCGCCGACTACAGCGAGGCGGAGTGGGAGCGGTTCCTGCACGGCGCCGAGGAGAAGGTCGACATCCGCGGCCTCAAGCTGACCTACGAGGGGCTCGTGCACCGGTTCGAGCGGACGTTCCTCTCCAAGGATGTCGAGACCGCGCAGCCGCACATCCGGCGGGCGATCGAGCGGGTCGCCACCTTCGAGCCGTGCCCGGAGTGCGGCGGCGCGCGCCTCAACCAGGCCGCGCTGGCCGCGACGATCGACGGCCGCAACATCGCCGAGTGCGCGGCGATGCAGGTCGACGACCTGGCCCAGTTCCTCGCCGGGCATCGACGCGCCCAACGTCGCTCCCGCGCTCGACGCGCTCCGCGCACACGCTCGACTCGCTCGTCGAGGTCGGGCTCGGCTACCTGAGCCTCGACCGCGAGTCGGCGACGCTGTCGGGCGGCGAGGCGCAGCGGGTGAAGATGGTGCGCCATCTCGGGTCGAGCCTGTCCGACGTCACCTACGTGTTCGACGAGCCGACGATCGGGCTGCACCCGCACGACGTGCAGCGGGTCAACCGGCTGCTCGTGGCGCTGCGCGACAAGGGCAACACCGTGCTGGTCGTCGAGCACGAGCCGCAGGTCATCGGGATCGCCGACCGCGTCGTGGACATGGGCCCGGGCGCCGGGCGTGCACGGCGGGACGATCGTGTTCGAGGGCGACGTCGACGGGCTGCGCGCCTCCGGCACGATCACCGGCCGGCACTTCGCGACACGGCGGCGCCTCAAGGACACGGTCCGCGAGCCGACCGGCGCGCTGCGGGTCGAGCACGCGACGCTCCACAACCTGCGCGACGTCAGCGTCGACGTCCCGCTCGGCGTCCTCACGGTGGTCACCGGCGTGGCCGGCTCCGGCAAGAGCTCGCTGATCCACGGCTGCCTGGCCGCGCAGCACGACGAGGTGACCGTCCTCGACCAGGCCGCCATCCGCGGCTCGCGGCGCTCCAACCCGGCCACCTACACCGGCCTGCTCGACCCGATCCGCAAAGCGTTCGCCAAGGCCAACAGCGTCAAGCCCGCCCTGTTCAGCGCCAACTCGGAGGGCGCCTGCCCGGAGTGCAAGGGCAACGGCGTGATCTACACCGACCTTGCGTTCATGACCGGCGTGGTGAGCGTGTGCGAGGCGTGCGAGGGCAAGCGCTTCACCGCCGAGGTGCTCGAGTACCGGCTGCGCGACGCGAACATCGCCGACGTGCTCGACATGTCGGTCGAGCAGGCCGGCGAGTTCTTCACCGAGAAGGCGATCCGGCCGATGCTGGGCGCGCTCACCGACGTCGGGCTCGGCTACGTGCGGCTCGGCCAGCCGCTCACCACGCTCTCGGGCGGCGAGCGCCAGCGCATCAAGCTCGCGATCGAGGTCAACCGCTCGTCCGACGTGCTCGTGCTCGACGAGCCGACCACCGGCCTGCACATGGACGACGTCGACCGGCTCGTCGACCTCCTCAACGGGCTCGTCGAGCGCGGCCGCACGCTGATCGTGATCGAGCACGACCTCGACGTCGTCGCCGGCGCCGACTGGGTGATCGACTTGGGCCCCGGGCCGGGGCACGACGGTGGCGAGGTGGTGTTCGAGGGTCCCCCGCGCGCGCTGCTCGACGCCGACGGGTCGCTCACCGCGCAGCACCTGCGCGACCACGTTGCCCGAAAGTGACGACCTGGGAATAGCCCGGTTCCAATCACCGTCCGTCGCGTAGGAGGATCGCCTCGAACGAAACAGGAGGTTGGCGATGGCGACGGTGACCGTGCAAGGGCTCCGCGAGCAGGTCCGGGGCCAGACCATCACGCCGGACGACTCCGACTATGACGACGCGCGCCGCGTCTACAACGCGATGATCGACCGGCGCCCGGACGTGGTCGTGCGTGCCGAGAGCACCGATGACGTCGTCGCCGCGGTCAACTACGCGCGCGACAACGGGCGGCCGATCGCGGTCCGCGGCGGGTCGCACAGCGTGCCCGGCTTCGGCACCGGCGACGACGCGGTGGTGATCGACCTCAACCGGATGCAGCACGTCGAGGTCGACCCGGCGCGGCGCACGGCGCGCGCGCAGGGCGGCGCGACGTGGGGCGCGTTCAACGACGCCACCCACGCCCACGGGCTCGCCACCACCGGCGGCATCATCTCGACGACCGGCGTCGGCGGGCTCACGCTCGGCGGCGGCATCGGCTATCTCTCGCGCGGCTGCGGGCTGTCCTGCGACAACCTGCGGGCGGCCGAGGTGGTGACGGCCGACGGGCGCGTCGTGGCGGCGACGCCGCACGAGAACGAGGACCTGTTCTGGGCGCTGCGCGGCGGCGGCGGCAACTTCGGCGTCGTGACGGCGTTCGAGTACGACCTGCACCCGGTGAGCGAGATCTACGGCGGGCCGATGTTCTTCGAGCTCTCGGACGCCGGCGACGTGCTGCGCTGGTACCGCGACTTCATCCAGGACGCGCCCGAGGAGTTCGGCGGCTTCCCGGCGTGGCAGATCGCGCCGCCGCTGCCGTTCATCCCGGAGGACCGGCACGGCGAGCCGTTCTGCGCGTTCGTCTACTGCTGGTCGGGGAACCCCGGGGCCGGCGAGGCGGCGATCAAGCCGCTGCTCGACGTGGCGAAGCCGATCGCCGAGCACGTCGGGCCGATGCCCTACCCGGCGCTCAACAGCGCGTTCGACGCGCTCGTCCCGCCCGGGCTGCAGCACTACTGGAAGGCGAACTTCGTCAAGGAGCTCACCGACGACGCGATCGCCGCGCACCTCGCGCACGGCCCGAAGCTGCCGGCCGTCAACTCGACCGTCCACATCTATCCGATCAACGGCGCGTGCCACCGGGTCGGCGAGGCGGACACGGCGTTCGCCTACCGCGACGCGACGTTCGCCACCGTGATCGCCGGCATGTGGCCGGACCCGGCGGAGAACGAGGCGAACATCGCCTGGGTCCGCGACATGTACGACGCGACCGCGCCGCACTCCGAGGCCGGCGGCTACGTCAACTTCATGGCCGCCGACGACCAGGAGCGGATCCGCGACAACTACAAGGGCAACTACGACCGCCTGGTCGACGTGAAGCGCAGGTTCGACCCCGACAACCTGTTCCACCTCAACCAGAACATCCGGCCTTAGTCCCGCTCCACCGTGGCGTCGATGGCGAGCGCGCCCCGCGCCCTCGCCACCGACACCCGGTGGTGCCCGTCGCGGATCGCGTAGGCGTCGCCGACCGGGACGACGGAGATCGGCGGCAGCGCCACGCCGCGATGCGCGGCGAGCCACAGCCGCTGCCAGCGGCAGCGGACGCTCGCGGCGGGCCGGAAGCTGCAGTCGAACAGCTCCGCCTTGTTCGGCTCGAGCGTGGAGCGGATCGCGGCCAGCGGGATCTCCTGGATCCCGCGCCGCGGCGGTGCGGGCGCGTCGTGCAGCGCGCGCTCGTCGTGGACCGGGAGGTGGGTGGGGGGCTCGCGCCGCAGCCAGCGCGCCAGTGCGGCGCGCTTCCGCGAGCGCGAGGCCCGGGTGAAGGCCCGCTCTGCGTCGACCGGACCTGAGCCTGTCATCAGCATGCATCCATGGTCGGCTACGACGGGCGATCGCACATCGGCAGGATGGAGCGAGCCACCCCTTACCTCTCCTGGGGGTTGCCTTACGGGAGTAGGCTGCGTGAGGAATCAGTCGCCCGTGGGGTTCTCAGCGTCTCCCTCTGCTTTGCGCGCGGCCCGAATGGAGAGGGATTCGAGATGGGAGCTGGGCTATGTCCAGCACCACTCAATCGGGCGAGCACACCGCGGGGTCGGTGGCCGCCGCGATCAGCCGGCACGTCGTGCGCATGGTCGCCGAGTACACCGGCCGCGGGCCGAACAAGGCCCGGACGACGATCCGCGACAACGTCGTCGTCTGCATCACCGAGAACAACATGACCAAGGCGGAGCAGCGACTGGTCGTCGAGGACGAGGCCGAGTTGGTGGACACGATCCGGCGCAAGTTCCAGATGACGATGCGCGACGACCTCGTCACCGGGATCGAGAGCATCACCGGGCGCCGGGTCGTCTCGTTCCTCAGCGACCACGACAGCGACACCGACCACGCGGTCGAGATCTTCATCCTCGACGGGCACCCGCGACCGGTGGATCCCTCCACCGACGGGCACGTTCCCGGCGCCGCCGGCTAGGCGCCCCGCGCCGAGATCTGCTGCACGGCCCAGCCGTTCCCGTCCGGGTCGCTGAAGAAGAGGAAGCCGACGTTGTCGAGCGGGTCGGGCATGGTCCTCGGGCTCTTGCCGACGACCTGGATGTCGCCGACCTCGACCCCGTTGCGCTGCAGCTCGCGCGTGCGCGGCGCGGAGGTCGGCGACGACGAGCTGGAGGCCCTGGATCGAGCCGGGCTCCATGTCCGGCACGATCCCCTCGCCGATGACGATCGAGCAGCCGGAGCCGGGAGGCGTGAGCTGGACGATCCGGTTGCCCTCGCTGACCGTGGTGTCGTGGTCGACATTGAAGCCGAGCTGGTCGGCGTAGAAGGCCTTCGCGCGGTCCACGTCGGCGACGGGGACGATGACCACCTCGAGCGTCCAGTCCATGGGTCTCTTCTAGCAAGACGGGCCGCTGGCAGGCACCCGCGAGGAGTGTGGTGCGTGCCCGCTGGCGCGAGCACCGTGCTCTCGGCGACGATCGCACGAGCATGCGCAAGTGGTTCCCGATGCTCATCCTCGCCTCGGCGCAGTTCGTGATGGTGCTCGATTCGAGCGTCATGAACGTGGCGATCTCGCAGATCGTCGAGGACCTCGACACCACGATCCAGGGCGTGCAGTCGGCGATCACGCTCTACACGCTGGTGATGGCGGCCTTCATGCTGCTGGGCGCGAAGCTCGGGGACATCCTGGGCACGAACCGCGCGTTCGCGATCGGGCTGGGGATCTACGGGGTCGGATCGCTCACGACGGCGCTGAGCCCGAACCTCGCCGTGCTGCTGGTCGGCTGGTCGGGGGTCGAGGGCTTCGGTGCCGTCCTCGTCGTGCCGGCGATCGCCGCGCTGACCGCCGCGACCTACCAGGGCCGCGAGCGCGCGCTCGCCTACGCGCTGCTCGGCGGGATCGCCGCGATCGCGGTCGCCGCCGGGCCGCTGATCGGCGGCTGGGTGACGACCGAGTTCACCTGGCGCTACGTGTTCGCCGGCGAGACCGTCGTGGTGATCGGGATCCTGCTGCTGCGCGGGCAGATCGCCCGTGCGCCGGCGGCGGAGCGCCGCCCGCAGCTCGACATGGTCGGCGTCGCGCTGTCCTCGGCCGGCCTCGGCCTGATCGTGCTCGCGATCCTGCGCAGCAGCGTGTGGGGCTTGGCCGTGCCGCGCAACCCGCCGGAGGTCGGCGGCACCGAGATCACGCCGCTGGGCTTCTCGCCGGTGCCGTTCATGGTGCTCGCCGGTCTCGCGCTGCTGTGGGCGTTCACCGAGTGGGAGGAGCGCCGCGCGCGTCTCGGCCAGGACCAGCTGCTCGACACGGCGCTGCTGCGCATCTCGCAGCTGCGGGCGGGGCTCTCGACGCTGGTCGGCCAGCAGCTCGTGCTGATGGGGACCTTCTTCGTCATCCCGGTGTACCTGCAGGTCGTGCTCGGCCTCGACGCGTTCGAGACCGGCAAGCGCCTGCTCCCGCTGTCGGTCGCGATGCTCCTCTTCGCGCTCCTCGGCCCGCGCATGGCCGCGCGACGCTCGCCGCGCACCGTCGCGCAGATCGGGCTGGTCGCGTTCTGCATCGGCGCCGTGGTGATGCTCGCCACGCTCGACGTCACCCTCAACGACACCGGCTTCAAGGTCGCGCTCGCGCTGATCGGCGCCGGCGCCGGGCTGCTCGCCTCCCAGCTCGGCAACGTGATCATGTCCGCCGTCGCCCCGACGCAGTCCAGCGAGGCCGGCGGGCTCCAGGGCACGGCCCAGAACCTCGGGTCCTCGCTCGGCACCGCGATCATCGGGGCCGTGCTGCTCGCGTCGCTGGCGACGGGCTTCAGCGAACGCATCACCGCCAATCCCGACGTCCCGGCCGCTGCACGCGAGACGATCGCCGCCAACGCCCAGGAGGGGATCGACATCGTGCCCGTCGAGTCCGTCGAGCAGGCCGCGGTCGAGGGCGGCCTCTCCGCCGAGGAGGCCGAGCGAGGTCGCCACCGACTACGGCGAGGCGCAGCTCGACGGCGCTGCGGCTCTCGCTCGGCGCCGTCGCGCTCGCCGCGCTGCTGTCGCTCACGCTCACGCGGCGGCTGCCGACGACATCGCTCGAGAAGAGCGCCACCGCCGCCGCGTAGCCACATCCCAACAGTCGTTAGGATGTTGGGCCGTGGCCGACGACCGATGCGATCTGCTCTGCCTCGACCTGGAGAAGGCCGAGCGCCTCCGGCACGAGCGCCTCGACCCCGCGCGGGCCGCGGTGCTCGCCGAGCAGGCGCGGGCGCTTGCCGATCCGACCCGCCTGACGGTCGCGGCGGCGTTGGCCGGAGCGGACGAGCTCTGCGTCTGCGACCTCGCATGGGTCGCCGAGCGGGCGGAGAACCTCGTGTCGCATCACGCGCGGGCGCTGCGCACGCTCGGGCTGGCGGCGAGCCGCCGCGAGGGCAAGATGGTGCTGTATCGGCTGACGGAGCGAGGGCACGCGCTGCTCGCCGCCGTGCTCGCGGCGGAGGAGGTCACGGCGCGGTGAGCATCGAGCTCCCGACCCTCCCGGCGGCTCCCGTCGCGCCCGCGGTCGACGAGGCGTCCTACCGCCGGCTGGCCAAGCGTGCGCGCACGCTCTCGTGGCTGAGCCTCGCGTGGATGACCGTCGAGGGCGGCGTGGCGATCACGGCCGGGCTGGTGGCGTCGTCGATCGCGCTCGTCGGGTTCGGCCTGGACAGCGCGATCGAGGGCTTCGCGAGCGTCGTGATCGTGTGGCGGTTCACCGGCCACCGCATGTTCTCCGCGCATGCCGAGCAGCGCGCGCAGAAGCTCGTCGCGCTCCAGTTCTTCCTGCTCGCGCCGTACGTCGCGGTCGAGTCGCTGCGCGCGCTGATCGGCGGCGAGCGTCCCGACGAGACCTGGGTAGGGATCGGCCTGGCGATCTCGAGCGTCATCGTGATGCCGATCCTCGGCATCGCCAAGCAACGACTGGCGGACCAGCTCGGCTCGGCCGCGACGAAGGGCGAGGGCCGCCAGAACATGCTCTGCGCGTACCTCGCCGGCGCGCTGCTGATCGGGCTGCTCGGCAACGCGCTCGCCGGCGCCTGGTGGCTCGACCCGGCGGTCGGCCTGCTGATCGCCGCCGTGGCCGTCAAGGAGGGCCGGGAGGCGTGGCGCGGCGAGGGCTGCTGCGTCGCGGATCCGCTGGCCGGGCGCGGCGCGCCTGCGACGACGACTGTTGCGCGACAATCCCGCCAGCTGGAGCCCAATCGGAGGAGCAACGTGTCTGAGGACCTGTGGCGCCGCGGCGCCGGCGAGCTGGCCGAGTTGATCGCGACCCGCGCGGTGTCGTCGCGCGAGGTCGTCGACGCCCACCTGGAGCGGATCGAGGCGGTCAACGGCCACCTCAACGCGATCACGCTCGTGCTCGCCGACGAGGCGCGCGCGGCCGCGGACGCGGCCGACCGGTCGGCGCCCGAGGGCGCGCTCCACGGCGTCCCGGTCACGGTCAAGGAGAACATCGACCTGGCGGGGACGCCGACGACGTCCGGCGTCCCGGCGCTCGCCGAGGCGGTCTCCCCGGTCGACGCGCCCCAGGTCGAGCGCCTGCGCGCCGCGGGCGCGATCCCGATCGCGCGCACCAACCTGCCGGACCTCGGGCTGCGGATCCACACCGACTCCTCGCTGCGCGGGCTGACCCGCAACCCGTGGGACCCGAACGTCACCGCGGGCGGCTCGAGCGGCGGCGAGGGGTCCGCGCTCGCCTCGGGCATGTCGCCGCTGGGGCTCGGCAACGACGTCGGCGGCTCGCTGCGCAACCCCGCGCACTGCTGCGGGATCGCGTCGATCAAGCCGACGGTGGGCCGCGTCCCGTGTGCGACCGTGATCCCGCCCGAGGACCTCGGACCGGGCATGCGGCTGATGGTGGTCGAGGGCGTGATGGCGCGGCGCGTGAGCGACGTGCGGCTCGGGCTCGGCATCGTCGCGGGGATGCATCCGCGCGACCCCGAGTCGGTCCCCGTCCCGCTCGACGTGCCGCGACCCGAGTCGCGCCGCGTGGCCGTGCTGGCCGAGCCGCCCGGGGGCGACACGCACCCGGAGATCGCCGCGGCCGTCCGGCGCGCGGGCGAGGCACTCGCCGGCGCGGGCTATGACGTCGCCGAGGTCGAGCCGCCGCTCTACGAGGCCGCGCTCGACGTGTGGGGCCGCCTGCTGTTCATCGACATCCACGCCCAGGATCCGCTCCTCCGCCAGGTCATGGGGCCGGACGCGATCCGTTTCCTGGACTTCGGCAGCCCGCTGTTCCCGCCGATGGACTTGGAAGGGGTGTTCGCGACCGTGGTCGAGCGCGGCGCGATCGGCCGCGCGTGGAACGAGTTCCTGCTCGAGTATCCGCTGATCCTCAGCCCGATCTGGACGCAGCCGCCGTTCCCGCACGGCTGGGATATCGAGAGCGAGGCGCAGGCGCAGGCCACGCTGCAGCTGCTGCGCCCGGTCATGCCGGCGAACCTCCTCGGGCTGCCCGCCGCCGCGGTGCCGGCCGGGAAGGCCGCCGGCCTGCCTGCGGGCGTGCAGGTGATGGGAGCGCGCTTCCAGGACCTCGCCTGCCTCGACGCCGCCGAGGCGATCGAAGCCGCGCTCGGGGTCGCCGAGGCGATCGACCCGGTGATGGAGGCGCTGCCGACCTAGGTGTCGGGCAGCGCGTGGAACGCGTCGAGATAGACGTCGAGGGCGGCGCCGTCCTCGCCGCCGACCGGGTTGGCGATCGTCCAGACCACCTCGCCGGCCGCAGCCTCGATGCGGTAGTCGAGGAACGCGCAGCAGGCGGACTCACGGCGGGCGAGGTCCTCGACCGCTTCCCGCGTCCCCGGGTCGGCGCGGAACGACAGCACGACGCTGTCGGCGCGCCGCTCGCGGCGGAGCAGCACTTCGAACAGCTGCAGGTAGTCGCGAAGGCGCTCGTCCGGCGTGTCCCGGGCGGTGCTCAAGTCGCACACGATCGGCGCGTCGGGCAAGGCTGGGAGGTGGAGTGAGTGCGTCATGGTGGGTAGCGTAAACTCTGGAGTATGGTCCAGAGTCAAGGGGATGAGCCGGTGAGAATCGGTGAGGTCGCGAATCGATCCGGCGTGAGCGTCGACACCGTTCGCTTCTACGAGCGGCTCGGGGTGCTCCCGGCTGCTCGAGCGCGAGCCCTCCGGCTACCGGACTACGCGCCCGAGACGATCGAGCGCATCCAGCTCACGCGCGAGCTGCAGTCCATCGGCTTCAAGCTCGACGAGGTCATCGACGCGCTCGCCGCCCACGACGCCGGCGGCGCGACCTGCGAGTCCGAGCGCTGGCGGCTCGACGTCGTGCTCGACCGCGTCGACGCCAAGCTCGCTGAGCTCCAGGCCCTGCGCGGCCGGATCGTGGAGAGCGCGCGAGGCGTGCGTCGATGGGCGATGCCAGGTTCACCGCGGGTCCTGGATTGGGCTTAGGCTTGGCGCGTGCACGTCCAGTCGAAGTACGCGATTGATCTCACCGAGGCTCGCCGTGTCGTCTCCGAGTACGGGTGGGCACGGGTCATCACCGTCGGCGCCGCGGGACTGCGCGCCACCTACGGGTTCTTCCTGCTGGAGGACGCGGAGGAGGACGAGCTCGTGGTGGCGGGACACTTCGCGCGGGCCGATCCACAGTGCGCGGACATCGAGGCGCGGGTGCCGGCGCTGTTGATCTTCGAGGGGCCGCACGGGTTCGTGTCGGCCTCGTGGTACCGCCCGGAGCTGACCGACGTCCCGAGCACGATGAACCACATCTCCGTCCACCTGCACGGGACGCCGGAACCGCTCGACGGCGACGCGCGCTTCGACCTCCTGACGCGCACGCTCGAGCGCCACGAGGCTCCCCTCGGCGACAGCCGCTGGCGGTTGGAGGGCGGGGGCCTGGAGCTCTCGCGGCGGATCGCGCCCCAGACCGTCGCGTTCCGGCTCCGGGCCACGCGGGTGGAGGCCAAGGCCAAGCTCTCGCAGGCGATGCCGCGCCCGGTGCGCGAGCGGATCGTCGAGCGCCTGGACGCTCCCGGCCCGCACCACCATCCCGAGCTGGCGGCGCTGATGCGCCGCCTCTCGCTCGCGAATCCCTAGCCGCCGAGCTGCTTCTCGTACAGCACCCAGCCGAGGGCGGGCGCCATGCCGGCGCGCTCGTAGAGGCGGAACGCGCCGGTGTCGCTCGCCGCGTCGACGCCGAGCCCGACGCTGTGCTCACCGCGCTCCCAGAAGCGTCCGAAGGCGTCGCCGAGGAGCGCCGTGCCGACGCCCTGCTTGCGCCACGGGCGACGCGTGAAGAGCGCGTGGACGAAGCCGCCGCCGTACGTGTTGCCCGTGCAGATCGTTCCGGCGACGATCTCGTCCGCGGCGCGGACGACGCACCAGAGCGCCGGATCGAAGCGCTCGCTCCCGAGGTGGCCCTTCGACCACGCCTCGAAGTCGCGCGGCCTGTAGTCCCAGTGATCGGCGAACGCCTCCTGGTGCGCGGCGTGGAACTCGAGCGCGTCGTGCTCCGGGTCGAACGCGACGACTCGCAGCCCATCCGGCCACTCGGGTGCGGGCGGCGGCGCCTCGAGCTCGATGCGCATCTCGCGGAAGACGCGCACGGCGCCGTAGCCGAGCGACTCGAGCAGCTGCCGGGCGGCGAGGTCGGCCTCGAGGACGCTGCTCTGGATCCTGCGTGCGCCGCCGCGGGCCGCGTCCTCCTCGAGCCCGGCCGCGATCAGCCTTCCGATTCCGCGCCCGGCCGCGTCGGGGTGGACGTACCCCTCGACCTCCCAGACCTCGCCCCGCTCGCGCACCACGCCGTACCCGACGACGCGGTCGCCGTCGCGGACGACGCGCGCGTCCCGCTCGAGCTCGAGCTCCGACCACTCGTCCTCCAGATCGCGCCTGGGAGAACGTCGTCTCCCCGTACAGCGACGACTCGACGGCGGCGACGACCTCGGTCACCGCCGCCGCGTCGGCGGCCTCGGCGGGTGTGGGGAATCAAGCGTCTCCGCAGAGAACAGGCTTCAGGCGAGCGCTTTCGCCTTGAGCTGCTCGAACTCGGCCTGGTTGATGGCGCCGCTGTCGAGCAGCTGCTTGGCGCGCTCGATCTCGCCCGCCGAGCCGCCGTCGGTGGCGACTGTGCGGACGTACTGGTCGAAGTTCGCCTGCGAGACCTGTGCGTCGTGGACGCGGCGTTCGGTCAGGCCCTTGCCGTTCGCGATCAGGTAGACGAATGCGCCGAGGAACGGCAGCACGAGCACGAAGGCGCACCAGCCGGCTTTGGCCCAGCCGGACATGTCGCGCCGGAAGACGTCGCTGAAGATCATGATCAGCATCCAGATCCAAGCGACCCAGCAAAAGAACAGGATCATCGTCCAGAAGACATCCAGGAACGGATAGTCCGCCGCGAGCACCATCGGTCTGCCTCCTTGGGAAGTTGGCACGTGGTTCGCGGCGGGGCGGGTGATCCCTCCTGAGACCGGCCCGTCAGCTCACGTCGACGTAGGAGACCTCGATGGCGTTGTTTCCGTAGCCGAGCCGGTTCCAGGGCGGGACTTCGGGTTGCACGTTGCCGGCCGCGTCGGTCGCCCTGGCGCGGAGGGTGTGCCTCCGACGTCGTTCGCCTCCCACTCGAACGACCAGTCCTGCCAGTGGTAGGGGCCTTTGGGCGGCTCGAGTTGCGCGGCGTGCCAGTCGCCTTCGCCGGTGAGGCTGATCTCGACCTGCGTCACCGGGCCGGTTCCCGACCAGGCCTTGCCGCGCACCGTGTGGGTGCCGCGGCTGAGGGTCGCGCCGTAGGCGGGGTCGGTGATGCGCGCGCGCACCCGCATCAGGCTGACCGCCTCGTGCGGTCGGTCGGGCCACTCGTAGATGTAGTGGCCGGTCTGGAACTCGCCGGCGAACGGCTCGGTCATGACCTCGATCCGCTTCAGCCACTTCACCGACGCGACGGCGTACCAGTGGGGGACGATGAGCCGGAACGGGGCTCCGTGGTCGGCGCCCAGCGGCTCCCCGTTCATCTCGTAGGCGATCAGGATCTCGGCCGCCGGATCGGCTGCGTGGGCGAGCGGCAGGGCGCGGACGAAGCGTGAGGTCGTCCTTGTTGGTCTCCGCGAGGACGGGTTGGAGGTGGTACGCGCCGTGGTCGGCGCCCTCGAAGCGGACGTCGACCCCGTCGGTTGCCGGGTGCGCCTGCGCGAGCACCTCGTGGAGGAGGGCGCCGGTCCAGCGGGCGGTCGAGACCGCGTAGTCGCCCCATGGCTCGCCGGTCGGGAGTGGTCGTGTCTCGAGCCGCCCGTTGCCCGCGCATTCGAGCGTGACCGCCCGCTCGTGCGCCGGCATCGCGCGCAGGTCGTCGAGCGTCAGGCTGATCGGGTTCTCGACGGCGCCGCCGACGTCGAGCGTGCCGTCGTGCTCCGGCAGCGCGAAGTTGCTGCGGACGTAGTGCAGCTCGGTGGGGGTGATCTCTCCGGCCAGGGCCTCGGGCGGCGCCTCGGCGTTGTAGGGAGCCGGGTTGATCATCTGCAGTGCGGCGCGCGCCTGCTCGAGATCGTCTGTCACGGCCATGGGTCACCCTCCTCCGGACATCAGTAGTCGGAATCCTGGAAGGTCGGTTCGCGGCCTTCGTTGAAGGCGCCGATGCCTTCGATGCGGTCGGGATGGACGGCCGAGCGCCAGTGCGAGTCCATCATGATCGCGATCGCCTGCTCGATCGGCTCGCCCTCGCCGAGCTGCACGGCCCGCTTGACCGCCTGCACCGCCGTGGGCGAGTTGCTCGCGATCTTCTCGGCGATCGCCGATCGCCGCGTCCATCAGCTCGCCCGGGGCGTGGATCTCGTTGACCATGCCCAGCCGGTACGCCTCCTGCGCGGTGATCGGGTCGCCCGTCATGAGCATCTGCAGCGCCTTGCCTCGCGGGAGCAGGCGTGGGAGCAGTGCCGGCGAGCCGCCGCCGGCCGCCAGGCCGAGCATGGCCTCGGGCTGGTCGAAGATGGCGTTCTCGGAGGCGATGATGAAGTCGGTGCTCTGGGCGAGCTCGCAGCCGCCGCCATAGGCGCTTCCGTTCACGGCGGCGAGGATCGGCTTGCGCAGCTGGCGGACGGTGTAGAGCGTGCGGTCGAAGTCCTGGCGCTGGCGCAGCCAGTCCTCCTTGGTCATGCTCTTGCGCTGGCGAAGGTCGCTGCCGACGGAGAAGGCGCGCTCACCGGCTCCGGTGAGGACGACGACCCGGACGGCAGTACGGACCGCGATCGTCTCGACGACCTCGGTCAGGCGGGCGCCCATCTCGGTCGTGATCGCGTTGTCGGCGTGGGGCCGGTTGAGGGTGACCACCGCGACCCGATCGCCGGAGACGTAGTCGAGCAGGACGGGCGAGTCGGGTTCCGCGCCGTCGGAGGGGGGTGGGCCGAAGTCGAGTGCTGCCCAGCGGTCGGTTGTCACGCGGGTCCTCTCCTTCTCGAGCGAGATCGGTCATGAGTCGAGCTCCGCGAGCCAGCGCATCGCCCGCAGACCCGGGGCGAAGCAGTACTCGCCGCCGCGGGTGACGACGAACGGCGGCAGGTCCTGCAGCCGGCGCCGGATCGGCCGCTCAGGGATCGTGAGGCGGCCGGACCCGTCGTTCGGGCCCGACCAGCGGGTCCTTCTCGGACGGGGCGCCGATGAAGATGCCGTCGTTGAGCCATTGGGTCTTGACGAACTCGAACTGGCGCTTGAGGTGCGCGCCGGCGAACACGAAGATGATGCCCCGGTCGGCGCCGTCGTCCTCGAGCACGCCCTCCGGCAGCATCGGCCCGTAGCTCGTGCCGCGCCGGATCATGCGGTGCAGCCGGACGTCGACGCTGCCGTCGCGGTCGAGCGCGTCGCGCGGGTTCGCGCGCCGCGCATGGGCGCCCGCGGGGCACTTGAAGCCGCGAGGGTCGTCGGCGTAGAGGAAGTCGTTGTTGCGCTGCGGGTCGGCGCCGAGCTCCGGGTCATCGCGCTCCGGAGAGAGCGCCAGCGGCGCGCCGCTCTGCCAGCGCCCGACCATCTTCGCGCCGAGCAGCGCCTCCTCCTCGCGGCTCGCGGCCTTCGCGCGGAGGTACTGCCGGTAGGCCGCGACCTTCGTGTGCAGCTTGCGGAACACGACGTAGGTGCCGTTGCGGCCGAGCACCTCCGGCGTCGGCATCGGCGGCAGCTCGCCCGTCTCGTCCGGATAGCCGAGGACGATCTCGCCGGCCTTGAGCGGCTTCTCCTTCGGGTTCGATGGCGGCCTGCCGCTGCCCTCGACCGCCGGCTGGCCGATCCCGTCCTTGAAGCCGAAGGAGGTGCGCCCGGTCGGGAGCTGGTAGCAGTCCTGGCGCCAGATCACCTCGACGCCCGGCGAGCTCCTGGTGGGCCTGGCGTGCCTTCTCGACCACGGCCTCGAGCCGCGCGCTGTCGGGGGAGAGCGCCGCCAGGGCGACGTGGACGTCGGAGCTGCCGAGCGGCTTCTCCCAGTGCTCCGGGCTGCTCTCACCGACGTCTCCCAGCTGCGCCGCGCGGGCCGCCATCCCCTCGCGGAACTCCGGCGCGAAGCTGTCGAGCGAGCTCTGCGGCACCCCGAGCGCCTCGCAGCCCGCGGTAGGTGAAGGCGGCGGTGATCCAGGCGTCTGGCGGGATCGGAGGTGGGTCGTCCCGAGTCGACGAGCCGGCTCAGGCGCCGGACGAGCTCGCGCCCGGCGGCGCGGTCGTCGATGCGCAGCAGGAGGTAGGCGCCGACGTACGGCGACGGTCGCTCGTGCAGCGCCCCGCTCTGGATGTCGTCGAGCTCGAGGCGTACGGCATCCGTGGCGGTCACGGTCATGGCTCAGTGGTGCTCCGGAGGTTCGGGCGGGTCCGGATTCGGCGGCGCCAGGTACGGGAACGTGCGCGAGGCGGGCTGCGTCGCGCGGTCGACCCCGTCGCGGATGACGGGCCCGTTGCCGGCGTTGATGAGCTGCGTGAAGATCGTGTCCATCACGTCGTCGTTGGGCGCCCGGCCTCCGCAGGTCTCGTGCGCCTCGCCACGGCGGGCGGCGAGCTCGATCTCGAGGAACGAGCCCTGCTCGGCGTAGGGCTTGCCGGCGTCGACGACGAGGAAGTCGGCGAGCACCAGCTCGGTCAGCGGATGGCTGCCGTTCTCGCCCGTCGGCCAGTCGGCCTTCCCGTCGAGCCCGTCCCAGAAGGCGAGGTTCGCGTTCAGCCTCGCGCGGTACGCACCGAGATAGCCGTCCGCGAGGTGGAACGCGTCCTCCATGTTGTAGAGGTCGCGGATCTCGAGGTCCCGGTTCACCGGATCGAACTGCTTCGGCGCCAGCATGAGGTTCTTGACCTCGGGTCGCCCGACGCGCTCGATCCGGACGTTGAGCTTGCCGCGGGTGAGCGTCTCCGCGACGACGCCGACGAGCGTCGCACCGTCCAGGAGCGCGGTGTCGATCTCGACCACGAGGCTGAGGACGTTCTTGCCGTCCATGTAGATCGACCCGTGGTCGGTGAACTGCATCTCGCCGGTCGCGATCGTCTTGAGCGTCGCGGGCGCGTCCATGATGAACGGATCCCAGCGCGTGCCGGCGAAGACGCGAACGCCGTCGCCGGAGCCGCCCTCCGGGTCGTTCACGCGGAACGAGACGGTCTCGCCGGCCGGGGTGGTGCAGGTGCCCTCCTGCTCGGCGCGCTGCGGGCCGTTGTCGCTGACCGGAGGCGAGAACACGCAGTCGAAGACGAACTCCTCCTCGCCGGCGGCGAACGGCGCCGGGTCGCCCGGCGCGCGCGCGGTGAGCGGGCGCACCCGGAAGCGGTACAGCAGTCCGTCGGAGAGCAGGTCATAGGGCTTCGCGAACGGGAGCGTGTTCATCACGAGCACGAGATGCCCGGGCCGCTCCGGGCTCGGGAACGCGTACACGTCGGTGATGTCGGCGATCGGGTCGGCGAGCGCCCGCGGCCCTGAGATGTGATCGGACATGGCGCCTCCGCATCAGTCCGCGGCTTCGTCCAGCAGCGGCTTCAACGCCGGGTGCTGCATCGCCTCCGCCGCGTCCGGGTGGTCGAGCACCTGCTGGAAGGCCGCGTTGACGCGCTGAGCCTTGCGGATCTCCTTGACCGTGCCGCCGTAGTTCCGCTGGTAGGCGGCCGCGGTCTGCTGTGCGCTGAGGACGAACGCTTTCACGGCAGCGACGTCGGGAAGTCCGTCGTAGCCCTCCGTGTGCCCGAAGATCGCGTCGAACAGCGCGAGGGTGGGCCCAGAGGTGAAGAAGTCGTCCATGTAGGCGTCCCACGGGCCGTCGAAGCTCGTGATGAACGCGAGCCGCGTGTCGTCGTCGAAGAGCACGAACCTCGCCTCGTGGATCGTGCTGATCGCCATGCCGTAGTCGCCCGGCCGGTACCCCGGCGTGTTCTGCAGATCGCGGAGGGCAGCGCGCATCGTCTCACCCTCACCGGGCTTGACCCGGAAGAACAGGCTGAACTCGCTCGTCGGACCGACGCTGACGCCGGGCCGGGAAGATCCTGTCGCAGCTGTGGCCATTCGCTTCTCCTCTGGGTACGGCACGGGCGGGTCCCAAGGGACCGCGGCACCCAGCTTTGCCGCCCTCAGGACCGCGACGCATCACCCCGATGAGGTGATTGCGCGGGGCGATGCGGCAGTGGGTGATGAGCTCCTGGAGGGTCACCCGAGGTGCAAGCATCCGCCCGGCTTGGTTGTCCTCCGTAGAGCCTTTGAGGTGCGCGAATGGGCGAGTTGCGGCGTGAGGTGCTCCCGATCCCTGACGTCAAGCACGTCGGGGTCACGACGTTCGCGGCGACGGATCCGGATACGTCGTACCCGCCGATCGAGCCGCTGCGGCCGCCGGCGGGCGCGCCGAACGTGCTGGTGATCCTGCTCGACGACGTGGGGTTCGGCGCCTCGAGCGCGTTCGGAGGCCCGTGCGCGACACCGACGGCCGAGCGCCTGGCGGCCGAAGGGCTCAAGGACACGCGCTTCCACACCACGGCGCTGTGCTCGCCGACGCGCGCAGCGCTGCTCTCAGGTCGCAACCACCACGCCGTCGGGATGGGCGCGATCACCGATGGCGACCTCCGCGCCCGGCTACAACTCGCTGCGTCCCAACACGTGCGCGCCGCTCGCGGACATGCTGCGGTTGAACGGGTACTCGACGGCGCAGTTCGGCAAGTGCCACGAGTCAAGAACAAGTCGCACGCCATCACGGCCGAGAAGGCCGCCTGCGCTACGCCTACAACTTCACCGGCGCCCGGCGCTACACGGTCTCGACCGACACGGCCCTGCCATCCGGGACGCATCAGGTGCGGGCGGAGTTCGCCTACGACGGCGGGGGCGTCGGCGAGGGCGGCACCGTCACGCTCTACCTCGACGGGGACAAGGTCGGCGAGGGCCGCGTCGAACGTACCCACTGGGGCATCTTCTCGATGGACGAGACCACCGAGGTCGGCAGTGACGCGGGCGCACCCGTCTCCGACGACTACGGCCCGGGCGACAACGCATTCAGCGGCAAGGTCACCTGGGTCCAGATCGACATCGACAGCGCCGCCGAGGACCTCGACCACCTGATCTCACCCGCCGAACGCTTCCGGCTCGCCATGGCCAAGCAATAGGAACGGGAGCGAACTTGTCTCGCGTCCGCGTTGGGAACCTGATCCGAGCGGCGGGTGTAGTGGTGGTGTCCGAGATCTCCTGGAAAAGGAGGCGCCCGTGCGCCGCGGCCTGCTCGCTCTTCCCCTCGCCCTTGTCCTGCTGATCGCTCCGGCGGCGCATGCGGGCGGCTGGGCGACCGTCGGGCTCAGCTCGACGCCCGCCGGCACGGAGCCGGGCACGCCGTGGCCGGTCGAGATCACCGTGCTCCAGCACGGCGTGACGCCGCTGGAGGGCGTCGAGCCGGCGGTGATCATCACGAGCGGCGACGCGCGTGAGACGTTCGCCGCCACGCCGACCGGCAAGCCCGGGGTGTACCGCGCCGAAGTCGTGTTCCCGACCGCCGGCCGCTGGAGCTACGCGGTCGACGACGGCTTCATCAGCGAGCGCCCGCACACGTTCCCGGCGGTGCAGATCGACGCCGCGACGTCCGCGCCCGCGCCGGCGACCGGCGGCGACGGCGGCGGCGGCCCGTCCGCCGGCTGGCTCGTGCCCGGCGTCGCGCTGCTGCTCGCGGCCGCGGCCCTGCTCGTGCGCGACCGCCGGCGGCACCACCATCCGCAGGCGACGTGAGAGCCACCATCGTCGCCGCCGGCGGCCTCGCGTGTGCGGGGGCGGCGATGACGATCGCCGCCTTCGCCGGCGCAGGCTCGGACTCGCCCGCCGCCGACCGGACAGCGGCAAAGGGGCCGCGGCACGGCCTGACGGTCTGGATCGAGCAGGGCTGCGGCTCGTGCCACACGTTCGAGCCGGCCAACGCGCACATGCCGATGGGCCCCGATCTCCAGCTCTCCCTGCACGGCAAGTCGCGCGACTACGTGCGGGAGTCGATCGTGCTGCCGAGCAAGAGCGCCTCGCCGGGCTGGGGCACGGGCGCGATGCCGGAGGACTACGCGCAGCGGATCGCGCCCGCGGACCTCGATGCGCTCGTCGACTTCATCGTCGATGGGGTGCGCGCGGGCTGAGTTCGAACGGGATCCGACGACGCCGACGAGGCGGCCGTGCAACCCGCTGCCTCTGGAGAAGTCACATATCGCATAGCCAGGACCGCTACCGACGATTTACCGGGCGGGACAACTGTCGAGGCCGGTCGTATGTCCTGCTTGCACACGGGCTCCGCGTGAGTAGTCCCAGGTCCGGCTAGGCACGTCGGCCGAGTCCGTAGACGAAGAACTCGCCCGTCTCGACAAAGCTCGCGTCAAGGCCGTGGTCACGAAGATCTCGCGCGAGCCGGTCGGGATCGAACGAACGCTTGAAAATCCGAAACTCCCGACCGTCCTCGAGTCGCCTGAGCTCGGTCGCGCTCTCGCGATCGGGCAGTCGCGAACCGTGAATGACGTTCCTCTCCACGACCGCGCTTGCGGCATCCACGAGGAAAAAGCGGCCTCCGGGGCGAAGCGCGTCGTGGACGCTGCGCCAGAACCGGTCGGTATGGCTCTCGGGAACGTGCGAAAGCCAGAACGCAAAGAAGACCACGTCATAGTCCTGATCTGGCTGCCAGCTGAAGAGATCGTCAACCGAGAGCTCGACATTGCTCTTACCGGCATCCTGCAGCTTCGCCAGAGCGAGTTCGCGCATCTCCGGCGCTGCATCGACTCCGACGACACTGGTCGCCACCTCCGCGAGACGGATCGTCCACTCACCCGTGCCGTAGGCAAGCTCGAGGACGTCTCCACGAGGCGCAAACGCATCGAGTGCTGAATACACCCGATTGAGCTCAAGACGCCATCTGGCATTGTGCTCTTCGCCCAAGTCATGGAGCCCCTCGCGACGGAACCACTTGTCGTACTCACGAGCGCGAGCCCGATAGTAGGCGAGTTGCTCGGCGAGAATCGGATTGTTGTTTTTCACAGCGCTATCGACGTCGCGAGTTGATGCCTCCGTGTCACCCGAACTCGGCGGAGACCTCGCGCGTGGCCGCTTCCGCCCCGAGCGGGAAGACGTGCAGTGCGTCCACGCGCGAGACACGGGCGAGCCCGGCCGCCAGCTTGCGCGCAGCTCGATGCCGCCACCGCGACGGATCTGCGCGCAGGCGGGCTCGGATCGTCACGCCCGGCAGCGCGCAGGCGCGTTCTGCCATGCGCTCGCTGCGCAGCAAAACGTCACACTCGCGTAAAGACGCGCGCGCCCGCGAGCATGTCCTCGCCGCGCGACGGGAACGCTCATCCGAGCCTCGGGAGATCGAAGACGATCTGCGACTGCACGGGAAGGTTGCTCCCGCGGCGACCTTTCTCTGCAGCAGCCGCAGCCCCCGATCCAGGTCTTCGGCGAACGGATTGACGACCGCCCCGACAGCCAGCGAATGCGGGACGCTCCACCCCGGCGCCCTCGCGATCAGCTCGGTCGCGGTCATGTCCGCCTACATGGTTGACGCCAGCCACCGGATCGTCCGCCAACGGCGACATTCGCGGCTTGCCGGGCGTGGTTGTCGGTCAACCCGACGACATCGACGGTGTCAGCCAGAACAGCGATGCGATCACTCACCCGCTGGCCATCGGCCTCGGCCGGCAGCGAAATCTCCGCAGACGTGAGGGCAGTCACGGACACCGGCGAATCATGGCCGCCCGGGGCTCCTGAGACGCGCCGTGGTCGAAGGAAGGTGGGAATGAGGACCGGACCCTGCCGGGCGGTGGGCGCTGACCCCGCGCGAGAACGGAACTCGGCGGCGACCTTGCGTGTCGCCGCCTCGGCCCCCAGGGGACATCGTGAAGCGCGTCTACGCGCGAGACCCTCGCCAGGCCGGCCGCTAGCTCGCGCGCGAGGTCGATGCCCCCGCCCCGACTGATCTCCGCCAGGGCTCGCTGAGGAATCGCGACTCGGGGTAGCGCGCAGGCGCGCTCTGCCATGTGCGCGCTGCGGAGCAGCGCGACGCCGCGTAGAACCGTACGTCGGCGAGGGCATCCTCGGCGGCCGAGAGGAACGCTTCGAGGCGCTGAAGGTCGAAGATCATCTGCGACTGAAGGAAGGTCGCTCGAGAGGCGATCTTGCGCCGCACACCAGCGACTCCGGTCGACGTCCTCGGCGAGGGATTGACATCCGCCCCGACGGCGAGCGGGTGGGGGCGCTCCACGCGGATGCGCTCGCAATGAGCTGTGTGGCGGTCATGTCGGCCACGTGTTCGATGCCCCGCACCGGACGACCTGCATGCAGAGGACCGCCTCAGCGCCGAGCGCCGCCGCGCCGACGACCTGGGACTGCAGGGCAAGCCCATTGTGATCACGACAGGAAACGTGGACGATCGTCCCCACACCTGCTCCCGCGCGAGAGCTACCGCAGCCAGCGGCGACATCGAGGCTGGCCAGCGTGGTTGTCGGTCAACCGACGACATCGACGGTGTCGGCCAGACGGCAATCCGGTCGCGACGCGCGCGCCATCGGCCTGGGCCGGCAGCGAGATCTCCGCGGACGTCAGGGCAGTTATTGACATGACTGCTGAAGCCTATCCCGTCGGTCCGTCAGGCTGACCATGCTCCGGAGCGGTGTGGGGCGGGCAACGATCCGGCGACGTGAGCGGTCCCGCGACGTGCGGAGAACGAATCTGCGCATCTCGGTCGCGCTGATCGTGCTCGTTCCGATGCGGCAGGGCCGCTGGCTCCATGCCGGGCACCGCCATCCCGCCGCAGCGCTCCTCCCCGGGTGGTTCCTACGTCGTGACCAGGCAGAAGCCGTTGCCAAAGGGATCTGCGCAGCGCGTCAGGCTGCCCCAGTCGCCCGACTCCTGGCCCTCGACGATTCCGCCGAGCCTGGTGATCTCCGATGTGGACCGCCCGACGTCCTCAACGGAAAAATCGAGGTGAACAGGCGTCCAGTGTCTGGCGAATGAACGCCCCTCGGTCGCCGCGAGGAACGGCATCGAGCCCTCAGGCCGCAGGATCAGGTAGAGCTCGTTGCCACCCGCAGTCAGCTTCACCGTCCGCGAGTTCCGCCCAACCTCGGTGCACTGGAGCGCCTGGCAGTAGAACGCGCCGGCCTCGTCGAGGTCGGCCACGTCGATGCAGATCTTCACCGTCGTCATTCGGCGCCACGATATCCGACTTGGCTCAGACAGTCGACGGGCGACTGCGGCTGGCCGACCACGGCGCTCGAAGTGCGCATGCCATGGATCACTCGTCACTCATGGTTCCCCGAAGTGGCACTCGCCCGATCCACCCGCCACCGACGTACTCGGACGCGGGGGGAGGAAGCTACGCTCACTTACTGCTACCACGACGAGGCGGACTCGGATTGCGCCGCGCTGAGAACGATCGCGGCGGGGCCAGCGCGAGCCATCGTTTTCACCGCGCCGATTCGCTGCGCATTTTTTTTTTAAAAAAAAAAAAAAAAAAAAAAACCCCCCCCCCCCCCCCCCCCCCCCCCCCCCCCCCCCCCCCCCCCCCCCCCCCCCCCCCCCCCCCCCCCCCCCCCCCCCCCCCCCCCCCCCCCCCCCCCCCCCAAAAAACCGCCTAGAAACACAAAAGGCCCGCATAAGCGGGCCTTTTGATGAAGCGGCTGAAGGGACTCGAACCCTCGACCTTCTGCATGGCAAGCAGAGACGCTCTAGCCAACTGAGCTACAGCCGCGTATGAGCGGAGGAGTCGCGACCAGACGCTCACCAGCGGGCGAGTTCCCACACCTCCGGCTGCGACTCGCCCTCCGCGCCCACCTCCGAGAAAATCGCGACCGCCCGCTTGAGATGATCCATCGCGTCCTCGTGGCGCCGGCTCGTCGAGAGGTCGGCCAGGTTGTT
This sequence comes from uncultured Solirubrobacteraceae bacterium, assembly GCA_963802905.1. Taxonomy (GTDB): domain Bacteria; phylum Actinomycetota; class Thermoleophilia; order Solirubrobacterales; family Solirubrobacteraceae; genus DASQFQ01. Next base: position 128 of record CAWDKH010000014.1, on the reverse strand, counting down.
GTGCAGCGCCGCCTCGCGATGGGGGTCGCCCTGGGCGGCGCAGGGTGCGGAGCGCGGCGCCGGGCCGCTCCAGCGCCGGCTCAAGCTCGCCGCGCGCCGGTAGGCGAGCGCCAGGTTATTCAGGGCGG
>CAWDKH010000013.1:0-24289 GCA_963802905.1 uncultured Solirubrobacteraceae bacterium | reverse complement strand
CATCGCGCGACCGCGATAGCCGAGGCGAGCCGACCTCGTAGGGCGCGACGCCGTCCGCGCCCAGGAGCTCGATCTCGCCGAACCCGGCCTGCCGCAGCAGGCGGACGACCTCGCCGCTCGTGTGGACGTGGTGCGCCGCCTGGGCGCGCTCGACGTGCCCGTCGCCGTCCTCGAACGTGAACGCGCTCTCGAGCCGGCTCTCGCTGACCCGGTAGTGGTTCTCGGCCGTCAGGCGCACGCCGCCGTACTCCCACTCGGTGCTCGGCTTCACGCCGGACGTAGGAACGTCTCGGCGACCGTCGCCGACTCGAGCACGAGCCGGCCACCGGGCCGCAGCGCGGCGCGCATGCCGGCGAGCGAGCGCGCGGTGTCCTCCGGGACGAGGTAGCCGAAGCTGTTGCCCCAGCTCAGCACCGCGTCGACCTGGCCCACGTCAGGCAGCGCACGCAGGTCGCCGACCTCGAAGCGCGCCGCCACGCCGGCGGCCGCCGCCGCGCGGCCGGCCTGCGCGACCTCCGACGCCACGATGTCGACGCCGATCACGTCGTAGCCCGCCGCGGCGAGGCGAATGGTCATCCGCCCGTCGCCGCAGGGCACGTCGAGCACCGACGCCGGCGGGTCGCCGAGCAGCCCGCGCACCACGCGCATGTCGTCCTCGGCCATCGCGGCCGCCGCCGCGCGCCAGAAGCGCGCCGCCAAACCCTGGTGGAACCCGACGAACCACTCGTCGGGCACGCGCACAGGAACTTCCGTCATCTCGAACAACCTCCGAAAGATCGTGAACAGGGACCGCTGTGTGCCGCGCGCGGGCGCGGCCCGGGACCTAGCGGTCGGCGTTCGGAAGGCTGTGGCGGAGCAGGCGCAGAGGCGTCCCGCCAAGGGTAACCCAGCGTCAGCGCAGGATCAAATGCGTGTCGCCGAACTCGTGCCAGCGGTAGCCGGCGTCGAGCGCGGCGTCATAGGAGCGCTCGACCAGCTCGCGGCCGGCGACGGCCTCGAGCATCAGCAGGTGGCTGGCGTCGGGCTCGTGCCAGCCGGTGATGAGCCCGTCGACGGCGCGCACTCCGCGCTCGGGCGTGATCGTCAGGCCGGTCCAGCCCTCGCCTGCCTCGACGCGGCCGTCGGGGGTCGCGACGGTCTCGAGCGCGCGCACGACGGTGGTGCCGACGGCGATCACGCGCCCGCCGGCGGCGCGGTGGGCGTTGACGCGGGTGGCGGTGAGGGCGGGGACGCGGTAGCGCTCGGGGTAGGGCCGCTCGCCGAGCTCGAGCGAGGAGACGCCGGTGTGGAGCACGAGCGGCGCGACTTGCACGCCGCGCGCGAGCAGGTCGTCGAGCACGCGCTGGGAGAACGGGCGGCCGGCGCTCGGCATCTCGGCGCTGCCAGGCTCGTCGGCGAAGATCGTCTGCAGGTCCTCGAGCGGGCGCGGGCCGGAGAGGTGGCTGTAGGCGATCGGGCGACCGTGCGCGGCGAGGTAGTCGTGCAGCGGCGCGGGCAGGTCGAGCGCGGCGATCCACAGGCGGCCCGGCGAGAGGTAGGTGGCGAGCAGCTCGGCGGAGCCGCCGCCCGGAAGGTCGAGGCGCTCGCCGGCGGAGCCGCCGCGGTAGCGCGCGCCGTTGCGGCGGAGCTCGACGACCCAGCGGCCGGTCCCGCCGTCGCCGGGCAGCGGCGTCGACAGGTGCACGTCGACGTCGCCCGCCGACAGCGCGGCCGGGATCGTGGCGGAGGTGTTGACGACGAGCAGGTCGCCGGCGCGCAGGTGGTCGGGCAGGCCGCGGAACATGTCGTGCACCAGCGCGCGGCCGCGCTGCGCGACGAGCAGGCGCACCTCGTCGCGCTCGGCCGGCGGCGCCGATGCCTCGTGGGCGGGCGTGAGCGTGAACGCGAGCTGCGCTCACGCCCGCGCCTCCAGCAGCGCCCCGGCGCTGTAGCGGCCGCTCGGCAGGTCGCCCTCGATCAGCGCGAGCAGCCCGGGCACGCGCTCCTCGGGGTCGGAGCGGTCCGAGATGTCCTCGCCGGGGAACGCCTCCTGGTGCATGCGCGTGTTCATGTCGCCGGGGTCGATCGCGTACACGCGGCGGTCGGGGTGCTCGGCGGCGAGGATCGCGGTGAGCTGCTCGAGCGCGGCCTTCGAGGAGCCGTAGCCGCCCCAGCCCTCGTACGGCTCGACGGCGGCGTCGGAGGTGACGTTGATGAGCACCTCGGGCAGCGCGAGCTGGAACAGCGCCAGCGGCGCCAGGACGTTGACGCGGTAGACGTCCTCGAGCACGTCGAGCGGGTAGTCGGCGAGCGCCGGCTGCGGGCTCGGCCCGAGCAGCGACGCGTTGTTGACGAGCAGGTCGATCTGGCCTCCCGCGGCCTCGACGAGCGCGTGGCGGTGGCTCGGATCGGCGACGTCGCCGGGGATGGGGGTGGCCCCGGTCAGCTGCGCGGCGGCGGCCTCGAGCGGCCCCGCCTCGCGGGCGTCGATCACGAGCCGCCACCCGCGCTCGGCGAGGGCCCGGGAGAGTGCGAACCCGAGGCCGCGGGAGGCACCGGTGACGATGGCGGTCGGCATGCCAAGGAAGCTAGGCGCCGAGCGGCCTCCGGACCATCGGGAATTGGGCCTAGGACCCCGGGCTGACCAACCCTTCGCGGACGGCGTAGAGCGCCGCTTGCGTGCGGTCTGAGAGCCCGAGCTTGGCCAGCACGTGCGAGACGTGGGTCTTGACCGTCTTCTCCGCCACGCCGAGCTCGAGCGCGATCCGCTTGTTCGAGCGCCCGCGCGCGATCAGGCACAGCACCTCGAGCTCGCGCGGCGTCAGCTCGTCCGCGGACGTGCCGCGCGAGCCGCCGCTGGCCAGCTCCTCGATCACCCGCGCGGCGACCGCGGGCGAGAGCGGCGACTGGCCGGCGTGCGCCGTGCGGATGCCGCGCACGAGCTCGGCCGGCTCGACGTCCTTGAGCAGGTAGCCGACGGCGCCCGCGCGCAACGCGGTGAACAGCCGCTCGTCCTCGCCGAAGCTGGTGAGCACGATCACCCGCGAGCTGGGCGCCGTCTCGCGCAGCCGCCGCAGCGCGCCGATGCCGTCGAGCCCCGGCATCACGAGGTCGAGCAGGATCACGTCGGGCGCGTGCTCGGCCGCGGCGGCGACCGCCTCCTCCCCGTCGGAGGCCTCCCCCACGACGTCGATGTCGGCCTGCAGGTCCAGGAACGTCCGCAGCCCCTGGCGCACGACCGCGTGGTCGTCGGCGATCAGCACGCGGATCACGCCGCCACCTCCAGGCGCACGCGCGTGCCCTCGCCCGGCGACCGACTCGATGTCGAGCGTCCCGCCGAGCTCCTCGGCGCGCTCCTCCATCGAGGTCAGCCCGAGCCGGCGCCCGCGGACCGCGCGCCGCGCCGGGTCGAAGCCCTGGCCGTCGTCGGCCACCGACAGCACGAGGCCGCCGTTGCCGTCGCCTTCGAGCCGCACCTCGATGCGGTCGGCCTCGGCGTGGCGGAGCGCGTTCTGCAGCGCCTCCTGGGCGATCCGGAACACCTGCGCGGCGCTCGCGCCCGGCAGCCGCGGCGGGTCGGCGACGGCCAGCTCGATCGGCCGGCCCGACACGCGCCGCAGCACGTCGACGTGCTTGCGCAGCACGGTCGCGAGCCCCTCGGCCTCGAGCGACGCCGGCCGCAGCTCGAACACGACCGCGCGCAGCTCCTCCATCGCCCCGCGCGCGAGCTCGCGCACGCGCTCGAGCTCCTCCGCGGCCGCCGCCGCGTCGCTGCTCGAGCAGCGTCGCCGCCGACTCGACCGCGAGCGCGACCCCGAACAACCGCTGCGTGACGTTGTCGTGCAGCTCGCGCGCGAGCCGGTTGCGCTCCTCGACGATCGACAGCTCGCGCGAGCGCTCGTTCAGCCGCGCGTTCTCGATCGCGATCGCGGCGTGCGCCGCCAGCAGCCCGATCAGCCGCTCGTCCTCGTCGGAGAACGACGCCGCCTCGATCTTGTCGGTCAGGTAGACCGCGCCGATCACGCGTTTGCGCGCGACCACCGGGACGCCGAGGAACGAGCGCATGTCCGGGTGCGCGGACGGCCACCAGCCGCGGAAGCGCGGGTCGGTGTGGATGTCGTCGATCCGGTAGGGCTCGGGCGACTCGAGCATCGCGCCCAGCAGCCCGTGCGTGCGCGGGAGCGGGCCCATCGCCTCGATCAGCGACTCGCTCATGCCCGAGGTGATGAAGCGCGAGAACGCGCCCTCGCCGTCGGGCACGCCGAGCGCGGCGTAGCGCGCGCCGCCGAGCTCGCGCGCGGCGTGGACGAGCCGCTGCAGCACCGGCTCGACCTCGCGCTCGGAGGCCATCGCCAGCACGACGTCGGACAGCGCGCGGAAGGCGGGGGACTCGGTCACGCGCTCAACCGTACGCCGCGCACGCGCCGGCGGCATCGGGCCGATGGTCCTAGACCCGATGGAGGACGAAGACGGAGATCCGGCGCGGGGCGGCGCGCTTCTCGTAGGTGGCGTAGCCCGGGTAGGTGAGCAGCACCTCGTTCCAGATCCGCTCGCGCTGCTCGCCCTCGACCTCTTCGGCGCGGAAACTCCAGCGCTCGCCGCGACCTCGACCTCGCCCTCCGGGTTCGCGCGCAGGTTGTGGCGCCACGCCGGGTGCCTGCGGTTGCCGTACCAGGAGCCGAAGATCGCCAGGCCGTCCTCGGTCGGGAGCGCGACGAGAGGCACCGTCCGCCGCAGACCGCTGCGCGCGCCGGTGGTGGTCACGATCGCGACCGGCAGCCCGGCTGACCAGACTGGTCGCGAGGTGCTTGCCCTTCGTCGCGCGATAGACGGCGCGGTCGAGATGGTGGGCGACGCGGGTGAACAACCACGAGCCGGGGCCGCTGGACGCGAAGCGCCGCACGACGCGCTCGAACCCGCGGGCCTCAGCGTAGGTGCGACCCGTCAACGCAGGCGCTTGCGGATGTACTTCGTGGCGTCGTCGGCCGACTTCGCGTTCGTGACGATGCCGCCGTGGTCAACGCCCTCGTAGGTGAGGTAGGTCACCGGGTTGCCGCGCTTGCGGTAGTCCGCGACGAGCGGGTCGGTGAACGCTTGAACACCGTGTTGTCGGCCGTACCCTGCTGGACGCGCACCGGGGTGCGGATCCGCAGGTCCTCAGGGTCGTCGAGCTGCGCCAGCGCCGCGGTCGCCGGCCCGCTGTCGATGCCCGGGCGCAGGAGGCTGGACGGCGCGAGCGTGCCGAACGAACCGGTGCCGATCAGCGGGCCGATGCACTCGGTCAGCGTGCGCGGGTACAGCGGCGCGGCGGCGTCGCTGAGCGCGCCGGGCACGCCGAGGTCCGGCCGCGCGATGTCGATGCCCGCGCAGGATCAGCGCGGCGAGGCCGGTCAGCGCGCTCGGTGACGTGAGGTTCGGAAGCGCCGTCGACTGCTCGGCCAGGTGCGACGCCGGCGCGAACGCGACGGTGCCGCGGAGCTTCAGATCGCTCGTGTAGCTCGGCGCCATCGACGCCGCCCACAGCGCGGACTGCCCGCCCTGCGAGTGGCCGGCGATCACGAATCGCTTGCCGATGCGGTTGTCGAGCTTGCGCGCGGCGCGCGCCGCGTCGAGCACCGAGGAGCCCTCCGAGCGCCCGATCAGGTACGGGTGCTCGCCCGGCGTGCCGAGGCCCTCGTAGTCGGTGCGGACGACCGCGTAGCCGGCCTTGAGCCAGCGCCCGAGCAGCGCCGGGCCCGAGCCGCCGCTGCGCGACGGCGCGCACGCGTCGGCGATGCCGGTCGTCCCGTGCGCCCACGAGATCAGCGGCCAGCCGCCCTTCGGCGCGTGCCCCTTCGGGATCGCCAGCGTCCCCGACACCGCCGTGCTCTTCCCATTCACGCCCTTCGAGCGGTAGAGCAGCAGGCGGTTGCCGGCGCCGCCCTTGAGTGCCGCCTTCCCCGTCAGCTTGCGCGCCCAGATCAGCGAGCCGTGCGAGCCGCCGACCAGCGCGCTCGGCGGCGTGTAGAACGCCGCACCCGACGGGCCCTTGCGGACCTTGGCGTCGGCGGCCGCGGGCAGCGCGGCGAGGAGGAGCAGGCTGAGGACGAGCGCGAGGCGAGACATGACTGGCGACCTTAGAACGTCGCGTCGGGTAACTTGCGCCCGCATGAGGCGAGCTGTGTTGGTGCTCGCCGCCCTGGCAGGGGCATTCACGACGGGCGCGTCCGCGTCCGCGGCGACGCCACCTCCCGGCGCGGCGATCTCGGATTCGCTGCAGTACGTAGGGCGAGTCCCGGACTCCTCCATGATCGTGGAGGGCAAGTTCGACACCGTCATGGGCAGGGATGTGCTCGTGACCACCGGGCGCTACGGCTTCCGGACCTACGACGTCAGGGATGCGTCACGACCCAGGCTGCTGGACACGTTCCAGCCCGCCGAGATCCTCGGCGAGAACGGCTACTGGCAGGACGAGGACATGGAGATCGACCGCAAGCGCAAGCTGATCATCGGCGCGCTTGATCCCCGCCACGATGACGTGGATCAGGAGAGCTGCCCCGGGATCGGCACGCTGAGCGCGAAGAACCGCAACCCGAAGTGCAAGTCGGGCTTCTACGTCATCTCGTACAAGAACCCGCGCCACCTCGAGCAGGTGGGCAAGTTCAACGAGGTGCCGGCGGGCCACACGACGAGCTGCATCGACGGCTGCAAGTACGTCTGGACCGGCGGTCCGGCGCGGCGTGACGACCTCGCCTACCTCGGCCCGTTCACCCCGGGCGCGCGCGGCGACGGCCGGCCGATCTGGGTCACCGACCTCCGCAATCCGTGGAAGCCGAGGACGTTCAAGCAGCCGATCGACCTGGGGCGCAACGACGGGCTCACGGACTACTCGCACGACGTCAACGTCGACGCCCAGGGCTTCGCGTGGGTGTCGGGCCGCGGCGGGCTGCTCGGATACGCGACGAGCGGCAAGTGGCGCGACCCGAAGATCGACGCCGTGCGCCGGGCGCACCCGTGGGATCCGGTGCTGGTGGCCGGCGGCGGTCTGCCGGGCGGCGAGAACGGTGTCGCCCAGCCGCAGACCGACTTCATCCACAACGCCAACCGCCCGACCGACGGCAAGGTCCGCGCCGCCGGCGTGCGGAAGGGCAACGTGGCGCTGATGACCGAGGAGGACTTCACCGGGCCGGACTGTGACGACGCCGGCCGGATCGTCGCCGCGGACATCACGAGCTCGCTCGGCGGCGAGGGCGCGACGAACTCGACGGCCCGAGAAGCCGTTCCGGATGACGGCGCTCGACTCGTTCCACCCGGCCATCAACGCCAAGGACACGCAGTCGCCGAACGCAGGATGCTCGGCGCACTACTTCGAGGTCTCGGGCTCGACGCTGGCGGCCGCTTGGTACAACCAGGGCCTGCGGCTGATCGACGCGTCGAACGCGCGCGATCTGCGCCAGGTCGGCTACTACTACGTCAACGGCACGGACCCGGAGACGAACCCGAGCTCGAACTCGTGGGACACCGCATGGCGCGGGAACCTCGTGTACCTGTTCGACATGGACCGCGGGATCGAGATCCTGCGGCTGAAGGGCGGCCCGCATCACTCCGCCCAGCTCGCCAGTGTGCGCGAGCCGCGGCGCGCCCCGGATCGCCTCGCGAAGGTGCCGGTGTCGGGCCTCACGCCCGGCTCGCTGGTCTGCCCGCTGTTCGCGCGGCAGTAGCTCAGGACGAAGCGACGCGCCCGCCGCGCACAGCGGCGGGCGCGCTCGCGTCCAGCGTGGCCACGAACGGGATCTGAGTGCGCTCGAGCACGCGCTCGAACGCCGCCACGACGTCGAGGTCGAACTGGCTGCCGGCGCCGCCGCGCAGCTCCCCGCGCGCGACGTCGACCGCGAGCGCCCTCCGGTAGGGCCGGTCGGCCGTCATCGCCTCGTAGGCGTCGGCGACCGCGAGGATGCGTGCCTCGAGCGGGATCGCGTCGCCGGCCAGCGCCGTGCGGGTAGCCGGCGCCGTCGACGCGCTCGTGATGGTGGAGCACCCAGCCGCGAGATGTCGCGCAGGTTGGCGTGCTCGAGGATCCGCGAGCCGAGCTCGGGATGGCGCTGGATCTCCAGCCACTCGCCGGCGTCGAGCGGCGCGGGCTTGTGCAGGATCGCGTCGGTGATGCCGAGCTTGCCGAGGTCGTGGAGGATGCCCGCCGCTCGCACGCGCTCGACCCGCGGCGCCGCGAAGCCGAGCTCGCGCGCGATCTGCTCGCAGTAGCGCCCGACGGTCTCCGAGTGGCGCGCGGTGGCGACGTCGCGGAGGTCGAGCGTCTCGGCGAGCAGCATCGCCGCCGCCAGCTGCTCCGCCCCGCCGCCGCCCTCGGCGTCTCGCAGCGCGTCGAGCATCTCGAGCGTCTGCGCGTGGTGCACGACACAGCGGTCGCGGCCGAGCCGCTTGGCGGCGTACAGCGCGCGGTTGGCGGCCCGCATCAGCTCGCCGGCGTCGCGCGCCTCCGGCCCGCGGCTGGCGACGCCGACCGAGACGGACACGGGGCAGCCGAAGGTCGCGAACTCGCCGCGGACGAGCAGCCGCACGTGCTCGGCAGCCGCCAGCGCGGCGGCCTCGCCGGCGCCGGGGAGCACGAGCGCGAACTCCTCGCCGCCGAGCCGCGTCGGCACCTCAACCCCGACGCGGGTATGGCCCTCGGCCATACCCGCCCGATCGTGGCCCTGGGCCACGGCGCGCAGCACCTCGGCGAAGCGGCGCAGGACGTCGTCGCCGGCGTCGTGGCCGAGCGAGTCGTTGATGCGCTTGAAGTGGTCGAGGTCGATCACCAGCAGCGACAGCTCGCCGCCCGGGCCGAGCTCGTCGAGGTGCCGGTCGATCGCGAGCTCGAAGCCGCGGCGGTTGCGCAGCCCGGTCAGCGGATCGTGGGCGGCGAGGTGCTCGAGCTGCTCGAGCCGCCGCGCGGACTCGATCGCGCCCATCGCCTGGTTGGCGAACACGCGCAGCGCCTGGAGCGCCTCGGCCGAGGGCAGCAGCCGGTCCTTCGGGTCGTCGACCCAGATCATCCCGTCGACGCGTCCGGCCGAGTCGTACAGCGGCACGACGACCCAGTGGTGGTTCCATGCCAGCGGCCCGCGGCCGTTGCAGACCGACGAGTAGACGCCGCCCAGCGTGGGCGTGATCGCCAGCGCCTCGTCGCGCTCCATGACGACGCAGCCGTGCCGCACGCGCTCTGGGTCGAGCAGCGGCTCGACTGCCTCGACCGGCACGTGCGGGAACTCCGCGGCGCGCTCCGGCGTGAAGCCCACGCCCGAAAGCGGCACGAGCTTGCCGTCGTCGGCCAGGAACGCCACGACCTTGTGGAAGCCGAGCGCCTCGCGCACCCCCCAGCAGACCGCGTCGAGCACTTCCTCCTCCGTGCGCCGCTCGGTCAGCTGCGCCGAGACCGCCAGCAGGTGCTCCACGGCCGCGCGGTGCCGGCGCCCCAGCTCCGCCGTCTGCGCCTGCTCGACCGCGACCGCCGCGTTGGCGACGACCGTGCTCAGCAGTTCCAGCTCGACCGGCGTCGGGCGGCGGCCGGTGACCGGCTCGTCAACCGAGACGATCCCGAGCAGCGCGCCGTCGGCCGAGCGCAGCGGGACCATCAGCGCGTCGTCGGGGTGCCAGGCGTCGGGGTCGTCGGAGACCTCGAGCACCGGCGTGTAGGTGCGGACGGGGTCCTCGTCCCAGTCGTACTGGCCGGCCGGGACGAAGTACGCGCCGTCGCGCAGGAAGCGCTCGCTCAGCAGGCCCGCCCAGTCCTCCATCCCGGAGGTCTGGCCCATCAGCAGCTCCTGCGACTCCTGATTGCCGAGCACGACGACGACCTCGAGGTCGTCCCAGGCCTGGCGGTAGAGGTTGATGACGACCGCGCCGTAGCCGAGCGGGCCGGCGATGGCGTCGGCGACCGCCTCGAGCACGGAGCGCAGCTCACCGCCGGTTCGGACCGCGGCGGCGACGTCGAGCAAGCCGCGCAGGCGGTCGATGGCAGAGTCGTGCACCTACTGGTTATCGGCAGCTACAGCGCGACCCTGACCGCCCACAGCTCGTCGTAGAAGCGCTTGTCCACCGTGCCGCGCAAATACTCGACCCCGCGGGAGCCGCCGGTGCCCTGCCGGCTGCCGATCTCGCGCGCCGCCATCAGCGTGTGGTGGAAGCGCCAGCGCTGCACCGTCTCGTCGTGATCGACGAGCAGTTCGCAGACCTCGTGGCGGACGGCGCGCAGCGGGTCGTCAATGTGGTCGCGGTAGAGGTCGGCGAGCCATGCGATGCGCTGCTCGCGGTCGTCCGGCAGCCCCGCGCCGGCGCAAAAGGCCGGCCAGAGCTCGGCGCTGAGCCGCTCGATCTCGCGGAACTGCCGCGACTGGAAGCCGCTCGCCGGCGCCAGCGGGTCGCGGAACTCGAGAAAGCCCTCGGGGCCCATCGTCTCGAGCACGTCGAGCTTGGCGAGCAGCAGCCGGTCGATCGCCACCAGGCGCTTCAGCCCGGGCAGCGCACCGCCCGGCCGGTCGCGGCGCAGCTCGGCGTCGACGTGCCCGAGCTCGTGGATCATCAGCTTGAACCACAGCTCGTAGGCCTGGTGGACGACGATGAACAGCAGCTCGTCGTGCGCGCCCGGCGTCAGCGGCTGCTGCAGCTCGAGCAGATCGTCGATCAGCAGGTAGGCGGCGTACTCGGTGCCGCCGGCCGGCTGCGGCTCAGGCTCGCTCTCCATCCAGCGCTTGGTTTACCAGGGCGTCCGCGTCGGCGTTCTGCGCCCGCGGCACCGGGCGGATCGACCAGCGCTCAAAACCGCTCAACGCCTCGAGGGCCTCGGCATGCAACGGCTTCATGTCCGGGTGCTTGACCTTGTAGCGGCCGGTGACCTGGTGGGCGATCAGCTCGGAGTCGTTGATCACTTCGACCTCGGTCGCTCCGAGCGCGGTCGCGCGCTCGAGCCCGAGCAGCAGCCCGCGGTACTCCGCGACGTTGTTCGTCACGCGGCCGAGCGTCACCGCGGCCTCATCGACGACGTCGCCGTCGGGCGTCGAGAGCACGGCAGCCGCCGCACCGGGCCCCGGGTTGCCCCGCGAGCCGCCGTCCACGTGGACGACGAGCTTCACTCAGGCTTCGACGTCAGCTGCGATCGGCGGGAACTCGCCCGCCACGCGGGCGCGCCGCCGGTCGCGGATCTCACGCTTACCGCCCGCAGTGCCGTCCGCGCGGTCGCGGCGCTCGCTCTTGCGGCGGTCGATGATCACCGTGACGTTGGGATCGTCTTCGTAGTAGGCGGCGAGCTGGTCATACAGCTCGGGCGCCAGGGGTTCGGGAACGACGCAGAAGATCACGAGGTCGATCCTACCCGTAGCAATTTCTCTGTCACTCGACCATCCGTTGAGTTGTCATTCGGCGGCGGCAAGGTGCAGTCCTCCCCGCTCGTCCGCCGCGGCGTTGACAACCTGCTCGTCGGCGTCGAGTTCTGACAGCTCGGCACCCTGCGCGATCTGGCGCACGCCGCCGGCTTCGTCGGACAGGTCGATCTCGAAGCGGTACCAGCTCAGCTCCCACATCACGGCGATCCCGACCACGCTGGGGCGGTCCGGCAGCGGGCGGGCGCTGACCGCCGGCGCGCCCAGCGAGCGGGCGATCCCGCCGACCGTGCGCGTGTGCTCGGAGGCGTTGAAGACCTCGAGCGCGCGCTCGACCTTGAGCTCGGCGTTGGTCGGCACCGCGCGGACGTGGCGCGGGCGGCGCGGAAGGTCGGGCGGCGGGGCGACGGCCTCGCGCGCGGGCTCGCGCGTCTCGGCGAAGCCCCCCTCCTCCTCGGCAGCCGCCTCGTCCGCGACCTCGCGCGCCCGCTCGCGGCGGGCGCGGAACTTGTCCAGGAAGCCGCGGCCGCGCTCCGTGCGCGACGTGCGCAGCGTCAGCTCGTCGCCGCCGTCCTCGCGAATCCAGCCCTCGTGCTGGGCCCGGACCGTGCACAGCTCGCACACCTGGCGGCGCTCTCCACCGGCCAGATAGGACTCCGCGCGCTCGCCACGAAGCAGCGTCCGCCCGCAGACGTCGCACGAGATGTCCAGCTGGTTGGTGCGGATGTCGCGCGTGCTCGCCACGGCGTGGCGAGCGTAGCAACGGGAGCCTCAGGCTTTGACCGCTTCTTCCTCCTTCTCGTGCTCCTGCACGATCTTTTGCGCGAGGTGCGAGGGGACCTCCTCGTAGCGGACGAACTCGAGCGTGTACTCGCCCTGCCCGCCGGTGATCGAGCGCAGGTCCGGGGCGTAGGTCAGGAGCTCCGACATCGGCACCTCGGCCTTGACCTCGGTCATGCCGCCGACGTTCTCGGTGCCGAGCGGGCGCCCGCGCCGTGAGGACAGGTCGCCCATGACGTCGCCGACCGCCGAGTCGGGCACCGACGCGGTCACGAGCATGATCGGCTCGAGCAGCACCGGCGAGGAGGCCTCCACGGCCTGCTTCATCGCCATCGAGCCGGCGATCTTGAACGCCATCTCCGAGGAGTCGACCGTGTGGTAGCTGCCGTCGAACAGCCGTACGCGGATGCCCTTGAGCGGGTAGCCGGCGATCACGCCCTGCTTCATCGCCTCGATCACGCCCTTCTCGACCGCGGGGATGAAGCTCGTCGGGATGACGCCGCCCTTGATGTTGTTGACGAACTCGAACTCGCCGTCGGCGAGCGGCTCGATCTCGATGTGGCAGTCGCCGAACTGACCGCGCCCGCCGGACTGCTTCTTGTGCCGGCCGTGCGCCTTGGCGGAGCCCCGGATCGTCTCCTGGTAGGGCACGCGCGGCGGCTTCAGCGTCACCTCGGCGCCGAAGCGCGACTTCAGGCGGTCGACCACGACCTCGACGTGGATCTGCGACAGCCCGGCCACGATCTGCTCGCCGGTCTCGTCGTCGCGGTGGAGGTCGATCGTCGGGTCCTCCTCCTGGAGGCGGCGCAGCGCCGTGAACACCTTGTCCTCGTCGCCCTTGGCCTTGGGCTCGATCGCGAACGCCATGACCGGCGCCGGGAGCGCGATCGAGGGCATCGCGATCGGCTGGTCGCGATCGGCGAGCCAGTCCCCCGCGCGCGTCTCCTTGAGCTTGGCCACGGCGCCGATGTCACCCGGGCCGAACGCCTCGGTGTGGGTGACCTCCTTGCCCTGCGGCACGAGCAGCTGGCCCATGCGCTCCTTGGCGTGGGCGCGCGTGTTGAGCAGATGCGAGTCGGCGCTGACCGTGCCCTGGTAGACGCGGAAGAGGTTGATCCGGCCAGCGAACGGATCGGCGCGCGTCTTGAACACGTAGGCGAACGTCTCCGCGTCCGGATCCGCTTCGAGCGTCATGTCCTCGAGCGCCAGGCCGCCGTGCTGGACCGGCGAGGGCAGGTCGTCGACGATCGCCTCGAGCAGCCGGTCGGCGCCCAGGTGCTGGGTCGCCACGCCGCAGGTCACGGGGAAGATGTGGCCGCTGTCGGTGCCCTCCTCGAGCGCGTGCACGATCTCCTCGTGGGAGATCTCCTCGCCCTCCAGGTAGCGCTCCATCAGCGCGTCGGAGTTCTCCGCGACCTCGTCCATCAGCTTCTCGCGGTACTCCTGCGCCCGCTCCGCCATGTCGTCGGGGATCGGACACTCCTTGCAGTTCTCGCGCCCCGTGCCGGAGTACTCGTACGCCTTCATGTCGACGAGGTCGATCAGCCCGCGCACCTCGTGCTCGGCGCCGATCGGGATCTCGGTCGCCACCACGTGGGGGCCGAAGGCGGCCTTCAGCGAGTCGAGCGCGCGGTAGAAGTCGGCCCGCTCGCGGTCGAGCATGTTCACGTAGATCAGCCGGGCGACGCCGAGCTCGGCCGCGCGCGTCCACAGGCGCTGCGTGGAGACCTCGACGCCCATGACGGCGTTGACCACGAAGACGGCCGACTCGCACACGCGCAGCGCGCCGAGCGCGTCGGCGATGAACGAGGGCTCGCCGGGCGTGTCGATCAGGTTGACCTTGACGTCCCGCCAGTCGAACGAGGCCAGCGCGGCGGAGATCGACATCCCCCGGGCCTGCTCGTCCTCCTCGGAGTCCGACACCGTCGTCCCGTCAGCCACCGTGCCCAAGCGGTTCGTCGCGCCGGCCTCAAACAGCAGGGCCTCGTGCAGCGACGTCTTCCCGCTCCCACGGTGGCCCACTAGGGCCACATTGCGGATCCTGTCTGCGGCGTGCGGCATGCCTTCTCCTCTCCCTCACTCAGCGGAAGGGCGGAGGCTACCGTCAGTCGCGCAGGTTGTCCCCCTGCAGCCGCGACTTGAGCCGCAGAACGGCCTTCGTGTGCAGCTGGGAGATGCGCGACTCGGTGACGCCGAGGACCTCGCCGATCTCTCGGAGGGTCAGGTTCTCGTAGTAGTAGAGCGCGATCACGAGCTTCTCCCGCTCGGGCAGCGCGGAGATCGCGTCGGCCAGGCGGTCCTTGAGCTCGGAGGCGTCGAGTAGGTCCTGCGGGTCCGGGGCGTCCGGGTCGTGGAGCGTGTCGAGCAGCGAGACCTGGTCGCCCGAGGAGTCCGAGACCGCCCACAGCTCGTCGAGCGCGACGACCGTGGAGTTGGAGATCTTCATCAGGCTCTCCTGGAACTCCTCGACCGTGATGCCCAGCTCGCGGGCCATCTCCTCGTCGGTCGGGGTCCGGTGGAGCCGGTGCTCGAGCTTGCCGTGCACGCGCTCGATCTCGCGGGCGCGGGCGCGGACGGAGCGCGGCACCCAGTCGAGAGCGCGCAGCTCGTCGATGATCGCGCCCTTGATGCGCGTGATCGCGTACGTCTCGAACTTGATCTCGCGCTCGGGATCGAAGCGCTCGATCGCGTTGATCAAGCCGATCAGGCCATAGGAGATGAGGTCGGCCTCTTCCACGTGCGCCGGCAGACCCGAGGACATGCGGCCTGCCACGTACTTGACGAGCGGGGAGTAGGCGACGACGAGCTGCTCGCGCGCGCGGTCAGACCCTGACGCCTTATAGCGACGCCAGAGATCTCGCAGCTCAATCGCCTTCACATTCGTTTCCAGGACCGTTTCCTCCCGTTCTAGGCCCGGGGATGACTGCGCGCGTACGCGGCACGTAGGCGCGCTGACTCTATCCGAGTGTAGACCTGGGTCGTCGAGATGCTGGAATGCCCCAGCAGCTCCTGAATGGCCCGCAAATCCGCACCGCCCTCGAGCAGATGCGTTGCGAACGAGTGCCGCAGGGGGTGCGGATCGACCGCTCCCTGCTGGCTGGCGTGGCGCGCCCAGACCTTCAGGCGGCGGCGCACGTCGGACGTCGAGAGACGGCGGCCGGACTTGGAAAGCAGCAGTGCGCGCTCCTCGTCGGTGCTGGCCAGGGCAGGCCGCGCGCGCTCGAGGTAGCGCGTGACAGAACGCAGCGCCGGCTCGCCGGCTCCAACGATTCGCGTCTTGCCCCCTTTGCCCTCCACCCTCACCGTTTCGGCATCGAAGTCGATCGACTCAAGGTCCAGGTCCACGAGCTCCTCTGCGCGGAGCCCGCAGGCGTAGGCCAATTCGAACAACGCGCGGTCGCGCATCTCCAGCGGCGTGGTGGCCGGGATGCGGTTCAGCAGCGCCGCGACCTCCTCCGCCTTGAGGGTGCGCGGGAGCCGCTGCGTCTGCTTCGGAGCCGGCAGCAGGTCCGCGGGGTTCGCTCGCATCTCGCCGAGTTCGACCATCGACTTGTAGAACGAATGGATCGCCGCGAGCTTGCGGGCGACGGTGCGCGGTCCCGCGCCACGTCCGGCGAGCTGGGCGGCGTAGCGGCGCAGCACGGGGTAGTCGACGGCGTCGGGCTCGACGCCGCTGGCGCTGCACCAGAGCGCGAGCTGGGCGAGGTCGACGCCGTAGGCGCGGCGCGTGCGCTCGGCCGCGCCGCGGCGCTGGAGCTCGCGGTCGAAGGTGCGCAGCGCGGCGCGCCACGGGTCGGTCGCACCGCTAGCCTGGGGCCGGATGGCCTCGTTCTTCATCGACACCGACACGGGTCAGGTCGCCACCCTGCGCCAGCTCGGCGAGGCGGGGCTGATCCCGCCCGCCGGCAAGCCTGAGCTGCCGTGGTTCCCGATCCAGGGGACGCGCGATGCGACCACCCTCTGGTACGCCGTGATGCGGAAGCCGGTCCGTGACAAGTACATCGGTGCCCTGTGCATTCGCCACCAGGACCACCACGCCTCCCTCCTGCAGAAGGGATGGCAGGAGGTTCCGGTCGAGGAGATCGGCGTTACGCGATATACACCGGCGCGTTGACCGGCACCTGGTCGTAGAGGTCGATCACGTCCGGGATCCGCATCCGGATGCAGCCGTGCGACGCAGCCGTGCCGATCGAGTTCGCAGCATCGGTGCCGTGGATGCCGGCGCCGGCGTAGATGCCGAGCCAGCGCGCCTTCAGCGGGTTCTCCGCCGTGCCGCCGGGCACGACCTTGCCGCGGTCCTTGGGCGCCACCCAGTCGGAGTTCGGCATCGTCCAGGCCGGGTTGACCGCCTTGTTCTGCACGTGGTAGAGCCCCGCGGGCGTCTCGAGGCCGACCTGGCCGACCGCGATCCCGTAGGACTTGGCGAACTTGAGGTGCTTGTAGAGCGAGAGCTTGAACGAGCCGCGCGAGACGATCACGACGGCCGGGTACTTCTCGGCGAGCTCCTTGGAGGTGACCTTCGGCTCGACCATCTTGGTCTGGACCTTGACGGTGCGCGAGCCCTCGACCGACAGCAGCGAGCGCCGGAGCTGGTTGCGCAGCTTCGTGGCGCGCACCTCGAGGCCGGTCGCCGACGGCGTCGGGTTGATGCTGCCCTTCGCGAGGTCGAGCGCGGCGTCGCGCGCCGGGCGGTCGATCTCCTTGCTGATGCGGGCGGCGAGCCGGCGGATCGCCCTGCGGTTGTAGGCGATGTCGAGGTCGATGTCCTCGTTGATCGCCTGGCCGCGCACGTTGCGCGCGGTGCGCTCGAGGAGGTTGCCGGAGCGCGAGCGCTCGATCGCCTGGTTGACCGAGCCGTCGATGTCGACGCCGACGCGCGCCTGCTCCGGCGTCAGCGTGAAGTGCTTGCCGTGGTAGCGCGCGACGACCGGCTGGTTGAGCGGCTCGAGCACCGCCGAGCGCAGGCGGGCCCGCGCGGCCTTCTCTCCCATGCCGCCGACGTCCACCCCGCCGACCGTGATCCCCTTGGTGATCTCGTGCTCACGAGCGGAGTCGTACGCGTAGATGCCTCCGGCCGCAGCGACGAGGAGGACGACGAGCGTCGCAACGATGAAGAAGGAACGAGTGCGCACTTACCGAACGCATGGTAGGACGGGCGAGGCACCCGCGACTAGGGCTGCAATTTTGCTGGCGCGTCTGTGCCCCGCCGAACGCTCGGGCTGTAGCGCAGGAACTCCTCGACTTCTCGCTCGTAGCGGTACGGCTCTCCGGCATCGCGCTTGATCGCCGCCACCCGCAGGTGCTCGGCGAACGCCTGCACCGTCTCGCGCGAAGTGTGGCGCAACGGCGCTCCCGCGGCCTTCAGCTTGCGGTTGTCGATGCCGCGCCCGAAGCGCATCTGGCTGACCATCTCGGGCGGGATCTGGAGCCCCAGCGGCTTCAGCGCGCTGAGCGCCAGCCCGGTCCCCCACGGCGGCAGCAGCGGCGCGAGCGGCTTGCCGAGCAGGCTCGCGACCTCCGAGAGCACGAGCACCCCGTCGCCCGCGGCGTTGTAGACGCCCGGCAGCTCCTCGCGCACGGCGTGCTCGAGCACGGCGACGATGTCGTCCTCGTGGATGAACTGGTAGCGCGGGTCGAAGCCGAGGATCGACGGCACCACGGGCAGCGAGAGCAGCGCGGTGTGCGAGGTCCGCAGGTCGGGGCCGAGGCCGTTGACGAAGCGCAGCGTGGTCACGGTGACGTGGCCGTTGCGCTCCGCGAACGAGCCGACGGCCTTCTCGGCCTCGACGATGTCGCGCTCGAGCTGGGTCCGTGCGGCGTGCGGGCGCTGCATGCGCTCGGTGAAGAACGCGGGGTCGTCCTGCTCGCAGCCGTAGTAGTGCGCGGTCGACTTGAAGACGAACTTGCGCACCGGCGAGTCCGGCCCCGAGCACGCGGCGAGGATGTTCATCGTCCCGATCACGTTGGCCTCGTGGGCGGCGCGCGCGCTCGCGGTGGTCGAGTCGACGATCAGCCGCGAGTCGACCACGGTGTCGATCTGGGCGGCCTGGACGATCCGGCGCAGCAGCGCGTGCTGCGTGCCGACGCGGACGTACTCGGTGCGCTCGAGCTCGCACGTCGGGTCCTCGGGCGAGACGCCGATGATCACCTCGACGGCGGGGTCGCGCTCGAGCGCCTGGGCGAGCCGTGCCGCCCCAGAAGCTCGACAGGCCGGTGACGAGGACGCGCATGCCTAGAACCAGACCGAGGTTCGCTTGGCGAGCATGTCGTGGAGCTCGTCCTGGATGCGGCCGCGGATCTCGTCGGCGACGCTCTGCACCAGCCCGCGGTCGTCGTAGGGCTCCGGGCCCCACTGGTCGGTCGGGATCGGCTCGAGGAAGCGGATGCGGAACTTGGCCGGCAGGTAGCCGAGGAAGCCGAGCAGCCCGAGGTGCGGGAACGTCGGCGTGACCGGGAAGTACAGGAGCCCGGTGAGCTTCTGCAGCGCGCGGAGCTGGGCGAAGACCGGCATCGACTCCTCCGCCCCGACGAGCGCGATCGGCACGATCGGGACCTGCGCGCGCATCGCCGCCTCGACGAAGCCGCCGCGCCCGAAGCGCCGCAGCCGGTAGCGGTCCTTGTAGAGCTTCTCGGTGCCCTTGCGGCCCTCGGGGAACACGAGCACGAGCTGGCCCTCGTCGTAGAGCAGGCGCTGGACGTTGGCCGGGTGGGCCGGGACGCCGCCGATCTTCGGCACCAGCATCGAGAACAGCGGATTGCCCTTGAAGAAATGCTCGACGGTCAAGTGCACGGGCCGCGGGCGCGGGTGCTCCTCCTTGACCGCCTTGAGGATCATCGTCGCGTCGGGCGGGAGCGCGCCGGAGTGGTTGGAGACCAGCAGCGCGCCGCCGTCGGCCGGGACGTTCTCGATCCCCTCGACCTCGCAGCGGAACCAGTAGTGGTAGAGGAACTCGTAGATCGTCTTGTCGAGCAGCCCCTCGACGCGCTCCGAGCGGCCCCAGTCGGAGACCTGGCGGTCGGGCTCGATCGCCGGCAGGTAGTCGCGCAGGTCGCTGCTGGGGGCCGGGAGCTGCTTCACGACGCCAGCACCGGCTCGAGCTCGCGCGCCAGCGCCTCCCAGTCCTCGCCGCAGATGGACGTCCTCGGTCTCGCACAGCTCGCGGTTCCAGGGGTGCAGGATCGTGGCGACGGCGATGCCGGCGTCGATCGCGCGCTGCAGGTTCTCCGGCGAGTCGTCGATCAGCAGGTCGATGCCGATCTCCTCGCAGCGCGTGACCTTGTCGGAGGAGCAGTAGAGCTCGTCGTAGGGCAGCCCGATCTGGTCCAGCCACTGGGCGGTGGCGTCGTGCGCGTCGCCCGCGCGGTGCGAGGTGATGTGGATGAAGTGTCCGGCCTCGTGCCAGCCGCGGACCGTCTCGACGGCACCCGGATACGGCTCGGAGGCGAGGATCTGCGGCTCGGAGTGGGTCTCCTTCACCGCGGCCGAGAGCTGCTCGGGCTTGAGGCGGTCGATCTCCCACACGACCTGCTCCGTGTACGGGATCGCGACGCCGAAGCGGCGCTGGGCCACTTCCTCGAGCAGGTCCCAGTAGTGGTGCAGGGTCGAGTCGATGTCGATCGCGATGCGCATGGGGCGAGCGGTACGGTAGAAGCCCATGCCCGGATCGCGCCCCGTCAAGTCCCTGGGCGGCCTGCTGCATCCGGGCCCGGACCACGACTACGGCCGCATCGGCCGCGCCGAGTGGCTCGACGTCGACTGGGCGCGCCACCAGCACCGGCTCCGGATCGACGGCCGCGAGGCCAACTACGTCGACCTCGGCGAGGGCCCCGCGCTGGTCTTCATCCACGGCCTCGGCGCCTCCTGGCAGTCGTGGCTCGAGAACCTCCCCGAGCTCGCGCGCGACCACCGCGTCGTCGCCATGGACCTGCCCGGCTTCGGCTACTCCGAGATGCCGCGCCGAGGACATCTCGATCGAGCGCTACGCGCGCTGGTGCTTCGCGCTGCTCGACGCGCTCGGGATCGACGAGGCCGCGCTGGTGGGCAACTCGATGGGCGGCTTCATCGCTGCCGAGATGGCGATCCGGCAGCCGCAGCGCGTGCGCAGCCTCACCGCTGGTCAGCGCCGCCGTGTTCTGGCAGGACTACGCGGCGCGCGCAGCCGCTGGTCGGGCTCGCGCGGCTCTCCGACGCCTACGTGGCGCGCGCGCTGGCGCGCTCGACCGACTCGATCGCCACGCGGCCGCGCCTGCGCACGTGGGCGCTCGCCACCGCCGGCTTCCGCTACCCGCACCTGATCGGCAAGGAGCTCGCCCACGAGATGGTGCGCAGCGCGCGCCGGACCGAGGGCTTCCTGCCCGCGCTCGAGGCGCTCGCCGACTACCCGCTCGACGAGGAGCTGCCGAAGATCAGCTGCCCGACGCTGATCGTGTGGGGCGCCCACGACACGCTCGTCCCGGTCAAGGACGCCAAGCGGATGCAGGAGCTGATCCCGGGCGCGCGGCGCGAGGTGTTCGAGCGCACCGGCCACGTGGCGATGCTCGAGCGGCCGGAGCGCTTCAACCGCCTGCTGCGCGACTTCCTCGCCGCGCACGAGCCCGCCGCGGAGCAGTCGCCTAGCGGGTGACGGCGCCCTCTGAGGCGCTCGAGACGAGCTTCGCGTACTTGCCGAAGACGCCGTTGACGGCGGCGGTCGGCGGGCGCTCGTAGGCCTCGACGCGGCGGGCGATCTCGTCGTCGGAGAGGTCGACGTCGAGGCGCCGGGACGCGACGTCGATCGTGACCGTGTCGCCGTCCTGGACGGCGGTGATCGGCCCGCCGTGGGCCGCCTCGGGGGCGACGTGGCCGACCATGAAGCCGTGGGTGGCGCCGGAGAAGCGCCCGTCGGTGATGAGCGCGACGTCGTCGCCGAGCCCCTGCCCCACGAGCGCGCCGGTGACCGCGAGCATCTCGCGCATCCCGGGGCCGCCGGCGGGGCCCTCGTTGCGGATGACGACGACGTCGCCGGGCTTGATCTCCTCCGCCTGGACGGCGGCCATCGCGTGCTCCTCGTCCTCGAACACGCGGGCCGGGCCCTTGTGCTGGACGCGCTCGTGGCCGGAGAGCTTCACGACGCAGCCGTCGGGGGCGAGGTTGCCGCGCAGGATCGCCAGCCCGCCGGTGGCCTTGATCGGGTCGTCGAGCGGGCGCACGACCTTCTGGCCCTCGGTCTCCGTCGCCTCGGCGGCGTGCTCGCCGACCGTGCGGCCGGTGACGGTCATCGCGTCCTCGTTGAGGCGGCCCATCTCCTGCAGGCGCTTGACGACGACGGGGACGCCGCCCGCCTGGTGCAGGTCGGCGGCGACGTAGCGGCCGCCCGGCTTGAGGTCGCACAGCATCGGCGTGGCCGAGGAGATGCGGTCGAAGTCGTCGATGTCGAGGTCGACGCCGGCCTCGGTGGCGATCGCGAGCAGGTGCAGGACGCCGTTGGTCGAGCCGCCGCTGGTGGCGATGGCGGCGATCGCGTTCTCGAGCCCGGCCTTGGTGATGATGTCGCTCGGGCGCTGGCCGCGGGCGAGCACGTCCATGACGAGCCTGCCGGCCTCGTAGGCGACCTCGGCCTTGCTCGGGTTCTCGGCCGGGACCATGGCGGCGCCCATCGGCGAGATGCCGAGCACCTCGAGCGCCATCGCCATCGTGTTGGCGGTGAACTGGCCGCCGCAGGCGCCGGAGCCGGGGCTGGCGACGTTCTCGAGGTCGATCAGCTCCTGCTCGGTGATGCGGCCCGCGGCCTGGGCGCCGATCGCCTCGAAGACCTCCTGGATCGTGACGTCCTCGCCCTTGTACTTGCCGGGCATGATCGAGCCGCCGTAGAGCATCATCCCCGGGAGGTTCAGGCGCGCGAGCGCCATCGTCACGCCGGGCAGCGTCTTGTCGCAGGCGGCGAGGCAGATGACCGCGTCGAAGAAGTGACCGCGGGCGACGAGCTCGATGCTGTCGGCGATCACCTCGCGGGAGACGAGGCTCGCGCGCATGCCGCTCGTGCCCATCGTGATGCCGTCGGAGATCGCGATCGTGTTGAACTCCATCGGCGTGCCGCCGGCGTCGCGGATGCCCTCCTTGATCTTGGCCGCCTGCGCGCGCATCTGGTAGTTGCAGGGCATCGTCTCGGTCCACGTCGAGGCGACGCCGATGATCGGCTTGGAGAGCGCCTCGTCGTCGAAGCCGATGCCCTTGAGCTGCGCGCGAGCGGCGGCGCGAGCGGGCCCGTCGACGAGCTGGCTGGAGTTGTGGCGGGGGTCGAGTGCGGCCATGCGGCCGTGAAGCCTACGCGTCGGGCGAGCCGGCGCGGCGGCGCGTGGCCCGCGCCTCGTCCTCGCGGCGCTGGGCGCGGGCGAGCCGCGCGCGCTCCCACTGGCCGAGGCGCCAGAGGTCGCGCTGGACCTGCTGCGGGTCGACCTGGCGGCCCGGCAGGTGGAGGTTGGCCTCGGCGATCAGGCGCCGCTCGTCGCCCTGCAGCGCCATCCACTTGGCGAGCACGTCGTCGGAGTCGGGCAGGCGGGCCGAGCCGTAGGGGCGCGTCTCGTCGGGGAACTCGACGCAGTACTCGTTGAGCAGCTGGCCGGTCTGCGGGAGGTAGGCGAGGATCGGCTTGTGGGGGTAGACCAGGTAGGCGTAGGGCACGCCGCCGAGGTCGCGGCTCGGGTGCGTGGCGACGGGGCCGGCGGCCTGGCCGCCCCAGACCCGGAGGAAGCCGAGGTCGCGGTACATCGCCCACTCCTCCTCGTTGACGCACGAGCGCAGGAGCTCGCGGGCGCGCTGCTCGGCGCGGCGCTCGCGGCCGGGGTCATAGCCGCCGGGGTCGCCGTGGCGGCGCGCCTCCCTCCGAGCGCGGCGGGCGTCCTGGCGGCGCTCCAGCCAGGGCAGGCTGATCTCCCACAGCAGGGCGAGGACGACGATCGCGGTGGCGCAGAGCGCGACGGTCATCGCGCCGCTACCGGGCGCCGCCCGCTGCGCGCGGGAAGAAGATGACCCGCTCGGTATCCCGCGGGATCTCCTCGAAGGCGCGCACCATCTCCGCCTGCCGGCGGCCGGTCTCGTTCGTGGTCGGCACCGCTGCCCACATGCCGTCGTCGAGCTGGCGGCGGAACATCTCGATCAGACGCTCCTCGTCCTCGCTCACACCGACGTCGCCCTCGGCGATCAGCTGCTCGCCGTGGCCCGGCCGCATGCGCAGGAACTTCATGGGCCGATTATGCCACGTGGGTGGTCGAGCGTTCCGGGTCCTGCGCGCCAACTGCGGGGCCATGTCGGAGCCCGAACACGTCGACGGGCCCGGCGCCGTGGCCGATCTCGCGGAGGCCGTTCTCGACTGCTGCTGACGCGATGTCACGGGCATGACGTGCGGCGGTCAGCGGGTCGTCGCCCAGCGCGAGGCGAGCGGCGAGCGCGCTCGAGTGGGTGCAGCCCGAGCCGTGGGCCGCGCCGTCGGGGTGGCGCGGGCCGGTCAGCGTCTCGAGCGCGGTGCCGTCGTAGAAGACGTCGGTGACCTCGTCACGGTGGCCGCCGGTCACCACGACCGCCTGCGGGCCGAGGCGATGGAGCTCGACGGCGAGCTCCTCGGCGTCGCCGTCGGGGTGCGCCGCGCGAGCACGCGCGCCTCCGGGAGGTTGGGGGTGATCACGGTGGCGCGCGGGATGAGGAGCTCGACGAGCGCGGCGCGGGCGGGATCGTCGAGCAGCACGGCGCCCGACTCGGCCACCATCACCGGGTCGATCACGATCGGCGTGCCGGGCGCGAGCAGGTCGAGCGCCTGGTCGACGGCTTGGACGGTTTCCTCGGTCCCGAGCATCCCGATCTTCACGGCGTCGACGCCGATGTCGGTCGCGACCTGGCGGACCTGCTCGACGATGAACTCCGGCGGCGTGGCGTGGACGCCGCTGACGCCGATGGTGTTCTGCGCGGTCAGCGCGGTGATCGCGGTCATGCCGTGGACGCCGCAGCGAGCGAACGCCTTCAGGTCGGCCTGGATGCCGGCGCCGCCGCCGGAGTCTGAGCCGGCGATCGACAGGACGGCGGGGATGCGGCTCATGCCGTGGAGGGTAGGACGAACGGCAACGGCGGCTGGGTAGGGAGAGGGTTCGGTTGGGGGCGGGGACGACGATTTCGTTCCTCTCGGCGCGGTTGCGCGGTCGAG